>JAKEET010000083.1 GCA_022616435.1 Gemmataceae bacterium
TGATGGCCGGCGCCCGCGCCGGCGAAGGCATCGCGCGGCACGCTCGGCCAGACGCCGTCCCGATTGAGCCACCAGCCCAGGCCCGAAGCGGGCTGCGGGTTGTCCTTCGACCGCTGCGGAATCGGCGCCTTGGATGGCGTGAGCGCTTTGTCGATCAGCTTGGGATCGAGGAGTTGCTTGCCTTGCCAGTCGCCCTTGCGCAGCATCAACCGGCCGACGTGCGCCACCGCCCGCGCTGTGTACGAGCCGCCGCCCCAGTTGGCGACCAGGTCCAGGTTATCGACCTTGTAGGTTTGCCCGTAACCCATCGACCACTCGCTCGCCGGCACGCCGATCGGGTCCATGATGCGTTTCTTCAGCAGGCTGCGTTGATCGGTGCCCGGTTTGCCGCCGTAGCTGGCCGTGACGCCGTAGGCGAGCATGGCGATGCCGGGGTTGCTGTACTCGAACCGCTGGCCCGGCGCGAACAGCATGGGCGCCTGGTCGCGGGCCACGGTGAACGGATCGGGCCGGCGCTTCCAGAACGATTCTTCCCAGCCGGGCACGTTGTGCTCGGCATCGGACAGGCCGGACGAATGCGTGGCCAGGTGGCGAAAGGTGATCTTGCTCTTGTGCGGATCGTTCTTCCAGTGCGTGACGTACTTCGCGACAGGCTCCTCCGGCTCGAACCGGCCATCCTGCCAGCCCAAAAGGAACAGGATGCCGGCGACGATGGCCTTCACCAGCGAGGCGGTGTAGTGCTTCTTCTGCGCCCCGTGTCCGGCGGCGTACCATTCGTAGACGATCTTGTCGTGGCGAATGATCAGGAGCGACTTGGTTCCTTGCTTGGCCAGGCTGTCTTTGAGGGCGTCCAGCTTGGCCGGGGACATTCCCTGACTTGCCGGCTCGGCTTTTGGCCAATCTAAGGAGGCGGGCGCCTGCGATCGAACCGCGGCGGCGTGCGGAAGGACGACGGAGACTATGGCCGCGAGCAACAGGACGGAGAGGCGGAATTGCATGGTGAATCCCCGGTTCGCGTGGCGACTCGATTGTGGCCTGGGAGCTACGAGAGTGCAAGCGGCCGCTTCCTGGAATCCACGCCGATCCGGTTCCGCCGTCGCGGTCGGCGCATACACTGACGTTCGCTCGCTTGCTTCCAAGCCGTGAGATTCGCCATGCCTCAAAGCGTCAAGTGCCCGAAGTGCCAGGATGTGTTCTCCTTCGAGTCGCCGGCCGGCGGCGAGGTGGCGTGCCCGTCGTGCGGCGCCAGGCTGCGCCTCAAGGGCAAGGAGGGCGCGGCCGGTCCGCCGCCGCCACCGATGCCACGCCCCGATGCGCCCGAAACACCGGCGCCGCGTGAGCATGAAGAGGATCTCGACGCCCCCGAGCGGACCGAAAGGACCAGGGGCAAGAAGAAAAAGAAGCGGAAGCAACAAGCTGCGGGGGTAAGCCCCAAGGTGTGGATTGCCGCCGGCGGCGGCGGCCTGGCGCTGCTTCTCGTCATCGTGATCATCATCGTGGTGGTCGCCGGCGGGGGCGGCGGCGGGGGCGGCGGCGGTGGGCAACCACAAGGACCCGCAGGGGGCCAACCGGGTCGCATCGACAAGGGTTCCGGCATGGCCGTCGTGGATGCGCCTCTCGACGGACTGATCTCCGCCTCGTTGCCGATCGACGTCGCCGCCACGAAGGCGAAGCAACCCGCCAAGGCCGGTCCAGACAAGGCCGCTCCAGCGGCCAAGGACAAGGAGGTCGCGAAGCCTTTGCGTCCATGGGAAGCGCGGCCCGATCCTCCGGCGACGCCGGGGCCCGAGCTGGCGCCGAAGTTCGGCTTGGTTTCCGAGGGACATCCCCTGCTCGCCTCGATGAACGGGCCGTTCGTGATCGACGTGCCGCTCTGGTATGCCGAGGAAGGCTGGTACGAACGACGCATCCGTGCGGGGGCCGGGCGCGACCCGCTGAAAGAGCCGACGGCCAAGCCGCCCATGCCGGTCATCGACATGCGGACCGGCGCGCCGGCCGGCGAATTCACCTGGAAAGCCCCGGTCTGGAAGAGCAACTGCATTCTGAGCCCCGACGGCAAGTACATCGTCGGCCCCGACTCGGAGATCGTCGATCGCCCGGCATTTCCGTCCAAGAATCCGCTCACCCGGCGCGACGGCCTGCTCTTTGTCTGGAAGCAAGGAGCGCCCGAGCCGGTGGCGAAACTGCAATTGACGGGCACGGTCGCCTGGCTCGACTTCACCGCCCCCGATCGGATCGCGATGCTCACTTACCAGGCGGGCCCGAAGCCGGCGCCGGCGCTGCAGACGTGGGACATCGTCAAGGGCGCGGCGCTGCACACGGTGGCGTTGCCCGCCGAGGACTTTCCCTTCGAGCACATCGTCCCCGACGCCAAGGGCTTTCCGCACGTGAAGTTCTTCTACGTGCCGCGTTGGGCCGCCGGCGCCGTCAGTCCGGGCGGGCGGTACGTGGCCCTGGCGGGACGGCGGAGCATCGTGGTGGTGTCGGTCGCGGACGGACGTGTCGCCGGCGAGCTGCCGCTGCCGTACATGATCGACTGGCTCGACCATCACGGCATGAGTTTCAGGGCCGACGGCGCCGAGCTGATCGCGGTGATCTGCAAAGGCTCCGCGTACGATCCGAGCCGGGGCATCCGTTCGCGTTCCGACGTATCGCTGCGCTCGTGGCGCATGGACGACGGCAGCCCGCGTGTGGATCAAAGTCTCGCCGATCCGGAGCTGTGCGACGCCCCGCTGGCCGGGCCGTTTCCAAACTCGGTGCTGATTCCCCAGAAGGTGCAGCAAGGGCAGCGGCCTTCGGACCTTTGGCCCAAGCACACGTTCCATTTCGGCGCGGTGGTCGATGCCGGCAGCGGCGCCAGCGTGCTTCCCCTGGAGTATCGCGCGCTGCGCTGGGCCGGCAAGAAGCAGCTGCTCGTGTTCGGCCGGCTCAAGTTCGCGCCGCATCTGCCGTTGCCCCCGGTCGAGGTGGCCCGGCGGAACAAGAAGGAGTATGTCGATGAGGCGACCGATCCGACCGGCGCCAAGAAGCTCCGCGAGTGGATCGAGTGGGGCGGCCTGTACGTCGTTCCCTTTGACGAAACAGTCCTGCGCAAGCAGTCCGGCGCGGCGCTGGCGGGTTTCGCCGATCGGCCGGAGGTGATCGCCGCCGATCGCAGCGGCGTGAAGGCGAGCAAGCCTGAACCGGCGGCCTGGGCCGTGCCCGCCGCCACGCCCACGCCGCTCGAGCCGGCGCCGCTCACTGCCGTGCTGCCGGATTGGCCGGCCGCCTTTGCCGACGCGCAGGCCGCCATCCTGAAACACACGCATCAGAGCAAACCGACTTATCGGATCGAGTTCGCCTGGGATCGTTACGACCTCCGCACCGGCGCGAAGGTGGGCGACTCGATTCCCCTGTGGCCGTGGATCACCAAGAAGGGGTTCGTGGACCGGCTGCTGCCGACCGTCGCGGCGCTCACGAAGGACGGCAGCCAACTCGCCGTGAGCGATCCGGACGACGCCAAGCGCGTGGACGTGTGGAACACGGAGAGCAAGCGCCTGATGGGCCTGGTCCCGTACGCCGATGCGCCGATTGATTCGCTGGCCTGGTCGGCGGAGGGCCGGTTGCTCACGCTCGGCGCGGGCAAGGTGACCGCCTGGGACGTGCCGGCCGGCAAGGCCGTGTTCGAGGTAGACGGCGGCTATGTGGGGCCGCTGCAGATGGCGCCGGGGCGCGGCTGGCTGGCGGCCTCGACCCCCGAGCACGTGGACATCCTCGACGCGTCCACCGGCCGGTGCCTGGGCCGGTGCCAGGCCCCCGACATTCCGGCGTGGGCGTGGCATGCGCCCGCGCTCTTGTCTCCCGACGGCAAGACGCTGGTCCGCGTGCGCAACGGCGGCTGGTTCGATCCTCTCAACAAGGGCAACGGCGCTCGCTGTGCGCTGCAGCTCTGGGACATGGCGACCGGCGCCACCTCGGAGATTCCCTACGGCATGGCCCCGGCCAAGTTGTTGCAGTGGAACGGTTCGCGGCGGCTGCTGGCGGGCAACCGGGCCAACAACCGCGACCTGCTGATCGATCTGGATGCGCACGCGACCATCGCCGAGCTGGCGGCGCCCAGACCAGGCCCGGCGACGGACTGGTCGAGAAGGACGAGCTGCGCAGCGACGCGGCCGGCCGGCCCTGGTTCCTGCGGCGGCCCAATCCGCAGCGGCCGTCGATGACGCAATGGCAGCCGCTCGTCGTGCCGCACCCGCAAGCGCCCGAGCACGCGCCCTTGGCCGGCGACGGCGTGAAGTTCGCGTTTCGTCCCGGCGGACCGATCCGTGTCGAGGCGGACCTCGGCGAATCAGGTCGCAGCTTGCAGCTGGCGCAAGGGTTGGCCCGAACGCTGCAATCGCAAGGCTATGACCTCAAGCCCGGCGGCTGGGCACTGCGCGTCACCCATGAAGTCTACGACAGCCACACCCGGCTCTTGCGAAGTCCTGGCGACCGTCAGGGCGTCGTGGTGCCGGGAGTCAAGCTCATTTACCGGTTGATCGACTCGGACGGCGCCGTCGCCTGGGAGCATGAGAGCAAGCGCCTGTTCTTCGAGCGGAAGAGCAAGTACGCCGTCAAGTGGGAGCGACAGTGGGAGGGCTTGACGAGCATCGAGACGACGCACTTCAACTTCGGTGGTCAGGACATTCGCACCGCGATCATCGAGGAGATTCTGGAACGCTGCGTCGCGGCGACGGCCTGGCCTCCGGGCATGCCCCGCGCCATCGCCGGCGGCGGCGGTCAGGTTCACCAGTTGCCGCTGCGGGTGGACTATCGGTTGGACTGAGAGTTTGTGAAAAAATGGGGACAGGCACCGGCCTCGTCCACCCATTCCAGCGTTCTTCGAGGGCCGGCCGGAGCCAGTCCCCATTTTTTCACAAACTCTGACCAGTCCTGGTCCCTCAACGCCAACGAAAGGGTGGGTCTTCGTGACACGCGAAACATTGTTGTTCTCGCTCGCACTGCTCGTCGCGGCCCCGGCGCCGGCCCTCGCGCAGCCCGCGCGGCCCAACTTCGTCGTCGTCCTCGCCGACGACCTGGGCTACGGCGATCTCGGCTGCTTCGGCAACCAGGCGATCAAGACGCCGCACCTCGATCGGTTCGCCAGCCAAGGGCTGCGGTTCACGCATTGCTATTCGGCCGGCGCCAACTGCTCGCCGTCGCGGGCCGGGCTGATGACGGGACGGACGCCGACGCGCGTCGGCGTCCACAACTGGATTCCGATGCTGTCGCCGATGCACCTCCGCGGCCATGAGATCACCATTGCCACGCTCTTGCGCCGCGCCGGCTACGCGACCGCCCTCGTCGGCAAATGGCATCTGAACGGCATGTTCAACCTCCCCGGCCAGCCGCAGCCGTCCGATCACGGCTTCGACCACTGGTTGGCCACGCAGAACAACGCCCTCCCCAATCACAGAAGCCCGTACAACTTCGTCCGCAACGGCATCCCGATGGGCGAGCTCAAGGGCTATTCGGCGGACATCGTCGCCGGCGAGGCGATTCGCTGGCTCAAGGAGGCGCGCGACCCGGCCAAGCCATTCTTCCTCTACGTCTGTTTTCACGAGCCGCACGAGCCGATCGCCACCGACGCCAAGTTCGCGGAGCTGTATGCGTCGAAGGACCCGAGCCTGCGGGCCCATCACGGCAACGTCTCGCAGATGGACGCCGCCTTCGGCAGGCTGATGGCCGCGCTCCAGGCCCTGAACCTGGACGAGAACACGGTGGTGCTCTTCACCAGCGACAATGGGCCGGCGCTCACGGGCGTCCACCCCCACGGCTTCACGGGCGGGCTGCGGGCCAAGAAGGGACATCTGTACGAAGGCGGCATCCGCGTGCCGGGCATCGTGCGCTGGCCCGGGAAGACCAAGCCGGGCCGAACGTCGGACGAACCGATCGGCGGCGTGGACGTGCTGCCGACGCTCTGCGAGATCGCCGGAATCGCGCCGCCCAAGGATCGCGCCATCGACGGGACCAGCATCGTGCCGCTGCTCACGGCGACCGGGGCGGGCAAGCCGCTGGAACGAAAGACGCCGCTCTACTGGCACTTCAACGCGGCCCAGAGCAAGGTCAAGGTGGCGCTGCGGCAGGGCGACTGGATGCTGCTGGCCCGCCTCGACGGCCCGGAGACGAAACCGGGCGCCGACATCCGCGCCGACGATCAGAAGGCGATCAAGTCGGCGGGACTCGCGGCGTTCGAGCTGTACAACCTGCGCGAGGACCCGGCGCAAAAGACAGATCGCGCCGCGGCCGACCCGGAGCGCATGCGGCGGATGACGGGTGTGCTCCGCAAGCTCTACCGCGAGGTGCAGGACGAAAGCCCGACATGGCCGGCGTGGACCTGGTCGCGCTACGAGCAGGGGCGGATCGTGTGGCCGGAGTATTATCGGAAGAAGCAAACGCAATCGCGGCGATCATGATGTCGATGACTTGCATCGGCCGACCGCGGCGGCGCAAATCTGCGCGGAGGCGCCCAAATTCAGCGGCTGCTGGCGCGTCGAACGGCCAAAGGGTTAGACCTGACAGCGCCCGCCGTAATCGTTCCAGGTTCTTGTCGCGGCTCGCGCTGAATTCGATGCCGTAATACAGTTCGGCCAAAACGGGCATGCCGATGCCAATGCGACCACCTTTGCGGCGGGCCTGACGCGCTCGCTCCGGCACATCGCCACGCTTCTCGATGAGATCGCCTGCCGTGTTCGTGTCCAACACGTAGCGCCTCATCGGAAGTGCTCCTCGAGACGATCAGAGCGCTCGTTCCACCAGGCCAGCTCGGTTTGCTTATCTTCGTTGCGAGCAGTTTGCCAGGCGGCCCGTTCGGCCGCTGTGAATTCGACCGGCTCGAGCGAATCATACCAGCGAATCCATGCTTCAATGCCTTCCGGTGTGTCGGACCAATCTTCATCGCCGATGCCGGCCGGCGCGTTCGATGTGAGCACGCTCGTGAGTTCCTGCACGGCCACGCGCACTTTGCCGGCTGATAAGGGCAGCGGCTCATCCAACTCGACATGTCGGTTGTCGATCATTTCGCCTGTGACGTTGTAAGTTTGCGTGCTTCCTCCTCGCACCATCGTATCAAGCAACGTGTTGCGACACCAGCGCGCGCTCCAACTCGCGGCCGTTGCGCTTCTTAAAGACGCCTCCCCACGGTTTGACGTCCGCGTCAACTCTCTCCGGAATTCGCCCTGTTTCACGAAAACGCCCGCCGCAGCAACGTCAAACTCTGCGGTACGCCGGTCCGCGGGTTCTCCCTTCCCTCGAACTCCAGCGAGATGTACCCCTGGTAGCGGTGTTTGCGAAGCATGCCGGCGACGCGCGGGTAGTCGATGTCGAGCGTGTACCACGTGCCGCCGCCGTGATAGGTCTTGGCCTGGACCAGCACGGCGTGCGGGGCCAGCAGCTCCATCTGTTCGTACATGTTGTCCAGGAAGTTGCCGGTGTCGAGCGTGACCTTCAGCCAGGGCGACTTCACGGCTTCGACCACGCGGAGGATGCCGCGCGCCGTGCGGCCCAGGCCCCAGTGATTCTCCAGCCCCATCGTGACGCCGCAGCGCTCGGCGGCCCGGAGGCACGCGCCCAGGCCGTCGATGACCCACCGAAAGCCCTGCTCGTCGGTGGAGCCGGGCCGCGGCGGCTCGATGCCCTTGTTCTTCATCAGCTCGTCGAAATTCTTGCTCGTGCCCCAGGTGCCGGTGTTGACGCGGATGGTCGGGATGCCGAGCGCGTAGGCCAGCTCGATACAGCGGATGGTGTGGTCGATGTTCTTTTGCCGGACCTTTTGATCGGGAGACAGGAAGGTTTGGTGCGTCGAAAAGCCGCACAGGTCGAGGCCGAGGAGGAACGCCCGGCGTTTGAGGCGCTGGAGGTAGGCGTTGTCCTCCTGTTCCATCTGGCGATGGAGGATCTCGACGCCGTCAAAGCCCATGTCGGCGGCGAGGTCGATGCAGCGTTCGATGCCGCGGAAGTCCTTGTGGCGAAACTGCCAGAAGGAGTAGGTCGAGACCGCGATGCGGTTGGCGCGCCGGCCGGCCTGGGCGTTCGGCGGCTGGGTGGCGGCGACATGTGCTTGCTGGTGCGGCAAGAGGCCGCCGCCGAGCGCGAGGCCAGCCGCCGAGGCGGACAGAAACGCACGACGATCGTTCGACATGAATCAGCCTCCGAAGGCGGTCGTTTGGTGACGGGGTGTGCTTCAGCGCCTGCAGTGACATTGATCTTGAATGGCTCAGCCACTGCGTTCCCTTCGGCCTTCCGATGATATTGTACAACCCTTCACCCGGCTTCCCCAAGCTCCAGCAGCACGCCTCCGCCCTTTTTTCGCGTGACAACCACCCCCTCCACGCGTCAAGATAGATGTAGCTGCCGCGGGAGGATACCCAGATGAACCACATCCATTGGCAGCGCTTGATCCGTTCGACGTTGGTCCGTTCGACATTGATCCGTTCGGCATCCATCGGTTCGCTGATCGTGGCGACAGCGACTCTCGCCCTCACCGGCGCCGCCGGACAGCCCGCCACGGGACCGGTGCAGGTCGAGATCGCCGATGACAAGCCGGTCTACATCGAGGCCGCCTTGCCGGTCGATCCGACGCCGCGCATCCGCTGCGTGCCGTCGGCCAACTTCAACGTCCGCATCAACACCATGCAGGGCCGGTCGCTGCATCTCAGCCACTTCCCGCTCCTGAACATCGACGGCCGGGTGACGCAGGCCGCGGCGGCGGGCGGCCGCTTCGAGAAGATCAATCAGCCGCTCCCGACGACTGCGTCCGGGCGCAAGCGCCAGGGGCACATGACGGTCCTGCTCTGCAACGACCTGCGCATCACCGGCACGATGGAGCTGGCGCCGTCGACATCGGCCGGTCCGGGCCGGAAGCGGCAGCTCGACACGGTGCTGATCAAGTACCTGGTCGAGAACATCGGCAAGCAGTCGCACAAGTTCGGCATGCGGGCCTACATCGACATGTACATCGTCACCAACGACGGCGCCCTGTTCGCCGCCCCGACCATTCCCGGCAAGGTGCTCGACGGCATCGAGCTCAAGGACAAGACGCTGCCCGATTGGGTCAAGTGCCTGGAGCGGCCCGAACTGAAGAATCCGGGCAACTTCGCCCACCTCACCCTCAACTTGGGCAGCACGCTCGAAAAGGCGAGCCGCGTCGTCCTGTCGCGGCACGGCGCCGGCGGCTTCAACGGCTGGGACATGCCCGCCGTCCGGGCCATGGGCGACTCCGCCCTGTCGATCTATTTCGATCCCAAGGAGATCAAGCCCGGCGGCCGCCGCGAGTTCGGTTACGCCTACGGCATCGGCGTCGCCGTCGCTCCGGAAGCGGAAGGCCGGGTCGAGCTGACTCTCGACGGCTCGTTCGAGCCGGGCAAGGAGTTCACCGTGACGGCGCTGGTTCACGATCCGGTGATCGGGCAGGCCCTGGTCCTGGAGCTGCCCGAGGAATTGGCCCTGCTCGAAGGCCGCGAGATTCGTCCGGTGCCGCAGCCGACCATCGAGCCGCGGCAGAGCTTCGTCGAATGGAAGTGCACGGTCCGCAAGCTGGGTCGGTTTCCGCTGCGGATTCGCTCCAGCACCGGGGTGACGCAGACCAAGGTTGTCACACTCAGCCGCGGCGACGGCTAAAAACACTGACCGCAGAGGACGCAGAGGGGCGCAGAGAAAGCAGGGGACTGCCTTCTTCTCTGCGGCACTCGGCGTCCTCTGCGGTTATGGCTTGCTGGATGGCCGAACCTCGACTCCCTCAATAGTCTTGTTGCGGGAGTCGACACATGCAACGAATATGGATCGGCCTGGTGGCGGGTGTGCTCGGCGCCCACGGCGCCGCGTCGGGACAGGAGCCGCGAGCCGAGATCACCCACGGCCCCATTCTCGGCCGGCTCGGCAGCCGCGAAGTCGGCGTCTGGATACGCACGGCGCAGCCCGGCAAGTTCGCGGTTCGCTACGGCGTCGCCGCCAACGCACTCGATCAAGTCTCGATGGGTGAAACGCGCCTGGAGCGCGACAACACCGGCTGGGTCCACATCAAGGGCCTCGAGCCCGCGACCAAGTACTTCTACCGCGTCATCGGCAGCCGGCGCGAGGTCGACGGCGCCTTCCGCACCCTTCCCGACTCCGCCGCGCTGCGCGACGACAAGCTGAACCCGCGCGGCCTGTTCAACTTCAGCTTCGAGTTCGCCTGCGGCAACAACCAGAACCCCAAGCAAGGCCTGGGCGCCAACGGCCCGGCGTTCAAGACCATGCTCCGCGAACTGCACGACAAGATCGACTTCGCCATCCTCAACGGCGATTGGCTCTACGAGGACGCGCGCGGCCACACCGTGAACGCCTGGCTCAAACAAGTCGGCCGAACCGAGAACGATGCCCCGCACAACGTGAAGATCGCGCCCACGCTCGTCGGCGTCTGGGAGAACTACAAGGTCTACCTGGAGCGGGGCAAGAACCTGTCCGAATGGCATCGCCACGTGCCCAGCTTCTTCACGCTGGACGATCACGAAATCCTGAATGACGTCTGGGGCGCCGGCCAGCCGGGCATCCGCGAGCGCCGGGCGGTGTTTCGCGACATCGGCGTCCGCGCCTGGCACGACTATCTCGCCTGGAGCAACCCGGCCGGCTTTACGCAGGACATCCGCTTCGGCAAGGCCGAGCTGAAGAAGGGCAGCGATATCCTCGTCGATCCGGCGGCCGACTTCACCAAGCTCGACCTCCAGCAGGTCGCCAACCTGCACGTGCACTGGGGCAAGCCGAGCGCGGGCGAAAACATCAACGCCCTCGACGACGAGCCGCCCGGCGATCCGAACGCGGGCGTCTTCGCCATTACGGAAGTCCTCGACAAGCATCGCCTGCGGATCAAGCCGCCGGCGTATGCCGACAGCGTGTCGAGCTACTCGATCGGCCGGCGCAACTACGTCAAGATGCGTGTCGCCAACTGCGATTTCTATCTGCTCGACACGCGCAGCCACCGCGACATGCACGACCTCGACGACCGCGGCAAGAAGGGCATTTCGATCCTGGGCCGGGAGCAAAAGGCCTGGCTCAAACAGGAGATGAAGAGCAGCGACGCCGATTTCTTCTTCGTGGTGTCGTCGGTCAACCTGATGGTGCCGCACGTCGGCGGCGGGGCGGTGCGGCCGCAGAACAAGGACGACTCCTGGACGGTGTTCCTCGAAGAGCGCGGCGAGATGATCGATTTCTGGCGGGGGCTGGGCAAGCCGGTGCTGGTGCTGACCGGCGACCTGCACAACAGCTTCGCGGTGCGGATCGCGGACAACGTCTGGGAATTCGCGTCGGGGCCGCACAACTCGCAGAACCACCTCGTTGGCGACGAGGGCAATCGGCCGGCCAACGGGCCGTTCGATTCGTTCGGGACCAAATGCTTCATCCGCTGGTCGAGCTACTTCGCCAACGACGTGCCGCGCGAGGCGGCGCGGCAGCCGCTGTATTGCGTGGTGCAGGTGAACAACGTCTTCAACAACCCGCGCGCGATCGGGGGCACGCGCTGGCTGGCGTTTCCCAGGCCGCAGGTGATCTTCCAGTACTACGACGGCTTCACCGGGCGGCTGCAGTATGCGGAGACGGTGGTGGCGAGATGAGGCTTAACCGCAGAGGACGCGGAGAGACGCAGAGAAGAGAGGGGAGTGGACATTCGTGACATCCGCAGTCCTCTCTTCTCTGCGTTCTCTGCGTTTGGTTTTCTTACGGTTGGCTTCTTACGGAATCCACCAGCATCCGCAGCGCCCGGTTCTCCAGCTCCCGCCCCTTGATCTTGGCATCGTTCCAGCTCACGATCAGGTCGCGGCTGGGGATGACGACCATGGCGCGGACGCCGCCGTGGCCCAGGGCGGCGAACGCATCCAGCGGCACATCAGGCCAGTGGCGCTTGCCGGCGCGGTCGACGCCGTTGGTCCACCAGGCGAAGCTGTAGCTGCCCAGGTGATCCGTCTGGTTGTTGCCGCCGCCGATCGAGCGCTGGCCGGCGATCATGTCCGCCTTGTTCCCCTGGGTTCGTGGAATCGAGTTGGGCAACGGACTGCTGACCGCCATCTCCGCCAGCTTCGCATCGAGGAGCTGCTTGCCGTTCCACGTCCCCTTGTGCAGATACAGCATTCCGAACCGGCAGAAATCGCGGACGGAGATCGCCAGCCGGCCCGGACGATTCTTGGGACCGAACGCCAGGAACGTCGGGTTGTCCTCGCACTGGAGCAAGTCGGTGAGCCTGGCGTGGAGCACGTCCGCGTCCATCCTGGCGTAGCTGGTCTTGTAGGCCTTCAGAAACAGCGTGTCGAAGAACAGCGCCATGTTGTAATCGCTGTAGTCGTACGCGGCGCCGGGAGGTTCCTCGACGCCGTAGCACGACGTCTGGCAAGCCAGGTGACGCCAGGTGATCTTCCGGTCCTTGAAGCCCAGATCGGCATTGAGATCGTTGAGACGCGATTCCCACTGTGACACCGGCTCGTCAATGCTCTTGAGGATTCCCCGACTCTCCCCTCGCCCCTCCGGAGGAGAGGGGCCGGGGGTGAGGGGGTCGAGCAGCATGAGCAGGAAGTGGACCAGCCACGGCTTGAACGCCGAGGCCACGTCGGCGCGCCTGGCGATGTCGCCCCACGAATAAACGAGATGACCGCCGCGCACGACACAGCCGCGGCCGCCGACGAAGTCGCGGAAGGCGTCGAGCTTCGCGGCATCCAGTCCCGCTGGTTCAGGCGTCCGCGTCGCCCACTCCTTCCCGGGAAAGACGCTCCGCTGGGCGTCTTCTCTGCGTGTCTCCGCGTCCTCATCGTTAGCACCGTCATCCCGACAGGCGCGCCGACCCCGCTGGGCGTCTTCTCTGCGTGTCTCCGCGTCCTCCGCGGTTGGCGCTTCATTCGTGATCTCGCCGAGCAGCCGAAAGAAGCCCCGCTTGCGTCCGCTCATCGCGCCCCAGTTGACCGGCACGCTCTGATAGCCCTCGTCGAAACCTTCGCCCTTCATGCGGAAATCGAAGTAGCCCCACGAGGCATATTCGCTCACGGCCGCGACGAAGTTGTTCCTGGGCTTGTCGAAATCGAAATGGTCGTCTTCGTTGAAGAGGATCGGCATCGGATGGTAGCCGGGGACCTTGCGGGTCAGCCGCACCATCTCGGCGATGCGGGCCGGGTCCTTGACGCCGTTGCCGTGCAGCAGCAGGAAGTCGGAGGCGCGGACGACGTTCTCCTTCGGAATAGTTCCGCCGCCGTAGCTGGTGCCGGCGAGGAAGCGCCGGCCGCCGCGGGTCCGACTCCTGACGCGCTCGATCAGCTCGTGGACGCGCTGGGGCTTGAGGATGCCGTGGTCGTAGCGGACGTTGCACTCGTTGTTGACCTCGATGAGCACGTTGCGATAGCCCTTGTCGAACAGCCAGTCGAGCGCGTTGTCCAGGCCGCGCTGGACCGCGGCTTGATCCTTGAGACGCTCATCCTGGCCGAAGTAGAAGATTCCCAGGATGACGACCATGCCGAGCTCGTCCGCCTTGTCGAGCACGCGCTCGAGGCGGTTCATGTAGTCGGGCCGGAGGCTGCCGTCTTCTTTCAGTGCGGAGTTGTGCCAGGGCTGCTTCTGCGAGTAACCTTGCGGGCTGCCGCCTTGCAGGTTCAGGGTCATGGCGAGCAGGCCGTGCTTGCGCCAGGTGGGCATGGCGGCGATGAACTCGCGGGTGTTGCGTTCGGCATCCCACTTCTTGGCGTCGGGATAGGCCCACAACTTCACCGTCTCCGGATTCAAGTCATCGAAGATCGCCTGCACCATCCGGCTGTTGAACAGCAGGCCCTCGATCTTCTTTCCCTTCCAGGTGCGGCCCTTGTAGGTCGGCGCGCCGTCGATGTGGAACATGTCGCCATGGATGGTCACCGTGGTCTTTCGCGGCGGCGATTTCGGTTGCTGGGCGCGGAGTTCCGTCCCGGTCAACGCGCCGGCCAGAGCGATGACGCCAATCATGTGGACAACGCGATGCGGCGAGAACGACATCGATCGCTCCTTGGTTGTGCGGTTCAACAGAGATTCACCTGGTGACGTCATCCTGCGGCTGATAGCCGAGGATCCGGCGCGTGCTTTCCAGGTCCCACGCCATGCCGTAGTTCGCCGACATGCCGTTGACAATGACGAATCGGCCCGGCAGTTCCGCGAGGAGGCAGCGTTCCATGAGATGGCAGAAATCGCGGTCGGACAGCCACATGAGGCGGAACCACGCGCCGCGCTCGCGCGGCAGGTTGGCCGGCACGTTGGCGCCGCCGCGCCACACCCAGCCGATCCGTACGGCGATGACTTCCAGGCCACGGGCTTCGGCGCAGCACTTTCCGAGTCGCTCGCCGAACAGCTTGGCGGCGCCATACGCGGCGCTGTTCCTGGGCTGGCCGTCCACCACATAGCGAAGGCCCGGCCGCGGCGGCAGCTCCGGCGTGAGGCGGACGCCCGGCTCATCCTGGTACCCGCCCATGACGTGGTTGGAGCTGGCGAACACGAAGCGCCGCGCGCCACCCTCGATTGCCGCCTGATAGACATTGATCAGGGCATCGACATTGGGGCCGACGAGTTCGTGCCAGGAGCGATACGCCTCCGGATCGGCCGCGAAGTGGACAACGGTGTCGACGCCCGTGAATAAGTCGGCCCAGCCGGCGCTCCACCGGGCAAGATCGCCAACAACGACATCGGGGTCGCCGCGCGCGTCGCGGTCCAGGAGACGCAGGGGGAATCGCCCTTGCAGATGGTCGCGCAGCTTCCGGCCCAGGTTGCCGGACGCGCCGGTGATGAGCACGGTTCGCAATGGTTCCATGATTGATTCACCGCTGAGCATCGGCTAGATTACGAGTGCCACATCGAACCCGCCGCGGGGTGATTATATGAACGCGACACGATGCCTGTTCGCCGCCTGTTTTGCCTCTCTGGCGCTGGCCAACGGCGCCGTCCACGCCGGCGACAAGCCCGACCGCCCGAACATCGTTGTCATCCTGAGCGACGATCAAGGTTGGGGCGATCTGAGCGCGAGCGGCAACAAGAACCTCAGCACGCCCAACCTCGACGCGCTGGCCCGCAGCGGGGCAAGCTTCGAGCGCTTCTACGTGCAACCGGTCTGTTCGCCGACGCGGGCGGAGTTCCTCACGGGCCGCTACCATCCGCGGACGGGAGTGCGCAGCGTCACCACCGGCCTCGAACGCATGAACCTGGGCGAGATCACCATCGCCCAGCTCTTGCGGGCCCTCGGCTACCGGACCGGCGCCTTCGGCAAGTGGCACAACGGCAGCCAGTGGCCATATCATCCCAACGCCCGCGGCTTCGAGGAGTACTACGGGTTCACGTCCGGGCATTGGGGCGAGTACTTCGATCCGCCGCTGGAGCGCAACGGCAAGCCGGTGCGCGGCAACGGCTACATCGCCGACGATTTCACCGACAAGGCCGTCGACTTCATCGCGCAACATCGGGCCGAGCCGTTCTTCTGTTACGTCGCCTACAACACGCCCCATTCCCCGTTCTGCGTGCCGGATGAGGATTGGAACCGCTTCAAGGACCGACCGATCGGGCAACGCGCCGACGACGTCAAGAAGGAGGATCTGAACGTCACGCGCTGCGCCCTGGCGATGTGCGAGAACCTCGATCGCAACGTGGGGCGAATCCTGGCGAAGCTCGACGAGCTGAAACTGGCGGAGAACACCATCGTCATCTTCTTCTGCGACAACGGCCCCAACAGCTTTCGCTGGAACGGCGGCATGCGCGGCCGCAAGGGCTCGACCGACGAAGGCGGCGTGCGTTCGCCGTGCTTTGTCCGCTGGCCCGTCAAGATCGCCGCGGGCACGGTGATCCCGCAGATTGCCGGCGCGATCGATCTGCTGCCGACCCTGGCCGCCGCCACCAAGGCGCCGCTGCCGAAAGGGAAGTCGCTCGACGGCCGCAACCTGTTGCCGCTGTTGTTGCGCGAGCGCGTGGACTGGCCGGACCGCCGGATCTTCGCCACCTTCGGCGGCAAGATTTCGGTGCGCACCCAACAGCACCGCCTGGACGCCAGCGGCCGGCTCTACGACATGGTCGCCGATCCGGGCCAGTCGGTAGACATCGCGGACAAGCGCCCGGACGTGGCGCGGGAACTTCGCCAGGCAGTCGCCGACTTCCGCAATGACGTGCTTCCCGGAAAGAAGGATGATCGGCCGTTTCCCGTCGGCTTTGTCGAATTCCCCATGACGCCGCTGCCGGCGCGAGATGGGATCGGGCACGGCGGCGTCCGTCGCAGCGCCGGCGCGCCGAACTGCTCTTACTTCACTAGCTGGAAAAGCAAGGACGACGCGATCACCTGGGACATCGACGTACACACGCCGGGAGTCTATCGCGTGGAAATCGATTACACCTGCGCGGCCAAGGATGTCGGTTCCACTGTCGAGCTTCGGCACGGCGAAGCGAAGTCGGTGGGCAAGGTGACCGAGGCGTGGGACCCCGTGCTGCTCGACCAGCAGGATCGAGTGCCGAGAAAGGGCGAATCGTACCTGAAGGAGTTCCGCAAGCTAACGCTGTCGCCGATCGCGCTGGGCAAAGGGCGCGGCCCGTTGACGCTGCGGGCGCTGGCGATTCCAGGGCAGCACGTGATGGACGTGCGTGCCGTGACCTTGACGTTGATCGAGAACAAGTGATGACCATGATGCGGACACGTCATGCAGCCGGGCTGGCAGCGGCCCTGTTGTTGCTCATTGCCGCGAACGCCTCTGCCGCGCAGCCGACGTCGAGCGTCGACGCGGAGGTGTTGTTCGCGACGCGCGTCCTGCCCACGTTGCAGGCGAAGTGCTTCGCGTGCCACGGCGACGACGCGAAGAAGCTCAAGGGCGGCTTCGATCTCACCGCGCGCGCGCGGTTGCTCCAGGGCGGCGATAGCGAGAAGCCGGGCATCGTTCCGGGCAAGCCGGGCGACAGTCCGCTCTATCGGGCCGTGCTGCGAAACGACAGTGACTTCGCCGCGATGCCGCCCAAGGAAAGCGACAAGCTCTCCGCGGCGGACGTCGAGGCGATCAAGAGGTGGATCGAGGGCGGCGCACCGTGGCCCAGTGCCAAGCGCGTCGCCGAGATCATCCGCGCGCAGAAACCGGCCGGGATCACCGTGAAGACCAGCGGCGGGCTGTCGCCCGAGTGGACGAATCGGCCCTACCAGCCGGACGATCTCTGGGCGTACAAGCCTCTCCGCCAACCGGCGGCGCCCGATGCGCGGGGCAACCCGATTGACGCGTTCCTGCGCGCGAAACTCAAGGCGGCCGGAGTTGAACCCGCCGGGCCGGCGGACCGGGTCACGCTCATCCGCCGCGTCACCTTCGACTTGACCGGGCTGCCGCCGACAACGGAGGAGATTGAGGCGTTCGCGGCGGACAAGGCGCCGGACTCGTATGCGAAGGTCGTCGACCGCCTGCTCGCCAGCCCGCGCTATGCCGAGCAGCAGGCTCGCCATTGGCTCGACGTCGCCCGCTACGCCGACACTGCCGGCTTCTCGAACGACTTCGAGCGGCCGAGCGCCTGGCGTTATCGCGACTATGTCGTACGGGCCTTTCATCACGATAAGCCGTACGACCGCTTCGTGCTGGAACAGCTTGCCGGCGATGAGCTGGCGCCGGACGATCCGGAGGCTCTGATCGCGACCGGCTTCCTGCGGATGGGGCCGTGGGAACACACCGGCATGACCGTGGCTGCCATCACGCGGCAGCAGTGGCTCGACGACGTCACCCACGCCGTGGGCGTGACCTTTCTCGGCCAGGGTCTCCGCTGCGCCGCCTGCCACGATCACAAGTTCGATCCGGTGCCGACCCGCGATTACTACCGCATCCAGGCCGGCTTCGCGACCACCTACTTCGCCGAGCGTCCGCTCCGGTTTCTGCCCTTCGAGAACCTCGACGGCGCCGCGGCGGCGCGCGAGCTGGTGAACCAGCGGCTCAAGGAAGTCGCGGAAAACCAGGCCGCGTTGCAGCGCAAGGCCGGCAAGGCCCTGGAGGCGTTCTTGCGAGAGCGCGGCGTCAAGCGGTTGGAAGACCTGCCCCCCGACCAGCGGCCCAAGCGCGACTACCTCGGTGCCGCGCACGGACTCGACAAGGTCGATCTCACCTTGCGCAAGGTGTACTCCAAGTCGAAGCAGTATTTCGAGCGCGAGCTGCTGCGATACGAACCGTACGCCCTGACCGTGTACACCGGACCCGACAACGGCTACATGTCGCCGCGCGCGCTCAATCCGCTTCCTGGGCCGAAGAAATCCAGGCCGGCCGACACGTTCATCCTGCTCGGTGGATCGCTCGAAGCGCCGGGGGAGAAGGTTTCGCCCGGAATCCTGAGCGCGGTCGCCCTGGTCGCGTCGCCGAGCGCCGACACGACGTTGCCCAGCGAACCAGCCGGGCGGCGGCTGGCGCTGGCACGGTGGATCGTGGGCGCGGGAAGATCGTTGGCCGCCCGCGTCATCGTCAATCGCATCTGGCAGCAGCACTTTGGGACCGGCCTGGTCGCGACGCCGAACAACTTCGGCAAGATGGGCGCCCGGCCCAGCCATCCGGAGCTGCTCGATTGGTTGGCGTCCAACTTCATCGAACAGGGCTGGTCGGTCAAAAAGCTGCACCGCCTGATCGTTGCGTCGGAGGTTTATCGACAATCGGGCACGCATCCGGACATCGAGAAGCTCAAGACCGTGGACCCGAAGAACCAGTGGCTGGCGTATTTTCCGTCGCGCCGGCTGGCCGCCGAGGAAATTCGCGACGCCATGCTGTTCGCCTCCGGAGATTTGAACCTGCAGGCCGGCGGGCCGGGGTTCTTTCCCGAGATCAACTGGGAAGTGGCGCTGCAGCCGCGGCATGTGATGGGTTCGGTGGCGCCGGCGTACGTGCCGTCGCTCACGCCCAGGGAGCGGCATCGTCGAACGCTGTACGCCATGCGGATCCGGACCCTGGCCGATCCGATGCTGGAAGTGTTCAATCGGCCGGGCAGCGACACGTCGTGCGAGCGCCGCGACGAGACGACGGTGGCGTCGCAGGCGTTCGCCCTGTTCAACGGGGCCTTCGCGCATCAGCGGGCGCTGGCCCTCGCGGACCGGGTGATGCGGGATGGACACCAGGATACGCGACTCGATGCGGTCTTTCGACGCGTGCTGGGGCGGGCGCCGAACGCCGACGAGCGGCGCTGGTCGCAGGAGCATGTCGCCGGGATGGAACGGCGCCACGCCGAACACGCGCCGGCGAAAACGTCGCTGCCGACGAAAGTGCGTCGCGAGTTCATCGAAGAGCTGGTCGGCGAGCTGGTGACCTGGGACGAGGAGCTGACGCCGTTGCGCCGGTATCAGCCGGATGTGCAAGCGTGGCAGCTAACCGCCGAGACGCGGGCGTTGGCGGAACTGGCGCTGGTGCTGATGAATACGAACGAGTTTCTGTCGGTGCGGTAACAAGGCCGCTCATGAACGCTGAAAAGGGGGCAGACACGCTCGGCGTTTCGCCCCGGTTCGCAGAACCGGGGCGGACAGGCGGTTGGCAGCGGATGAATCGCGAGCTCGGGATGCTCTCCGCCCCGGTTCTTCGAACCGGGGCTAAACAGGGCTAAACAGTCGGTCCCCGGTTTCTTGGTCGCGGAGAAGTCATGCACACTCGACGCGATTTTCTCTACGGTCTCGGCGCATCTCTCGGCGCCGTGGCCTTCAACGCCATCCTGCAAGCCGACGAGCGCCGCCAGCCGCTGGCCGCCAGGCCCGGCCATCATCCCGCCCGGGCCCGGGCGTGCATCTTTCTCTTCATGGAAGGCGGGCCGAGCCATATCGACACCTTCGATCCCAAGCCGGAGCTGCGCCGCCGCCACATGACCGAGTTCCAGCGCGCCGACCGTTTCGCCTCGGCCATGGCCAGCGGGCGGCGTTACTACGTGCAGAGTCCGTTCCGCTTCGCGCGTCACGGCCAGTCGGGCCAATGGCTGTGCGAGCATTTCCAGCACCTGGCGCGGCATGCCGATGACCTGTGCGTGTTCAAGGGCTGCCAGGTCGATTCGATCGACCATCCGACGGCGTGTTATCAGTTGAACACCGGCAACCGCTTCGGCGGCGATCCCGCGCTCGGCGCCTGGACCGTGTATGGGCTGGGGACGGTGAATCAGAATCTGCCGGCCTTCGTCGTGCTGCCCGAAGGCGCCTATCCGCAGGGGGGGGCGGCCAACTGGTCCAACGGCTTCTTGCCGGCGTTCTACCAGGGGACGCCGCTGCGGCCGGCCGGCTCGCCGTTGCTCGATCTCACGCCGCCGCCGGGTGTGACGCGCGCGGCGCAGCGGGCCAACCTCGACTTGCTCGCCCGTCTCAACCAGCAGGATCGCGAGCGCCATCCGCACCAGGCCGATCTGGCGGCACGGATGGCGTCCTATGAGCTCGCGTTTCGCATGCAAGCGGAGGTGCCGAGCCTTCTCGACCTGAGCCGCGAGACCACGGCCACGCGCCGGCGTTACGGGCTCGATCAGCGCGCGACGGAAAGTTTTGGACGGCGTTGCCTGCTGGCCCGCAAGCTTGTCGAGAGCGGCGTTCGCTTCGTGCAGATCTTCGAAGGCGGCTGGGATTCGCACGACTACCTGGAACGCGCCCACACCGCCCGCATCCGCGCCGTCGACCAGCCGATCGCCGCGCTGCTCGGCGACCTGAAGGAGCGCGGGCTGCTCGACAGCACGCTGGTCGTGTGGGCCGGCGAGTTTGGCCGCTCGCCCGACAACGGCATCCGCGGCGGCAGCCACGTCGTCGGCCGCGATCACAACGCCAGGGCCATGGCCGTCTGGCTGGCCGGCGGCGGCGTCCGGGCCGGGCACACGATCGGCGCCACCGACGAGCTCGGCCACGAAGCCGTGGAATGCGTCCACCACGTCCGCGATTTGCACGTCACGCTGCTGCATCTCTTGGGGCTGGAAGACAATCGCCTGACCTATTTCCACGAAGGCCGCTGGAAACAGTTGAGCCAGATCGGCGGCCGGGTGATCGGGGAGCTGGCCGCGAATCAACGCGGACCGCGAATCAACGCTGATGAACGCTAATAGGTTGCATTCCGAACAGGCATCCAGCTTCTTTGAGTCTCTTGATCGCACGGCCGAGTGACATGTCACTCGTGTCCCATGTCACGAATTCATGAGCGTTCATCAGCGTTCATTCGCGGTCCGGTTCCCCACGCCTCACGGAAGAACCGCACCCAGTTGCCGGCCATGATGCCTTCCACGTCCGCGTCCGTGTAGGCGCGCTGGCGGAGCAGGTCGGGGAGGCGCTGCAGGTCGGCGATGGTGTCGAGGTCGGCCGGCGATTGCTCCTTGCCGAAGCCGCCGTCGAGGTCGGTGCCGATGGCGGCGTGCCGGGCGTTGCCGGCCAGCTGGCAGACGCGGTCGATGTGATCGACGATCTTCTCCAGCGGCACGAACGTCTTGGTCTCGCCGCGGACCCAGTTGGGAATCATCATCCAGGTGTCGAGGGCGTGGCCGATGACCGCGCCGCGAGCGATCAGCTTCCTGGTCTGCTCGTCGGTGAGCTGCCGCTGGTTGGGAGTCAGCGTGCGGTTGTTGTGATGGCTGGCGAGGACCGGGCCGCCGTAGATGTCCATGGCCTCGTCGAAGCACTGGTCGGAAAGATGGGTGACGTCGAGGATCATGCCGACGCGCTCCATCTCCCTGAGCAGCGCCGGACCCTGCTCGAACAGGCCGCCTTCGGTGCCGGTGCCGTGGGCGTAGGGGCTGACGCCGTAGTGGGCCGGGCCGACGATCCGCAGCCCGGCGTTCCACCATTCCTCCACCTGGTCGGGCCGCAGGATCGAATCGGCGCCCTCCATGCTGAGGATGAAGCCCAGGGGCAGCGTCGTGGAGTCTTCATCTTCCCGCCATTGGCGCACGTGCTTGTCGAGGGCGGGCCAATCCTTGATCCAGCGCAGGTGTCCTTCCTGAACCATCCCTTCGTAGTAGGAGAGTTGGCCGTGCGCCGCGCCGTAGGCCGCCGCCATCGACGAGTAACGCTGGATGGCGGGCATGGCGCCGATGCGCAGGAGCCTGGGCAACAGGGTGGCGATGAAGATGACGACCTTGCCGCGGCGCAGCTCCGGAAAGCTGACCGTGTTGACGCAGCGCCCCTTGTCGGTGTAGCCGGCGTCGGTCTCGAGCTGCCGGATGCGCGCACACGGCAAGCGCAGGTCGCGGTTCCAGTCGATGGCGTTCCAGGCGAGGTCGAGGTGAGCGTCGAAGATGAGCATGAGGCGGCCCTGGGGTGAACATGTCAAACGGGGTTCTTCTTGTGGCTTCGACGAGCGATTCTCAAGAGAGCTCGAAGCGCGTCGTTCACCGCCTTGGCGTTCGGGAACGCGGCGGCAATGTCGGGATCGAGAACGACGACGTTCGTTCCTTGAGCGTAGCGCTTGGCGTACTTGCCGCGCACGCCCTCGCTGAAGTCGTACTCGTCGAGCATTTCGCGCTCGGACTTACTCGTCCGTTTCATGCTGCTTCCTTTCGCGGCGCGACGCTCTGCGTGCGCTGATACGAATCTTATCATCGCGATCGGTGAACGACACTACTACCAATAACCGCGCACGGTTGGACTCGCCGAGAATCACGTATCGATCTTCTTCTTCGGAGTGCTGCGGATCAAAGATGGTCTTGGAAAGCGGATCGCCAAATACGGTGGCCGCTTCTTCAAATGCAACGGCGTGTTTGGTCAGGTTGCGCCGCGCCTTGTCGGCGTCCCATTCGAACGATAGAGCCATGACTGGTCGCGCCCAGGAATACTCCCAGGCGCAACCTACGGGATCGTCGGCGCGAATGCCACAGAAATGCCCGTTACTGTTTCGCGGCGCCCGCGACGGTCAACTCATTACTCACCCTCCGAGCCCCTGGAGTGAGCCGGATCATGGCTTCCACCAGGCGGCGTTCCTCGGCGGTGGCGACCTGGCCGCGCAGGAACACGATGCCGTTGGCGACCGACACGTCGATGTTGTCCTTGTTCGTGAGTCTCGTCGAACCCTTCACAACGTCGCGCAACTCCGCCTGCAGCGCGGAGGCCACCGGGGCAATGATCGGGACATCGGAGCTCAGCTCGGTCCGGTACGGGATGGCCCGGTTCATGCCATAGGTGGTGAAGGCAACGAGCGACGAGGTGGTGGCCGTCCGCGTGCCGGTGCGGGTGCCGCCGCGGATGTTGGACGTCGTGGTGGTCGTCGCGTACGTCGGCTGGTTGAACGTGGCCTTGCCGGTCGCGCCGTTGACCATGAGGCCCAGCGACAGCGGGTTGACATAGTTGGGGCCGAAGGGATTGGACGCCGCCGGGATCACGGCGCCGCCGCCGGCTGCGCGGCCTGTGGTGGTGGCGGCGGTGTTGCCGGTGAAGCCGCCCTGTCCGCCGGAGTATCCAGTGCCGGTGGTGCCGAACGCGTTGGCGAGATCGGCGCCGGCGCTGCCGGCCTGCCCGAAGAGGCTGGTGCCGCCGCCGGCGCCGCCCCCAATCGTTCCGCTGCCGCCGCCCGAAACGATGCTGGTCTGCTGCGCCTCGGCCAGGCGATTTGCCCCCCAGAGCGTAAGCCAAGCAGCCAGGGCAATCGAGGCATTCCGGAGAAGTCGACGACGACCCATGGCGGTCCTCCCCATCTTGCCGGATCGACGACGACGCGTGTCGATCCGTATCGTTACCATCGGCTCAAACGGCAACCACAATGCAGGTTCTCTGAGTCTTGATTATGTGCGCCGTCGCACCGCGCCGCAACAGCATCCGGCGATTTCTAATCGCTTCTTCATTTTGCTGCCAGTCCGACTTCGAATGGCGTACGATGTCGTGATACCGGGCAACCGGGGCAGCGCACAGATCGGCGAAACCATATGTCGAAACCCGCATCCGCCCTCATCGGCGCCGGCTTCATCGGCCCCGTCCACGTCGAGGCGCTGCGCCGGCTCGATCGTCCGCTTGCCGGCGTCCTGGCCTCGTCGCCGGACAAGTCCCGGCAAGCAGCCCAGGTCCTCGGCATGCCGCGCGGTTACGCGTCCCTGGATGAATTGCTCGCCGACCCGGCGGTCGGCGCTGTCCACATCACCTCCCCCAATCGCCGCCATTACGAACAGGCCAAACGAGCGCTCGCCGCCGGCAAGCACGTGATCTGCGAAAAGCCGCTGGCGATGAATGCGCGGGAATCGAGCGAGCTGGTCGCGCTCGCGGACCAAGCGAAACGCGTTGCCGCCGTCTGTTACAACGTTCGCTTCTATCCGCTGTGCCTGGAAGTCAAGGAGCGGATCGCCGCCGGGGAGCTTGGCGAGATTTATCACGTCGCCGGCAGCTACGTGCAGGATTGGCTGCTATACGACACCGACTTCAACTGGCGCGTGCTGGCCTCCGAAGGCGGCGCGCTGCGCACCGTCGCCGACATCGGCACGCACTGGCTCGACTTGATTCAATCCATCACCGGGCTGGCCGTGACCGAAGTGTGCGCCGACGTCAAGACCGTGCTGCCGGCCCGGCAACGGCCGGCCGGCTCGGTCGAGACGTTTCAAAGCAAGGTGCAACCGCGGCAAGCCACGGAGCCGATCGCCATCGACACGGAGGACTACGGCGCGATCTTGCTTCATTTTCAGAACGGCGCCCGCGGCTCGTGCACGGTGTCGCAGGTGACCGCCGGCCGCAAGAACTGCCTGCGCTTCGAGATCGCCGGCAGCAAGGGCGCGCTGGCCTGGGACAGCGAGCGGCCCAACGAACTGTGGCTGGGCCATCGCGATCGACCCAACGAGCTGCTGATCCGCGACCCCGCGCTGTTGCGGCCGGGCGTCCGCCCCTTCGCGAGTTATCCGGGCGGCCACAACGAGGGATTTCCTGACACATTCAAGCAACTGTTCCGCGCGGTGTACGACGCCATCGACGCAGGGGACATGCAGGCGCCGCGCCGGTTCCCGACGTTTGTCGACGGCCACCGCGAGATCGTGTTGTGCGAGGCGGTGCTGCGGAGCAATGCCGAGCGCGCTTGGGTGCGGGTGTCATAGCATGACTTCATAGCAGGATTCACATTGATCCACATGCAAGGAGACGCCATGTCCGCGCGATGGTCGCTTGCCGTATGTCTGCTGGCGTTCGCGCCCACGTGGGCCGGCGCCAGCGGCTCACAGAAACAAACGGACACGAAACGTCCGAACATCCTGTTCCTGTTCGCCGACGACTGGGGCCGCTACGCCAGTTGTTACGCCAAGGTGGACGGCCGGCCGTCGCCGAACATGGTGGTGCGGACGCCGAACATCGACCGCGTGGCCCGGCGCGGCGTCATGTTTCGCAACGCCTACGTCGCCGCTCCGTCGTGCACGCCGTCGCGCAGCGCCCTCCTCTCGGGGCGCTACTTCTTCAAGACGGGCCGCGGGGCCATCCTCCAGGGCGCCGTCTGGGATGCGGAGATCCCGTCCTGGCCGCTCTTGCTCCACCGCGCCGGCTACTTCATCGGCAAGGCGTTCAAGGTGTGGAGCCCCGGCACGCCGGTGGACGCCCCGTTCGGCATGCAGAAGCACGCGTTTCAAGGCGCCGGCGGGCTTTACAACAACTTCTCCGAGAACGCGACCAAGATGGTAGAGGGGGGCATGAGCGTCGACGCCGCCCGCACGAAGTTGCTCAAGGAGGTCCGCGACAACTTCCAGTCCTTCCTGAAGGCGCGGCCCAAGGAGCAGCCATTCTGCTTCTGGTTCGGCCCGACGCTCGTCCATCGCAAGTGGGAGAAGGGCTCGGGCAAGAAGCTGTGGAACATCGACACGGACGATCTGAAGGGCAAGCTGCCGAAGTTCCTGCCGGACGTGCCCGAGGTCCGCGAGGACTTCGCCGACTACCTCGGCGAAATTCAGGCCTGGGACGCGGGCGTCGGCGTCATCCTGCAGCTGCTCGAAGCGGCGGGTGAGCTCGACAACACCGTCATCATCATCAGCGGCGACCACGGCGCGCCGGGCTTTCCGGGCGGCAAGTGCAACCTCTACGACTTCGGCGTCGGCGTCGCGCTGATCGCGAGCGGGCCGGGCATTCCGCCCGGCCCCCTCTCCCCCAGGAAGACGGGCAGGGGTGAGGGGGGACGCGTGGTCAATGACTTCGTCAACCTGATGGACCTGGCGCCGACCTTCCTCGAAATCGGCGGCCTGGAGAAAGCTCCCGGCATGCAGGGCCGCAGCTTCCTCAACGTGTTGCGCTCGAAGAAATCCGGGCTGGTCGATCCGGAGCGAACCTGGGTGGTGACCGGCCGCGAACGTCACGTGGCCGGCGCTCGCGACAACCACGTCCCGTATCCGCAACGGGCGCTGCGCACCGACAAGTTCCTGTACATCCGCAACTTCGCGCCGGACCGCTGGCCGCTGGGCGATCCGAAAACCGTCACGGCGACCACGGCCCCATCGGCCAACGCCCTGGAGCATGACACGTTCGCCTGCTTCGCCGACATGGACGCCAGCCCGACGCGCGCCTGGCTGGTGGCCCAGCGCAACGATCCCAAGTGGCAATGGCATTACAACTACGCGTTCGGCAAGCGACCGGCGGAAGAGCTGTTCGACATCGCCAAGGATCCCGATCAGGTCCACAACGTCGCGGCCGATCCGGCCTACGCCGGGGCCAAGAAGGAGCTGGCGACGCGGCTGCTTGGGATCCTCACCGACGCCGGCGACCCGCGCGTCACAGGCGACGGCCAGACATTCGAGCGGCCGCCGTTCACCGACGGGGTGGAGGCCAAGAAGAAGAAAGGCAAGAAATCGAAGTTTTGAACAGATCGGCGCCGAGCAAGAAAGCGCCGAGACAGCCTAGCGGGTCAGACCCATGATTCACCGCGGCTGAAACTCGAGCTCCAGCTTCTGCGCCGGCCGCTTCGGCGTGAGCAAGTCCATGTCGAACGGCCGCGACGGCGTGTTGCCGGCGACGTCCTCCAGGTCCGGGCTCACGCCGACATGGTAAGGCCCCGCCTGCCACGGCGCGCTCGGCGTGAACCGCCAGCTCTTCTCGCCCTTGCCGACCGCGATCGCGCCCTCGATGGTCCGGCCCTTGCCGTTCATCACGGTCAGGCCGGTGTAGAGCGAGCGGTAATCGACGCTCTTGGGAAGGGTCAGCGTCACGGCGTCGCGCGTGCCGGCCGCCGGCGCCGCCAGTTTCCAGTCGCCCAGCTCGATGCGGACGCGGTCCTCGGCCGTCGTGCGGAACTTCTTGATCGTGTCCTTGCCGATCTTGTTGCCTTCCAGATCCGTCCATTCGCCGCGGACGACCAGCGCGTAGGATCGGTTCTTGTACAGCACCGGGCCCATCAGCTCGCGCAGCTCGACGCCCCATTTGATGCGGCCGGGATGGATGAACAGGATCAGGCAGTTGTGCTCCTCGTCCCAGATTTCATCGACGAGCCACGGCTCCTCGACTTCCTGCCCTTTGTCGTCGAGGATGGCCAGGTGCTTGAAGAGCCCCGTGCCGCCGCGCATGGGCCGGTCGAAATAGATGTAGAAGCGCAGGTGGTTGGCGGGCAGCACGTCGGCGCTGGGATAGATCTTGACGACCCTGGGCGGCGCCTTGGGGGCGAGCATCGGCACGCGGTAATCGAGCGAAGCGACCGTCCCCGCTTTCAGGCTGGCACGATACGTGGCGCCGGCGTTGAGCGGAGAGCGCGGCGTGAACGTCAGCTCGTTGCCGGCACGCTCGTACTTGCCGAGCATGCTCGGGCCGGGCGTCTTCGCATCGTCCGCCAAGAGCGACAGCGTCAGGATCGTTTGGCCCTGTTCTTGCGTCAGCCGGCCGGCGGGCAACTTGCCGGCCAGCTCGGCGGGCAAGCGCGCCACGACCTTCCGGCCGGCGGGCGTCTTCTCGAAGCGGAGTGGCGCGTCGGCGCTTTGGGTGCAAACAACCATCGCGGTGCAGAGGAGGAGTCGCATGGCACACCTGGGGTGGAAACGTGGATCTAATTCGCCTCGGCGATATCCCGCATACTCACCAACCGCAAACGTCCGAAGGGATTGTGGAGCGGACTTCCAGCCGGCATCTCGGCACGGTTCTCCGCGAAGGCCTGAACACGCGGTCCGCCGAGGTCGGCGAGCACATGACCGTCCTCGACCGGCTTGTCGCCCCGGGACAGGTAGCGAATCACTTCGACGATGTCGAAGCCGTCGGCGTCGACGCGTTTCATGATCACGTCGCGCAAACCCAGCACGTGCATGCCCATTGTCCATACGTCGGACTTGCCGGCGACGATGGCCACGAAGGCGAAGCTGAGCGCGTCGGGGCCGCCGTCGTCGGTCATCTCCAGCCAATGTCGACCGCCATGAGCGAGCACGCAGTTGTCGATGAACACGCCGGCGCCGCCGGCCCGCACCACGGCCGCGGCGGCCTGCATCATCGTCCGGGCCGCCTGCATGGAGCCGCCCGGACCGCTCAAGAGCACATTCACCTTGTAGCCGTCAACCGTCACGAACTCGTCGTCCGTCGCCGGCTGCCGGCAGGAGGATCGAAAGATCTGGGCAAACTGACCATCGGCCGCCACGGCGCCAAATTGGACCTGCGTCGCGTCCGGCAGGGTGAGCGTCTCGGGCGTCAAGCGGCAACCGTCCGGCAGGCGCTCGATCAATTCCCCCGGATGCGCCCACGTGCCCGGAATGCGGAGGTCGATGGTGATCGGGGCGGCTGGGTCAGTCATGTTGACCATTCTCCGCGGGTTCTCCCTAGAAAAACAGCCCCGGGAATCACAGCGCTCATCCCGGGGCTTGGATGTCAAACACATCACGGCAACGGCAACGCCCGCAGGCTCATCCCGCCCTTGCCTTCCACGATCGCCAATGCCCTTGTCCCATCCAGTCGGTCCACCTGCAAGGTGCCGAAGTAGTCCTTGGCCACCTGCACGAGATCGCTGCCGGCTTCCTGGGCGCCGGCTTTGGCGACGCCCTTGCGCCACGGCGCCTTCTCGTTGATGTTCGTCGTCTCCTTGAGCAGCTCGGCGTCCACCCGGGCGACCCAGTAGGCGCTCGGGAAGCCGAACGCCGGCTTCCGGTTGTTGCGGCCGACGCTGACGAGGAGATAGCGCTTGCCGTCGCGCTCGTAGGCGAACATGCCGCGCGGCGTGTTGCCCGTGCCGAGCTCGAGGACGCTGTTGCCGGTGACCTGGTCATCGTCCTTGGCATCCTCGATGTTGTAGCGCACCACCGGCGTGCACGTGAACGAGCCGACCACGCTGGTCTTGCCGTTTTCCTCATACGGCATCAAGACGCGCAGGGGCGCGCTCGTTTCCCACCGGTTGTGGCCGACGTGGAAGGTCTTCGTGCTGATCTGCGTGGTGGCGCCTTTGGCGGCCGGGTTGATCGTGAAGACGCGCGACCCGGCGAACTTGTCGCTGGCCTGCGTCGCGGCGACGATCTTGCCGCCCGCCCAGGCGATGTCCGTGACCTTGGTGATGGACGCCTTGGGCGCCGCCAGGGTGTAGGAGTCGTACTTGACGTCGTCGAGCGGCAACTCCGCGACGTTGCCGGCGCCGTCGATGGTCAGGATGACGCTGGTTTTGGTCTTGAGCGATTGCAGCGCGACGTAGGCCTTGCCCGATGCCGGATTGACCGCGAGCTTGCGGACCTCGATGTCCTTCGCTTGCTGGCCGAGCTTGCCGGCCAGGACCTGATCGATGTTGGCAATCTCCGTCTTGGACCATTTGGTGGGTGTGGTGTCGCCGGTCTCGACCGCGACGACCCGGGCGCCGCCGCCGATCAACAAGAGGCCCTTGGGCCCGAACGCGATGGCCTCGATCGCCTTGACGTTGGGATTGCCCTGCTCGGCCTGGACGCACGTCGCCAGACCCAGAAGCGCAAGGCACGAGAGAGAGAGGGAACGCTTCATTCGACAGTCCTCCGATGAAGAACGTGGGGTTGCCATGACATGGCTAGCCCATGAGATGGCTTGCCATGGCGACATGGTACCGCGCCAAACCGGCGCGTCTAGCGCGAAACCGGTCGCGCCCTGGATTGTTGCTCCGCGGCACTGCGGCACCACCGGCCGGAAGCGAGAGCAACGGTTCACGGACGGCTCGACAGCGGAACCACGAACGGCAACGTCGGCTGCACGGCCTTCACGAGCTTGTCGTCCGCCGTCAGCAGTTCGCAGCCTTCGCGCTCCGCCAGCGCGACATACAGGCAGTCGTAGACCGTCTGCTGGAACTGTTTGGCAATCTCAAGAGCCCGCGGCAGAAGTGGGACAGCCGCGACGAGAGGCGGAAGCTCGTTCAAAACTGCCGAAAGAAGAGGTCCGCGTCGCCTGGCTTGATCTTCCCGGAGCGTTCCAGGATCAAGAGGACGTTGCACATCTCGGTGGGGAAGATGTCGGGAGCGATCAAGTCATGGACGCCCTGATGGTACTCGTTGCGGAGCCGGACGGCCTTGCCCGAATCCCGTTCTTGGACGTACGTCTTGATGTCCACGGAGGTGTCGATGACGAACTTCATTGGCTGTTGCGGGACTCGCGTACGGCGTCCAGGGTGACGTCCTGAATACCAAAGAGCCTGGCGTTGTCCTCTCGCATGCGGTCAATCCTCGCGGCGGCCGCCTTTCGTTCCTCCATCGTTGGCAGAACCCCCTTGGCAATGCGGTCGCACGCCTCCTGCATCTCGGCCTTGAGGGCAGGATCCATGCCGACGTTTTCAGCCGTGGTTTTCATCGCCGTGTTCCTGGGAGTATTGTAGGGCCAAGCTTCCATCGGGGAAGTCCGGGCTGCGTAGTGCGCGATTTCGATTGACGTTGGCCGCAAGGCCGGAGCAGTGCGCCAGTTCGTCCGGCGACCTTGTACACGTTCTTCATTTCCGAATGGTCCCGCCGACAATCTCACGGCGCCACCGTGATCTGGTAGAAGATCCCTTCTCGATTCCAATCATCCCAGCCGATCAGCCCGTAGTGGGTCGAGACGCCGTGGCGGCGGATGCCTTCGTACTGGCCGGGCAGGCGCTGGGGCGTCAGTTGCCGTTCGGTCAACGTCCGCGGGTCGATCTCGAACCACAGGCCGCCGGCCAGGTAGAGCTTGCCGTTGTAGGGCAGCAGGTGCGGCCGGATCATGCCGTTGTTGGTCGTCGCAAAAACCTTGGGCCTGTTGGGATCGGCGGGCCCAGGCTGCAAGAGGTGCGTGCTGAAACTGCCGGCTTCGAACAGCCGGCCGTTCGTGCTGAAGTAGGCGTCGCTGACGCGGTGATCGGCGAAGTAGGTTTGAAAGTCGGCCACGCCGACCTCCAGAGTCTTTGGGTTGATGGTCAGGGGAATGTGCCGGCCGGCATGGGTCGCCGCGTAGCGTCCGACCAGGATCAACGGGTCCTTGCCCTTGCCGCGCTGGTACAGGTGCATCCAGTGGGGGCGGAAGGTGATCGCGGGATCGCGGGCGAAATCATTCTCCTTGCCTTCGTCCTCGCTGGCCCAGACGCGGGTGCAGCGATGGAAGACGTGCACCGTGGCGGGGCCGGATTCCGGCTGGGTCGCCAGGGCGCACCAGGCGTGGCCCCGATCGCCGGAGGTTCCCACGGCGCACACCTTGCCGGGGGCCAGCGGCAGCAACATGACGCCGCGCTCGCGCGGCGGCAACCCTTCCTTGGCGCCGATGCGGGCCACGATCGTGCCGCTCCGATCGACGACCCACAGGCCATCGTTGCGGGTGGCAATCCAGACGCGCAGGCCGTCCCATTTCACGTCGTCGAAAATCGGCTTGGCATCGACGACGATTTCCTCGAGCACGCCTTTTTCCTTCATGAACGCGACGGCGCCGTTGTTCCAGAAAACATCCAGGCCGTCCTCGCACGGCGTCATGTAGACCAGCGACCCCCAGCCGTGATAGTTCCGCCAGCTCCGGCCCTTGAAGGGGACGATCTTCCCATCCAGGGTCTTCACCTTGACATCGATCGGGTGAAAGGCAAGGGCGCCGGTGGATCGTTCGGTTTTCTTGACGCGTGGCGCCGGCCGCACCTTGCGCTCGGGATACTTGTCGGGATTCAATTCCTTGTCGAGGTAAAAGCGCAGATTGCGCACCCCCGTGTAGACATAGTCGTTGTCGCGCGGAAAGACCTTGAGCAGGGCTTCCGCCTCGTTCAGCACCTCGGGACCAGGCCGGGCCCCAACGCTGCGTGGCTTGAGCCAGTGATAATACACCCAGCCATAGCGGCCGTACATCTGGGCGGTCCGGCGCTCGGATTTCTTCAGCCGTTCCAGGAAATCCAGGTAATCCTGCTCGGTGAATCGTCCGGGGCGCGGCTTGGCCTGGGCCAACTCATCGGGACGCTGCTGGAAGAAGAAGTACATGGAGCTGCTCAAGGGCGTCTTGTCGGGAATCACCTTGATGATCAGGTCGGCCAGCAGATCGAGATCGGTCTTGGTGAGATAGCCCATGTCGAAGCGGCGCACGGCATACATGCTCAGGTCGCGCCAGCCTTCCCTTTCGCTTTGTTGCGTGGACGCATGCGGAGAGGACGAGGGGATCTTGCCGATCAAGGGAAACACATTGCGCACGAAGTCCAGCCGCAGCGCCTCGGCGTCCTTGGGAAACGCCATCATCAGGGCGCGCGGCGGATAAGCCAGCATGATGTGCGTGCGCCGCACCGCCTCGGCCAGGTCGATCTTGCCGCCCAGGACCAGCTTCTTGTAGTGGCCGTAGCACGCCTGCCACATCGACAGCCGTTCGGTCATGAACCCGTCGGGATTGTCGAGCGGTTGCTCTTTGGCTTTCCGTTTGGAGACTTTGGTATCCTTCAAGAGGCGCAGATAATCGTCGATCAAGAAGCGGAGCTGGTCCAGATGGCCGGGGTTGATTTTCAAGGCTTCTTCGCGCAGGCCGATGGTGCGGGCATAGTCTCCCTGGCGCGCATGCTCGGCGGCCCGGCGGGCCAGATCGTCGAAGCGCTCCGTGGGGGACTGCTGGCCGTTCTGGGCAAGGGCCAGGCCGGGGACGAGGGGCACGGCGAGAAGCAGCCATAATCTCATGGCGCGATTCCCGAAGAGAGTCGGCAGGTGTTCCTTCCACAAAAGACGAAGATGAAATCAGTTTGGTTGTTATGGGACCCGCCAAACGCGGTCCGCTCGTTAACCACGCCTCGGGGACGAGACGCGTCGATGCCGTTTGTGAAAACCCAATGAGAACGTTGGAAATGAATTGTCGGCCGTCTTCTCCTGGGATAAATTCCCCGCGTTCCCATCTCGCGATCTCCGCGACTCGTATTCGAATTGTATCCACGGGGTGAAGCCATGCACCGGCGCCATTTGGCCTTGATCAGCGGGATCATCGGAGGGGTCTTCATCGGCACGCTCTTGCTGGCCTATCCTGGGAACGAAGCCTTGCCGGCCGGAGGCCCCAAACGCGCGGCGGGCAATGGAACGAAGGATCTATTCGGTCTGACCAAGGTCTGGACTGTTCACCTGGAGATCGCCGCCGCCGAGTTCGAAGCGATGGAGCCGGTCCTGGGTGGTTTCGGATTCCCCGGCGGACCGGCGCCCAAGAAGAAGGCCAAGAATCGCGACAGCGAGAAGAACCTCTTCGGCACCGACTTCCCGTGGGTAATAGGCGACTTCACGGCGGATGGCAAGACTCTCAAGAAGGTCGGCGTCCGCTATGCCGGCGACATCACCTATTTTGTCTCGAGGCGCGGCTTGAAGCGTCCCCTGATGATCGCGTTCGACAAGTTTGCCGGCCAGCGGTTCCACGGCCTGCCGGCGATCCAGCTCCACGCGATGCCGCTCGACCCGTCGAAGGCCCGCGAGGCGCTGGCGTACTCATTGTTCCGGGCGGCCGGAGTGCCGGCGCCGCGCCGGCGTTCGCGGAGGTCACGCTCACCGTCCCCGGCAAGCACGACAAGGAGTATCTCGGCCTGTTCACCGTGATCGAGAACGTGGACACCCGGTTCCTCGCCGACCGTTTCCCCCTCACCCTCCCCTCTCCCCCAGCGGCGCGGGGAGAGGGGCTATTGATGAAGCCGTTTCGCGTCCGCGGCATCGACTTTCTCGGCAACGCCTGGGGCGCCTACCAGGGCCAGTACCAGCCGCAGCGCGAGGCGACCCAGGACGAGGCGACCCGCGTCATCGAGTTCGCGAAGCTCGTCAATCAGAGCACGAGCGCCGAGTTTGCCAAGCGGATTGATTCGTTCATCGACGTGGAGGCCTTTCTCCGATTCATGGCGGCGAACGCCCTCGCCTCGAACCTGGAGAGTTTCTTTGCCCTGGGGCACAATTACTACCTGGTTCTTGATCCGAAAACGAACAAGTTCAACTTCATCCCCGGCGACCTGGAGTTCGCGTTCGCCAATTTCCTGCTCATGGGGTCGCCCGAGCAGTTGATGGACCTGAGCGTGCAGAAGCCGTATCCCGGTCAGAACAAGCTGCCGGACCGGTTGCTCGCGATCAAGGAGGTGAACGCGAAATATCAAAGGTTGCTCAAGGAACTCTCCACGACCGTGTTCACCAAGGAGCGACTGCTGACCGAGGCTGCGGCGATTGACAAGGCGACCAGCGCCATCCGAGCGAAAGAAGCGAGGGCTGTCGCCGCGCGGCGCGAGCCGCCTCCGGGCTTCGCCGGACCCGGTGGAGCAGGCCCGCGGCCGCCGGACATCAAGACGTTCGCGGAGAAGCGGGTTGCGTCGGTGGCCGCACAGCTGGCGGGCAAGAGCAAGGGGTACGTCCCGCAACCGTTCGGGTTCGGGCCGCCGCCCGGCGGCGGCTTCGGCCCCTTCGCCAAGGGCAACCAGCGGCCCATCGACGAGAAGACGTTTCGCAACGAAGTGCAGGCGCCGCCGGAGTTTGACGTCACGCTGTTCGCGGCGCCGCCGAAGGTCAACTACCCTGTTGCCGTTGCGGCCGAGCCTTCGGGCGCAATCTACGTCGCGGTCGATGAGCAGGGATCGCTCGGCCGCACGCCCGGCGGCGGCAAGGTTCTCCGCTGCGTCGATAAGGACGGCGACGGCAAGGTCGATGATGTGACCGTCTTCGCGAAGGTCGATCACCCGCGCGGCGTCTGCTGCCGCGCCGGCTCGGCATGGGTGATGCACCCGCCGGCGCTCTCCGTCTTCCATGACGACAACAGCGACGGCGTGGCCGACAGGCAAGACGTGCTCGTGACCGGCTTGACCACCGAGCAGATCGCCAATCGCGGCGGCGACCACACGACCAACTGTGTTCGCATGGGCATCGACGGCTGGCTCTACATCGGCGTCGGCGACTACGGCATCAAGCGCGCCAAGGGCAAGGACGGCGCGACGATCGTGCTGCGCGGCGGCGGCGTCGTGCGCGTGCGGCCCGACGGCACGGAACTGGAAATCTACTGCACCGGGCTGCGAAACCCGTTCGACCTGGCGTCGACCCGTTCATGAACCTCTTCACGCGCGGCAACACCAACGACGGCGCCGGCTGGGACACGCGCGTGAGCCTGCTGATGCAAACGGCTCAGTATGGCTACACGCAATTGTTCGCCAACTTTACCGACGAGATCATGCCGACGCTCGGCACGTTCGGCGGCGGCGGCGGCAGCGGCGCCTTGTTCGTGCAGGATCCGCGCTGGCCCGCCAAGTTCCGCAACACGCTGTTCACCGGCGATTGGGGCCGCAGCGAGGTCTATCGCCACGCGCTGAAAGATCACAACCCGTCGTTCGATCTCCAGCAGGAGGTCTTCCTCAGGATGCCGCGCGCTACCGGCATGGACATCGATCTGGATGGCCGGCTCTACGTAGCGAGCTGGCGCGGCGGCTCGGCCGTGGGTTTCGAGGGCCCCAACGTCGGCTTCGTGGCCCGCGTCACGCCGAAGGGCTGGAAGCCGGGTCCGACGCCTGATCTCAAGGCAACCGATGGCGCCGCCCTGGTTCAGATGCTGGCGGGAGGGCAGTCCGTCCTGCGGCTCCACGCCCAGGGAGAAATCCTGCGCCGCGGCCGCACGGCCGAGATGAGCCGCCGGTTGGCGGATCTTGCGTCCGACGCCTCCGCGCCACTCGAAGGGCGCGTCGCCGCTCTGTTCACGCTGGCGCAGCTCGACGGCACCGACGCGCGGCCGCAGCTGCTGAAGTCCTGCGGCGATCCCGACCTGAGTCAATTCGCATTGCGCGCCCTGACCGACCGCCGCGCGCAACTGGATGGACTCGACGCCAAGCCGTTCCTTGCGGCCCTGGCAGACAAGTCGCCGCGCGTCCAAGCCCAAGCCCTCATCTGCCTCGGCCGGTTGAACGACGCGTCGGTCGCCAAATACATCCTGCCGCTGACGGCGCGACGCCAAGGATCTGCCCTGCCGACCAAACGGCCGATCCAGAATCAGCCCGACCCGGACCGCGTGGTCCCGCATTTGGCGGTCCGCGCCCTCGTGTCCTTGAACGCGATTGACGCCTGCCTCGACGCACTCGACGGTCCGCACGCGGCGTGCGCCTTGTGGGCGCTGCGATCCATGCACGACGACCGCGCCGTCGAGGGGCTGGTCAAGAAGCTCGGCGCGACTCGCACGCCCGGGCTACGGCGCGGCATCCTCGCGACCCTGATCCGGCTGTACCACCGCGAGGCCGACTACAAGGGAAGCTGGTGGGGCATCCGCCCGGACAGCACCGGCCCGTACTACGATCGCGCGAAGTGGGCGTCGAGCAGCCGGATCGGCGCCGTCGTCAAAAACGCCGTGCTCGACGCCGATCCGGACATGGCGGCGTTCCTGAAGGCGGAGCTTGCGCGCCATCGAGTCGCGCTTCCCGGCCTGCCGAGCACGCTTGTCACGGTCCAGATCGAGAAAGAAACTCCGCTGATCCTTCCCAAAGCCGATCCCATGGATCCGAACCAGATCGCCAACATCCCCTTTGAGTCGGCCGTGAAACGGACACTCGCCGCCAAGGGTGATCCTGTCAAGGGCCAGGCGTTATTCAAATCTCAATCGTGCGTTGCCTGCCACACCGTTGCCGACGGGCAGACGCCGAAGGGACCACACCTGGTGGACATCGGTAAGCGTTCCAAGGTAGACGAGCTGGTTGAATCGATCCTGAAGCCGAGCGCCAAGCTGGCCCAGGGCTTCGAGACCTATCAGTTCGTGACTCAAAGCGGCCGGGTGTTCACGGGATTCATCGTCAGCGAAAGCGCCGACGCGGTCCTCATTCGGGAGGCGAGCAGCGTGCAGCGTGAGCTGAAGCGTACCGACGTTGAAACGCGAATCCCACAAAAACTCTCCGCGATGCCCGAAGGGCTGATCGCGAATCTGACGCCTGAACAGCTTGCGGATGTGATTGCCTACTTGCAGTCGTTGCGGTGAGTTCCATCGGCCGAGTGCCTCAATGCGAGTGCGTCGCAATCAATCCCACCAAACATGGACCGGGCCATATTCGCGGCGGCCGGTGCCGAGCGCCATGTCGATTCTTTCTGATCCTCCGTCAGCCAGACTTCGCCCCAGCCCTCCTCCGCTTCGATGATCTGCTTCATCTGTCGGGCTTGTTCGCGGGTCTTGGTGAGGATTTTCTGGACAGTGGCGGCGCGAAGCGGTGGGTTGGAAAGGTGCATGGAAGAGACTCCGAAGCGGGAACCTGGATGACCTTACTTCTTCACTCCGGGCGTAAAGATATACCTCCCGGCCCATTCAAAAAACGCCGGGAAGTTGGGCACGTTGGTATGGCCGCCGTCGTGCTGCCGCCAGGCCAGCTCGCCGCCGATGAGGGTGTTGACCGCAGGCAGCGGATCGGTCAGGTAATCTCCGGGTGTGCCCAGGTCCTTCTTGCCGAGCAGGCGATAAGCCGGACCTGCGAGCACGCCGGCCTTGAAGCTGCCGGGGGCATCGACCCAGTTCGGATCACCCCTGGCGGGGATGCCGTAGCTGATGAAGCACAGCCGCGGGGCGCACAGGGCGATCAACTGATGCTGATCGACAGGCAAGTCAGCCACCGTTTTCTTGCCGAACGTGGCCTCGTCGGCCGCATACTTCAGGAAGTTGCCGGCCATCCAGTGGTAGCCGCCGCGGCCCGCGAGGTTTTCCAGGAGTTCGCCAAAGTCGCGGCGGAACAGCTTGGCGCCGCCGGCCCCGGAGGAGGCGACGAAGCCGGCCGCGATCCGCGTCTCCAAGGCAGTGGCGACGAGCGCCGCCTTGCCGTAGCGCGACACGCCGGTGATGCACACCTTGGCCGGATCGACGCCGGAATCCGGATTGGCTTCGAAGTAGTCGATGAGGCGGCTCACGCCCCAGGCCCAGGCGCGCAAGGCGCCCCAATCGTCGGGACTGCGCGGCTGGCCTTTGTTGGTCAGCCCGATGATGCCTTCGCGCAGCCGGTTGTTGTCCGGCTGAACGCTGTTGGGGTTGATCGTGCCGTAGCCCCAGCCCTTGTTCAGCGCCTGTTGCGTCCACGAGTTCCCGCCGCCCTTGCCGCCGAAGCCCTTGCCGCCGAACCCACCGAACCCGCCCGCGAACCCAAATTGCAAGATGATCGGCACCTTGCCCGCGGCATGCTTGGGCACGGTGAAGCTCGCCTGGATGGCGACCTTGATCTTCGGAAACGCGCTGTTATCGACGTGGCCGACCAGCGTCTTGGTCACGGTCGCGATGCCGCCGCTTTCGCCTTCGACCGTGCTCGTGACTTCCCACTTCACTTTGGGCACGTGCTTCGGAATCCTGCCGTAGACCTCGCGCTCAAAGTCCTCGACGATCTCAGCGCGGCGCTTGGGCCATTGATCCGCCGACGTCACCTTCGTCCGATCCTTGAAGGTCATCAAGGTCGGCATCGTCTCCTTGTACGGGTTCGCGGTTGCTTCGTCGGAGGTGTCCTTGACGCGCGCATCGCGTCCCCTGCGCATCTTCTTGATGCCGAGCTGATCGAGCATGTGTTGATAGTCGTCGTAGCCGGCGGGAATGAAATCGGGCGGCTTGACCTTGCCGAAGCCCTTGCCCACCTGGGCGGACGAGGACGCGGAGGCAACTAGGGCGATCGCGAGCAGCCCAGCGGCAAACAGCCTCAGAACGCCCGGCGCCGGCCGGTTCGCTAGCATGGGTTTCTCCTTGTGTGCGCGCCTGAAAACGCGCATGTCGTATTGAAACAGCGCTCCAGGCACAGCGGCGTCTTGAACGGATGGGCGGCCTTGCTCACTCCGCGGCCAACGACGCGCAGACAATCTCCTGGTCGTTCCGGGCGAACACGCACCGCTCGGCGTAGGCCGGGTGGCTCCATACGATCTTGCGTCCCAGGCCGACGCCCACCGGGTCCAGCAGTTTCGTGCGGCTGACTTCGTCGTACTTCTCCGGCGACAGCCGCGCGATCACGAGGTCGCCGTTCTCGCCGAAGATGAAGAAGCGCTTGCCGTTCTTGGTCACGAACGTGGCGCCTTCGACGGCGCCGCGCCCCTCGCCGTCCTTGCCGTTCACGGGCCGCGATGTGCCCCACAAACGTTCCCCCGTGGCGATGCGCATGGCTCGGAAGACGCCGTCGCCGTCGATGCCGTAGGCGACGCCGTATTCGACAAACGGTGTGCCGCTCACCGGCGCCAGGCCGGTGTCGCGCGAACCTTTCCAGGCTTTCGTGACGGCGGGCTTGGCGGCGTCGAGCTTCAACCCCAGCGACCGGCCGCTGTGGCCCCCGGCAAAGAGGAAGTCGCCTCCCTTGCGCGGGGCCATGATCGCCATGGCGTAGGAGGTGGCGAGCGGCTCGAACCAATGAAGCCGGCCGGTGTCGGGGTCGAGACTGCTGATGCCCTTGCCGTGGAAGATGAGCAACTGCGTGACGCCGCCCGCCTCGATGAGAGTCGGCGGGCTGTAGCCGATTTCGGGCGTGTTGAGCGCCTTCCATATCTCTTTGCCGGTTTCCTTGTCGAGGGCCACGACGGCGCTGTCCTTGCCGCCGGCGGTGCAAATGAGCAGGTTCTTGTACACCAGCGGATGACCCGCGTAGCCCCACATGGGCAGCGGCGCGTCGTAGGTCTTCGGCAGGTTCTTGGACCAGATCACGCTTCCTTTCGCGGCATCGAGGCAGAAAAGATCGCCCATGGCGCCGAGGGTGAACACCTTGCCGCTCGCCACGGTGGGAGTGCAGCGCGGTCCGGCGGGATAGCTGATCTCGTAGCTGCAATCGTATTCGTGCTTCCACAGTTCGTTGCCGGTCTTGGCGTCGAGACAGAGCACACGCTCCTTGCCCTGAAGGTTGTTGCGCTTGGTCGGCGCCGGCTTGGCGTCGCCGGCCGATTTCATGTAGTCGGCGACGTAGACCTTGCCGCCGGCGACCGCGGGCCCGGCAAACCCGCCGCTCACCGGCTTGCGCCAGAGCATCTTCAGCCCGCTCGCTGGAAACGTGTCGATGATGCCGGTTTCGGACCAAACGTCGTCGCGATGAGGGCCCATCCATTGCGGCCAATCCGCGGCCAAGCAGGCCGCGGGCAAGGCGGGCGTCGCGGCGACCATCAGGGCGAAGAGGGACAAGCGGCGTGTCATTGGTTCCTCGCGGTGGCACGGTGCTCTTGACGAGATCAAAGCAGAAACCCACGGGAAAGCATATCGGGTATGACCAATGGTTGTAGACGATGAACCTGCACATACTGGAGAGCAGGTCCCATCGACCGACCGCTTGGGTGCGTTAGGGAATTGATTCCCGAAGCAGGGCCTTGAATCCTGCCTGAACGAAATGATGGTCCGCCGTCAGGGCTTCCCTAACCTTGCGCTGTTTCATGATCTCGAATGAGATGCAGTCGATCAGCGACCATTCTTTGTCGGCACGCCGAGCGAACAGAGTCAAGCCGCGCTCGAGCCAATCTGCCGAGCTGGCGATGTATGAAATGGACGCGTCGGTGCGGACGCGCTCGACCCATTGAAGAAAGAGGGGACGATGATTCTGACGAACGAGGGCGTTGCCCAGTTCCAAGAGGACGTACTCCGTCACAACCAGCCGGCAGCGCAGAACCGCTCCCCAGTGCCGCGCGGCTTCGTGCCACTCGTCCTGAGGGTTTGCCAGGGCGGTGAAATACGAGGTGTCGGCGAACACCGCCTTCATGACCGCTTGGGCGCTCCGTAAAGGTAGTGGTCGAGATTGCGCGAGAAATCGGCCGGCAAGCCTTGGGCTTGGCCGATGAGGAATTCGAAACGCTCGGCGACCGTCACGACTTTTGCCTTCTTGGACGCGCGCTTGGTGGACGCTCGCGAACCGGTCCGTGCTCGACCGTTCTTGCTGTTGGATTGCCTGTTCATGACGCTGTCCTCGAACCAACGACTCTCATTGTAGCATCTCTCCGCGCCTCTGCGGGCCCGATCATTTTGTCGATTGTCCGCCGCGCGTCTCGGCGATGATCACGGCTCCCGATGCACCTTCCGATAATGCTCCACCATCGCATCGCCGAAGTCGTTGTCGAAGTCGCGGTAGATGCAGTGGACGTGATTGGCGCCGTCCTGGGTGTTGTCGTACTCGATCAGGAACGTCGGGCCCTGGATCAGGTAGTGGTGCGGCTCGCCGGGCTCCAGGCCGCCGGCCCACAGGAAGTGAATCTTGTCCGTGCCCGCCTTGTCGATCCGCGCCAGATCTTGATCGGCGAGCTCCTTGCGAATGCGGCCGACATGGACGCGGACGAGCCTCATGAGAAGCTCGCGCTGCTCGATGGTCAGCGCCGCCGCGGCCACGCCACCCGGCTTGCCGCGTTCGAGCTTGCGTTGGTTGCCCGTGACGAACCCGCCCACCGTTTCCGTCAAGAAGTCGGGGATCTTGCCGAACCCGGACTTGCGCTGCTCGGCGCTGAGCGACTTGGCCAGGGCGCGCCCCAGCGCTGTTTCTTGCTCCAGGACCTGAAGCCCCTTGCGCGGTCCATCGGGAACCGTGGCGGGAATGGCGCCGATGAACGACGGCGTCACCGAAATCCAGCGCCCCTTCACCACGGTCACGTTGAGCGACAGGTGAAAACCCTCGAAGCGATAGCCCCACGTTCCGTCCGGCGCGGGCGTGCCAAAGATGGTCACATGGTACTGGTCCGAATCGCGATGGATGTTCGGCGTCTTGTCGGTCTCCTTCAGATCGTCGCCCAGGCTCATGATGGTCAGCGCTTTCTGATTGCCGACATGGCTGAGCGCCGCACTCATGAGCGCCAGGGCCAGGTGCCGCTGTCCCTCCTTGAGCTGCTTGAGCGCGACGCCGCGCCGAGCAATGGGAAAGAAATGGAAGTTGCCGCGCTCGGCGTCCTGAAAAAGATACTTCGCCTGCATGCCCGGCTCGAGCGCATCGATGAAGCGTTGCGCCGCCACGGCCAGCTCGCGGGCAATCTCGCGCGACTCGATGGCGCCCGGCGGCGGCTCGACCGGATCCCAAGCGCCGGCCATCGAGAACAGCAAGACCACGATGAGCAGCGTCGCGAGAAGTTGAGGAAGCCGGCGTTTGCTTGTCATGACAACCCCTTCGAAGACTTCGGAAGTCTGGACTTGTTATACGCCGGATTTCGATGGAACGTCGCCGTTCGCCGCGGTTACACTGGATGATCGTGGGTCATCCCATCACTTCTCGGAAAGGTTCGATCATGAGCCATCGCATCTTGTCTGGCA
>JAKEET010000010.1 GCA_022616435.1 Gemmataceae bacterium
ACGGTCATCAAGGCCATGCGCTGGGCGATCGACGCGTGGAAATGCAAGATCGTCAACCTGTCGCTGGGCGTGACCGAGCAGCGCCTGCCGCAGTTGCCGCGGCGGCAGCAGTTTCTGCGAGCGATCGAGGAAGCCTACTTCAACGACGTGCTGGTCGTGGCCGCCGCCCACAACGATCATCCGCTGACGCGCAGCTATCCCGCCATCTTCGCGCCGCCCTTGCTGTCGGTGGACAAGCACCTGTTCGGCGATCCGCTGCAGTTCGCCTACCAGGTGCGCGAGCAGATCGAGTTTCAAGCGCACGGCCGCGGCTACCTGGGCCCGTTCGCCCAGGAACCGGCAACGAGCTGGGCGGCCCCGCACCTCACCGGCATCGCGGCGCGAATCCTCTCCTTAAAGCCCGACCTGAAGCCGTTCGAGATGAAGACCATTCTGTACTGGATGGCGCAAGCGGACCATTCGAGCCCGCCCTGACCCACGGGGACCGCAAGGCGCATGGCCTACGGCAGGTCGGCCAGGCTGTTCAACAGGCGTGGCGGTATCTCGGCGAAACGCCCCTCCAGCGCCGCGGGAACCTCACGGTATTGGCCCCGTGCCAGGCCGACGCGGATGTGCCAGAGCAAGTTGACGCGCGTTTCGGTCAAGGCGGAGTCGAGCTTGAAGTAGAACTTGTTGTAGCGCAACTGCTCGGGACACCGCGCCACGCAGAAGTCGTGCAGTTGACGGGTTGCGTCCTCGAGCGTCCGCTCCTGGGCGACCACGGCGTCCGCGGCTTCTTGCAGCAGCTTGCGGAAGGCATGGACCGCCGTCGTGCGCTCCTCCAGCGTCCGTGAATCGCCGTCCTCCAACCACGCGCCGAGCGCGGCGCAGAGCTCGTCATCCTCGGGCACTTGCGGACCAACCGGCCGCGGCCCGGAGCCAACGACCAGCAGCGCCAACGCCAGCGTGGCGGCCAGAAGCGCGGCGCAGCGACACCATGAGCCAAGGGCGCGTGACATGGCTGAACCAAGGGAACGTGAGGCTATCCGAAAAGGGGTCAGACTCCCCTACGTTTCGCCGAATGTGGTTTAGTCTGACGCGGACTGGGTAAGGGGTCTGACCCCTTTTCGGATAGCCTCTGATAAGGATGACGCTGATTATTGCGGCAGCATGATGCTGTGGATCGTCGCTTTGCCGTCGGCCGCCACATCAACCGCAACGGCGACGAGGAACCGCGCGACCCCTTTCGGCCGCGAAAACGAAAACCGGGTTCCGCGTCCGTCCGGCAGCGTGCTGACGCCGGCCAGATCTTGGGCCGTCAAGCGCGGCAGGTCGGGATTGCGCTCGTACCACGGCCTGGCCAGCTCATTCGTGCGCGTCACCACGGACTCCACAAGCTCGATCCCGCCCGCCAGCTCCACGGCGAACAGGTGCCGCAAGCGCATGTCCACGGCGTACAGCTTCGCCAGGGCCTTGACGTCGGCGAATTTGAAGGCCGAGTACGTCAGCCGCGTCCACCGGGCCTCGTGCTCCTTGGCCGCGGTCCTGATCCGCAATTGCGTGGTCGTGGCGTCAAGCGGATCGTGAACGGCGCCGTCGGATTGATATTGTCGCACAATCGCCGCTTGCACTCCGGGCGTATCGAAGTCGAAAAACTCCTGTTCGTGCAGCGCGAACCGGAACAGTTCCTCAAGCTCGGCGGGGGCAAGACGCATTTCGACAACCTTGGTCTTTTCTGGTTCGGCGACGCCTGGTTCGGCGACGCCTGGTTCGGCGGCGCCTGGTTCGGCGGCGCCTGGTTCGGCGGCGCCTGGTTCGGCGGTGGCCGGCTCCGCGGCTGCCTCGGCGGCGGCCGGCTCGGCAGCGACTGGCCCTGCAGCGGCGCGCTCGGCCGCGCGTTGCTGTGCGTGCTTGGTGAGCGCGGTCGGCGACAGCGACAGCACGCTTTCAGGAACTTCAACCGTCATGCGGCCGTCGGCGTAGACGGTGGTCACGGTCCGCGGCCCTTGCCGCGGGTCGATGAAACGCTCCATGCGCAGCACCACGGCCTGTGGATCGTCCGGCAATCGCAACGACGGCAAGCGCAGCGAGGGCTTGCGGCGATCCTCAACGGCCATCCGCGCGTCACCGGCGGCGGGCGTGTCGCGCGTCGATCGCGTGCTGGGCGTGGTAGTCGACGTCGGCGCGCCGTTTGCAAAGTGCCCGAGAGCACTGCCCAGGACAACGGTTGCCACGCACAAGGCCGCGCCGGTCAGAATGCGCGTCAGCAACATTTTCTTGAGCACGCCCTGGGTGACGGCGGCGACTTGGGCCGGCACGGCGGACGCGCCCAGCGAGGCGTTCTGGACCGTGGCGGCGACGACGCCGCGCGGCACGGCGGCCCAGGCGGCGTCCTGGGCGAACCAGCTCATGAGCATGGCGCTCGACACCGCCACGCCGCGACGCTGCAGCCGGGCGCGCAACAGCGTCCGGCCGCGCGACATCCGCGCCGCCACGGTCCCCGTCGGCCAGCCGAGCTTGCGGCCGGCATCGGCGTGGGTCATTCCCTCCAGCCCGCACAAGAGGATCGGCAAGCGATACTTGTCGGGCAGCTTCGCCAGCTCTTCGTCCAGGACCGCGCTGCCGTCTTCGGTTCCCGGTGGACAAGCCGCCTCGACATCGGGCATACTTCGGCCCACCTGTTCGTGTTGAGCGCGCCGGGCGCGCAAGGCCCGCGCGTTCCACGCCGCCCGGCGGGCCACGCCGAACAGCCAGTTGGCCAGCAGCTCGCCGCGGCGGATCGACGCGGCCCTGCGGACCAGAACCAGGAACGTGGCCTGAAAGGCGTCCTCGGCATCCTGGCGATCGCACAGCAGCCGCCGGCACACACCCCACACCATGGCCCCGTGACGCCGCACCAGCGCCGCAAACGCCGCCTCATCCCGCTCGCGGATGAACTGCTCGAGCAGCTGCCGATCCGGCATGCCGGCCAGACCTTCCGCGCAGACCGTTTGCCGCAGGCAACTGACGACTTTACTGACCCCGGCCATCAACGTGCCCTTTGAATCTCTTCCCATCTATACTGTCGCTTCCAGGGTGATTGCATGCAGGAATCTCCACCGATTTCTCAGTTTACTCGCTTCGTGCTTGTCGCCGCTTCGGCCGTCAGGTAACCTGCTTTCATCCCCCCCCGCCGCGGAGACCGCAAACCCAATGGCCGCGTTTCCCGTGATCCGATCCCTGTCGCGCCGAGAACTCCTGTGCGCCGGCGGCGGGCTGGCGCTGGCCAGCAGCTTCACGCCGCAGCTCGTCCACGCGACGGCCGGCAGACCGGGCAAGGCCCGCGCCTGCATCCTCGTCTATCTCCTCGGCGGGCCGCCGCACCTGGACATGTTCGATCTCAAGCCCGACGCTCCCGCCGAGATCCGCGGACCGTTCCGGCCCATCGCCACTGCCGTTCCCGGCTTGCACATCTGCGAACACCTGCCGCGGCTGGCGCTCTGGGCGAATCGCTACGCGCTCGTCCGCTCGGTCAGTCATCCGAATCACAACCATACGCCGATGATCTATTACACGCTCACCGGACGCATGGTCGAGCGGCCCAATGAGGACAACGACGTTCGTCCGCCGCAGCGCTTCGATTTCCCGCACATCGGCTCGATGCTGGCCCGGCGCCTGCCGGCGCCGCGCGGCTTGCCCGGCTACATCGCCATCCCGGAGCTGGCGACGCGCAGCAGCATCGACGGCCAGTACAAACGCGTCCGCCAACTGCTCCGCGGCGGCGCCGGCGGCTTTCTCGGCCCCCTCGTCGATCCGCTGTCGGTCCACGGCGACCCCGGCAGCCCCGACGCCATCCCCGCGCTACGGCCGCCGCCGGAAGTCACCGACGCCCGCCTCGAACGCCGCGACGCCCTCCTGTCCGTGCTCGAACAGCGCGGGCCCTCGCCCGGCATCGGCTCGCCCGGCATCCGCACGCACGGCGCGCTGCGCCGCCAAGCGGTGGCGCTGACCGGGGCCTCGAGCGGCGCCGCGTCCATCTTTGCGATCAACGCCGAGCCGGCCGCGCTGCGCCAGCGCTACGGCAACCACCGCTTCGGCCGGGCCATGCTGCTGGCCCGGCGTCTGGCCGAGGCCGGCGTGCCGATGACCGCGATCCACTTCAATGAAATGACCATGTGCGACGGCTGGGACACGCACTCGAAGAACTTCGAAGCCCTGCAATCCGAGCTGTTGCCGATGGTGGATCAGAGTTTGTCCGCGCTGCTCGATGACTTGCAACAGCGCGGCCTCCTGGACGAGACCCTGGTGGTGATGATGGGCGAGTTCGGCCGCACGCCGCGGATCAACCGCGACGCCGGCCGCGACCACTGGGGCTCATGTCAATCGGTGCTGCTCGCCGGCGGCGGCATCCGCGGCGGCCGCGTCCACGGCGCCTCCGACAGCATCGCCGCCTACCCGCGCATGGACCCGGTCGATCCCGTGGACATCCACGCGACCATCTATCATTGCCTGGGCCTCGACCCCGATCAGCACATCAACGATCATCTGCAACGGCCGCATCCGCTGAGCGTGGGGCGCGTGATTGGGACGTTGATCTCGTCAGGACCATGATCCGACGCCATCACGATTCGATCCACAACTCCAAGAACTGCGGCGCCGTCATGCGTTCGAGCCGGGACTGATCCAGGCACAGCTCGACGAGCGGCTGCACGCGCGCCGGCGCGAACCGCGTCGCGACGTTGTCGCGAAACTTCTTCACCAAGAGCGGCAACCCTTCCGCCCGCCGCCGGCGATGTCCCAGCGGGTACTCCACCTCGACCTTCGCGGTCGCCGTGCCGTCGTCGAAAAACACCTGCACCGCGTTGGCGATCGACCGCTTGTCCGCCTCCAGATATTCCCGGCTGTAACGCGGGTCCTCGACGACGTGCATCCTGGCCCGCACGGCGTCGATGCGCGGGTCGGCGGCAATCCGGTCCTCGTAGTGGTCCGCGGTCAGCTCGCCGTGGATCAACGCGACCGCCGTGATGTACTGCAGGCAATGATCGCGGTCGGCGGGATTGTAGAGCGGCCCCGTCTTGCTGATGATGCGCACGGCCGACTCCTGCGTGGTCAGCACGATCCGGTCGATGCGATCGAGACGGTCGCGGACCTGCGGATGAAGCTGGATGGCGCATTCGGCCGCGGTCTGGGCGTGAAACTCGGCCGGGAAGGCGATCTTGAAGAGGACGTTCTCCATCACGTACGAGTCGTACGCGCGGGGCACGGACAGCCGCTTGCCGCCGAACAGCACGTCGCTGAAGCCCCATGGTTTCGCCGACAGCGCGCTCGGCAGCCCCGGCTCGCCGCCGACAGCCAGCAGCGCCAGCCGCACGGCGCGGCTGGTCGCGTCGCCGGCCGCCCACGATTTGCGCGGGCCGGCATTCGGCGCGTGACGATAGGTGCGCAAACTCTGGCCGTCGATCCAGGCGTGCGACAGGGCGTTGACGATCTGGTCCTTCGGTCCACCCAGAAACCAGGTCGCCACGGCCGTGGACGCGACTTTGACCAGGATGACGTGATCGAGGCCGACCCGGTTGAAACTGTTCTCCAGCGCCAGCACCCCTTGGATCTCGTGGGCCTTGATCAGCGCGGTCAGCACGTCGCGCATCGTCAGCGGCGGCTCGCCTCTGACGGCGTTGTTGCGGCTCACGAAATCCGCAACCGCGAGGATGGCGCCGAGATTGTCCGACGGATGCCCCCACTCCGCCGCCAGCCAGGTGTCGTTGTAATCCAGCCAGCGAATGGCGCAGCCGATGTCGAAGGCCGCCTTCACCGGATCGAGGACGTGCTTCGTTCCGGGCACCCGAGCGCCGTTGGGAACAACGGTCCCCGGCACGATGGGCCCAAGATGCCGCACGCAGGCCGGATAGTGCAAGGCCAGCATGGCGCAGCCGAGGCTGTCCATGAGGCAGTAGCGGGCGGTCGCATAGGCCTCGGCGCTGGTGATGCGCGCGTCGTGGACGTAGTCGGCGATGGCGACCAGCTCGGCGTCGGAGGCGGGCCGGATATTGCTGTCGGCGTGGGACATGGTGAAATCTCACGCGAATCCGGCAGGTGCCGTTTCCGCTGACCTGTCCGTTCTCGGGCAAGCGAACGAAGAACGAACAACCTACCACAACGTATAGCCCCCGTCGATCACCAGCGCCGCCCCGGTCATGTAGCGCGACGCGTCGCTGGCCAGATACACCGCCAGCGGTCCCAAGTCCTCCGGCTCGCCGAATTTGCCCAGCGGGATGTTGGCCTTGAAGCGCTCGATGACTTCCGGATGTATCTTCGACCAGCGCTGGTTCGGCTCGGTCATGAAGCCGCCGGGGAGGATGGCGTTGACGGTGATCTTGTGAACCGCCCAGTCGGCGGCCACCGAGCGGGTGAACTGCAGCATCGCGCCCTTCGCCGTTTCATAATGCCGGCCGGCGATGCCGCGGCCCGCGACCAGGCTGTTGATCGAGGCGATGTTGATGATCCGCCCGCCCTGGCCGCGCTCGATCATTGCCGCGCCGATCAGCTTCGTGCACAGCACGCAACTCGTAAGGTTGAGGTCCATCAGCTCTCGCCACTTCTCCAGCGGCATCGACTCGGTCGGGATGTTCTCGCGGCGGCCGCCCACGTTGTTGATCAGGATGTCGATCGGACCGTGCTTCTCCAGCGCTTCCTGGCACGCCCGTTCGCATTCATCGGTCTTGCCGACGTCGGCCTGGAGAAACCACGCCTGGCGGCCCAGGGCACGGATGTCGCCGGCCGTCTTTTCGAGGCTGGGGACGTCGCGGCCCACGAGGACCACATCCGCGCCCGCGTCGGCGATGGCCAGCGCCATCTCGCGGCCCAACCCGCGGCTGCCGCCGGTGATGAACAGCCGTTTGCCGGTCAGCTTGAAACGGTCGAAGATGCTCATGTTACTCCTCGCAGTAGGTCCCGCCTGCCGGGCGGGACCTTGGCCGCGCGGGGTCTCACCCTTCGTCATGGAGTCTAACAGGCGGCTGGCGTCTGTCCAAGGTCCCGCTCGGCAAGCGGGACCTACATCAGTAGTCACCGCAATGGATAGGGGACTTCCAGTCCGTGCGCTTCCATCAACGCCGCGTCGGCCAGGACTTCCCGGGCGGGGCCGTCGGCCACCAGGCGGCCGCGGTCCAGCGCCAGGACTCGCCGGCAGCGCTCGAGAATGAAGCCCAGGTCGTGCGCGGCGATGATCTGCGTGCCGCCGATTTCCCCCAACAGCGCCAAGAGCTCGCGGCGGCCGCGCGGATCGAGAAACATCGACGGCTCATCGAGCAGCAAGATCTCCGGCCGCATGGCCAGGACGCCGGCCAGCGCCGCCCGGCGTTTTTCGCCGCCGGACAGGTGATGGGGAACGCGCGACTCGAACCCGGTCAAGCCGACGCGGGCCAGCGCTTCGGCGACCCGCGCGCGCACCTCGGCGGCCGGTAATCTCAAATTCAACGGACCGAAGGCCACGTCGTCGCCGACCGAGGCGCTGAAGAGCTGGTCGTCGCTGTTCTGAAAGACGATGCCGACCTTGGCGGGAAGCTGCTTCCGGTCGGCGGCGGGATCGAGCCCGGCGACACGCGCCTGTCCGGCCGCAATGGGCGCCACGCCGGCCAGGCACAAAAACAGCGTGGTCTTGCCGGCGCCGTTGGGGCCGACCAGGCCGACCGCTTCGCCCGCGGCGATCTCGAAGCGGAGCTGATCGAGCACCGTGGGCCCGGCCGGGTAGGCGAACGTCAGCCCAGTCACGGAAATCGCCGGCGCGGGAGTGGCGGTCACGGAAATCGCCGATGCGTCGTTCATCGTCGCCACAGGTCCCATGCGAAGAGCCCACCGGTTGTCAGGATCACGGCGCCCCACAGCGCGACGTCCAGAGCGCGGGTGCGGAAATCGCACAGCGACCGGAACGTGCCGTCGAACCCGCGGCAGCGCATGGCGTGGCCGACCCGCTCGGCCCGCTCGCTGCCGCGCACCAGGAGGGTGCCGCCGACCAGGCCGATGGTGCGCCAGCTATGCAGATCGGCGCGGTTGCGAAAGCCGCGGACGCGCAGGGCGGTCCGCAGCCGGCCGAATTCCTCGGCAAGCAGGAAGACGTAGCGGAACGTCAAGAGGAGCAAGTGGACGAACAGGGCCGGCACGTGCAACGCGCGGGCCGCCTTCAACGTGTCCTGCAGCGGCGCCGTCGCCAGCACGATCAGGATCAGCGTGACCACGGCCAGCGTTTTCAGCAGCACGACCGCGAAGCGGGTCAATCCCACGACGGAGATCGACAGCCAGCCGAAGCGGCGGACGTCGCCGTTCGGATCGGGCAAGAACATGAGCCAGATGAGAAACAGGCCGATGAACAACGCGGTCCAGGCGAGGCGCCGGGCCAGCCAGGCGCCGGGCAACCGCGCCCGTTGAGCCAGGACCAGCGCCAGGATCAGGGCCGCCGCTGCCGGAGGGACAGTGCGGACCAGGGCCAGCAAGATCGCGGCCGGCACCAAGGCCGCGAGCTTCCAGCGCGGATCCATGCGCGACAGCGGCGAGTCGGCGATGGCGGGGACGTCGAGCGCGAGGGTCATCAAAGCCAATGATATGAATCCGCGGACGCGGGGTTCACATGCTGTCTGGACACGGGCGCGCTAAACGGCAAGCCGCACGCGCGATATGGGGATGCCAGGTCAATTCTTCTTGCTGGCGATCGCCTTCTGGGCGGCTTTGAGCCTGGCGACGATCTTCTTGTTGTCCTTCTGCTTGGACGCCAATTCCCGAATGGCGGGCAGGGCCGACTTGGCGTTGGGGCCGAACGACGCCAGTGCGTCCACCGCGGCCAGCTTCACGTCGAGCGATTTGTCCTTCTTGAGCACCTCGGTCAACAACGTGATCGTCTCGGCCGGCTCGCTGCCGATGGCCGCCAGCGCGGTCGCGGCCGCCTTGCGGACGCCGGCCTCGGTATCCTTCTGCACCGAGGTCTTGAGCGGCTCGATGGCGTCCTTGACGTCGTTGATGTTGATGGCGCCGCGTTTGCCCAGCATCTCGGCCGCCTTGGCTCGCTCCCTGCCGTCTTGCGACGTCTGCAGCATCTTGAGGTATTTGGGCACGTCTTCCTTCCGGACGGCGCCGCCCCCCTCCAGGGCCACGCACAGGGTCAACAAGCACAACGTGCCGCCGATGTAGTAGTATTTCATGGCTTTCCTCGCTATCTTTCAGACTCCGAACGCCCTGAAAAGTTCCGCGATTGAAATTATCCCGCCTCCACCCCCATGCCGTCAATGAACATCCGGCACGCCGGCAACGCGTCCACGAACCCGCGGCCGTACTGCTTCGTCAACACGCGCGGATCGAGGATCGCCACCAGGCCCTCGTCCACCTTGGTGCGGATGAGCCGGCCGAAGCCCTGCTTGAGCTTGATGATCGCCTGCGGCACCGCGTAATCGTAGAAGGCGTTGCCCCCCGCAGCCTGGATCGCCTCGCTGCGGGCCTCGACGATCGGGCGGTCGGGCGGGGCGAATGGCAGCTTCGTGATGATCACGTTGGATAGCGCCTCGCCCTGCACGTCGACGCCTTGCCAGAACGTTTCGACGCCGAAGAGTACGGCGCTGCCGCCCTGGCGGAAGCGTTCGAGCATCTGGGCCGGCGGCAAGCCGTCGCTCTGGCACAGCAGCTCGAAGCCCTGATCGCGGAACCAGCCGCGCAGCCGCTCCGCCAGCCTCTGCATCATGTAGTTGCTGGTGAACAGCACGAAGGCCCGGCCCTGGGTGCGGCTCGTGTAGTGCTGGATCTTGGCCGCGCACGCTTCCTCGAAGGCGTCGTTCTGGCTCGGATCGGGCATGCGGCGGAACAGGTGCAGCTCGGCCTGTTCGCGGTAGTTGAACGGACTGCCGAGCTGCAGCGTCGCGTGTTCCTTGGGAAAGCCAAGGCGCTCCTGGAAATGCCCGAAGCCGTTCCGGCCGCCGACGCTCAGCGTGGCGCTGGTGAGCACGACCGTGGGGACGCGCTCGAACAGCAGCTCGCGCAGCAGCGGGCCGACGTCGATGGGCGCGCTCATGAGCGCGATCTTGTCCTGACGCGCCGGCGGCCCCTCGAGCCAGTAAACCTGGTCCGGACGTTTCTGTTCGAGCCAGTCGCGCAGCGTCGTGCCCAGCGCCGCGCACCGGTTGGCGGCCGCCTCCAGCTCGATCTGCTCTTCCTTGTCGGTGACGGCCTTAGCGATGCGGTCGATGGCGCTGGCGAGCTGCACCAGCTCTTCCGACAGCATGTCCGGCACCGGCTTCGGAGTCCGGACGCGCATGGATTCCTTGAGGGCCGCGGACTTCTTGCGCGCCTGTTCCCAGCGCCAATCCTGCAGGCTGTTGAAGAACCGGTCCGCCGCGTGCCGGGCGTCGAGCACGCGCTGCTGGTCGGCGCTGGTTCCGTGAAACGACAGCAACCCCTGGAGCGAGTTGCGGCGCTCGTGCAGCAGCTTGTTGAGCAGGTAATCGACGGAGCCGCGCGTGATCTGCAGACCCAGGTGATCCGACGCCACGTCTTCCAGGGTGTGCGCTTCATCGAGGATCACCACCTGGTAGTTCGGCAGGATCGCGTTGTCGACGCCGAGCGAGCGCAGGGCCAGGTCGCTGAAGAACAGGGCGTGGTTGACGACCAGGAGGTTCGCCTGATGGACCTGCTTGCGCGCCTTGAAGTAGAAGCAGCTCTCGTATTCGCGGCAACGCTTCCCCATGCAGTTGTTCGAGTCGCTTTCGACCAGGTCCCAGACCGGGCCGATGGGACGAAACTCGAGGTCGCTCTTGCTCCCGTCCTGGGTTCGCCGGCTCCAGCGGCTGAGCGCGTCCAGTTGATCGACCGACCGCGCTTCCGACAGCAAGCTGACGGCGCGCTGTTCGGCGACGCGCAGCCGGCGCTTGCTGAGGTAGTTGCCGCGGCCCTTGACGAGCAGGGCGAGCAACGGCTGTGCGATGACGCTCTGCAGGAACGGGATGTCCTTGCGAATGAGCTGTTCTTGCAAGCTGATGGTGTGCGTGGAGACGACGATCCGGCATTCCTGGTCGGCCAGGGCCGCCTGGATCGCGGGAACGAGATAGGCGAAGCTCTTGCCGACGCCGGTCCCCGCCTCGACCATCAAGTGGCGGCGGTCCGCGATCGCCTGGGCCACGGCCTCCGCCATGGCGAGCTGCTGCGGCCGCGACTCATAATTCCCCAACCGCTCGGCGATGGCGCCGCCAGGGCCGAGGATGGCGCTGTGGGACATGGGGGTATTGTCGGAGAAACACCTTGCGGTGGGAAGATAGCTTCGCTAGGCTGGCGTGTTGTTCGGTACCGAATGTGGTGCTATGGAGATTGGAGGTCGTGGTTCCGCTCGCGCGCGTCGGGGAGGCACGAGAGGTTTTCATCGCTATTGGGCGGCAGCTAGGCCAGCAGGCGATCTATTTCGAGGTCCGCGAAGGTGGAGAAATCATCGACCTGGACTGACGGAGTCGAGAGATGCCGAAACGAACTGTGAAGAGCCGCGCTCAGGAATTACTGACCCTGGCGCGCAAGCTCGCGGAAACCCCGGGATTGACTTGGGTCGAAGCGAACAACGCGGTCTACGGTCCTGGCGGTCCGTTCGTGCGCCTCTTTCCACGGCCCGAAGATCGACTGGCGTTCGCAAAAACAGACATCAGCCGTCACATTGACGAATTGATCGATAGCCTGCCGGACCCGCCCGTTGGACCGCAGCGTCGCGATTACAGCGGCAAGTTCAACGTTCGCGTCCCGAAATCCCTTCATGCGGCTTTGGCGAGCGAAGCGGAGGCCGAAGGGGTTAGCCTGAATCAACTCGTCGTGGCCAAGCTGGCGCTGCATCTGCAGAAGCGCTAAGGGCCATGTTGCAACCGCAGCGCCAGCGCCGTGCACCTGCGCGACGTGTCCTGCCGCTGCACGGCCAGGCTCAGCGCCTTCTTGCTTCCCACCAGAACCACCAGCCGTTTGCCGCGGGTGATGCCGGTGTAGAGCAGGTTGCGCTGCAACAGGAGATAGTGCTGCGTGTGCAGCGGCATCACCACCGCCGGATACTCGCTCCCCTGCGATTTGTGGATCGTCAGCGCGTACGCCAGCGACAGCTCGTCCAGCTCGTCGAAATCGTACGCCACCACGTGGCCGTCGTAATCCACCGTCAGTTCCTGGTCGTCCGCGTCGATCTTCTTGATGCGGCCGATGTCGCCGTTGAAGACTTCCTTGTCGTAGTTGTTCACGGTTTGCAGCACCTTGTCCCCCGCGCGGAACGTCCAGCCGAAGCGGGCGACTTCCGGGCCGTCGTCGGGCGGGTTCAGCTCCGCTTGCAAGCGCTGATTGAGGTTGCGGACGCCGAGCTCCGAGCGGTTCATCGGCGTCAGCACCTGGACGTCGCGCAGCGGATCGAGGCGGAACCGGGCGGGGATGCGGTCGCGCAGCAGTTGCAGGATGCGCTCGATGATGGTCGGGGGCTGATCGACTTCGATGATGTAGAAGTCGCCGGGGGCGCTACCCCCGGGAATCGCTGCGCTCATCCCGGGGCTTGGGGAGGGAGCCCCAGGGCTCGCTGCGCTCGCCCGGGGGCTTGGGGGCGACGATTCCGGCAGCTCGCCGTGATGGACACGGTAGGCGGCGCGGACGATGCCGCTCTCCTGCGCTTGCCGGAAGATCTCGGTGAGCCGCACGGTGGGCACGGCCTTCGAGGCGATGACGTCGGCCAGCACCGTCCCCGGCCCCACGGACGGGAGCTGATCGACGTCGCCGACCAGGATCAGGCACGCGTGCGGCGGGATCGCCCTCACCAGGTGATGCATCAGCGTGATGTCCACCATCGACGTCTCATCGACGATCACCAGGGCGGCGTCGAGCGGCAGCTCGCGGTTGCGCTTCGGGCCGGAGCGGTCGAATTCGAGCAGCCGATGGATGGTTTTCGCCTCGCGGCCGGTGCTCTCCGACAGCCGCTTCGCGGCCCTGCCGGTGGGCGCGCACAACAGGCAGCGGAGCTTCTTCGCGAGGAAGATTTCGAGGATGCCGCGCACCAGTGTCGTCTTGCCGACGCCGGGGCCGCCGGTGATGACCAGCACCTTGTGCGTCGTCGCCTGCCGGATCGCCTCGCGCTGGCTGGCCGCGAGAGACAGGCCCACGCGTTTTTCGACCCAATCCAGGGCGACCTCCAGGTTGATCGCGGGGAGGGGATGGCGGCCCTGCTGGAGCTCGCGCAGGCCGCGCGCGACCCCAACCTCGGCGTTGTGCAAGCGCTTCAAGAACAGCCAGCGCTCGTGGTTGATGGTTTCGCGCTCGACGTCCCGCTCCTTGACCAGCGTGGCGATGGCCTCGACGACGATGCGTTCGTCGATTGCCGTGAGGGATCGGGTTTGCTTCAACACCTCTTCTTCCGGATAGCCGCAGTGCCCGTCATGGCTGAGCTCGTTCAGCACGTAGCGCAGGGCTGCCTGGGCTCGCAGGGGGGACTGGCGGTCGAGGCCCATCCGCTGCGCCAGGTCATCGGCCGTCTGAAAGCCGATGCCCCAGATGTCGTCGGCCAGGCGATACGGGTTGGCCCGCACGATTTCGAGGGCCTTGTCGCCGTACGTCTTCCAGATGCGGACCGCCCTTCCGACGCCGAGGCCGTGGGTTTGCAGGAAGACCATGATGTCGCGCACCGCCTTCTGTTGCCGCCAGCTTTCGCGGATCTGCTGGATGCGGCGCGGGCCGAGCCCCCGGATCTCCTTCAAGAAGGCCGGGCTTTCGTCGATGATCTGGAGGGTGCGTTCGCCGAAGGCGGCGACGATCTTCTTCGCGTAGTGCGGGCCGATGCCCTTGACCAGGCCGGAGCCGAGGTACTTCTCGATCCCCTCGAGCGAATTGGGGGCGGTGGTGCGCAGCGTGTCGGCCTTGAACTGCTCGCCGTGCTCCGGATCCTGCTTCCACGCGCCGGTCGCTTCGAGATACTCTCCCGCCACGGCGCGCGGCGTCTGCCCGACCACGGTGACCGGGCCGCGCTTGCCCTTCACGTTGACGCGCAGCACCACGAAGCCGTTGTCCGGATTGTGAAAGGTGACGCGATCGATGATGCCCGACAGGGTTTCGGCCATGCAGACAGTATGACGCGGCGGGAGAGATTTGGAAACGACCGCGGCCCGATTTGTGGTTCGCCCTGGCCAAGCCGCTATAATGTGCCGAGGAGGCCGATGATGTCGACCGAAGTCCTGCGAACTGCTTCAAGCTGGATTGCAAAGACGCCGGGGGTGTGTGGCGGCGAGCCATGTATTCGGCATACGCGCCATACGGTATCGGGTTTGGTCGAGTGCCGACAGCTAGGCATGAACGACGACCGCATCCTTGAAAGCTTTCCTGACCTATCGCAAGCCGACCTGGAGGCAGCCTGGGTGTATTGGCGAGAGCATCCTGAAGAAATCGAGCAGCTCATACTCGAAAACAATCAGGACGACTAGGCATGGCGAGCCTGTACGCCGATGAGAACTTTCCATATCCGGCCGTCGTTGCCTTGCGGCAATTGGGCCACGATGTCTTGACCGCACACGAAGCGGGCCAGGCCAATCAGGGAATACCGGATGTGGAAGTCCTGGCGTTCGCCGTCAGTAAGGCTCGTGCGGTGATCACGTCTAACCGCATCCATTTCATCCGCCTGCACCGCCAAAAGAAGGCTCACCACGGGATTGTCGTTTGCACTCGTGACGACGCCTATTCGGCGCTGGCGGCGCGCATTGATCAAGCGCTGGCAAAGGTTCCTGATTTGACGGATCAACTGATCCGCATCGTCCGGCCCGCGAAGCCGTGAGTGGGGACGGCCATACAAATGCCTCGTGACAAATCCGGCCTGCTCTTTTACACTGATATCCGGTTGCCCTATTCACGATTCGGAGGTAGCTAACGTGAGCATCGTGCGGGTTGGATTGGCGGAAACGAAGAAGTTCTCGGAGGGCTACGACGCCATTTTCGGCAAGAAACAACCGGCGGCGACCGCGAAGCCGAAGAAGGCCGCGAAGAAGTCCGGCGCGGCCAAGGCCAAAGCCAGCGGCAAGAAAAAGAAGAAGAAATAACGACTACCCCGGGGACGGACATTCCTGTCGGCCGCGCTGCCCCGGACAGTCTCCTGCCCCCGAAACGAACCATCTCGACCCCGCCGCCGTAGTAACGCTAGAAGCATGCTGTGGACTCTTCGCCGCTGAGCGCCTGTTCCGACGAAGACCTGTTGGCGGCCTTCCGCCAAGGGCGGCGCGAAGCGTTCGGCCTGCTGGTGCGCCGTTACGAGGGCGAACTCTACGGCTATTTGCGGCGCTACCTGGGCGACGCCGAGCTGGCCGACGACGTTTTTCAGAACACCTTCTTGCAGGTGTTCACCAAGATTCGTCATTACCAGTCGGGCCGGCCGGTGCGTCCCTGGCTGTACACCATCGCCACCAACCAGGCGATCGACGCGTTGCGGCGGGCCGGGCGGCATCAGGCGGTCAGCCTGGACCTGGAGCGGGACGAGTCGAGCGGCGCCGACCTGCCGCAGCTCATGGGCTTCCTGGAGAGCCGCGGCCCGTCTCCCCTGGAACACGTGCAAGGCGAGGAGCGGCGTCAGCTGGTCCGCGCCGGCGTCGAGCGGCTGCCGGATTTCCTGCGCCAGGTTGTTGTCCTGGCTTACTATCAAGGATTGCCGTACAAGGAGATTGCGGAGATCATGGACATTCCCGTCGGAACGGTGAAGTCACGCTTGCACGCCGCCTTGATGCGCCTCCACGAGGCTTGGGCGGCGCTGCCGGCGGTTCAAGAGACTTGACAATCCGCGCGCAACTGCGGTGCGCCGCCGGAACGGCGAACCGCGATGTGGCGCGTGTGGCGTCCGACTGAGGCTATCCGAAAAGGGTCAGACCCTTGCGGATGGCGTCTGAGACCGAAACGAACATGAACGATCAACTGCTGGACTACTTGCTGGACCGGCTCGATGAGCCGGCCAAGCGGCAGGTCGAAGCGCGCCTGCAAGTCGACGCCGCCGCGCGGCGTCAGCTCGAGCTGCTGCGGCTGGCGCTGGCCCCCTTGGCGGCGGACCAGGAAATGGCGCCGCCGCCGAACCTGGCGGCGCGAACGGTGGCCCGCGTCGCCGAGCACGTCTGCCGGGAGTTGCCGCGGGCGCCGGCCCCGCTGCGCTCGGAAGCGGCGGGCCGGCCCTGGTGGCGGCGCGCCGACGTGCTGGTGGCCGCGTCGCTCCTGGTTGTCTTCGCCGGCATCGGCTTGCCGCTCTTGCTGCGGCTGCGCGGGCCGTCGTCGGCGGTCGTGCTCGTCGAATGTCAGGAAAACCTGCGCAGATTCGGAGTAGCCTTGAAAGATTACGAAGCGGTTCACAAGCAGCCGCCGTCGATCGAGCAGGCGCCGTACAACGTGGCCGGGGTGATCGTCCCCGTGTTGCAAGACGCGGGCGTGCTCCCCTCAGGCTTCAGCGTGCGCTGCCCCGGCCACGGTCCATACCAGCCGTGCAACCTCACGCTCGCCGACATCAAGGCCATGACCCCGGCCGAGTTCAGCCGCCACGCTCCCGGGTTGCTCACGTCGTACGCCTTCACGCTCGGTTACCGCGACGGCGACGGCAAATGGCACGCCGTCCACCGCGCCGACAGCTCCGCCAACGCCGTGCTGATCTTTGCCGACAGCCCGCCCCCCGCCGTCGCCGCCGGCAACAGCCCCAACCACGGCAGCCGCGGCCAGAACGTCCTGTTCCTCGACGGCCACGTGCAGTTCCTCACCCAGCGCACCCTCGCCGGCGACGACTTCTATCTCAACAGCGATCGCATCGTCGCCGCCGGCAACGGCACCCGCGACTTCGTGTGCGGCAACAGTGCGGCGAAACCGTGAAGCTCGCGGGCGAATTCTTCTTCCACCGCAGAAGACACGCCCGTCTCTCCCTACAAATTCTGGATGAAACCCTACGGCATCGCCCTCGTCGGTTGCGGCACGGTTGGCAGCGGCGTCGCGAAACTGCTCCTCGAACATCCGCAGCGGTTGGCGGCGCGAGCCGGACGGCCGCTCGAGCTGCGTCGCGTCGTCGTCAAGGATCCCGCCAAGCCGCGCGATCCGCTCATCCCCAAGGAACTCATCACCGGCAACCTGCGCGAGGTCCTCAACGATCCCTCGATCGACGCCGCGGTTGAAGTCGTGGGCGGCACCGGCTGGGCCAGGCAAGCGGTGCTCGACCTGCTGGCCGCGGGCAAGGACGTGGTCACGGCCAACAAGGCGCTGCTGGCGACGCACGGCGCCGAGGTGTTCGAGGCGGGCCGCCGGCACGGCACGGCCATCGCCTTTGAAGCCTCGGTCGGCGGCGGCATCCCGATCATCGCGGCGCTGGCCCAGGGGCTGACGGCCAACCAGATCCTGTCGCTGCAGGGGATTCTGAACGGCACCTGCAATTTCATCCTGACGGGCATGAGCGAGCGCGGCGCCAGCTACGCCGACGTGCTCGCCGAGGCGCAGCGGCGCGGCTACGCGGAGGCCGACCCGACCCTGGACGTCGACGGCACCGACGCGGCCCACAAGCTCGCCATCCTCGCCCAGATCGCCTTCGGCCTCGCCGTGCCGCTGGCCAGCATTCCGCGCCGCGGCATCGCCCAGATCGACCAGGCCGACATCCGCTACTCCAAGGAGCTGGGCTACACAATCAAGCTGCTGGCCGAGGCGTGGCTGGAGCCCGGCGGGGGCGAGGCCGGCGGCGACAAAGCTGGTGGTGGCGACAAGGCTGGCGGCGACCACGGCGGCGGCCAACTCGCCCTGCACGTCGCCCCCGTCATGCTGCGCCACCTCGCCCCGCTGGCGCTGGTGCGCGACGCCTACAACGCCATCTTCATCGTCGGCGACGCCGTGGGCAGCACGCTCTATTACGGCCGCGGCGCCGGCCAGATGCCGACCGCCAGCGCCGTGGTCGCCGATCTGATCGACCTGGCCATCGGCCGCGGGCAACTGACGTTCCGCTCGCTGGCGCTGTGGTCCGAGCAGGCGCACCGGGTGACGTTGCGGCCGCCCGGCACCGTGCCGAGCCGGTTCTACTTGCGGCTCATGGTTGAGGATCGGCCCGGCGTCCTCGCGGAAGTGGCGCGGATCCTGGCGCATCACCACATCAGCATCTCGTCGGTGATCCAGCACGAAGCCATGGACGGCCCGGACGGCGACATCGTGCCGTTGATCATCATGACCCACAGCGCCCCGACCGGAAGCTTTCTCGCCACGCTCGGCGAATTCGACCGGCTCGACTGCGTGACGGCGCCGAGCGTGTATTACCCCGTGGGTGATTGAACAATCGGAAACGCGCCGTCAACGCTCCAGAATTCCTGGCCAACCGCTCAGAATCCTTCATTTCAACCCTACGGCCGACCGACATTCAAGAAAGGGGAGAACTAGCCTCATGTTCCGCACCCAGGGGTGCGGAACATGAGACTAGCCGACCGTGCGTGATTCGGCTGCAGTGCAGGATAGACTTCAATCTGCCCGGTCAGGTTGGAAACCTTGGAAACCTAACCCCTACAGCCGAATCACGTCCCCTCGTGATTTGCCTCGATCGATGCGCGCCGACTCCTTCCCCCTATAATGGAGTAACCGGAACCAAGGAGGAGGCCCCATGAGCACCTTATCGTGTGCGGGCGCGTTGGAATCCGCCTCGGAAGGGGCCGATTCTCGAATCGCGCTCGATGCCCGCCGGTTCTCCACCGTGGATCTCACCGCGAGCGCGTCGCCATGTCAGTTGATTGACGGCCGGACACCGAGCTGCGCCGAGCAGCTCGCGCTGCCGCAGACCATCGAGCGCTTTCGCCGCGAAGCCCTGTGGGACACGTGCGACACCGGGCGCTATCGCTGCCGCTTCAGCGTCTGGGGCGAAGGCCCGCCGCTGGTGATCATCCCCGGCATGTGCGACGATCCGTGGTCGTACGTCTTGCCCATGGCCCGCCTCAGCGCGACGTTTTGCTGCGTCGCTTACCACCTGCCTGCCGGCGCCGGCGACGGCGCGCGGCTGGTCGGCTATCGCCACGACCATCTCGTCGACGATCTGTTCGCGCTGCTCGATCACCTCAAGATGGACCACGCCTGCCTTCTGGGCAGTTCCTTTGGCTGCACGGTCGCCCTGGTTGCGCTGCAGCGGCGGCCGGAACGCTTTCCGCGCGGAGTCCTGCAAGGCGCGTTCGCGCGGCGCCCCCTGGCGTGGGCGGAAGTCATGCTGGCCTCGTGGGCCCGCTGGTGGCCGTGGAGCCTCGATCACCTGCCGCTCCGCGGCGAGCTCTTCCGCCACGCCCACGAGCCGTTGTTTGTCCGCCGCGATCCCGACCTGATGCGCTATCATCTGGAAATGGACGGGCGCCAGCGCATTGCCGCCGTGGCCCATCGAGCCTTGCTGCTGCGCCAGCTCGACCTGCGGCCGCTGTTGCCGGCGATCCGCCAGCCCATCCTGATCCTGTCCGGCGACCGCGACCCGATGATCGGCCGGGAGTGCGTTGACGAATTGATGAGCGGGTTGCCGAACGCGTCCCGGGCCGAGATCGAAGGCTGCGGACATCTCCCACATTTCACGCACCCGGAAGTGATGAGCGAGGTGGTGCAGCGGTTTCTTTCGCATTAGAATCAACGGCATGAATCGCCGCCGCTTGGTTGCGTCGCTCTTGGTCGGCGCCGCGGTGGGCTGGGGTATGTCGCTGGCGCCCCTGGCCCGGCCGCGGGCGACGCTGCCGGCGCAGAAATACGGCGGGCTCGCCTGCTTTTTTTCGCCGGACGCGCAGCATCTCATCACAGCGAATCTCACGTCTTTGCCGTCGGAACTTCCCGCCAATATGGGCGCGGCCCATCTCTGGGACGTGGCGACCGGCGCGCACATCGCCGTGCTTGGGCGCTCGTGGCAGATCAATTCCGTGACATTCTCTCCCGACGGCGCCACGGTCGCAGGCCGCCAGGTAGACGGCACGATCCTCATCTGGGAACGCACCACCGGCAGGCTGCTCGAAGAGATCGGGAACGACGGGCTCAAGCGCGCCCATCCCCACACGCAGATCGTCTATGCCCCCGCCGTCGGCCTGCTCTTTCAGGATGTGAACGATTGGACGGTCATGCGCCGCGTGGACACCGGCAACATCGCGTTCGACGTCCGTCCGCTCGTCCGCGATTGCAACAGCGCCACGGTCAATCACCAGGATTTCTATCTTGCCGCCGGCGGTCATCACGCCGTCGCGGTGAGCCTGGCGACTGGCGAGGTCGTCGCGAGATTCGAAAGCAGAGACCACGAGCTCGACGTCAACGGCACGCTGTCTCCCGACGGCCGGGCGCTGGCCCTGTGGCTGCGCAACGAACCCGGCCGCATCGCCGTCTGGACCGTCGAAGGCAACACGAGCCTCCCCCGCATGACCTGGCTCAACCAGACCTGGAACCTCCCCAACCGCCTCGCGCTCGCGAACGGCGGCAAGCTGCTGGCGGTGCAATCGTTCCATCACCCGCGGAAGTGGATTTTCTTCGGCGAACCCAGCCGCGAGCCGCGCCACCGCATCCACCTGTTCGACACGGAAACCGGCCGCGACGTGGGATTGATTGCCGACGCCCAGAGCGCGACGTTTGCGCCCGGCAACCGGACGCTGGCGGTGACGCTCGGGGACGGCAGCGTGCAATTGTGGGGCCTGCCGATCCGCAGGCCGTGGGGATGGATCGTGCTGGCGGCGCTGGGGGCGGCGGCGCTGGTGTATCTGCTGCTGGCATGGCGGGCGCGCCGGCAACGCATCAGAGCCGCGCGCGTTGCCGGGGGCCAATAGTGTTGTCACACCCCGCTCACGCATTCAGACCTCGGCTTCGCGCCTGGCAGCTCCAGCTCGAACCGGTCGGCGTCGCGAAAGGCATCGCTCTGGGGATCGTAGACGCGGCGCACGCCGCGGAGGCGGTGGCCTTCGATCTCGTATTCGCCGTAGTTCCAGAGTCCCGACTGCGTGGTGCTGCCGGCGCAGATGACCGGAAACGGCGCGCCCGGCGGCTGCGGCAGGCAGTAGAAGCGATGGCGATGGCCGTGCAGCCACAGGCCGACGCCGCCGGCGGCGGCCGCCGCCACGGTGTCGCGCACGTCCTTGAGGCCGTGGGCGAGGCCTTCGCGCCGGCCGTTGGCGAGGCAGATCGGATAGTGCGTCACCAGGATGCGCGGGCCCGGCGGCAGCCCGTGCAGCAGCCGGCGCAGGCGGTCGCGCTGGTCGTCGCCGATGCGGCCGGTGGCGTCCCAGCACCAGCGGCTCCCCTTGGCCGAATTGACCGCGATCAGCCAGACGTGGCCGACCTGCTGCGCGAACGGATACACCTGGCCGTTGATCCGCGTCCCTTGCTGCCACGGGGCGAAACGCCGCTCGAAGTTTCCGGACCGGGCCGCCCCCATGGTGCAGTAATCGTGATTCCCCGGCACGGCGAGCCCCGGAATCTGTTCGACCTTCAAGATCTCGGCGACGCGGCGCATCTCGGTGTCGAAGCCCAGCGCCGTGGCGTCGCCGGAGAAGATCACCCGGTCGTACTGGCGCTCTTCCAGCTCGGCGGCGAAGCGCGTCAGCACCCGCTCGACGTGGGCGAAACGCCGGCCGCGGCCGAAGAAACGCAGGTTCAGCCAGGTGAACAGCCGCTTGCCCACCCAGTCGCGCCAGCGCCAGTCGGAGCCGGGCGCGGTCAGGTGCAGGTCGCTGACGTGGGCGAGGCGCACGCTCATTGCTACAATTCTCCTCGCGTCCATCAGGCCATCATAGGAAGGACTTGCCGCGATGCCCAAGGTGACCGTCATCAACCAGAAGAAGGACATCGACGTGCCGGCCGGCGCCAACCTCCGCGAAGAGTTGCGCAAGCACGGCATCGAGGTCTACCCCGGCACGGCCCGCTACGTGAACTGCTTCGGCCACGGCGCCTGCGGCACGTGCAAGATTCATGTCAAGCAGGGGATGGAGAACCTGAGCCCCAGGAGCTGGATGGAAAAGCTCAACATGAGGTTTCATCCGTTGACGATGCTGGCCGCCATCGGCCACGAGGACGAGCTGCGCCTGTCGTGCCAGTGCACGGTCCGGGGCGATTGCAGCGTCGAGGTGCAGCCGGAAATGAACCTCAGCGGCGACACGTTCTGGCAGAAGCCTTATCCGAATAAGTAGCGCCCCGTTTCTGCGAAACGGGGTTAACTCACCGCCAGTGCACGCTCCACGGCCTGCCCTCGCAGGTCTTTTCCCAGCGCACCCGGCCGGTGCGATCCAGCTCCGCGACTTTCTTGGTGGTCATGCTGGCGACGACGGTGTGCCCGTTGGGCAAGCGTGTGGCCCGGAACACGCCCGGGTATGACGCTTGCCAGTGCGTCTTGCCGTCGGCGTCGATCTCGCGCACCTGGCTGTTGTTCATGGTGGCGATCAGGTAGCGGCCTGACGGCTGCGCTTCGACGCCGCACCAGCCGCCGTTGGGACCGAGGTTGATCGTCTTCAGCTCCTTGCCGCTCTGCGGATCGATTTCGAGGATCGTCCCCTGGGCGGTCATGCACACGATCCGGCCGTTGCTGGTCTTGTGAGCGCTGAAGATGTAGAAGGCCGGCCCGCGCTGGTGGTTGTAGATGGTTTTCCCCTGCGGATCGACTTCCAGGACGTTGTTGTAGGCGGCGATGAACGTGTTGCCGTTGGCGAGCCGCTGGCAGGCGATGGGGTTGCCGGGAATGCGGTGTTCCCACTTGACGTTGCCGTCCTTGTCGCGTTCGGTGACGCGGTTGGCCGAGTTTTCCGCGACCAGGACATAGCCGTTGGAGAGGCGGTGGGCGTCCATGGCGCCCAGGAAGCCGGCGACTTTCCAGCGGGGCGCGGCGCCGCGGGCCGTCTCCCACACCTGGCCGCCGGGCATGCCGGCCGCGGTGTCGTACTCGCAGATGGTGGTCAGGCCCAGAAACGCCTCGGCCGAACCGATGCGTGTCAGGTCCATGGCGCGCCCGTGCGACATCCACCACTGGTCCCAGGCACGGCCCGCCTTCACGCGCAGCGCGGGGGCGCCGTCCCCGACGGTC
>JAKEET010000084.1 GCA_022616435.1 Gemmataceae bacterium
CTATCACGAGGCGAACTATGTTACTAGGGGGTCGTATTCTCCCCTGTGGTTTCGGCAGCATTACATCGAGAGGAGAATCGAGGCTGAGAATGTCCCACGTGCGTGAACAATGCGGATACGGCTGCTCCGAGCGTGAGCATGACCAGCCCGTCGAACGGCGCCACGGTATCGGGCAGCGTGAACCTGGCCGCCAATGCCTCGGACAATGTGGGGGTCGTCGGCGTGCAATTTCTGGTGAACGGACAGGCGGTCGGATCGGAAGACACCGCGGCGCCCTACTCGCTCTCCTGGAACACCACCACGGTTGCCAACGGCAGTTACACGCTGGCGGCGCGGGCCCGCGACGCCGCCGGCAATGTCACGACCTCGGCCGGCGTCACCGTCACCGTCAACAACACCGCCGCGCCGCCGGGGAACCCGTACGTAACCCCCTATGACACGTTCCCCAACTTCGGCGCTAATCCCACCGTCGTCAGCGCGGCGAGCGGAAACTGGTCGAGTGCCGCGACCTGGTCCACAGGCGCCGCGCCGGGCGCCAACGACGTTGTTTCCATCGCCGGCGGCACGACGGTGACGTTCGACGTCGTCATGGCTGCCGCGAACGCGGTCAAGACCGTCGTCGTCGAGGCGGGAGGCAAGCTTGCGTTTCACACGAACGCCAACACCACGCTGTACGTTTCCAACCTCGTCGTCCTGCCGGGCGGCGAACTCACGGTCGGCACCGAGGCCGATCCGATCGAGGGCGCCGTCAAGGCCCAGATCATCTTCGCCGACAAACCGCTGGACACGAACTTCGATCCGGCGCAATATGGCAACGGCCTGCTCGGCCTCGGCAAGGTGACCATGGTCGGCGCCGCCAAACAGGACACGTTCATTCGCCTGGCGGCCGAGGCGAACGCCGGCCAAACGACCTTGACGCTCTCCGAGCCGGCAATCGGCTGGCAAGTCGGCGACAAGCTGATCCTGCCGGACACCCACCAGGTCACCGACTGGGAGCGGAACACGAACTACCAGAACCAGCTGGAGCAACCCACCATCAGCGCGATTTCCGCCAATGGCTTGACCATCACGCTGTCGGCGCCCTTGGCCTTCAACCACAAGGGGGCCCGCGACATCAACGGCCATCTCGATTTCCTGCCGCACGTCGCCAATACGACGCGCAACGTCGTGGTCAGATCGGAAAGCGCGTCGGGCAACCGCGGCCACGTGCTGTTCACCTATCGTGCCGATGTGAACATCCAGTACGTGCAGTTCGGCGGCCTGGGACGGACCAGGGAAGGTTCGAACAACAACACGACCTTCGGCGCTGGCGGCAGCGTGACCCACGTCGGCACGAACCAGGAAGATCGCAATCCCGTTCAGTTCCGGCATCTGTTCGGTCCGACCACGGCGCAAGCGAACGGCTTCCAGTACACGTTTGTCGGCAACGCCGTGACCTGCCCGCTCAATCCCATGCCGTTCATCTGGGGCATCAACGTCAACGACAGCCATTACGGCCTGATCAAGGACAACGTCCTGTTCAACTGGGCCGGCGCCGCGTTTGTCACCAAGACCGGCTCGGAGACCGGCAATGTCATCGACCACAACATGGCGGTCCGCACCACCGGCGATGCTCGGCGCGAGGATGACAATGCCCGCGCCGGCAGCGGTTTCTGGTTCCGCGGTCCCAACAACTATGTGCGCAACAACATCGCCACTGACATCAACAGCGACGGCGGCGACATCTACAGCTACGGTTTCAACTTCTACGGGCGCTACGTCGGCACCGTGAACATCCCCGTGGCCCAAGGCTCAGATCTGTCGATCGCCAGCCAGCGGCAAGCGCGGAACATGAACAACACGCCGATCTTGCAGTTCGAGAACAATGAGGTGTATGGCGCCACCACCAGCGGGCTGTCGCTGTGGTGGCTTGGCACCGTTGATGACAACTTCTATGCCGACGCCCAGGAAAGCGTGGTCAAGGACTTCAAGGTCTGGCACCACGGCTTTGCCGGGCTGTTCAGCTACCCTGTCAATCGCGTCACGCTCGACGGCATGGTGGTGCGCGGGAACACTGCGAACCTGAGCGATGTCAATTTCCATCCTCGGGGCGTCTTCTTCAGCGACTACATGGGGCGCCAGGTGAAGATCGTCAACGCCAACATTCAGGGGGTCGCGACCGGAATCTTCACCCCATTCAACGTCGGCCGCGTTTCGACCATGGACACAACGATCATCGAGAACAGTTACCTGGCCAACCTGGTCAATATCGCTGTCAGCCCGCCCCGCTCGATCAACGGCAGCGGCAATCTGTCACCCAAGAAGCTCGAGGTTCGCAACGTCACATTCGCACATCCGACCAACATCAGCCAGAGTCGCTGGGCGGATATCGACATGGATTACGTCACGAGCGACGTCAACGGCACGGCGAACCACAACGTGGCCGACCTGGTGTTCGTCTACGACTACAACGGCAATGCCAACGACGATTTCGAGGTCTTCTACACGGAAAAGGCGCCGGCCGACGCAGTCAGCCGAACCTGGATCCGGGGCAAGGTCAGGGACTTGTAGCCAGTCGAACGGCCGGAGGGGCGATCCGGGGCGAGACGAGCGCCAACTAACCTAGCGCCAATCCAGATTGACATTTGCTGAACAGTGTCCACGCGCCCAGGTTTCGTTCGGGATGCTTCGGCATCCGGAAAACATCCTAGGGCGATTTGACAAGCGGGGTGGACCGCCCTAGATTTGGGTTGTCCGACAAGCCACACAGACCCCCCATCCCGTCCCAACGTGTGGCTGCGGCTTCACCGTCTCGGCATCGCCTGAACAAAATGTGATCGTTGTTCCCATTCGAACCAGCCCAGCAAGCTGCGCGAGGCACGCCATCGGCAATTTCGGTAATTGCCGAAGTTCAACCATTTCACAGGACGAAATGGAATGAGAGTTGCTATTCACCACTAGTTTTTGCCAACCGCTGCTTGGCGGGAGGAGCGAGCAACGTGAAGACGCCCACCTATCTCGCCTCACTGCTCGAGGCATGCTTTGGTCGGTCTCGCCCTGCCCCCAAGCAACAGGCCGCTGCGTCAACTCGCCTTTCGCTTGACGAGCTTGAACCCCGCATCGTGCCGGCCAGGAATCGATTGGTGCTGGACTTTGGCACCCCAGTCTCGGCGAAGGCGCCCGGCTTCGCGCGCGTTGCCGATGAAGCCTTCAGGCCCTCCCGCGGCTATGGTTTCACGAACGCCGCCCAGCTGCGGACGATCGACCGCGGCGGACCGGCCCTCACCCGCGATTTCCTCACCGGCCGCGTCGGCGTGTTTCGCGCCAACCTGACGCAAGGCGTGTACGTTGTCACGGCGTTTCTCGGCGACAAGAAGGGGTTCCGCGACTCGGTCCACATCGTGGCCGAAGGCGCCTATGTTGGCGCCGTGCCGCCCACGGTTCCCGGCCAGCACATCTCCCATAGCTTCTTGGTCCACTTGACCGACAAGCAGCTCAACCTGACCTTCGCCGGCAACAATGGCCGCAAGTTTGCGCTCGATGGCTTGAAAATCGTGCCCTGGAATCTGACGGCGAACGCCGGAGCAGACAGGACCGCCCAGGAAGGTTTGGCGGTCACCTTGCAGGGCCAGGCCGCCGCCGAGGCGCCGTCCACGTATCACTGGAGCTTTGGCGATGGCTCCATCGCGATCGGCACGTTGACGCCCACCAAGCTCTACGCGGAGCAAGGGTCGTACCAGGTGACGCTGACCGTCACGGATGCTTTTGGGTTCGAGCGGCAGGACACGACAACAGTCACCGTGAACAACGCGGCCCCCACCGCCACGCTGACGAACGGCGGCAGCGTCAACGAAGGAAGCACGGGCAGCGTCTCCTTCAGCAATCAGTTCGATCCTTCGCTGGCCGACACGCTCGCCGGCTTCCGCTACAGCTACGACTTCGACAACAACAACTCCTTCGAAATCACCAACTCCACCAACGCTTCCGCCACCGTGCCGGCCGCCTACCTGGCCGACGGGCCGGGCTCGCGCACGGTGCGCGGCCGCATCATCGACAAGGACGGCGGCTTCACCGACTATGTCACCACGATCTCCATCAACAATGTGGCGCCGTCGGTCACCCTCGGCAACGTTTCGGGCGATACCAGCAACCCGACGTCGTTTTCCGCCACGGTCACGGATCCCAGCTCGACCGACACCGCGGCCGGCTTCACGTACTTGTGGAACTTCGGCGACGGCGGCACGAGCACGCAGGCCAACCCCAATCATCAGTATCTCGAGGCCGGCACCTACCAGGTCAGCGTGCGGGTCAGGGACAGGAACGGCGGGGAAACGACCCGGAACGCTCAAGCCGACATCACGGCCAACGGCATCAATCCTTATGCGACACCGTGGGAGACGTTCCCCAACTTCGGCGCCAATCCGACGATCGTGAGCATCGCCAACGGCGCTTGGTCCAGCTCCGCGACCTGGTCGGGGAACCGGACTCCGACCGCCAACGACGTGGTCGCCATCAACGGCAACACGACGGTCCGCTTCGACGTGTCGATGGCGAGCGCCGATGCCGTCAAGACGATCGTGATCAAGGACGACGGCAAGCTGTTTTTCGACCCCAATATGAACACCAAGCTCTTCGTCTCGAATCTGATCGTGCTGCCGGGCGGAGAACTGGAAGTGGGCACGGAGGCCAATCCCATCCCCGCCCACCTCACGGCGGAGATCAACTTTGCCGACAAGCCCTTGGACACCAATTTCGATCCATCGCAGTACGGCAACGGTTTGATCGCGCTGGGCAAGGTGACCATGGTCGGCGCTTCGAAAAGCGACACCTTCATCCGCTTGGCCGTCGAGCCGCGCGCGGGGGACACCACGCTGACCTTGTCCGAGCCGGCGATCGGCTGGCGGGTCGGCGACAAGCTCATCCTGCCGGACTCGCACCTCGTCACCGACTATGAGCGGAACACCAACTACAGCAACCAGCTGGAAACGCTCACCATCCAGGATATATCGCCGGACGGCCTGGTCATCACGCTGCAAAGCGCGCTGGCATTCGATCATCGCGGCGCCCGCGACATCAACGGCGTTCTCGATTCCATGCCGCACGTCGCCAATCGTTCGCGCAACGTAATCGTCAAGTCGGAAAGCGCCTCGGGCAACCGCGGCCACGTGATTTTCACTTACCGCGCCGATGTCAATGTCCAATACGTGCAATTCGGAGGGCTCGGACGAAGCACGGGCAGCAACCAGGACGACCGGAATGCCATCCAGTTCCGGCACCTGCTCGGCCCGGCCGCGCCGCAAACGAACGGCTATCAATACACGTTCGTGGGCAACTCGGTGTTCTGCCCGCTGAATCCGATGCCCTTCATCTGGGGGATCAACGTCAACGACAGCCACTACGGCTTGATCGCGGACAACGTCCTGTTCAACTGGGCCGGCGCGGCGTTGGTAACCAAGACAGGGGCCGAGATCGGCAACGTCATCGAGCGCAATATCGTCATTCGCACGACCGGCAACGCCCATCGCGAGGACGAAGACGCTCTCGCCGGCACCGGCTTCTGGTTCCGCGGGCCCGACAACTACGTGCGCGACAACGTGGCCACCGCCATCAACAGTGAAGGCGACGACATCTACAGTTACGGTTTCAACTACTACGGCCGATTCGTCGGCACGGTGCAGGTGCCCGTAGCCCAGGGATCGTCGCAGCGGCAATCGCGCAACATGAACAACACGCCGATCCGGCAATTCGAGGGCAACGAAGTCTACGGCGCCTCGATCAGCGGGCTGTCGCTGTGGTGGCTCGGCACCGTCGACGACAACCCCTACGCCAACGCCCAGGAAAGCGTGGTCAAGGATTTCAAAGTTTGGCACCATGGATTCGCGGGAATCTTCAGCTACCCGGTCAACCGGGTCACCATCGACGGACTGGTGGTGCGCGGCAACATCAGCGCCCTTGAGAACGACATCAATTTCAACAATGTGGGCATCTACTTCAGCGATTACATGGGGCACGATTTCGTCGTTCAAAACTCCGACATCCAGAACGTTCGCAATGGCATCTACGCGCCGATCAATGTGGGCCGAGTGCCGACCATGAATACGACGATCATCAAGGACTCCTTCCTCGCCAACATTACCAACATCATCGTGAGCCCGCCGCGCTCGGTTAACGGCAGCGGCGATCTCTCACCCAAACGGCTGGAGGTGAGGAACGTGACCTTCGCCCATCCACCAAGCATCAACCAGAACCAGTGGACGGACATCGAGATGGATTACGTTATCCAGGACAATGCGGGGACCAGTAATTTGAACGTCGCGGACTTGGTCTTTGTCTACGACTTCAACGGCGACCCTGATGACGACTTCCAAGTCTTCTACACGCAAACAGCGCCTGCCGATGCCGAGGATCGTGAGTTTATCGACGGCAAAGTCAAGTACCTCTAAGCAGTTGTGACGAGCGAGCCTTGACAGTGACGTCAAAGTCCCTAGTAGTACACCATCTTGACGGTCCATCTTAAGAACCTAATCAAGCGTGTCGTTAGGTTCCTTCCGAGCCGCTGGCAGCAGGCGATTCGGATGGCCCATTCGCGGTACGCGCTGCGCCGGGAACCTGCGCCACCGGAATTCGTCGTCCTCCGGCACTTCATCGAACCCGGCTGCCTTGTCGTCGATGCCGGCGCCAACATTGGGCTCTTCGCCAAGTTTTTCTCCCACTATGGGCCGCAGACCGAAGTCCTGTGCATCGAGCCAATCCCCACCACGTTTGCGCTGCTGAAAAACAACGTAGCCGCGCTTGGCCTCCATAACGTGCGGCTGGTTTCCTGCGCGCTTTCCGACCACGGCCACACGGTCGTCATGGAGATCCCGGAGGATCCCTCGGGGAATGCGCTGCATGCCTTGGCGCGGGTCAAATACAGCGATCCCAGCAAGCCGCCCCTCCGCAGCCACTTCACGGTCGAGGCCCGAACGTTGGACGATGTTCTGGCCAACGAAACGCGCCGGGTGTGTCTGGTGAAGTGTGACGTTGAGATGCACGAACTTGAAACGATCCGAGGGGCCCGCGAACTGCTGCGTCGCGATCATCCAGCGCTCTACATCGAGATTCAGCCGGATTTTCCGACGAAGAAATCGCAATTGCCGGCGATCATCGAGCTGTTGACCCCCGAAGGCTATTCGCCGTTCTACTTTGTCAACAATCAACTGGTCGCGTGGACCGCGGGCGCAACTCCACTGGATATCTTCTTCCTGACCGATGAACATCTGCGTCGGCTGGCCCCGCACGGCATCGCGGTCGTCTCAGCCGAGCCGGCGGCGCGCCCGCCGATGTGAATGCGGTGGCCGGGACATCTTCGAACTGGCAGACGAGTCGTCAGCCGCGAATTCCAAACACGTGAATCAGCGGCAGGACCCCATTGCCAAACTGCTGGCTGACAAACACCCGCCTCGTCGCCGGATCCAAGGCGGCCCCGCCCAGAATCATGTTGGGCGTCGTGATCGGCAGCGGCATTTCCCACACGTCGTACGGCCTCACCCTCCACGGCGGCGCCGCGCCCTTCTTGACCGCGAGCAGGTGGTTGGCGTCGTAGGCCCACACCTGGAAGAACGTCCGGCCGTCGCGCAACACCCAGCCTCCCGGCTTGTAGTCCGCCGTGCCATTGTTGTGAGTTCCGAAGAACAGTACGCTTCTGGTATGTGGAGGAAACACAACCCCGCGGATCGTCGTCATGCCGTTGTAATAGGGGTTCTTGGTGTCGATCTTGCCCAGCGGGTTCTTGAGCGGGTAATGCACCAGGTTGTGAACGGGGGCCGGGGTTTTGCCCAGGTTCTTGGGGTCAAAACCGAAGACCGCCGGACCGGAAGAAGTGCGGCTGATGATGGCCAGGGCTGCCTGCCCGGTCAGATACGGCGCGCCGATTTTTTTCTGCCATTCCGGCGGTACGGGGGCCATGTAGCCCGCCACGAAGCCGGCGCCGAGCCTGCCGACCTGAAACAGCCCTCTTGCTTCCGAGTTGAGATCGGTGGATTCGAGCATGAAGTGGGAATCCACGGCTTTTCCCGGCCCGTCATAGTACACGTACGCCGTTCCGATCAGCTTCTTGTCCACCACCATCAATCCGCCGATCTTTACGTTTCCATCCAGTGTCCAGCGCGGCAAGCGGCCGAGGATGCCCTTCAACGGCTGCAAGATGGCGGCCTCCGGCAAATCGGCGACACGTTCACTCTTCGTCAACGTCTTGGGAATCGAGACCTCGGCGACTTCTTGATGATGGTCGTGACCAACGAGGAACAGCGACTCGTTCAGCGGGTTGAATGCGAGGGCCGTGCCGCCATAGGCAAACGTTTGCTTGCCGGAGTCGGGACCGGGCAAGCGGAATGCGCCCAGGTACTCGAAGTCGTCCTTCTTGAGGAGCGGCAGTTTTTCCGGAACCTTCGCCGACTTCGGGGAAACTGCGGGGGTCTTCTTGACTTGCGCCGCAATTCGGCAATCCGCGACCAACAGGCAGCCGGTGACCGCCACGAACACGACGAATGTCCCAACACGCTTTCGGTGCATGACGTCTCTCTTTCGCTTCAATGACAAGTCGACTGCGTCTGCTGTCTCGTCTGGCTTCGGATGTAGTCAAGGCACGCGCCCAGGCCGTCTTCCAAGCTGGTGCGCGGACGGTACCCAAGATCGGTCATGGCCGCGGCAATATCCGCCTGGCTGTGCTGCACGTCGCCGGCGCGCGGCTTGGTGTGCACGGGCTTGATCTCCGTCTTCAGGCATTGATTGAGAAGCTCCACCAGCCGCAGAAGCGAGGTGCGCTGGCCGCAGGCCACGTTATACAGCTTGCCCGGCGCCCGCGGCGCCGTGGCGGCCAGCAGGTTGGCCTGGACCGCATCGGCCACGAACGTGAAGTCGCGCGATTGCGTGCCGTCGCCATGGATCGTCGGACTGCGGCCGGCCAGCATGGCTTCGATGAACAGCGGAATCACGGCGGCGTACGGACCGTGCGGCGACTGCCGCGGTCCGAAGATGTTGAAGTAACGCAGCCGGACCGTTTCCAGGCCGTAGACCTTGGTGAAGGCGACACAGTAGTGCTCGCCGGCGAGCTTGGCCGCGGCGTAGGGAGACAGCGGCTGCGGCGGATCGGTCTCGCGCTTGGGCAGCTCTTCCTTGTTGCCATAGGCACTGGAGCTGGCGGCATACACCACGCGCCGCACGCCGGCTTCGCGCGCCGCCGCGAGCACGTGCAGCGTCCCGGTGGCGCAGGCGTGGTGCGTGGCGATGGGGTCGGCGACACTGCGCGGCACCGACGCCAGCGCCGCTTGATGAAAGACAATGTCCACGCCGCGCGTCGCTCGTTGGACCAGATCGAGGTCGATCACGTCGCCTTCGATCAGCTCGATCGACGAACGACTGCGCGCGAGGTTCGCTTTGCTCCCGGTCACGAAGTTATCGAGCACGCGGACCTCGTGGCCTTCGCCCAGCAGGGCATCCACGAGATGCGAACCGATGAAACCCGCGCCCCCGGTCACAAGACATACAGCCATGGTTGCCTCAGAAAGATTGAATGGTTCCGTTTCTCGTTCACGCCTTCCAGACATGGCCTGCGGCGGCGACGCGGGCCGTGGCATTGCGGGTGTCGATCACGAGTCGCGACTGCCGCACGATCCACTCGAAATCGAAGCCGCTGTGGTCGGTCACGATGACGACCGCATCCTGCTCAGCCAGGTATTCCGCCGTGAGCGGTTCGCTTTGCAAGCGGATGCTGTGATGCCGCATCGCCGGCAACACCGGCACGTGCGGGTCGTTGTACGACACGACCGCGCCGCGCTTTTGCAGGAGCTCCATGATCGTGAACGCCGGGGATTCACGCGGGTCGTCGACGTTCTTCTTGTAGGCCACGCCCAGGATGCAGATCTTGCTGCCTTGCAGCGGCTTGGCGTGATCGTTGAGCGCCTCGGTGACGCGGTTGACGACGTACTGCGGCATCGACGCGTTCACTTCACCCGCGAGCTCGATGAACCGCGTGTGGATGCCGTAGCGACGCGCCACCCAGGTCAAATAGAACGGGTCGATCGGGATGCAATGCCCGCCCAGGCCAGGACCGGGATAGAAGGCCTGGAAGCCGAACGGCTTGGTCTTGGCGGCCTCGATCACTTCCCAGATGTCGATGCCCATCGAGTTGAACACGACCTTCAGCTCGTTCACCAGGGCGATGTTCACGGCGCGGTAGGTGTTCTCCAGGATCTTGCAGGCTTCCGCGGCCCGCGTGCTCGACACCGCCACGACGCCGCTGACCACTGGGCGGTACAGCGCCAGGGCTAGCTCGCGGCTGGTGCTGTCCCAGCCGCCGACGACTTTCGGAATCGTTCGCGTGGAGTAATTCGCGTTGCCGGGATCTTCGCGTTCGGGGCTGAACGCTAGGAAGAAATCGCGACCGGCGACCAGGCCGGATTTTTCGAGAATGGGGCGGAGCAGTTCGTCCGTGGTCCCGGGATACGTCGTGCTTTCGAGAACAACCAGTTGGCCTTGTCGGATGAACTGGCGGATGGTTTCCCCCGTGCCGACGATGTAGGAAAGATCGGGCTCACGCTCGGCGGTCAACGGCGTCGGCACGCAGAGTATGATGGCGTCGGCAGCGGCGAAACAGCGCGGATCGGTGGTGGCGCGGAACTTGCCGCTGCTCACCAGATCGGCGACGCGGGTCGAGGCGATGTGCTTGATGTAGCTCTGGCCGGCGCTGAGCTTTTCCACTTTGACCGAATCGATGTCAAAACCGACGACATCGTAGCCGGCGCTGGCGAACGTCTCCGCCAGCGGCAGGCCGACATAGCCAAGGCCGACGATGGCCACGGTTGCCGTGCGCGCATGGATGCGGGCCATGAGCTGGGCCGCCAGCTCGGCCGTGGTTTGAGCTTGCTCCTGGACCAACGTGCTGTCAACGCTCATCAAGATCTCCCCATCAAGAAATCCGGCTGCCGGTCACGCGGCGAGCGTGCGGCCGAGCAGCCGGTCGTACAGGTCGCTGAGGCGCTCGATGCGCCGTTCGAAGTCGTAGGAGGTTGTCACGGTGTGCCGGCCGTTCCGCTCCAGCCGGGTTCGCAGCTCGCGATCCTGGATCAATTCCCGCAGAGCGAGGACCAACGCGTCGAGATTGCCCGGCTCGATGAGCAGGCCATTGTCGCGGTCGCGGATGAGCCGCGGCACGCCGGCGATGCGCGTCGCCACCACAGGTACGTCCATCGCCATGGCTTCGAGCACGACGTTCGGCAGTCCTTCTCGCAGGCTGCTCAGAGCGTACATATCCATCGCCTCGTAGGCTGCTTTGGGATTCGATTGATAGCCAAGGAGGCGGACGCGATCGCCGCAGCCGAGCTCCGCGATCAAGTCTTGCAGCATGGCGCGCCGATCGCCGTCGCCGACGATGATCAATTCGATGTCGAAGCCAAGTTGCCGCAGCTGCGCGGTGGCCCGGATGAGAAGGTCGAACGCCTTCTCCGCGGACAGCCGGCCCACGGCGCCGATCACGAAGCGCTCCGGCGCGATGCCGAGACGTTGCTTGGCGTCGGCGCGCGATTGCGAGCGCGAATACTCCTGGAGGTTGATGGCGTTGGGCACGTGGATGCAACGGCGGCGAGGCACGCCGGCGGCGAGGCACTGGTCGTACAGGTCTTCCGAGACGCAGATCACCTTTTCATAACGCGGCAAACACATCCGATCGATCCGGTAGTACCAGTTCACCCGCTGTTCCTGGACGCCCCAGCCGTGCACCGTCGTCACCAGGCGCATCGGCCAGGCGCGGCGGAGCACGAGGCCCAGGGCGTTGCTCTTGTAGTCATGGCCGTGCCAGATATCGACGCGTTCGCGGCGGCAGATGTCCAGCAGCGCCAGGGCCACGCGCCAGTCCCACGGTCCGCGATCGGGGATCGACAAGATCGGCGCCTGCCACCGTTCCGCCTTGAGCTTCAGTTGCTCGAACCCCGGATCGGCGGGGGGGTGCATGTAGCCGCACAGCATGCGGTACCCCGCCTTGGCGAAGAACCGCGGCGAATTCAGGATGGTCTTGTCCGGTCCGCCGCCCGAGCCGCACACCACGCGCGTGTCGAGGACCACCGGCATTCGCTTGGGGCTGACCGCACGCATCAGTCGGCCCTCCCGGTGCGAACGTTGTCAAGGAGCCGATGCAGATGGTTGCAGGCGCCATGGCCGATGGACCGCCAGTCGTATCGATCCTTGACGAAGGTGTGAGCCTGCCGCGCCAGCTGATTCGCGCGATCCGGATCGCCGAGGACCGCCACGACGCCGTCCGCGAATTCGTTCCGGCCGGCGATCAGCAGTTGTTCGTCGTGCTGCACCTGCAATCCCTCGCATCCCACCGGCGTGCTGACCACCGGCAGACCGGCGGCAAACGCTTCGAGGATCTTGAGCCGGGTGCCGCCGCCGGATTCCAGCGGCACCGCGAGCAAATGCGCCTCGGCCAGGTGGGGCACGACATCGGGAACGGTGCCGGTCACCTCGACGCCCGGCTGGTCTGCCAATCGGCGAACTTCTTCCGGGGGATCGCGGCCCACGATCCGCAGCCGCGCGTCTTGCAACCGCGCCCGGACTTTGGGCAACACTTCTTCGGCCAGGAAACAGGCGGCACGAGCGTTGGGCGCCCACGACATGGCGCCGATATACACAATGACCGGCGGTCCGGTCCGCTCGCCGCGGGGCAGATGTTCGTATCGCTGGCAATCAACGCCGTTGGGTACGGTGTGAACCTGTCGGCCGCCGAGTTCGCGAAAATACTTGGCCTCCTCGTCCGACACGGCAAACACGCCATCAGCCTTCTTCATGGCCGCCGCTTCCATCTGCTTCAACAATCGTGCCTCGCGCCGCAAGTAATACCGCGCCAACGCGCGGCGTTCCTCGGCGGTCCGCTCGACCAGCAGCGAGTACACGTTGTGCAGGTCGATGACGATCGGCACGGACGATTGCTCGTCGCAAAACAGCGCCGAGTCGAGATGGTCCAGGTACAGCAAGTCCGGAGTGTGATTCTGCAGTTCCTTCTCGAAGACTTGCCGAATCTCCGGTCGATTGTGGCGGCGATAGACGACGTATGGCTCCCCGACCACAAGCGCCGACGCGGCACGCAGGATCTCACGCCATCGGGATCGCTCGCTCACCCAGGCCGGACACACTTGGATCCCGTGCTCTTCCAGCGCGGCCACGGCATCAGTTTGCACTGCGGTTGCCGTCGTGACCAAGCGAACGCTGAACTCGGTTGCCAGCGCGCGCAACAGGTGAAAGCTCCGCAAGTGGCCGCCGGAATTCAGAGGCCACGGAATCTGGCTGGTCACGGCCAGGATCGAACGCCGCACTTTGCGCGACGACATGGCGCTGTCGTCGATCGAGGCGGGGCTGTGTTGGTAACAAACCGCTTCCATGAATCAGGTCTCTCAGTTGCCGAGGTAGTCGCGTTGTCCGTAGTCGTCGTACCAGATTCGGAATGGCGTCCGGATGTCGAGCGGCACGTTCGGCCGAGCCAATTGGAAGGCGATTCCGAGATACATCGGCCTGCCCGACGCCGTGTCCTTGTGGCATGGAGTCGCGCTCAAGGCCACAACGTCGAATCGGTTGAACTTATTGCTCGCCCGGTCATAGCCGGCGGCGCCGGCCAGTGTGAATTCCGTGGGGGCGTCTTTCGCACCCAGCTTGGCCCAGCCGTCAATCTTCATGCTCACATCGGCGGGGGTGACCTCTGTCACCGTCATCTGGATCGAGCCGCCCTGCACCTGCTTTGGCTGCCAGAAGCCAGGCAAGCAGCACGCGCCGTCCACCAGGTGGAACCGGAAGATGCGCTGGCGAATCGCGGCAGGCACTTGATGAACGTCGCCGACCTTCGGATCGGCGAGCACGAGCGATTTCCAGTCGTCCGCGGTCAGCCAAAGGCCGTCGCGATTCGGCTCGGCCTTGATGACCGTCTTCGAGATGCCGAGGCTGAGCTTGTCCGGCGCGACAAACTGGCCCTGGGAGTTTCGATCGAGCGCCCGCATGAAGGTCCGCACGAACATGCCGTCGGCCGGCGGCTGGGGGTCCCGAACCTGCGGCACGCGCGCCCCGCGATCTTCGATGGACGCCACCCCAGGTTGACGGTCCGACATTGGAAGCTTGGACCAGTTGGCCAGCCAGCCGTTGAGATTCCGATCCTGATGCCCGGCCACGAGCTTTCCGCCGGCGGTGCACAGGAACATGTTGTTGCCAAAATAGGCGCCCTGCGCGGCAAGGTTGTCCAGGAAGGCCATGTCCCCCGGGTAACTCGACTTGATCAGGTGGTTGCGCGCGAAGGGAATGCAAGTCTTCATGATGGTTGCACAGACATCCCGGTTGAAGAAGAGCGCACGGCTCTCCATGTCGCCGCTTCAGGTACAGCCAATCGGGTCGGCCATGGCCGACCAGACGAAGATCGGCTTGCCCTCGGCGGCCGCTTTCTTGCGCGCTTCCCAGAGATCGGTGATCCACGGTATCTCGGCCCAAAGCGCTTCGCCGGGGCGGGGCCGAATCACTTCGTGCAGTCCCAGCAACTCATCGGCGGTATAGACGCTCGGCGAACGAACGGCGGCGACTGCCGGCGTCACCGCCGGGCTTGGTCCCTCGACGGCTTTCGGATTGAGCGCCATCGGCGCCGCGGCTTGCGGCACCGGCTCGATGGCAACCGACGGCGCCGCTTTGTCATCGGCCGACTCCCTTTCCAGCGCTTCGATCGCGGCGGCAAGTCCTGTGCGTTCCGGTTGCTTCACCTTCTTGGGCGCCTCAACCACCGCCGGCTCGGACGGCGTGGTCCGGCTACAACCGGCGCCGCCGATCGACACAGCCAGGCAACACGCAGCGACGATCGGCCGAATCGCTTTTTGCATCTCGATACATCCTCTCTTGCGGTGTGGACGGCGACCCACTTCTATCGCAGGCGCGGCCAGCGCCGCGGATTCAACATTCGAACCAGCGCCACGGCGATTCCCTTCGGATTTCTGATCATGGCCATGACCCGGCTTCGCTGGGACCAGAACCTTGACGGACTGCCGGGGTCGGTCAGCGCCGGCCCATCCGGGAGTCGCGGCAGGTCGAGTTGCCGAAAGTACGAATCCTTGACGCTCTCCGTGAACGCGATCGCCAAGGCCCGGGTCGTTGCTGCCTTCGGGAACCGATCCAGATCGCGCCACGCCTGATCCATCAGCTCGTCGACCTTCACGAGCAACTTGCCGCGCAACGGCTCGTCGCACCACTGGCTCGCCAACCGAAGCACATTCGCCTTGCGGAAATCCTGCGCGGCCCATGTTTCGGTCGGGAATTCGAGCTTCTCGGGATGGGTGAAGTAGGTTGCTTCGTGATCCGCCATCCATGCGGCATAGTGCAGCAGGCTCGCTCGGGCGTAGGCGTACATCTGATCGAGCTGACCGGCTTGTGCCTTCATGGCGAGAAAACGCGCCAACGCTGTCAAGAACACGGTGTAGGACCAGCGCAGCTCCGAATTCAGCAAATCTCGCTTGGCAATGTCGTCGTGCGGATGAATGGCCCGCCGAATCAGCTCGTCCGCCTTGCACAGGTACGTGTCATCGTGCGCGATCAACCAGCCATCCACCAGGGCGTTGATCGAATTGCCGCAGCCGCGGCCCGGTCCATGATAGTCTCGCTCCGCGGTGGAGCTGGCAATGCCCGTCGCCCCATCATCGACCAGCCCAAAGATCGTCCGCCGGCCATCGTCCATTCCGACAACCCAATCGGCGAGGCTAAGCACGGCGTCGCGAGCCGCCGGATTTCCCGTGAGATAATAGTGGTGAAGCAGACCGTTCGTGTAATTGTGCTCGTTGCACGGACCGCCGCCGTATGACTTGCCCGGCGCCTGGTTGACGCGCGAATAGGCGCGGTGACTCGCCGTGGCCGCGTCGCGATAGTGATCCGTATGCCAAAACAAGCCGCCGTTGTACGCGGCCTTGTCCCGATCGGTGTGATAGATGTCGATGTCGATGACGTGCCGCGCCAACGCGTCGTGCAATTCCAGCCAGCGAGCATCGGCAGTCCGGTAGAACTGCAGCAACGTGCCGTAGATCACGTCGTACTGATTGTTGTAATGCGAGATGACCGGCGCCGGCCCTTGATAGTACGCGGCCTCGTGGTCGGCGTACATGTCGCCGTAGTTTCGCCAGCCGTATTCGTCGATGACTTCGCGCTTGGCGAAGAAACTGTTGGGGCCTTCAATGGCGCCCGACATCAACTTCTGAAACCGATCATCCGGATCGTCCGACGCCGGCAACAAGTACGGAATGGCTTCGGAGGCGGCGTACCATTCCGGCGTCGCCTGGACGCACGCCGGTTCATGGACCCAATCGAGTCCCGGACCGCCCGGCGCTTCAAACTGAAGCCAGACGACATGCGTCTTTTGTTCGCCTCCTTGCAGCTCGAACAGGTCGGCGAACTGCTTGGGAAACAGCCGCACGCGAACGGCGTGCCCGGCTGCTTCCAAGGCCTTGGGGAAATTCTGCCAGAACTCGGGGACGGCCACATCCACAGCGACTGCGGCGTTCTCGATTCGCAGCGTCGGATTGGCTCGCAACCCGTGATGTTCCCCGTCGCCGCAGCGCGCCCGATATCCGCGAAACGTGCATGGCGTCTGGCCGGCGCGGTTCACATGGTTCCGGCTTTGCCAGTTCTCGCCGCCGCTCGAATCCTGATAGATCTCGACGGGCCCCGCCGCGTTCGCGTGGACAGGCCCCTTCGGCTCGGCGCACCAGCTCACGCGCGGCCGGTCTGTGCCGCGCAATGTCAGGTCCATCGACAGATCGCGAAACAGCATCGAACCGGGATCGCCCAGATCCCACAGGCCGCCGCGATGCCGCGCGCGTTGCGGATTGTGCAGCGTCAAGGCGCAGCGCACCAGGCCAGTGCCGGCGTAAAAGCTGAGCCGAGAAGCGAACCGGGCCGGCACGCCGCCCTGGAATACCCCCTTCAGGCAGATCGTCGCCCGCACCGGCCCCCGCGCCTCGACCGTGCAGCTTTCGACGATGCCCGTTTCCTCGCGCTCCTCCGGGTCCGTCAGCAGCACGCGGCTCTGCACCGAGTCCAGCGCCTCGTGGCCGTTGGTCTTCACCTGCTTGATCGGAAAGAGGCTCTTCGGATCCACTTCAAACGCGGCCACGCCCGTGTCGATCATGATCCGGCCGGGCAGCTCGTGGACTCTCACGCCGCGCGCCGCAATACCGTTGGAATCGGGTTGGACGCGCTGGAGCGTCAACGTCGGTCCCGGTTGCGCCGGCAGCACGAAATCCAAAAGCAGCCATTGCACGCTGCCGTCCGACCAGCGGGCCAGCGGGGCGTATTGAACGGGGATTTGCTGTTCCTCGCCGTCGGTCAACGCAACCGCACCGGCCGCCGGCAAGGCGCCCTTCGCGAAGGGAATGCCGACGGTCACCGGCTGCGGCGCATTCGTGGCGCCGGGCCGAGCGACCACCAGCGCGCACTCCAGGCGCTCGCTCGTTTGCCGACAGGGGTTTGCTACAGTCGTCGCCATGAAGGGCACCTGACAGTTCAACGACTCAACACAGGCGCGCTCTGGTCATGCGCGCCCTGGTATTGCGGTGCAGGCCGGATCGGCTCGCCCGACGGCACGGCCAGCTTGAACAACTCTTCCGCTTCGCTGCTGCGCACGGACCAATCGAAGCGACCCGCCACATGGGCGCGGGCGGCGCGGCTCATGCGCTCGCGCAAGCCAGAGTCCCGGAGCCAGTCGCCGACGAGAGCGGCCAGCTCGTCCGGGCCGTCGCAGTTGACCACGCGGCCCGTTTCCGGGATGTGCATCGTCTCGGCCGTGCCACCGGACGCGCCTGCGATCACCGGCTTGCCGCACGCTTGTGCTTCCAGGAGCACCATGCCGAAGCCTTCGATGTCTTGCCCCACCGCCCGGTTGGGAAGGGCGAACAGATCGCATTGCTGATAGCAGGCGAGCAATTCCGAGTCGCGAACTTCCCCCAGGAACTGCACCTGAAGCGTCACGCCCAATTCGCGCGCCAGTTGCTCGAGGGCTTGCCGCTCTTCGCCGTCGCCCGCGATGGCGTACAGGACGTTCGGGACCGCCTGCCGGATCGCCGGCAGCGCCCGGATCATCATGTCCTGACCTTTGCGCTTCTGGAGCCGGCCGACGGTGAGCACCACGGCGCGATTGCCCCAGCCGAGTCTCTCGCGCTGCTCGACGCTCGGCGGCGCCGGCGTGAAGAACTGCACGTCAACCCCCGGATGCAGCGTGCGCACGCGTTCGGCCGGCATCTGCCATTCGTCGAGGAGAATTCGCCGCGTGTTGTCGCTGTTGGCGATGAGCAGACTGGCGTTCTTCAAGACGCGGCCGACGAGGAATGCGTGCTCGCGGCTGTCCTTCGCCGTGGTGACGTCCTCGCCGTGGATGTAACACAGGTACGGAACGCGCTGCCGGCACTTCAAGGCGAGACACATCACGCCTTCGGGCAGACAGCGCCCGCAATGGATCAATTGAATCTGTTCGGCTCTCACGACGCGTTTGATCGCCCGGACCGTGCGCCAGTAGCCGGCCAGCCCCTGGAAACTCCGCAACCCCCACTGCTTCATGCGCAGGTCGAGCCGGTGAATGCGCAGGTCGTGACTTGCGTCGAATTCGGCTTGCTGCGGATGCGCGCCGGCCGCGATGACGTAGTCGCGCGACAGCCGCCGGTAGACTTCCCAGAACCAGCGGCCGCTGCCGCCGGTCTGAGGAGGGAACACTTCGCTAAGGAGTAGGTGACTCATTGGTGTCATTGCGGCATGGTGCGGAAGAAATCTTCCATCACCGCCTCGCAGTGGGCCTCGTGATTCTGGAACCAATCGACGCCGGCGTAGCTCTGCCAGCGACCGGACCGCGGCTTCTCGACAAGCTTCGCCAGGCCGGCCAGGTCGTTGCCCGGCATGGCCAGCTTGTCGAACAACTCCGCCAGGCGCTTTTCCGGTTCGCGGAGCAAGTCTTCATAACAGACCGAAACGTGCGCGTACTTCCGGCCGTAGAGGTAGGACAGCTTCCACAGGAAGTAAAACATCTCGTACGCGTGAGAACAGCAGCTCTCCGCGAGAAACGGAAAGTGGTACTTCAGATCGCCGGCCCACAGACGCAAGTAGTAATGATCGTGGTTGGCGAATTCCGTCATCGTGGCATCGCGCGGGTACTCCGCGGGGTCCACGAGGCTCGAGATCCACTGGTCGCGCGGATGCCGATACAGGTGCACGATCTTGGCGCGCGGGAAATGGTGCCGGAACCACGGAAGGCGGAAATCGATTCGATTGAACTGCAGCACCGGCCTTCCGGGCGCGCGTTCGACAAGCACTTCGACATAGCGCTTCATCGCCGGGTCCCAGACATCCTTATCCATGAACAGGTTGTGGCCAATCCAGGCCTCGCGATAATGGTTGTCCAGCTCCTGCAGTCCCTCGTATTCGCGCCAATACTCGGTCACGCCCTTGTGCGTCGCATCCGTCTGTTCGCCGCGGCTCGTCGGGTCGAACCAGCGGCGCTCGTTGAAGGGTTCGTAATAGGCGGTGCAGCCGTCGATCGCGCGAAACAGGTTCCAGAGCAACGTCGAGCCGCTGCGGAAGCGAGCGCTGATGATGACGATGTCGGTGCGCTCGGCGGTGCGCGGCGTGCCCGGGGCGGCGCCCAGGTCGGCGTAGGGCTGGGGCGGCAAACCTGCCGGATCGCCCAGCGCGATCTCCGGCCGGCTTGGCAGCACGTCGCGGAGGCTGGCCACCTGGATGGCGCGGGCGTCGTCGGTTTCCGCCACTTTGCGCAGGAAACGGAAGAACGTGTCGCGCAGCCGCGACCGGAGGGCGCCCCACAACCTCACGCGTTCATGCAGGGGCTGCCGCGGAGTGGACAATGCCACCGGACGGCGGGCTGCACTCGCGACAACTTCCATCGTTCCCTCACAAATTCAGAATCTCGTCGTAAAGCTCGCTGATCCGCCGGCAATAACTCGTCCAGGTATGTTCACGCGTGGTGTGCTGGTACGCGGCCTCGGCCACTCCCTGGGCAACTTCCGGGTTGACGATGAGCTGCTCCAGCCGCCGCGCATAGGCTTCGCCATCGCCGGCCGGAATCAGAAAGCCGGTCTCGCCGTCGCGCACGACCTCGGGAACCCCGGCGGTCGGCGCCGCCAGGACCGGCACCCGGGTCGCTTGCGCTTCCAGGACCGACAACGGCAATCCCTCGTTCGTGGACGGCAGCAGAAAAAAGTCGGCGGCTCGCAACAGGTCCGCCGCGTCGCGACGCTGCCCCAGCAGGCGGACCCGATCGGCAACGCCGGCCTCTTGAATCATGGCGCTCAACCGGGCCGTGTAAACGCCGCCCGGATCGCGCTCGACGCCCGCCAGCCAGCACGTCACGTTGACGCCGCGCTGCTTCAGCAGGGCCACCGCGCGAATCGCGGTCTCCTGGCCCTTGTGGGGCGAGAGATTCGCCAGCATCAGCAGGAGCGGCTGGTCCCGCCGTGCGCCCGCTTTCGCCTTCGCGACGTCTTTCTCACCGGGAGCGAACGTGTCCGTATCCACCGCGTTCGGCGCCGCGACAATCCGCGTCGAGCCGGCCGCACCGTCGGGCAACGCGCGCCGCACTTGCTCCGTCAAGAATCGCGCGCAGCAGACGATCATCTCGGGAACGACCTTGAAGGCCCAGCGCCAGCCGGCTTCGCCCTCTTCCAGGTGCACGTGAACCACCCGCGCCAGGCCCGAACGCTTCAGCCCCCACCGCAACATCCCGTAAACAGCCGGCGAATGCACGTGGACCAGCCCGTTGCCGCTCGCCTGCAACGCCCGGCTCAATCGCCAGTTCGCGAAACCAGCCTGGACCCAGTTCCGGCTGGAGGCCGATTCCGCGTTGAACGTGCCGCTGGCCAAACCCAGCCGGCTCGCTTCCTCCTGGGCAGGACCTCCGCCGGGTATCCAAACCCGGCTGTCCCGGCCGCTCTCGCGAACATGCCGAGCCACCTGCAACGCGATAGCCGCCGCGCCGCCCATCTGACGCGACACCAGAACTTGATGGATGCAGCAGCGGCCGGAATGGCTCTGCATGTCTCCGCGCTCTCGGCATGCGAGCGTTTGCGAGTCGGACGTTGCGCACTCCATCCCGTAGGTTTCCTGAACCACGTTGGGCGAGTCCTGCGGAGGGATTGACACACGGCGATCCGAGATCGCCCGCGGGGGAATTAGCAAACAATGTACCTGGACGTTCGATTTCGCCGGGAAATGTCGGATCGAACCTAGCCTGTTTCACCAGAAGTGGTTACGGAGCGGCTGGACCGTCGGATTGGCAGAACATGGATCGGCGTCTGCGTGCGAACCGCTTGACGCGCCCCGGCTCGTGTCAACGATCCGGAGGCCATGGAAATGAAAAGGTGTCAGCGCTGGTTGACAGTTTCTGGCGGATTCTCAACAAGGCTTGGGAACGAGGGATTGTCCCTCGTTCCCAAACCGGCGACTTCCGAGCCACGCTACTCAAACAAATCCAAGAACAACGAATCCCCCGCCTGGAACACCGCGTCGATGGCGCCCAGGTCGAGCAGCACGCCGCCGAAGCCGGTGATCCCCCCGCCCGTGCGGACCAGCTCGTGGTCGCCGCCGGCCGATGGCCCGGTCGAGCCGGACGTGTCGATCCGCAGCTTGCTGCCCGCCTCGAAGGCCAGCGTGCCGCCAACGTCCAGCCGTGGCGATGTCGGCGGGTCGGCAACGTCGACGTCGAAGGCCAGCAAGGCGTCCGCCCTGACCAACACGTCGCCGCCCACGGTCACGCGATGGCTGCCCAGGTTGAGCCCGCCGCTCCAGATCTCCAGGTTGCCGGCAACATCCAAGTCCGACAACAGCGTCGCGCTCTCCGTGTGGATCTTGGCGATCTCGAGGTTGTAGAGCGTGCCGCTGAAGTCGATCGTCGAATCCCAGTCCTGGAGCGACAGGTAGCCGCCGCCGCCGGCCACGAACGTGCCGCCCGAGCCGGTCAGATCGCCCCGCACCCCGAACCAGCCGGCCGCCACGCTGACCGTGCCGCCGGACTTCGAGATGTCGAGGTTTGGCACCTGGCCCGGACCGGTCAGCGTCTGGTCGCCGGAACCAACCAGGCTGACCGTGGCGCTGCCCTGCACCGTGTAGTCCGCGCTGGTCACGTCGCCCTGCACCTGGATGACGCCGCCGTTGATCGTGCCGACTTCCTGGATGTACAGGTCGCCCGCGACGACCATCGTGCCGACGTTCACCGTGACGTTGTAGTTCATCGCGAACTCGGTGGTCTCGACGTTCATCACATTGCTGGGCGCCAGCGTCGTGGTCGAGGTGCCGAGGATCTCGACGATGTCGCTGCCGTCGTTGCCGTTGATGGTCATCGACCCGGTCGGGATGGTGAACTTGGTCTTCGTGAACGTGTGCTCCGGCGCCCACGGCGGATCGGCCGGGTTGAGCGTCAGCGAGCTGCCCGAGCGCTGCAACACGCCGTCGTTGTCGTCGTCGGGGAAGTTGAAGACGGCGTCCGTGGTGGTCGTCGTCGTGACGATTTGCTCCAGTCCGTGGTAGCAGATCTCGGCGCCGTCGACCTGGATGTTGCCGTCCTCGACGTTGGCGTAGTTGTAGGTCATCGACCCCGCGCTGCCGTTGCTGTTGGTCAACTTGTCGAATCCGTCCTCGCCGGCGCAGAAGGCGACACCGAACTCGGGGATCGGGTTGCCCTCGGCGTGATTGACGTTGAGCGAATCGTTGGCGTTGTCCTTGCCGGTGATGACGACCAGGTCCACGACGCCGACCGGCTCATCGACGAGGAGCGTAGCGCCGCGATACAACTCGAGGTTGGCGCCGCCCGCGGAGAGCTGAAGCGTGTAGCTGCCCTGGCCTGACGCCACGGCGACATCCGCCGACGCGCTGCCGGAGTCGAGGTCGTCGTCCGTAACCGTGGCGGTGATGCCGTACACGGCCGCGAACGCGGGATCGTTCACTGCCACGTACGTATGCGTGGCCGAGAAGCTGTACACGCCCGGCGCCACAACGTTGCGCGTGGCGAACGAGTTGGGACTGCCGTCGCCCCAGGAAATCTCGATGGTATGCGTGTCCGGCAGACCCGGATCGGTGAAGGCGCCCTCGACGGTGACGACGCAATCGTCGCAACCGTCGAGCGTGATCGATACTGCGGGGGCGACGTTGTGGACGTTGACAGTTCCGTTGGCGATCACCTGATGACCGTGGCCGTCATCGCCCCGGACCCGCACGGTATGACTCGATGGCCCATCCAGCAAGGCCGCGGAGAAGTCCACGGTCTGGCCGGGGGTTTCGAAGCTGCCGTTGTTGTCCAGGTCCCAGTCGTAGGTGATGAAGTCGCCGTCGGGGTCGAGGCCGGAAGCCGACAGCTGCACCGTGCTCCCCTCGTCCACGTCGTAGGGGCCGCCCGCGTCGACCGATGGCGGGCTGTTCACCTGAATCCAGTGGATCACGGCGCTATTGGAAAAGACGGTCTGGTTCTGGTTGTTCTGGAACCGGGCCCGGAGCTGGTCGTTGCCGGGCGCAAAACCGGTGTAGCTAAAGGAGGCCTGGCCGCTGGAGTTGGTGATGGCGGCGCCCGAAAGACCGCTGTGCGGCCCGGCAATGACTTCAAAGACCACCTGCCGCCCGACGATGGGCTGCCCCAGCGAGTTCTGCAGGGTGGCCGTGGCCGTGTGCACCTCGCCGACGTTATGAAATGCCTCCGTTGGACTGAGGAGGATTCCCTCGCCCACCACCGCCGTCGCAGACTTCAGGTTGAGCGCGGCAAAGAAGATGTTGTCGTCGTTGGACGGGTTCTGCGTGAAGACGCTGATCGACGTGGCCCCGTCGTTCACGAACGGCAAGAGGTTGTACAACTCGTCATCCGTGCGTGGGTTGTTCGCCGGCCCGGCGAAAGGAGGCGGATTGGCATTGGTGTCGCCGATGCCTCCGACGGTGAGCAGGGCGCCGTTCGCCACCTGCCCGTCGTCTTGGCCTCCGGCGGAGCTGCTCATCCGTATGCCATTCACGTTCACGATGCTGAACTGGGTCGGGCCCTGGAACCCGAACGAGATGCCCAGCGACAGGATTGCTAACAGGGGAAAACCTGCCCCCTGAACGTGACGGGACTGGGACGGCCGTTTGGCCGGATCCCAGCTGTGCATTCGCCTTGTCAGGCAAACGCATCAATCCGCGGGGGCACCGATTCGCGGAGGGATGACACACGAAACAATGATGAGAGGATACTAAAGCGGCCGCTGAGGCGTGTCAAGAAGAAAGAATGTGAAATTCCGAAGCTGTCCACAAGGGCAATGCGGAACTGCTACAAGGACCGGCGGCGATACAGAAGCCGGGTGAGTCCGACCGTAGTCCGCCGACGAACCGGGGGCACACCCCAAGCCGAGTCAACCACGGAGTCCGCAGGGAAGGCAAAGGGGACGTCGTAGCTACTCGGCCAACGGAAAGACCCGCGTGACCTTGGTAGTGACTTTTCACCACGATCATCGTCAATTCCCAGCCCGATGACCCGCCTCATACACCGCAAGCCGCGCCCGGCATGTCTCCTGTTCCGATTCCGGCGCCAGCGCCAACGACTCCATGGCCCACCGAACCGCGTTGTCGCACTGCCCGACCTCCGCATACGCCGCCGCCAACGCGCCCAGGCAATCCCACGACTGCCAGCGCGACAATTCACACGCATGCGTCGCCAGCTCGACCGCCAGGCCGCCGTTGCGCAGCTCGTCATCCGGACAGGTAGCCCAGAACCAGGCGAAGCCGGCGTAGACGGCCGGCGCTTTCGGAGTGGTGCGGATCGCTTCGATGTAATCCGAGATCGCCCGCTCGTAGTCCCGCCGCGCGGCGTGGGCCAGGCCCCGGCTCTGGTACGATCGCGCCGACTTCGGATCGAGCTCGACGACCTTGCTGAAATCGGCAATGGCCCGTTCGAAGTCGCCCGCCGCCGCATGCGCCAATCCGCGGCTGCTGTAGGCGACCGCCATGTCGGGGTGCAGCTCGATCAACGCGGTGAAGTCGGCGATGGCCGCTTCGAGCTGATCGCGGTCGTGGTAGGCGCCGGCCCGGCTGTAGTAGGCGGCGGTGAGCTTGGGATTCAATCGCACCGCTTCGGTGTAGTCGGCGATGGCGCGGTCCAGGTCGCCGCGGCTGCGGTACAGGTCGCCGCGGTTGTAGTAGGCGACGGCGAAGCGCGGATTGAGGCGGATCGCTTCGGTGTAGTCGCGCAAGGCCTGGTCGTAATTTCCCTGGGCGGCCGACGTGAAGGCCCGATTGAAATAGGCGTGAAAGAATCTGGGCCGGAGCTGGATCTCGCGGTCGTAGTCGCGAATGGCCAGGTCGAACTCGCCTTGGGCGGTGTAGGCGAAGCCGCGGTCGTGCAGGGCGTTGGCGAGCTTGGGATTGAGCTCGAGCGCCCTGGTGAAGTCGGCGACGGCGTCGGCGAGCTTCCCCTGGGCGGCCAGCGCGAAGCCGCGGTTGTGGTGCGCCATGGCCATGCCGGGATCGAGCCGTAGGGCGGTGGCACTGTCCGCGATGGCGCCGTCGAAGTCGCCGGACGCCGCCCGCGCCAGGGCGCGATTGTTGTACGCCTCCGCGGAGCGGGGATCGAGCCGGAGCGCCGCGTCGAAGTCGGCGATGGCGCGGGCGTATTCGTTGCGGGCCGCGTAGGCGAAGCCGCGATTGTTGTAAGCCACGGCATACGTCGGCACGAGCCGGATGGCTTCGTCGAAGTGCTCGATCGCCTTCTGGTACTCGCCTTGCGAGGCGTGAGTCACGCCGCGGCTGTTGAAGACGACGGCCTCCTTGGGTTGGGCAGGCGCGGCGAGCGGGGCAGCGGTCGCGATCCGTGCCGGCGCCGTCGCGGGTGAGGCGGCCGGCGCCCAGAAAGCCGGACCCCGATCAGCGGCCTGGGAGAACAAGCGGTCCACCGCGGCGTGAGGACCGGACGGCGCGTCACAGTGCGGACAGCGGGTGATGCCCGAGGACGTGTCGAGGGGCCTGCCGCAAGCCGGACAGGATTGGAGCATGGGACGGTCGTCGAGTGCGAGAGTTTTCATTGATTGTGATGAGGGTGTGGGAAGGACGCGCTGTGTGTGGGGGCCACCCTTCCCGAGTTGGCCAAGTAGGGCGACGTGGTCGTCGTAACGCCATGTTCAGAAAGGCATTGTGGCGGAGTCCGTACTTGGCCAATGAATCCAGCCTTCACCTCAAATCCAACCGAACAGGATGTCGCGCAGCACCGGCGTCAGGCTGGGATCGGACGTGATCAGCGTCACCCGGTATTGCATGTAGCGCGCCGACGGGCTGGCGATGTCGCCGCCGTTGGCCACTTGTTCCCAATCGGACCAGTCGTCGCCGAAGCCGCTGACGAGCGAATCGCTGGTCTCGTCGCCGACGATGATCTGGGTGCCGGAGCCGCCCAGCAAGACCGTGTCGCCGCTGCGCGTTTCGACGATGATCTGGCAGCCCGGCGGCAGGTCGGCGGTGAAGCTCATCGTGCCCCAGTCGGCGACGCGCGTGGCGTCGAAGACCGCCGACGTGAACGTGCCGGTGAGCGCATAGGAGAGCACGCGCACCGAATCGGCCTGGAGCGTCGTCGAGCCGTTGAAGGAGGAAAAGGCGACCTTGGTGGCGGTTCCGGCTGGGAAGCTCATCGCAATCGTGGTCCGCAAGACGCCATCGACGTAGAAGCGGAACACGCCGCCCGCGGGGTCGACCTTGTAGTCGTGGAAGCCGCTCGGCAGCGGGCCGAGATCAACATCCTGGGTGGCGCCCGAGACGTTGACGCGCGCGAAGAGACGGTCGGAGGTGCCCGCGGTGCTGAACTTCGCCCAGTAGTTCCCCGCGAACGAATCGAAACTCGTGGCGAGACCGAAGTGCTGCCAGGGGGCCGGCGCGAACTGCACCCGCCCCTCGATCGGCACGTTTTCATAGCTCTGGGTGGAGTAGATCGCGGTCCCCGCCAGGGAGAGCGTGCCGCCGCTCACCACGATCGCATCGGGGCCGGTCGACCACGACAGGTTGACCCAGCTCGAACCGAGCGCGATGCCGCTGAAGTCGTCGGCAAAGGCCGGCGCGAGCTGCAGCTCGCCGTCTTCTTCCTGACTGACGACGACGCCGTTCAGGACGCCGGTGTTGAAATTGGCGGCGGTGTCTTGCTGCCAGAGACCGACGCCCGTTTCGAACGCCCAGACGGCGCCGCTGCCGAGCGCGTTGCCGCTGGTGTCGGTGATGGCGGCGTCGAGGATGACTTCGTAGTCGGTATGGCCGGCCAGGGCGATCGTCGGCCGCAGCACGGCCGTCGAACCGGAGACGCTGACGATGGCCGGCACGTCGGTCGTGGAGCCAACCGCGCGGACGTGGAACGACGAGGGCATGATGGTGGGCAAGTTCATCAGCTCGCTGAATTTCACCGTGATCGGGGCGAGCAGGCCGATGCCCGTGGCGCCCTGGGCCGGCGTCTGACTCACGATGTGCGGCGCCACGGTGTCGGCGCCGGTGCTGTAGGTGATAGTGATGTCGGAGAAGGCAGGCGTGAGACCGGCGACCGAGCTGGCCAGGTCGACTCGATATTGCAGGAAATGCGACCTGCCGCCGATGACGGCCCCCGAAGCGCCGAGCGGGATGAAGTCGGTCCACGTCGAGTCCGGGAACGGCGTGTCGCCCATGCGCACGCTGACGCCCAGGGTTGTGCCGGCCGGCGTTGTGCCGTTCCACGTGGCGGACGACCACGTGACGGGGACGCCGGCGTCCAGCGTCTGCGATACAAAACTTCCCGACGTGGCAATGGGGCCCAGGCGCATCCAATCGACGACCAGGTTGTTGCCGTCGATGTTGAAGTCGCTGACCAGCGGCCGCAAGCTGCCTGTGACGGTGATCGCGTGGCTGGCGACCTGGTTGCCGTCGATGAAGTAGACGATGCTGTCGGTGTTCCAGTCGATGCGGAAGACGTGGGGCGCGCCGAACCAGTTCCCCGGGATCAAGGTGTCCGCCACGCCGGAGCCGGAGGTCCGCGCGTACAGGCCGTTGCCGGACCATGAGCTGAACAGGGCATACGGCGGATTGCTGAAGTCGAACGAGAACCCGGCGTGCTGATAGGCGGAGCCGCCGAAGGTTGCCATGAATTCGAGCGATCGCCCCGGCCCGAACAAAGCGTCCGGACCAAGCCGGCTGCCGTCGATGCTCACCACGCCGCCGCCGACGTTGGCGCTGCCGCCGGGATTCCAGGCGGCGCTCGACCAGCCGCCGGGCAGCGCGGCGCCCGTGAACTCCGCTCCCGCCGCCGGCGCCAGCGCGAGCTGACCGCCGCCGTTGCCGGTGATGTAGACGTTGCTGTGGACGCCGGCTTCGAAATCGACGATATCGGTATCGGTCAAGGTCGTTTGCCCGGCATCTTGAGTCGTGAAATTCCAGACGATGTCGCCGCCCAGGGCATTGCCGGCGAGGTCCGCGACGGCGCCGGCGAGCGTGACCTGGTACGTCGTGTTGCCTGCCAGCGTCAGCGTCGGCTGCAGCGTCGCGGTCGAACCTGAGTACGTGACCAGCGCCGGTTCGTCCGTGGACGCTCCTTGAGCGCGCACCCGGAACGTTGTCGAGTCGATCGTGGCCGGGTTCATCAGCTCGTTGAACTTCACGGTGATGGCGGCGGCGGGGTTCACTTCGGTTGCACCGGCCGCCGGACCGATGAAGAGGACGGTCGGCGCGATGGCATCGAGCTGGGTGTCGCCGGCCAGAGTCAGATCGTGCAGGATGGGGGTGACATTGGGGACGCTGCTGGCGAGGTTGGCGCGATACTGGAAATACCGCGAGCCGCCGCCGATGGTCGCGCCCGATCCAGCCAGGGGGATGTAGTCGGTCCACGACGAATCCGGGGTCGGCGTGTTGCCCATGCGAACGCTGATGTCGATGCTGGTGCCGGTCGGAGTGCTGCTCGTCCAAGACGCCGAATGCCAGGCAACCTCGGCGCCGGCGTCGAGAACGCGCGACAGGAACGTGCCTGCATCCGCCTGGGGTCCGAGACGCAGCCAATCAATGACCAGGTTGCTGCCGTTGACGTTGTAATCGCTGGCCAGCGGACGAAGGCTGCCGCTGACGACGACGGCGTGCGATGCGACCAGGCTGCCGTCGATGAAATAGTCGATGCTGGCCGGGTTCCAGTCGATGCGGAATAAGTGGGGCGCCGCCAGCCAATTGCCGGGGATGAGCGTGTCCATGGTGGCCGAGCCGGAAGTGCGCGCGTACAACCCGCCGCCGGAGCTCGTGCTGAAAATGGCGTAGGGCACGCCGTTGAAATCGACGGACAAGCCGATGTGCTGGTAGGGGTCGCCGCTGAACGTCGCGACGAATTCCAGCGAGCCGCCGGGAGCGTAGAGGACATCGGGACCGACCCGGCCGCCGTCGATCGTCACCACGCCGCCGCCGACGGTCGCGCCGCCGCCGGTTTGCCATGACAACGTGGACCAGTTGGGCGGCAGGGCGCTTCCGGAAAACTCGGAGCCGGTGGTCGGCGCCAGGATCAGCTCGCCGTTGCCGGTTTGCGTCACATAGGTGTTGGCGTCGGTGGTCCCTGCCGCGAAGTCCGCTGCCGTCGCATCAACATAGCTGAGCGCCTCGGTCGTGAAAGTCCACACAACATCGCTGCCCAGGACATTGCCGACGCCGTCCCCGACATCGCCGTCCACGGTCACCTGATAGATGGTATTCGAGGCCAAGGGCAGCATGGGCTGCAGCGTCGCCGTGGAGCCGCCGAACGTCACCAGGGACATCACGTCCTCGGTTGCCCCGACGGCGCGAAGTCGCACGTTGCCGGCAATGCTGCCGGGATCGATCAGTTCGCTGAAGCTGATGTCGATCGTCGTCGCCCGGCTGACATCGACGGCCCCGGGCGCCGGAGATTGTGCGGCGATCGTGGGGGCAATGGTATCGTGAATGCCGCCGCCGAGCGGCCCGCCCGTGGATGCGGCGTAGTTGATGTTCACATCTTGCAGCAAGGGAGTTACGCCGGGAACCGTGGCCGCCAGCTCCGCGCGATATTGCAGATACTGAGACACGCCGCCGATCTGGGCGCCCGGTCCGGCCAGCGGCACAAAGCTCGTCCAGGAGCTGTCGGGGGTCGGAGTATTGCCCATGCGCACGCTGATGGCCAAGCTCGTGCCCGCGGGAACGACGCTCGACCAGTTCGCGTCGCTCCAGGTCACGACGCTGCCGGCATCGTAGATGCTCGACAGGTACTCGCCGGCGGGAGTGAACGGCCCCAGGCGCATCCAATCGACTTGCAGAGGATTGGCGTCAACGTCGAAATCGCTGGCGATCGGGCGAAGGCTGCCGGCAACGGTGATCGCGTGGGAGGCCACCAGCGAACCATCGATGAAGTAGTCGATGCTGGCCGGGTTCCAGTCGATGCGGTAGAGGTGTGGCGCGCCGAGCCAGTTGCCGGGGATCAGCGTGTCCTCATTGGCCGAGCCGGAAGTCCGTGCATACAAGGCGCCGCCAAGGAAGGAACTGAAAATGGCAAACGGGGGATTGGTGAAGTCCAGCGAGAGACCAATGTGCTGCCAGGGTGCGCCGCTGAACGTGGCCTGGAACTCGAGCGAGCGGCCGGGGCCGAAGAGCGTATCGGGACCGACGCGGGCGCCCTCGACGCTGACGATGCCGTTGTTGACAATCGTTGAGCCGTTCGCGTGCCAGGCGGTGCTCGACCAACCGGGCGCAAGCGATGTACCGCCGAAATCCGCGTTGGCCGCCGACGCCAGCGTGACTTCGGCGCCGGCCGCGGTCCCGGTGGGCTGGCCGCCGTCGAACGTCACGTTCAACAGCGTCTCCCAACCCGTCGTAAACGTCCAGATGATGTCGCCGCCGAGCAGGTTGCCGGCCGCATCGCGAACCGAGCCGGAAAGAGTGACTTGGTACGAGGAATCGGGAAACAGCGACGCGTCGGGCTGCAGGGTCGCCGTGGCGCCCTGGAACGTCAACTCGGCGGGCACGTCACTGGCGTCGCCGACTTTTCGCAAACGAAGGCTTGTCGCGGTGAATGATGCGGCGTCCATCAACTCGTTGAACGTGACCACGACCGGCCCCACCGGCAAGATGCTCAAGCTTCCTGGTGACGGAGATTGAGTGGCGACGCTGGGGGCGATGTTGTCGGTCTGGCTGGTGTTGTAGGACACCGTCACCGTTTCCAGCACGGGCGTGCGATAGCCGTCGCTGGATGTCAGGTTCGCTCGATACTGCAAATAGCGGGACGTGCCGCCGACCATTCCTCCCGATGCGATCGAAATCCAATCGGTCCAGCCGGCGTCGGGCGCCGCGGAGTTGCCCATCCGCAACTGCATGTCGAGGCTCGTGCCGGCCGGCGTGTCCGCGATCCAGTCGAACGCACTCCAGAAGACCGCGGCGCCGCCGTCGAGGACGCGCGACGTGTACGACCCGGACAAGGCATAGGGTGTGACTCGCACGGAATCGACGACGAGCGCTCCGCCGCCGGCCTCAAAGTCGGAAGCGGCCGGGCGCATCGAGTTGGTGATCAACACCGGATGCACGACCACGCGGGTGCCGTCGATCCAGTACTCGACGCCCGTGGGAGTCCAGTCAACCCGGAATTGATGGGGCGTGCCGAGCCAGTTGCCAGGGATCTGAGTGTCGATCGTCGTCGTGCCGCCCTTGGATCGTGCATAGAGGCTGCCGCCCGCGTACGTTGAGAAGATGGCGCGTGAACCTTGGTCGAAATCGGTGTCGAACCCAAGGGCTTGGAATGGCGCGCCGCTGAACGTCGCGATGGCTTCCAGCGACCGACCCGGTCCCATGAACGCATTGGCCTGCGTGGCGCCGTTGATGGTCGCGGCGCCGCTGGCGACGACGACCGACCCGCCGGAGCGCGTGGACACGACCGACCAGGCTTCGGACAACGACGTTCCGGAAAACTCGCTGCCCAAGGTGGGCGCGAGGGTAACCTCGCCGTTGCCGGTCAGGGTCAAGTACGTTCCCGCGTCCAGCGTGCCGGTAGCGAAATCGGCGGCAGTCGTGTCCGAAAACGCCGGCGTCGAGAAGCTGCGCGGCGCTTCCGACAACGACGGAAATGTCGTGGTGTTGTTGAATTCGTCCGTGGAGATGACCCGATAGTAGTAAGTCGTGTTCGGCGTGAGGTTGTTGAGCGTGATCGAATGGGCCGTCACCATGGTCAGATCGGTCAGACTGAGGTTCAGAGAACTGGGCGATGTGCCGTAAACAACCTGCGACGTCGCTGATTCGTCGGTCTGCCAATCGATCGTGACGGTCTGGTTGTTGACCAGGTTCGTCTCGACACCGCTCAAGGCCGGCGCGGTGGCGTCGTCGGCGACGACGGTGATGCCGACCGCCGCCCAGCTTGTTTCCAGATTGACACTATCGTCCGAAGCGCGGGCCACGATGTCGTAGACGCCGGTTTGTTCCGCCGCCCACGTGTAGGTCCAGCTGCCGCGGCCTTCGGCGCGGCGCCAGACCACGCCGCCGTCCAAGGAGATTTCGACGCCGCCGACCACGCCGCCGCCGGTGTCCGTTGCGGTTCCAGAGATCGTCAATTGAGCGCCGCTTTGAATGACCAGTCCGTCGGGAATCGAGGTGATGGTCGTGTCGGGCGCGATGAAGTCGGTCGAGGCCACCGTCTGAATCAAGCCCGCCTGCAGATCCCCGGCCGCCACGCCCATGTCGGCGAACAAGTTCACGGTGGCCTGCTGCATGCGGACGTCCGGCACCGTGATGCCGCCGTCGTGCTTGCCATCCAGGCCCCAGGACCACTGGACCGTGCCGGCGCCAAACACGATCGCGCCGCTGGCCGCACGGTACATCGTCATCGAGTGCGTTGCCGTTCCTGGAGCGACCATGCAACCGCGGCACACGGCGCACGGGCTGCCGGCGATGCCGCCGCAACCGGGCCAGCTGATCGGATCGACCAGCTTTTCCGGCACGTTTTCGGTTTTCAACGATAATCGAATAATCCCGGCGGGGCGGAAGCCATTGTCCACATCTTCATCCCACTCGTAACCGAGCGTACCGTTGGAAAGCGTGGCGACTTCACCGGGCTGCAACGTGGCGACGGTGGTGCTCCGCCAAAAGCGCATCTTGCCATCGGCTTCGGGAACCTCAATCGAAGTGCCAAAAGTGCCGCCGGGGCCGCGATTGACCGAGAAGATCTGGCCGGTGAGCAGCTGTTCGACCTTGGCGTCGCCCGGCGGTGAAAAGCGCAGATCGCGCCACAGTCCGGTCCAGATCGGCGACGGGTCGGGAATGCCGCCATTGGGCGCGACCTGAATCGGCTCCTCATAGACGCCTTGAAGTTCCTCGACGCCGACCATGGATTCCTTGTAGCACACCAGCGTGCGAAATGCCGTGCCGCTGCTGTCGATGCTCTGCTCCCACCTGACCTTCCAGTACAGCTCGTTGCCGCTGAAGAATGCGAGATTGACCCCGGCGTCGCGAGCCGCTTCCGCCGCGGCGAACATCTCCGCGGACCAGTACTCATCATGGCCGACGGACAGGAAGATCTTGTGCTCCAGCAGCTCGGCGCCGCGACGGGCGGTGTCCACGTTGGAAAAGTAGCTGACGTCGAAGCCGTTGGCTTCCAGCCAGCGCACCATCGGGTATTCGGCCCAGTACACCCAGTTGGTCTCGCCCATGCCTCCCGGGATGGTTCGTGTCGTGAACGGCCGATTGTAACTCAAGGCATAGGCGCGCCCGCCGGCGGAGGTGATGTCGTAGAGACTCTTTCCTCCCCACGTGTTGTAGGCTTGCCAGGTGGTGTCTGATGTCTGGAACAGCAAATCGGAGCTGCCATCGTCGTCGCGCACGACGAAGAAAACGTGGTTGGCGCCCTCGATCGCGTCCTGGCGAACGAGTTTCGCGAAGTAAATTCCCGAGGTGGCATTCGTGGGCACATTCCACGTGGCCGATACGCTCCAATTGCCGGCGTCGATCAGTCCGGTGGCTTCGTCCGTCAGCGGGGCAGGCTGATCTTGCGGCTGCGACAGCTGGTTCTGGATGGTGGCCACCTTGCGGGCCCCCATGCCGCCGTAGTAGCCCATCCGGTAGATATCGAGCCGATAGTCCGTGGAGTCGGTATTGATTTTGAATTGGACGGTCTGACCTTGATCGACGCTGATGTCGGTGGTGAAGCCTTCGATGTTCGAGTCGCCGCCGCTAACCACGTCCCACTCGCTCTGCGGATTGCCCGGCAGCAAGTTCTCGGTGATGATCGGATTCACCGCCGGGACAAGGCGGTCCTCCAGCGTCTCTAGCGTTGGACGTGCTTTGCGGCGCCGATTGTTCGGCTTCTTGTGCTTGCTAGGTCCATGCGATGCCATTGCGTTGCTCCATCGTCGAATAATTGGATCGATCAAAGGAAGGACGGACAGCGCGACACAATTCAGGGTCGCAGCGCCGGCATGACGAACGAATAAATGGAAAGAAGGGGCGGACTGACCCCGTGGGCCGGCTGCGACTTCAAGCAGGAATGGTCATGGGTAACCCTTTCGGCGCCCGTGGATGCCTTCGATCGGAGTGTGCAGTCCTCGGAGAGCGCTCAGCCCACCGAGAAACTGCCGAAGGCCATCCCTCTGGGTTGGGGCACCGCAAGGATGGTGACTGGATGATGGCTTATTAGACCAGGTTTGCACTCCAAGTCAAGGACAAAACTGGGCTTACGCGCTGGGTCAGCTACGGCCGGTTCGGCTTTTGCGTCATGCTGCCATTGCCGCCTCGCGACCAAGCGGCAATGAACCGGTGGATCAGCCGATCAAGCAGCGAACTGGTTTTTACCGGCTGGAGCTTCGCCGCTTGGGCGTTCTTGTGGGAGCGGATTCTTGCCTTCGGCGCCGCCACATGCAAGTTCGCCCTGAACAACTTGGCGCCCACCTTCTTGATTGGTCCAGCCGCGGCCGTTGCGACCGGCGCCTTCGGGTGTACAAGATGGAGCGCGGCAACGTCCATTGCGGGCAGCGCTGTCGGCTGAGGCGCCGGCTCCAGGTGGTGCGCCATCCGATCGGGTGTTGGAAGTCGCCGCACACCCAACGGCACGGTCCCGGCCATTAGATCGCCGCCGGGTTCGTTATCGTCCAACCCCAGGACGTGGCCCAATTCATGGGCGAGCACGGTCAGCAGGTCCACCTTCATGTAGGCTGGTCCATGGCTGAGCGAGAATTCGGAATCGTCGGCCGGCGTCGGATCGACGAACCAGCCAAAACCGGCAGCGTCGCGGTCGATCAAGACTCCAGTGGCTGACGTGAAACCCAACTCGTTGCCGGGCAGATCGGTAATCTGCACCGGAACCGCCTCGAGAGCGGCTTGCGAAGCCGTGCCGGTGGCGACCCAGCGCGCGATCGCCTCGTTCACCACGGGCGTCATCATTTCTTCGGTGAGGGGTTCCGTGTGCGGCCCCGGAACGACGGCGGCAACGTCCAGGTGCAGGAAGCCGCCGTTGATCGGCGTGTTCATGTCGGTGGTGATCTCGGCCGCGGTTAGCGCGCGATTGTAGACGCGCACCTCGTCGATCAAGCCGTTGAACCATTCGGACCAGACGTTGTTGCCGCCGACCCGGAGCGGATTGCCGGTGACCAGCATGGAACCGGACCGGGCCAAGGAGCTGACTTGCACGCCGTTGACGAACAGCCGCAGCGCGGCGCCGTCATACGTGGACGCCAGGTGCGTCCAGGTGTTGACGGCAAGCTGCGCGGTTCCCGCCGTGCCGTAGCTGGTGCTGCCCTGCCGAATCCAACCGGCCGGTCGCCGCGGTCCGCCGGAATCGTTGCCGTTGTTGTCGGCATAGAGGGCATAGGCTAGTTCGCCGGGCGCTTCCTTGAGAATCACCGTCTCCCAGCCGTTGATCGTGGTTGGTCGCACCCACGCTTCCAGGGTCATGCCGGTGGTGAGATCCAGGGAAGCGGCATCAGGGACGGTAACGAGGTCGTTGGTCCCGTCGAAGGACAGCGCGTTGCCGTACTTGCCGGTCGTAGACCACGTCGCTCCGGAGACCGTGCCGTTGTTGCCCAAACCGGATGTGTCCGTGGCGGTCGCGCCGCTGGATGCATTGAACGACAGGGCGAGGACCAGGCCCGTTGGCGCGGAGTTGGAAACGGTCACGGAAACGACCGCGGAGGTCGTGGTGTTGCCGGCGGCGTCGCGGGCGCGAGCGGTCAAGTTGTGTGTGCCGTTGGTTGCGGTGGTGGTGGTCCAGGATATCGAAAACGGCGCCGTGATGTCTTCCGCGCCCAGATTGTTGCCGTCCAGCAAGAACTGCACGCCGGCAACGCCAATGTTGTCTGAGGCATTCGCGGAAACCGCAATCGTCCCTGACACCGTGGCGGCGCCGGCAGGGCTCGTGATGTTGACCGACGGCGGCGTTGTGTCCGGTATGGTGACGGTTGCTGAATCCTCCGAGGACGGGAGACTGACATTGCCGCGCGCATCTTGGGCGGTCACCACGTAGTAATAGGTCCCGGCACTGAGTCCGCTATCAACGAATGACGTGGTCGTCGGCTGGGCGATGCGGTTGGCGGTCGTCGGCGTGAAGCCCGGCGCCGTCGAACGGTGGACGTTGTAGTTGGTCACGCCGACGTTGTCGGTGGACGGCGACCAGCTCAAGGTGGCTTGGCCGATGCCGTCGTTTGCCGTGAATCCTCCGGGCGCTGTGGGTGGCTCCGCATCCTCGGTCGGAGCAGGCAGGCGGACGATGGGCGCCACGGAAGGGACGCCGTCGCCGTTGACAAGGAAGAGCATGTAGTAGCCCGGCGGCGCGAGGTTTGAATTCGCGGGCGCATCAATATTGAGCCCGCCGGTGGTTTGCGTGAATGACAAAGGCACGTAGCGTTGTTCCATGTTGAACGAATGCGTGACCGCGCCATTGCGGATGAGCACCACCGAGGCAATATCGGCGCCGTCTGGAGTTCCGACGAAGAAACTGGATGCGTAGCCAAGCTGTGCCGGCGCCGTGGTCACCGTCGGACGCGCGCCTTTGAACAAGTACGCCGGCGAATAGGTCTCGGCGCTGAACTCCGCGTAGCTGTTGGCAAAGTTGTGGCCGCTGCCGGTCACCACCACCCGAGCATCGGGGAGCAGGAAAGCGGTGGAGTGATATTCTCGAGCACGCGCCATGCTGGCCATCGTTGTCCATGTCTGCGTGGCCGGGTTCCAGAGTTCGGCAGGAAGAACTCCGGTGGCCGGATTGATGCCGCCGATGTCCGTCGAGCCGCCGGTTGCCAGCACGGTCCCATCGGGCAGGACAGTCAGGTTAAGGTGCGTCCGCGGATTGGCCATCGAAGCGGTTTGCTGCCAGGCCGGCGTGGGCAACGTCGCATCGAGCACGTACGTCGTCGCGGCAGATGGTATGTTTCCGCCATTGTCGGCTGGCGCTGACAAGTAGGAACTGCCGGCCTTCATGATTTGTCCGGGGGCGTACATTACGGCACTGCCGCCGTCGAGGACGGTCGGGTCAACCAGCGACCACGACTGCGTCGCGACATCCAGGATGTACGTCGCCATCTTGGCCTCATCCGAGCCGGCAACCAGGACACGTCCATCCGGCGTTTGAAACACGAATGGATAGTTTGGAATCGTCTGGTTGGCTGCGGTGAGCGTTGTCCAAGTATTCGAGACGGGGTCATACATCTCGGGAATCGGCACGTAATCCAGCGTGTTGTTCACCGAGCCGGCAGTCACCAGCACTCGGCCGTCCGCCAGGAGCGTGGCGGTCGGGTACCAGCGGCGATACGCCATGTCGGGTCCCCGCGTCCAGGTCATCGTGTCGGGATCGAAGATATTGACCATCTTGATGCCGAGCTGCGGCCCATCGCAGTCGTGCCCGCCGACAACGAGCACGCGGCCATCGGCCAACACGACTTGGGCCGAGCAGAAGATGTCATCGTCCTGGTGGACGAAGTAGGGGAGCGGCACGGGAGTAAACGTGTTGGTCGCAGGATTCCATACTCGCGCCGATGTCGAGCCGATGCAGTCAGGACCGCCGTCCCAGACCAAGACACGGCCGTCTTTGAGCACGACCGAGTTCATCGCCACTAGCGGCCAGTTCTGCACCGGCGACCATTCGCCGATTTGGGACTCGACGCTGTTGCTCACAGTCACGGTCACGCCGGCGGAGGTGGATTCATTGCCGGCGGCGTCCCGGGCGCGAGCCGTCAGGGTGTGCGAGCCGTTCGTCGCCGTGGCGCTGTCCCAGGCGACGCTGTACGGCGCCGTCGCATCCTCCGTGCCGAGAGCGAGGCCGTCGAGCAAGAACTGCACGCCAACCACGCCCACATTGTCCGAGGCGTTCGCGGATACTGTCGTGGCGCCTGTGATCGTTGAACCGGCAGAGGGCGTCGTGATCGCGACCGCTGGCGCGGTCGTATCGGCGTTGCTCACCGTGACGCTTACCGGTGCCGACGTTGTGACGTTGCCCGCGGCATCGCGAGCGCGGGCGCTCAAGGTGTGCGATCCTTCGCTACTGGTAAGCGTGTTCCAGGAGACCGAATAGGGAGCACTGGTGTCTTCGGCGCCCAGGTTGGCGCCGTCGAGTAGAAACTGCACACCGGCGACGCCGACGTTGTCGCTGGCGTTGGCGGTCACCGAGATCGTGCCTGAGACCATGGCCCCGGTCGCCGGACTAGTAACGGAAACGGTTGGCGAAGTGGTGTCGGCGCCGTCCACCGGCGTGTTCATGTCCGTTTGAATCTCGCCGGCAGTCAAGGCGCGGTTGTAAACGCGGATCTCATCGAGCAGGCCGCTGAAGTATTCGCCCCAGATCGTGTTGCCGCCGATCCGCAGCGCGTTCGCGCTTGCGGTAATGGCACCAGTCACGGCCCGCGTGGCCGCCTGGACGCCGTTGACGTACAAGCGCAAATTGGCGCCGTCGTACGTCGTTGTCAGGTGAGTCCACGTATTGAGAGGGACGGCCGAAGTGCCTATGACACTGACATCGCTGCCCGAACGAAAGATGTATCCGGCTGGGGGCCGCCCAGTGTCATCGGACACATATAGCGAATACGCCAGCCCGCTGGGTCGTTCTTTCAAAATCGCCGTCGTCCATCCGCTCAGGCTTGTCGGCCTCACCCACGCCTCCAGCGTCATCCCCGTCGTCAAATCCAAGCTATTCGCGTCAGCCACCGTGACGTAATTGCTGGTCCCGTTGAACGACAAGGCGTTGCCGTACTTGCCGGCCGTCGTCCACGTGGCGCCGTTCAACGTGCCGTTGTTGCCCGTTCCCGAGACGTCCGCCGTGGTCGTGCCGGCGCCTTCCTTGAACCCTAGGGCAACGACTAGCCCTGTTGCCGGAGGCGCGTCATCATTCGTGATAGTCCCGGTGCCAACGCCTTGAGCAATCGTCGCGTTCGTCGGGTTGGAGAGACTCACCGTGAACGTCTCGTCCGACTCGACGGTCGTGTCGCCATTGACGGTGACGGCGATTGGTCGCGTCGTCTGTCCCGGAGTGAACGTCAACGTGCCGGAAGTTGCAACGTAGTCGCTGCCGGCGCTCGCCGAGCCGTTGGCGGTGGCGTATTGGACCGTGACTGTCTGACTGCTCGACGCCGACAAAGTGACCGTGAAGCCGGCGGTTGTCGTGCCGCTGTTGCCCTCCGACACCGACGCGTTGTTGATGGACAACGACGGAGGCGGCGGCGCGGCCGCGGTCGTGAATGTCCACGTGAAGTCGGAGACGAGCGCGTTGCCAGCAAGGTCCTTTACGCCGCCGCTGCCACCCTTGACACGGGCGGTGTACGCGGTTGTCAACTCCAGGGTCGCGTTCGGGTCGAGCGTTGCCGTGCGCGTGGCGACATCGTAGGAAACGGCCGCCGACACCAGGTTGTTTCCCGGATCGCGCAGCTCGACCGTGGCGGCGCTGATGGTGCCCGGCGTCATCGCCTCGCTGAACGTGGCGGTGACGTTGTTCGTCGGCGCGACGCCGGAGGCGCCCGCGGTTGGCGACACGACCGTCACCGTCGGCGGCGTGGTATCGAGGCTGACCGGCGTATTCATGTCCGTCAGGATTTCCGACGGCGCCAGCACGCGATTGTAGATGCGCACTTCGTCGATCAGGCCGTCGAAATACTCGCCCCAGAGCACGTTGCCGCCGATCCGCAGCGGATTGTTCGAGGTTACGGCGGTCGCGACGACCGGAAGCAGGCCGACTTGGACGGCGTTGACATACAAGCGCAAATTAGCGCCGTCATACGTCATCGCGAGGTGCGACCAGGTGTTCAGCGCGAGCGGCGAGGATCCTACCGCGGACAGGTCGCCCTGGGTGTTGTTGTGGATGTACCCGGCGGGCCGCGGCGCGTTGTCATTGGCGTACAACGTGTAGGCCATGCCGACCGCGGTTTCCTTCATGATCACCGTGTCCCAGCCGCTCAATGACTCCGGATTCACCCACGCTTCCAGCGTCATGGCGCCGGTCAGGTCCAGCGAGGCCGAGTCATTCACCGTGACCCAGCTGCTGTTGCCGTTGAACGACAAGCCTGTGCCATACTTGCCTGCCGCCCACGTGGTCGCGTTGAGAGAGCCGTTATTTCCCTTGCCGGAGGCGTCGGTCGTCGTGCCGCCGGCGCCCTCATCGAAGCCAAGCGCGGCGACCAGGGTGTTCGAGCTCGACACGGTCACGTTCACGCCGGCCGACGGGATCTCGATATTGCCGCTGTCGTCCACGGCGCGACTGCGGATGAACGTCGGTCCGCTGACGGTTGGATTCCACTGGTACGTCCAATTGGCCTTGCCAACCACCGGATGCCAGGTGACGCCGTTATCGGTGGAAACCTCGACGCCGCCCAGCACACCGCTGCCGTTTTCGGCCGCCGTGCCGGTAATCGTCACCGGAGTCCCCACTTGTAGCTCGGTCCCCGCGGGCGGCGACGTGACCGACGACGTCGGCGCTGAAGAGTCCGTCGAGGCGGTGGCGGCCACCAGGCCCGATTGCAGCGACGCCGGCTGAACGCCCATGTCGGCGAACAAGTTGACGGTGGCCTGCTGCATGCTCGGATCGGGCACGGTCGGGCCGTTCTTGTGATTGCCGTCGAGGCCCCACGACCATTGCACGCTGCCGGCGCTGAACACTAACGCTCCGGAAGGCGCCTTGTAGAGCGTGATCTTGTGGGTCGATGAGCCTGGGCCGGTTTCCGTTCCCCAGGGAACAATGACATGGCTCTGCGTGGTGAACGACGTCGAGGACATCGTCATCAGTCCCGCGGGCCGGAAGCCGTTGTCGAGATCCTCGTTCGTTTCATAACCCACCACGAACTGGCCGATCGTGGCGGTTTGGCCGGGCGGCAAGTTGGCGACGGGAGTGTCGCGCCAGAAGCGCAGGTTGCCGTCCGCCTCGGAGACATTCATGCTGATGCCGAGATCGACATTCGTCCGGTCATTCATGTACAGCGTGCCGGTGAGGCCATTCTCCGGCCGGCCGCCGTCGGACGGTGGGCTGAACCGAGTGTCGCGCCACGTGCCGGTCCAGGTCCACGTCGGGGCCACGTCGAGCGGGTCGATGCGGGCGTTGTTTTTGGACTCCTTGTAACAGACCAAGGTGCGGTACGGGGTCCCGGATGCATCGATGCTGCTTTCCCAGCGGACTTTCCAGTAGACCTCGTTCCCGCTGAAAAACGCCAAATCGACGCCGGCGTCGCGCGCCGCCTCGACGTTGGCGCGCTGCTGTCCGGACCAGTACTCGTCATGGCCTACCGATAGAAACACTTCGTGATTAAGCAGAAGATTGCCGATACGGTCGGTGTCCACGTCGCTGAAATAGCTGACGTCGTAGCCGTTGCGCTCCAGCCAGCGGATCATCGGATATTCGGAGTGCAGCGGCGAGTTGTAGTCGCCCAGCCCGCCGCCCCTGGCATCGACGATGAGCGGACGATTGTAGCTGACCTTGTACGCGCGGCCGTCCGGATTTCCTTCGTAGAGACTGTTGCCGCCCCAGTTGTTGTACGCTTGCCAGGTGGTGTCCGATGTCTGGAACAGCAAGTCGGAGGTGCTCTCGTCGGCGCGAACCACGAAATAAATCACGCTGGCCCCGCCGTTGTCCTCACGCGTCGGCCGAGCGAAATAAAGGCCGGAAGTGGCATCGGCCGGCACGGCCCAGGAAGCCGACACCGACCAGTTGCCGGCATCAACCAATCCAGTCGCGGCATTGGTGAGAGGATTGGGTTGATTCTGCCGCGTTACTTGCGATGAGGGGATGGTGGCAACTAAACGGGCGCCATTGCCGCCGTAATAACCCATGCGATAGATGTCGACGCGATAAGGTGCAAGCGTGGTGTCGGTGATCTTGAAGTCGATGGTCTGGCCGTGATTCACGCTCATGTTCGTGGCGAAGCCCTGCAACGTCGGGTCGCCGATTTGAAAGACCCCCCAGACACTTTCGGGCGTTCCGGGCAGCTGGTTCTCGGCGACGATCGCGTTGCTCGGGACAATGCGGTCTTCGAGGCTTTCAACACATAGGCGGATTCGATCAGATCGCACGGTGTGCCTGGATCGAATACCACCTCGGGAATAGTGCATGATTTGGGCCTACCCACAAGCAGTTCGGTGACGAACTGCCGTCCACGGGCACCGCGGAGAATAGGTCAGGACCCTGAAGGGTAGACCAAATCGTACACACGCATCCGTGAATTGCAACAAGAAACTTCACATTCGCTAAAAGTACCCGAGAACGGGCATCCCGGACGGCCGACAATAGCAGGAGGTTCGGCGGGCCAATGTCCTTAGGGCGTGCCCCACCGCGAACGCACCAGCGCCCGACCCCAATCCGGGTTCGGAAGCTTGCCGTTGCCGTAGAAATCCGAGGCCGTCACGTCAAACCACAGCGCCTGATCGATCACGTCGGTCCACTGGGCGCCTTGCGGGCCGGCATTCAGCGTCAGGCTGTAGCGACCCGGGGCCAAGGGGAGTTCGTCGAGCCGGCACAGCAGCCTCTTCTGGCGGCGCAACGATGCAGGAGCGGTATCCGTCAAGTAGGTGGCTGCCGTGAAGACGCGGCATCCCAGCGCGTCGTCGAAGCCGATCGCCACGTGCGAATCCGCAATTGTGCGGTTCGGCAGGTATTCAATGTCGATCGTGATGGGATCGCCGCACATGACTTGCGTCACCGGCTGACCGTCCGAGTTCAGCAGCTGCACGCGGCCCAGGAGCGGCGTGCAGCTCGGGCGCCGGTTGGGGTGCTCCGCCAGATTCACGTCGCCTTCGTGAACGGCGTTGCACTGGCTGAGATACTCCTTGACGCCGCCTTCGCAGTCGCCGAGGTACGAAAGCCGGCCTTTGTCGAACACGGCCACCTTCTCGCATAGGTGCAGGATCGTGGACATGTTATGGCTGACAAAGACCACCGTGCGTCCTGATCTGCTGACGTCGTCCATCTTGCCCAGGCACTTCTTCTGAAACGCCGCGTCGCCGACCGCCAGCACTTCGTCCACCAGCAGGATCTCCGGCTCCATGTGCGAGGCGACGGCAAAGGCAAGCCGCACGAACATGCCGCTCGAGTAACGCTTGACCGGCGTATCGAGGAAACGATCCACTTCGGAAAAGGCGACGATGTCGTCGAACTTTCGAGCGATCTCGCGCCGCGACATGCCGAAGATCGCGCCATTCAGATAGATGTTTTCCCGCCCCGTCAGCTCCGTGTGGAATCCCGTGCCCACTTCCAGCAGGCTGCCGATGCGGCCGCGCAGCTCGACACGGCCTGCAGTCGGCTCCGTGATGCGGCTGAGCACTTTGAGGAACGTCGACTTGCCGGCGCCGTTGCGGCCGATGAGGCCGACCACCTCGCCGGGCTTGATGTCCAGGGAGATGTCTTTCAATGCCCAGAGGTCCGTCGACGGGGTCTGGGAATTGGCGGGAACGCGGCGTTTGCTGAAGAGCTTCGTCGCATTCGACCACGATTGGCGAACCGTGTTCGACACTGATTCGCGCAATGTCGTGTAGCCGCCGGTGCGCGTGGCGCCGAGCTGGTAGAGCTTCGACAGGTTTCGAACGGAAATTGCGGACGGCATGAGGATGTTCCGTAGTACGCTGGCTGACTAAGCTCCCGAAGTCTTCAAGACCTCGGGAGTCTGACGAAATCGACCGATCAAGGGCTGCAGCAGGGACCAACCGCGGCGGCCGATGCGGCGTTTCCAGCGAAACCGCCGGTATTCGGGGGTCGCGTCGAGCCGCGGGTAGATGCGAAGCGCTTCCGCCAGGCAATTTTCACAAGCGTCAAGGTCGCTCGCGTCGAACGCGCCGCTGGCGGCCCAGAATGCTTGCATGCCGAGACTGTGACGGGCCAGAGCATGGAGCCGTTCCGGGTCGTGCAGCAAATGGCCGTCATCCCGAAAGAACGCATCAAATGCTTCATGGCGTTCTTTGAGATCGCCGAGCGCGTTGCCGAGGTACTGGTGCTGCATATTTGCTTGATGCATGCGCTTGCACGCCTGGACGGCTCGAACGCGGCCGACAGCGCCGCGCGCCGCAAAACGAAGCCACATCTCCATGTCGCAACTGTGCGGCAGTGACTTGCGATAACCGCCGATCTGCCGCTGCACGGCGGTTCGCACAACCACCGTGGGAGTCGCCACAGGATTGTCGCCGTTGCCGCAGCAGCTTCCGATGAAATCCTCTCCCCGGACAACTTCCACCGCGGGCTCGACGGGCTCGCGCGGCAAGGTCGGTGGGGCATCACCCATCAACAACTGCTCGCCGTGGACCAGGCAAACGGCAGGATCGGCTTCCATTACCTTGACGGCGCGGCGAAGCGCGCCGGGCGCCAGCATATCGTCGGCGGAGAGAAGCAGTACGTACTTCGCAGAGGCCCATTCGAGCAACCCTTCGTTGTACGTGTCAACGTGCCGATTATTCACGGCGTGGCGTCGATACTCGACGCGGCCGTCGCGCCGGACCAGGTCGGCCGCCACATCCGGCGTGTGATCCGGAGAAGCGTCGTCCAGGATCAACACGCGGACCTGAACGCCGATCTGGCTCAGGACGCTTTCCACGCAGCCCGTGAGATAATGACCATACCGGTAGCATGGCACAACGACGTCAACCTGGCTCAACACTGCTGTTGACCTCATTGCGGCACTGTGATGGTGATGGACACGTGATTGTCGCCCGCAGCCACGACCTTGGCCTTTTGTTCCCAGCGAATCACATGAGCTCGGGACTTGTTCATGACCGGAAGGACGGTGACCTTGTAGTCGCCTTCGATCGCGCCTGGCACTTTGGTCTGTCCAACCACGGTGCTCAGCGAGAAGTCTCCACCGGATTGAATTTCTCCCATGATGGTGTAAGGAGAACCATTCACCGGCACGAACTGGACCAGCCCGGCCGTCACCGGCGCCCCACCCTTCAAGACCACCTTGCCTGTGACCGGCACAGTCTTGGGCAAGTTCGCATTGGCGTCGCCTGTGCCGCACCCGCTCACGTTGAGCGTCAGGAGCAGCGCGCCCGCGACGAGGAGGACCGATGACTTTTGCATGACATTCATAAGGTTCGTTCTTCCATCGCTTATGCAAAGCGCTGAGCTTTACCAATCGTTGCCAAGCGGATTGCCGTCCCGGGGATCCGTCGCATGGATCCAGGTCGTTTGCGAAAGGCTTCGGGCCACAAGGCGGACGCTGCCGTCGCCGAGGCAAACATTGATTCCCTCCCCATGAGGGGATTGCGCCCGCGTCGAGTCGCACTGGGTAATCCAGTTGGGCGTGACCTGAAAAAGAAGACATCCGTTATAGCCGGGCTGCCATGGCGTTTGCGCGAAGTTGTTGACGCAGAATACCGGCCGCCAGACATTGTTGGAATCCGACCAATGGTTTCCGAAGGTCGTGCTTGAGTCGATGACGCCGGACAGCCCGCATTCAGCATAGCGCTCCGTGTAGAAGACCGTGTTCGAAAGTCCGTCGGGAAAATGGGCGGGCAGGCGCGACGCGCCCTCCAGGGCGCCCTGGAACGTATCCGGGCTCAAGGGATTGCCAAAGACGTAATAGTTGGCTGCGTAGTTGCTGACGGCCCACAGGTTGGCGTCCAGGTTGGTGGTCGTGCCTTTCTTGGAAACACGCGACGGCGTGGGATCGAACGGACACAAGTACGTCGGCACGGAGTGGGCATAGACCGGCTCGCCGTCCACCACGGTTGTCACTTCACCCTTGGCGAGCTGATACAGTGCGTTCTGTTCGATGTACGGCAACAGCCAGTTGAACACGGTATATCCTCGCGCTCCGCGGTACGGCCCGGGCACCGCGATGTAACTCCATTGTCCAGACGTCGTCATCGGCGGCAGAACCCGATTGGCGTCATGAATGGCATGTGTCGCCAGGCCAATCTGTTTCAGGTTGTTCTGGCACTCCGCGCGCGCGGCCGCGGCGCGTACCTTCTGCACTGCCGGTATCAAGAGCGCGATCAAGATGCCAATGATCGCGATCACGACCAGCAATTCGATCAGCGTGAATCCCGCCCGGCGCTGCGGCGGCGATTGGCACATGGCTGGAACTCCCATTTGCGGGATCAAGTTTTCATTCTCGGCGTCGAGCCTCCTTGATCGAACCCGGCCTTGACCGAGCGGAACAACGATTCCGCGGCGGCGGGCGGCTTGCCGTCTTCGCTCGCGGACTGAATCAAGTACATGCCGTCTCCCGTCAGCACTTCGACCCCGCGTCCCGATGCGATGCCGACAATGCGTCCCGGGATTCGCCCGACATACATCCTTGGGGATTCGACCGGTCGGCCACTCCAGATCCGACAGCGTTTGCCGCCGTACCAGGAGAAGGCGCCGGGATAAGGATGCGCCAGGCCGCGCACCAGGTTATGAATCGTCTGAGTGTCAGAGCGCCAATCGATCAGCCCGTCATCCGGGATGCGGGCGCAGGTGTACGTTGCCTTTGCTTCGTCTTGAGCTCGCCGCGGCGCCGTTCCGGTCAAAAGTTCGTTCAGCCGCTCATCCAACAGCCGGACGCTCGCTTGCGAAGTTCTTGCATACACTTGTCCGGCCGTGTCGAGTTCCCCGATGGGCACGACGGCCTGGTCGATGATGTCGCCGTTATCGACGCCGGTCGAGGTCATGTAGAACAGACTGACTCCGGTGCGGGTTTCGCCGTTGATGACGACCCAATTGACCGGGGCAAAGCCGCGATAGGCGGGCAACAGCGATTCGTGGACGCCGACCGCGCCATGCCGCGGCGCCGAGATCACGCGGTCGCTGATCATGGTCCGCCAACCCATCACGACCAGCAAATCGGGCTTCAGATCGGCTATTTCCGCCTCATCGGCCGCCTCCAGCTTTCGCCGCAGCCGGCACGGAATGCCATGCTGTTCGCAGAAACCCGCGATCGCGGGAGCGTATTTCTCCATCTCGTGATCATCTTCGCGCAGACAATAGACAACCGACGGCAATTGCCGCCGCTGCGCGAGAAGCTGGAGCCAGGCAAAGCCTCGGTCGCGCCCGCCAACGAAAATGTGGCTTGCTGTTGGAGTCATGCGCTTGCTCCCAAGGGTTCGAGCATGCGCTCTGGGTCTGAATTGGTAGCGGCAGCCAGTCTTGCCAAGACTCGTTCCATATCCGCGAGCGACAATCCAGGGAATAGAGGAAGCATCAGGACCGAGTCGCGCGCCATTTCCGAATTCGAGAGGTTCGTGCTCGGCCGTTCGCCGTACGCCCCCTCCTGGTGCGCGTTCATGATCCCGCGCCGTGTGCTGATGCCGGCATCCAGCATGACTTGCATCAGCTCGTCGCGGCTCAACGGGAAGTCCGGCGTCACCCGGACCGGATAGGCCTGGTAATTCGGCCGTGCGCAGTCCGGGACGAACGGCGCCTCCAATCCGGGGAGGTTTCGCAGCGCCCTGGCGTACTTGTTCGCCAGCGCCATGCGCTCGGCGAGGATGTCCGGCAGCCGTTTCAGTTGCACCCGACCGATGGCGGCCTGAATGTCGGTCATGCGGTAGTTGAAGCCGACTTCCGGATACTCCTCGAACACGATGCTCTTCGCCGCGTGCCGGACCGTGTCGGAAACGCTCATGGCGTGCTGGCGCAGCAAGCGGAACTTGCAGTCGAGGTCCGGGTCCGACGTCGTCAGCATGCCGCCGTCGCCGGTCGTCATGATCTTGCGCGGATGAAACGAGAAGCAAGCCACCCGGCCGTGCGGCTTGCCGATCTTCTGCCAGCGGCCGTCGATGTTGATCTCGCTGCCGATGGCGCAGGCGGCGTCTTCGACCACAGGCAATTGATGCCGTTGTGCGATTTCGAGGATCGCCTCCAGGTCGCACGGCAGGCCCATTTGATGGACCGGCATGATGGCCCTGGTGCGCGGCGTGATGGCGTCTTCGATCAGGTCCGGATCGATGTTGTAGGTGCGCGGGTCGATGTCCACGAAAACCGGAACGGCGCCGCAGTAGCGCACGGCGTTGGCCGTCGCGATGAACGAATGGCTGACCGTGATCACTTCGTCGCCCGGACCCACACCCAGGGCATGCAGCGCCAGATGCAGGGCGGTCGTGCAACTGGAAACAGCGCACGCATGCGGCGCGCCGACAAACGGCGCGAATTCCTTCTCGAACCCCGCCACTTCGGGACCCTGGGTCACCCAGCCGGACAGGATGGCCCTGCGGGCGGCGGCGGCTTCTTCCTCGCCGAGAACGGGCTTGGCGATCGGGATCATCGATAGCGATTTCTGGCTCACACCAGCACCTCCTACTTGACCACGCCGTCGCGCCAGGCCACCAGCCGGGCCAGCCCCTCGGTGAGAGGGACCTCCGCGACAAATCCCAGTTCTTCGCAGGCGCGGCGGGTGTCCGCCAATCGCCGGGGGACCGGGTTCACCTTGGGAGCGGGGCGGAATTCGGGTTGCAGATGGATCGCACCGGTCGTTTGCTGCATTGCCTGCCAGAGTTCCAGGAGCGACGTTTCCGTGCCGCTGGCGATGTTGTAAACGTCATCGACGCGATCCGAAACCATGGCGAGCAAGTTGGCGCGGGCGATGTCGCCGACGTAGATGAAATCCATGCTGGCGGAGCCGTCGCCGAAAATCTGCGGAGCGACGCCGCGGTCGATGCAGTCCAGCCAGCGCATGAACACTTCGGTGTAGGCGCCGGTCACGTCCATGTGCGGCCCGTAGACGTTGAAATAGCGCAGGCCGACGCCGGCCAGGCCGTTCATGTCGTGGAAGTGCTTGGCGATGCCCTCGTTCATCAGCTTGGCCGCGCCGTACAGCGTGCGATTGTTGTACGGGTGGTGCCGCTCGTTCGTCGGAAACTCCTCGGCGGCGCCGTACACCGACGCGGACGACGCGTACACCAGTTTTTTCACGCGCGCCGCGGCGGCGGCCTGGAAAACGTTGAACGCGCCCTTCACGAGCACGTCGATGCATTCCTCCGGCTGCGAAGCGCATTGCGTGATGCGAATGGCCGCCTGGTGGAAGACGTAGTCGCAACCGGCCACCGCGCGGCGGACCGTATCGGGTTCGCGAATGTCCCCCTCGACGAGCACGCAGCGCGGATCGGTCAACGCACTGCTCAGGTTGTCGCGGCTGCCGCGCACCAGGCTGTCGAGGATCCGGACTTCGTTCACGTCCTCATCCAGCAACAGATCGGCGATATGCGAGCCGATCAAGCCGGCGCCGCCGACGATCAAGATGGTTGAGTCCTTGAGCTTTTGAAACATAGTTCGATGCTTCCCTAATGTAGTCGCGCCCCAGGCGTCACCTGTTGGCGATGGCAGTCGCGTGTTCCTCGCGGGCGCATTCCGGTGCCGCAACCGCCTCGACGCGCAACGACAGGCAACCGCCTTCGATGCACTCGCCGGTTTCGGCGTTCCACTTCCAGTGATGGCGGGGACACTCGATGACGCCGTTGCAGATCGTGGCGTAGGTCAGGTCCTCGCCGGCGTGCGGGCAGAACCGCTGCATTCGCAAGCCGTCACGTTCGATGGTCTCGGCACTGTCCATCTCCCGCGCCATTTGCCGGGTCTGGGCCGGCTCGTTGCCGTAGCGCAACAGGCCCATGAGGCGGGAGTCGAACACGTCGGGATGGCGCTGCAGGCGCAGCCGCATCGACAGCAAGGCTTCTTCCCAGCCGGTGCTGCCTTCGAGGATGGCACGCAGCGCCGGCGCGGGCATCAGCACGCTGTATTGCGGATCGTAGGGCTCTTCGCCGTCGATCACAAAATCCTGAGCCAATTCACCCAGCCGCACCGTCCAGACCTGTCCGTCGGCGGCGAGCCGGAGGGTCTTGCTGAAATCCCGCAGCACATGCTGGTTGCGTTTTTGCAGCGTCGCGAAATAGCCGGCGATGTCTTCCGAGCGAATGGGCTCGTTGGGGCCGTCGTGAAACGCTTGCCATTCATCGCGCCGGAGCTCGGAGTATTCCGATAGATTCTTCGTGGGCCGCTCGCCGGCATAGGGTTCCACGTCGATCGCGGCGCCGGCAATCCTCGTCCGATCGCCCGGTTCCAATTCGACCACCTTGACCTTGGGCAGTGCGCGCCGGAACGAGTCGCGCACGTCGTGCCAGACCGGAAAGATCGTGCTGTCGCGGTCGTTGAAATGGGCCAGGCAGGGATCGAGAAAGCACGGCGGGCCGGCCGACGGCAGGTAGGCCGTCGCCTTGGTCACTTCGCACTTCTTGAGCAGGGTCTGAAACAGATCGCGCCGCACGCGCGCTACCTTGTCGCGCATGATCTCCGGCGGGTAATCGTAGCAATTGGGATACCACATCGCGCCCGAGTACTGCGCCGCCAGCAAATCGATTTCTGTCGGCAGCTCCGAGAGCGGCGTGTTGCAATCATTCATGTCGAAGAAGCGGTAGCCGTCCATTTCCAGCAAGAGGGCGCTGTCCTCCTTGTGCCCCGTGTCGAGGTAGATCGTCGCCCGCAGGCCGTCCGCGAGCTCGGCCGATTGCTTGTGGCCCAGGGGCATGATCCGCGTGAAGCCCAGGGAGCGCAGCTTCCGTTCGAGGCTCCTGGAGCGATAGTTGGGGCAGAGCACTTGCACGTTCTTGTCGAGCGCGGCGAGGACCTTGCGATCGAAGTGATCCTCGTGGGTGTGCGAGATATACAGATAGTCCCACCGCCCGCCGATCACCTTCTCGAGGAGAAAGCGATTGTCCGGATCGGGAAACCAGGACGCCAGGAACGCCGGATAGAAAAACGGGTCGATCAGGACGCGCTGGCCCCGATGCTCGACGCCGAATCCGGCGTGACCAAGATAGTCAATGTGCGGCATGGCGCTGTGTGGCATGGCGTTAACCAATCTCTCCCAACACTTCGTGGAGTGCTTCAACCACCTGATCCTGTTGCGACCAGGTCATGCTCGGAAACATCGGCAGCGTCAGGCATTCGCGGCCGATGCGCTCGGCAACGGGGAAGTCGCCGACCTGGTGGTACAGGTGCTTGTAGGCTGTCTGAAGATGCACGGGGACCGGGTAGTGCAGACCGGTCTGCACGCCGCGCGATTGCAGGCCGCGCTGCAAGGCGTCGCGCTCCGGGTGGAGGACGACGAACAGGTGCCAGACATGCCGGCGGCCCGGCGCCTCGACGGGGACTTCGAGCGGCAGGTCTTCGAGGAGGCGCTGGTAGCGCGCCGCCAGTTGCCGGCGCGAGTCGTTCCAGTCCTCCAGGTATTTCAGCTTGACGCTGAGGACGGCGCCCTGGAAGCCGTCCATGCGATAGTTGAAGCCGACTTCCTCGTGATGATAGCGGCGCGACTGGGCGTGGTCGCGCAATGCCCGCATGCGTCGCGCGAGGTCGTCGTCGTCGGTGACCACGGCCCCGCCCTCGCCGCAGGCCCCGAGGTTCTTGCCCGGATAAAAGCTGAAGCAGCCGCTCTGACCCATGGCGCCGACGGGCCGGCCTCGATAGGTCGCGCCGTGAGCCTGGGCGGCATCTTCAATCAGCGGGATGCCGCGGCGCCGGCTGATGTCGAGCAGTTCTTTCATGTCCGCCGGCTGCCCGTACAGATGCACCGGCACAATCGCCTTGGTCCGCGGCGTGATGCGCCGTTCCACCTGCTCGGCGTTCATGGTGCGCGTTTCCAGGTCCACATCCACGAACACGGGTCGGGCGCCGACGTAGCTGATGGCCCACGTCGTCGCGACAAACGTCATCGGCACCGTGATGACTTCATCGCCCAGGCCGACGCCGGCGGCGATCAGCGCCAGGTGCAGGGCCGAAGTCCCGGAGTTGACGCCGACGCAGTGCTTGACGCCAAGCCATTCGGCAAAGCTCTTCTCGAAGCCGGCGACTTCGTCGCCGGAGCAGAAATTGCATCGGTCCAGGACGCGCTCGAGGGCCGCTTCGAGTTCCGAACGAAGCGCCCGATGCTGGGCCGGAAGGTCCAGGAATGGAACCGTTTCAACTCTCTCTTGGGTTAACATGGTGACTACTCCCGTACCGAACAAAGTGGCGTATCGAAGCTGGTTGGCGCCGCGGCGCGGCTGCGCAGCACGCGGGCGGGGCAGCCGGCGACCACCTGGTTGGCGGCCACGTCCTTGGTCACCACGGCGCCGGCGCCTACCAAGGCGCCCGGTCCAACCGTCACGCCGGCGAGGATCACGGCGCCGCTGCCGATCGAGGCGCCCTTGCAAACTCGCGTCGGAATGACTTGCCAGTCCGCCTCGGATTGCGGCCGGCCATCGGCCGTGGCGCGCGGGTCCAGGTCGTTGATGAACATCACGCCGTGGCCGATGAATACTTCGTCTTCAATGGTCACGCCCTCGCAGATGAAGGTGTGGCTGGAGATCTTGCAGCGCGCGCCGATCACGGCGCCCTTCTGGATCTCGACAAAGGCGCCGACGCGCGATTCGTCCCCGATCCGGCAGCCGTACAGGTTAACGAAGCAATGGATCGCCGTGCCGCGGCCCAGCTGGACGTCGCGGGCAATCCGCAGGCCGTTGCTCGGATCGGCTCGTTCGTGTGCGGTCATGGCCACTCGCGATGCTCCTCAAGGTTGCGATCGGAAGATTTAACGGTCCGGGGCGACCCGATCACGAGACGCCGGCCAGCGCCGCCGCAGGCGGCATGGCGTTTACGGCGGCGTTTTTCGGGTTCGGCCAATGGGCTCGTCCATTGCCGGCGCCGTTCGCACCGTTGTTGAGGGCGATGCGGCCGCCCTGGGCCCGGATGCTGCGCGTGGCGGCTTCGAGCAACTGCACGACGCGGACTCCCACGGCGCCGTCGCTGATGCAGGGAACATCATTGGCAATGCACTCGGCGAAGTGGCTGACCGCGGCTTGCAGCGGTTCGCCGGGGTCGATGTTCGGACTCCAGATGTCGCCTGAGCGATAGCCGATGCGGACGCGATGTTCCTCCTCGGCGCTGGCGACGTCGATGCCGCGGTCGTACAGCTTGACCGGTTCGCTGGAATTGAGCTCGTTGAAGATCAGGCTCTTGCGGGCGCCGGCGAAGATCATCTGGCGAATCTTGACCGGCGACAGCCAGTTGACGTGGAAGCTGGCCATCAGGCGGTCGCCGTAGTCGACGTTGACGTAGGCGATGTCCTCGATATTCGGGTCGGCGTGCGCGCAGCCCCAGGCGGAAATGCTGCGGGCGGCATGGCCCAGGATGTAGTCGGCAATCGCCAGGTCGTGCGGCGCCAGGTCCCAGATGACATTCACGTCGTGCTGGAACAGTCCCAGGTTGATGCGAATGCTGTCGATGTAGAACAGCTCGCCGAGCGCGTCGCTTTCGATGAGGTCCTTGATCTTGCGCACCGAGTTGCTGAACAGGTAGGTGTGATCCACCATCAGCACGCGGCCTTGCTTGGCGGCGATGTCGGCGAGGGCTTGGGCTTCCCGCGTGCTGGCGGCCAGCGGCTTTTCGACCAGCACGTGCAGCCCGGCTTCAAGGCAGCGCTTGGCGATCGGAAAATGCGTGCCCACCGGCGTCGCGATGGCGACTGCCTGAAGGCCCGGCGTTTCCAGCAACTGATCGACCGAGGCGACGGTGTGCAACGAACCGAAGGTGCGTTTCACCTTCTCCAGGCGCTCCGGGCTGGCGTCGCAAACCGCCGCGACCTCGGTGCGCGGGCACGAGGAGAAATTCCGGATCAGGTTGGGGCCCCAGTAGCCACAACCGATGATGCCGACTCGAAGCTTGTTCATGAAAAAAGGCCTATTTGCGGACAGCGTCACACGAGCACGTTGTCCTGGTTTGACCGATCCAGTTCTTGCGATTCCGGTTGTTCATCGGCCGGTTCCCATTCCGAACCAGCTTGGATGAAGTCTGCCGGCTGCGCGTTGCCGGCAACGCTGCTCAGCTTCAGCAAGCCTGCGCCGATGAGCGTGATGTAGTACGGATGCTCCAGGAGATCCAGGCTCACGAACTGGGCGGATACCGCGAAGCCCACCAAGGAAGCAATGACCATGCGCGCCAGGTGGCGAAACCACGGGTCGGGCACGTCGGAATTCGGTCTCGTCAGGCTCCAGAGCCGCAGACAGCAGCCGCCGTAGAACACCACCAGCAAGGCCAACCCCACGACGCCCAGCTCCGCGCCGGTTTGCAGCCACAACGAATGCGCGAGTTTTCCGCGGGGGAACCCGTACCGCACGACGACTTCGCCCCAGTTGGCGGCGCCCACTCCCAACGGCTGTTGCATCATCGTCTCGATGCATGCGCGCCACATGACCAGGCGCGACTCCGCAGCTTCATCGCGTTCCTCAGCGGAAACGAAGCTCGTTGCGAATCGTTCGAAGACCTCGGTTCCCGTGAAGCGAAACATCAAGACAACGGCAACAATCAGGCCGATGTAGTGGATCGGACGCTTGGGCATCAGCATGAAACTGACGGCGATCGTCACGATCAACGACAGCATTCCGCCCCGCGAGAAGCTGATCAGGATGGCGTGGACCATGAGCGCGGCGGCGCCGTAGGCGATCGCTTTCTGCCACCACACCGTCGAGGCCATCCCCAGGAACACCGCCAGTCCCAGCGACGTCACCAGGGCGATGGCGTTGCTGTTGTTGTCCATGTCCCCGAAGCCGAATATGCGAAGCCGGTTGTAGCCGTCCAGATACCACTGGTTGAACTCCAGCGCCAGATACCCCTGGCACAGCAGGATGACCCAGGCCAACTGCTTGAGCTTGCTCAAGGAGTCAATGGTCGTGATCCCGACCACAAACGGGAGCACGATCTTGGCCAGGATCTCGACGAAGGTCCAGGCCCGCTCCTTGTTGGTCGCGATCAGCGCCGCCGACAGCGCCGCCCAGCCGACGAAGGCGATGATGGCCCACACGATCGGCTTGGCCCGGCCAAAATCCCAACGGCCGAAACCGTGAATAGCCCAGCCGATCACCAGGCCAATCGCGACGGTGCGGCTGTAGTTGCCCTCGGGGACCGAGAAGTACCAGAGGGACTGGGGCCGGAGGATGGCGAACGCGACATAGATCAACAAGCCGATGAAGGGATTGAACAGCGCCGCGGCGGCGCCTCCATACGTCAGCAGGTACGTGAACAGCAGGCCCTTCATCGGCGGCTCGCACTCCAGCCTTGTTCCAGCCTTGTTCGCTCGTTAGATCACGTCCGCGAAACTCCGCTCGACTTTGCGGAAGTACAGCACTCCCAGCATCAACAGCGCCACGCTGACCAGCGCCGAAATCCCCAAGACCCTCAGGTCGACCGTCTGCCCCAGCACCGCTTGCCGGAACGACGCAACGAGACCGTGCGCCGGGTTCAACGGCAGCCAGCGGTCCAAGCTCTCTCCCATCGAACCCTGGAGGTAAATCGTCGGCGTCGCGAACATCCAGAGTTGCGTCAGGAACGGGACCACGTGCCGAAAGTCGCGGTAAGCGACCGTCAGGGCCGACAGCAGCGCGCCGACTCCAAAGGCGGCCGCCGTCAGCAGGACAACGATCACGGGCGCCCACAAGATGCTCCAGCTCGGCGTGATGCCGTAGAACGGCAACATGATCAGCAACAACCCGAACGCGATCGCCAAATCAACCAGGCCGGCGACGACGGCGCCCATCGGAATCAGCAAGCGTGGGAAATAGACCTTGGTAACCAGGTTCTGGTTGCCCACGATGCTCTGGCCGCCGGAGCTGAGGCCGTTGGCGAAGAAAATCCACGGCAACAGGCCGGCAAACACGAAGAGCGAATAACCCTCGACAGCGCCTGCGGCGTTTCGGCCCAGGAACAGCGTGAACACGGCCATGGTCGCCAGCGGCTGAATCAGCGCCCACGACGCCCCGAGGATGGTCTGCTTGTAGCGAACCTTGATGTCGCGCCAGGTGAGAAACCCCAGCAACTCTCGATAACGCCACAATTCGGTCAGGTCGATGCCAAGCCAGCCGGTCCGCGGCTGGATCACGGTGAGCGGCGCTTCCGGGTGGGCGTCGCGGTCTCCGTCGGCGGTTCGCGCCTCCAGGGTGCATTCGTCGACAACCGCTGGACAAGTCACGCTGTCACCTGTTGATGTACTGGATTGCCCGATGTCCACGTCGGGCTTACGCCACGACGCTCGCCCACGTCGGGCTTACGCCGCGACGCTCGCCCATGGGCGCACTCCGTGCTCGTGGGTCGTCAGACCTAACCGAGGAGATGCCACGTTCGCGGGATAGCGGGGATGCCAGGGCAGAGAGGGAAAAGCAAACGAAGTGCCAATCCGCGGGAATGCAGACGCTGGGGCGGTCACCGCAGCGAATGTCGCAACGGGCAACCCGATCATGAGTTAGGCGGCGCGTCGATTTCGCGCCGTGACATGATGTCAAGCCGCGTTTACATGCATAGTGAAAACTCGGAGGGCGACGCGCCAACCGTGGTTTCGACGCGGCGCCGCCACGGACCAGCGATCGGGGGCTGAAGGATGGCGGGCTTACCGTTTACACCGGCGCCATCAACCCGTACTTGTGCAGCTTCTTGTACAGCGACATCCGGCTGATCCCCAGCTCGGCTGCGGCGCGCAGGCGGTTGTTGCGGTGCTTTCGCAAGGCCGCGGTGATGCGCCGGTACTCCGCGTCTTCGGGAGGCGTGACCAGCTCATGATGGAACGCCATCCTGTCAGGCGCCGCTTCGACAAGGTTGGCGGGCAAGTCGCCAAGCTTGATTTCGGTCCCGGGCGTGAGCGCCACGGCCCGTTCGATGACGTTGTGCAGCTCGCGAATGTTCCCGGGCCAGGCGTAGGTTTCGAGCACCGCCAGGGCGTCGGCGTCAATGGAGGTCACGTTGGGCGACTTGCGGCCGCCGAACTGCTTGAGGAATTGCCCGGCCAGGGGCGCGATCGCACTGCGGCGCTCGCGAAGGGGCGGCAGCCGAAACGACACGATGTTCAACCGGTAGTACAGGTCCGCGCGGAAGCGGGCCGCGGCCACCTCGCGTTCCAGCGGAATGCTGCTGACCACGATGATACGGGCCCGGAGAGGGAGCAGCACGTCGGCGCCGACCGGTTCGAAAACCCGGTCGTCAACAGCCCGCAGCAGCTTGGCTTGCGCCGTCAGCGGCAGGGCGTTGATCTCATCCAGGAGCAGGGTGCCGGCGGCGGCGGCGGTGAACTTGCCGTCGCGGTCGCTGTCGGCGCCGGTGAAGGCGCCTCGGACGTGGCCGTAGATTTCGCTCTCGATGAGACTTGGCGACAGCGCCCCGCAATCGACGACCAGAAACGGCTCGTGGCAGCGCGGCGACAGGGCGTGGATTTGCCGCGCCAGCCGCGTCTTGCCGGTTCCTGTTTCGCCCGTGATCAGGAGGGTCGTCCGCTGAGGAATGACCCGGCGGAGCTTGTCGTTCAGGTCCGCATTGAGCGCCGCGCTGAAATTCCCGAGAGGCTGCTGCGGGAACTCAAGCAGCGCGGCCGGCGCGAGCATGCTATTGAGCACGAAACACTCCCCAATGGAGCGCCGCCGCACGGCGCGACGGCGCGCGAGGAATCGAAACGATCTGGTCGGAAAGCAGATGGGTATGCGAGTGTGCGAGCCTTGCGTTGCTCAGGAAGCGGTGTCGTGATTGGGTCCGGCGGAGGACACCGGGGCGGGCTCAGGGTCAGGATCCGGAGTCTTCTCCGGCGTCGTCGCGGCAGCTTCGCCCTGGCGTGCCTGGTACTCGACAAGGCTGAGCAACCCTTGACGCAGAGGCATGCTCGGACAGAAACCAAGCTCCCGTTCCGCGCGCGAATTGTCGATGCACCTGGTGGCGAACGGCGGGATCAGGCTGCGCGGCCGCGGCAGCTGCAGCTTGGTTCCACGGATCAGGTTGATCGTCTCGACGATTTCCAAGACGGTGACCGGCCGGCCGCGGGCGATGTTGTAGACCTGTCCGGACACGCGCGGGGCGTCGGCCGCCAGCAGCGTCGCTTGAACCACGTCGTCCAGCGCGATGTAGTCGCGCGGCTCCGAGGCGGCCTCATCGAGCGCGGGCGCCGCGCCGGCCAGCATCGCCTTCACGATCGCCGTGATCGTTTGAGCGTAGGGGCTCGCCGGGCTCTGGCGCATGCCGTAGGTCTCGGAGTAGCGCAGCCGGACGGTTTCCATGCCGTAGAGCGACGTGAAGCCGACACATTGCAGCTCGCCCGCCAGCTTCGCCATCCCATAAGCCGAATCAGGCACGACCCAGCTGTCTTCCTTCATGGGCGACCGGCCATAGACGTTGCAGCTGGAGGCGTACACGAACCGCCGGACCTTGGCGCGGAACCCGGCCATCAAAGCGTGCAGCGTCTCCGAAGGGTGGGCCCACTTGGCCGCCAGTTCCGGAGCGTCGGCGACGTTCGGCGCCGGAGCGGTCAGCTGGAAGAAGACCTCGACCCCCTGGACCACCTGCTGCAGGAGGTCGCGATTGTTGAGGTCGCCAAAAACAATCTCCGCTTCGTGACGGACGTTGTCGAGGTTGGTGAGCCGGCCGGTGCTGAAGTTGTCCAAGACCCGGACTCTGTCGCCACGGCGGATGAGCGCCTCGACGAGACGTGAGCCGATGAACCCCGCGCCGCCTGCGACTAGGCATAATGCCATGACAGCTCGTTTTCTATGCGGGAGACGCAACCTCGATGTCGCAGGACGCGATTGAATCCATCGATGCCAGCGTCATTTGCCCAAGCGAAGCCGGCGACAATGAGCCGTTAGCTGGAACGGTTCCGCAGAGTTCATTCTAGCGTACGGAAGCCGACTTCGCAGGTTGGTCATTCATGATTTGCCGATAGGCCGGCAGTTCTAGAGGATCGACCGTCGCTTCACTCAAGCCCAGATCTTTGGCCCGCTGCAAGGCGTGGGCCGCGGCCGTGCCGCGCTGGGCGAGTTGATGGGCTTGGGCCAGATGGAAGTAGCGATGAGCCGTCGGCGTTTCCGCGATGGCCTCATCCAGATCCTTGACGGCGTTCTCGGCGTCGCCTAGCGTCAAGTACGCCACGGCGCGCGTATCGAGGTATTCCGATTGCGGGCCGTCCAGCTCGATGGCGCGCTGAATCAGGCTCAGCGCCTCGCTGGCGTTCTGGTCCTTGAGCGCCAGGAGCCAGGCCAGGTTGTTCAAGGTCAGCGTGTCATTGGGGTCATGTTCCAGGGCCTTGCGGTAGAGGGCGATCACCGCGGCATGATCACTCTGCAAGCGGCGCACGGCCGCCAGCTGCGTCATGAGGGCCGTGGCGTTGGACTTGGCGGTCAGCCCCGCCTGGAGCCAACCCGCGACTTGCCGCTGTTGTTCGGCGTTGCACCTGGTCGCGTACAGCACGAAGACAGCGCTGGCGCCGACTTGCTCGATCCGGCAGGTTTTCAAGGCGCCCTGGCAAACCGCGAAGGCGTCCTGCGGTCGGTGCTGGCGGCCATAAAATTCCGCCAGGGCCAGCGCCGCTTCCGGCCGGGGCGACTGGGACACATAGCGTTTGAACATGTCTTCGGCTGGCTTCAACTGTCCGATGCGCTCGAGCAGCACGGCGACCGGCCCCGCGAGCTGGTCCTGTTTTGCCGCCAGCGCCATCAGGTTGTTCGCGCCCTTCTCCGCCCGTCCTTGCTTGGCCAGCAGCTGGGCGCGCAGGCCGATGGTCCGCACGTTGTTCGGCTCCAGCTCTTCCAGCCTGGGCAGCCAGTGGTTGAACTGAGCGAGATCGTCGTGCCGCACCAGCGCGTTGCAATACGCGGCCAGCTGGTTGGCAAACTCCGTCTGCAGCGCGGGCTTGTTCCGCGTCGCGTTGGCGAACGCATCCTGGGTCAAGGTGAGCAAGAACAGATATTGTTCACGCGCTTTCGGCCATTCGCCGACCGTGTCGTACAGCTGGGCCAGCAGAAATCGATCATCCCGGGACATCTGCTGGCGACGCATCAGATCTTCCAGGAGCGTGACGCCCTTGCGCCGCTGCCTGGGATTCTGGGCGACCGAGAGAATCAGGATCTGCGCACGTTGGTCAGCGATGCGCTCGGTCGCCATGGCGGCGACCTTTTCGGAGCCGCCGTCGACGACGCCGAACTGTTCGAGCGCCTTGACGGTTTGCTGGTAATCGCCGGCGGACGCCAGGACCAGGGCGAGAGCGCGCTTGGCTTCGGCCAGTTGCTGGGGCGGCAGGCCCTTCAGTTGCACCAGCCTGGACAGGTAGGTCTTGGCCTCGCGCGTGTCGTTGCGGCGGAGGTAGAAGTAGGCGACGTTCTTCAGGACCGTGCTGTCGTTGGGCGTGGCGGCCAGCGCTTCCAGGTAGTGTTGCTTGGCCTGGTCGGTTTCGCCGATCGCGTCGAAGCACTGGGCCAGCGCCAGGCGGGCGCTCTCCTTGGGAAGCGCCTTCCGGGCCTCGGCGATCGCCTGCTTCGCCTTGTCCTTGGCGCCGGTGCGGGCGTGATGCAGCACCAGCGGCACCCAGGTGTCGGGGATGTCGGGGGCGAGCTGGACAGCCCGGCGCAGCTCCGCTTCGGCTTCGCGGTTCTTGCCCGCCGCCCATTGAATCTGGCCGAGCCAGACGTGGTCGCGATAGTCCTTCGAATCGGCGGGGATGGCCTTCTCGGCGAGGCTGAGCGCCCGGATCGGATCTTCTTTCCACAATGCGATCTCGGCTTCCATGCGATCGAGGTCTCGAAGGGTGCCGCCCATGCCGCGCAGCTTCTGGATCATCTCCTCGGCTTCGAGAAACCGGCCGCGCGTCCACAGCAGTTGCGTGACCCGGCGGATGACCGCTGGGTTCTCGACCCCCAGCATGATGGCTTCCCGGTACTTGGCGATGGCGCCGTCGAAGTTCCCCAGCAGTTCATTCACCTGCCCCTGCGCTACCGGGACACGCCCCCAGGAGGTGCGGCGGGACGCGACCGTGGCCAGGTGTTCGGTCGCCTGGTGCAATTCGGTCGTGTCGCGGCTCTTCTGCGCCTGCGCGATCAGCTGCTGGGCATGACAGAAGCGCCACAGCGACCCGTCTTCGCCTTCGATCGCCTTGATCTCTTGGACCAGCTCGGCCGGCAAAACGTCCGACTGCCCGCGCAGCGCCAGATCGAACATCGCCAGGCGGCTGCCGAGATCGTTGGGCTGGCGCTGGGCCACCTGTTTCCAGACCAGTTCGGCCCGTTTGGCTTCGCCGACCTGCACATAACTGTCGGCGAGCGTGGGCCAGAAGCGCCGCTGCCTGGCGCGGCTGAATTTCTCCAGTCCCTGGCCGAGCTGGTCCAGCGCCCGCGGCGCTTCGGCGCCGCCGCGCCGCGCCCAGTACCGGCACCGCGCCTCGCGCAGCTCCATCAGGTCGCCGCACACCTGCTCGGCTTCCTTGAGCAGCGCCAGGGCCGCGTCGGCACGCCCGCCGCGTTGCTCGAGGTTCGCCAGCCCCACCCAGACTTCGACCGGACGCTCTTGCTTGTTGGCGTGCGCCTGTTCCAGGAACGTCCGCGCCTTGTCGAACTGCTGCTGGGCGACCAGGAATTCGGCGCGAAGAAGTCCGACCTCCACCGGCAAGGGCTTGAGCTGTTCCGCCTCCTTCAACAGATGATCGACCTCGACCCAGCTCGGTTGAGCCCGCTGCAGGTTCCGCAGGATCATGAGCTGAATCGCTTCGGTCCACGCCGCCGTCGGCGGCTTGGCGTACTGCCGCAGAGTTCCGTATTCGCGCAGCGCGTTGTCGAGTCGTCCCAGGGCCCATTCCATGCGCGCCAGGCCAAGCCGCCCGGCAACCGACTGCGGCGCCCGGGTGACGACGCGTCCAAAAGCCGCCACCGACCGATCGGCGTCCCCCAGGCTCTCGTAGCAGCGCGCCAGGACGAGGTTGCACTCGACGAGGAGGTTGATCGCCAGCCCATCGCGGTGCTGGTCGGCCCGGGTCAAGAGATGCGGATGAGCGCGTTCCAGCAGCCTGGCCGCCGGCAGCCACTGCTCCTTGGCGGCGTGCAGCCGCCCTTGCAGATAATCGAGCTCGGTCTGCCGCAGCCCTTCGCGGGCCAGCCGGGCGATGGCCGCGTCGGCGTCGTCGAAGTGGCCCAGGTGGGTCAGCAGATGGGCCAGGCTCCATTGCAGATCCATCTGCTGCGGGAGCTTGTCCACGCCGGACCGCAAGGCAGTCAGGGCCGCCTCGGGCCGCTCGCAGTGCATTTCGAGCCGAGCCAGCCCCTGGTACATCCGCCATTCGGTTGGGTGCTTCTGCATGCCGCGTTGCAGCACCGCGCGGGCCTCGTCGTGTTCGCCTTTGTCCTGCGCGAGCTCGGCCCAGGCCAGTTGCACGTCGGCTTCGTCCGGCGCCAGGCGCCAGGCTTGCTTGAGGTGCGCCTCGACGAGCGCCTGGCCCTTTCTCGGATCGGTCCGCGCCACGAATTCGCGAAAATACTGGGCGCTCGCCAGGTGGGCCTTGAATGACTCGCCGTGCGCCTTCAAGAGGGCGGCGATCACGGCATCGGCTTTCGCGTGCACGTCGCCGATCGAATCTTCGAATTCGGCCTTTTCCTGGACGGCGCTCGCCTGACGCCGCAAGAGATAGGCGAGCCGCAGGAAATCATGGGCAGCCGGGTCCGGCAGCCGCAGCGCCGCCTGGTAGCTGGCGCGGGCCTGGCGGTACTCGCCGAGCAGCTCGTGGCAGCGGCCGCGCAGGCCCAGGAGTTCCTTGTCCCCGTCCACGGGCAACCGGGCCAGGTGCTCCAGGGCATCGGCCGGCCGTTCCAGCAGCGGATGCGTGGCGAGGATGACGACGCGCCGCCGCAGGTCGTCGCGCCCCGGTTGCCGCCGCAGGGCCTGCTCCAGGACGAAGTACGCTTGCAGCGCCTGCTTGCGCGTCTTGGCGATGGCGGGGTCGGCAAGCAGCATCCCGAGCTTGGCAAGGGCTTCGTCGTCGTGCGGCGCCAGGCCGCGATAGCGGCGCACGTAGTCGATGGCCCTGGCCAGATCGCCGCGCTCCTCGGCCTTCTGTGCTTGATCGAACAGGATGCGGGCGTTGCGCTTGACCTGGTAGCCGTGGAGAAGATGGGCGCCGGCCGCCAATATGGCGAAGACGCCGACGACGATGGCGGCGAATTTGACGTTGATGGTTTTGCGGATGGATTTCATCGCGGAGCGTCGTGGGAAAGCGTGAGAACGCCAGCACAGCTGAGATTGCGTCAATCAATCCGCCTTCGCGAACGTGCTCGGACGCGTGCAGCAATGGCCGCGCAGTCGCGCCGAGCACTTCACGCAATCGTTGTTGAGCACATGCCATCAGGCCTTTCTCGTCCTGCGGCGGAAAAAGATGCCCCCAAGAATCAAAGGCATGGCGCATGCCGTCAGAACAGCGGTGCTCGGTTCCGGTGTCATCACAACGGTATTGCCGCCGGTCAGCGTGATCTTTGCGCCGGCAGACAAGGTGTAAGTCCCAACGTTAGTGACCGAGTACACGTCGCCATTGGGCTCGAATCCCGTTCGTTGGGCATCGCCTGAAAAAGAACTGCTCGGGCCGACAATGTCGGTGAACGTCAGGGTATCGGTAGCAAAGCCCTGACCCCACAAAGCGTTTGACTTGTCCGTGTAACTTGTGAACGTCGCGCTTGTGAGGGTCCCGGTCGCCACCGAGCCGGACGTCGTACTAAACACCGTCAATGGCGGCGGGCTTTGGGGAGAATCAAAATCCTGTGAACTGACTTCAATTGACAGAGTATGATCTCCGCCGGAGAGGTAGTTCTTGTTTTGAATCGAAGAAGTCCCGATTTCAACGATAGCCATCTCTCCGCCGGGCGCATTGCTCGTTCCATAGCTTACCTTGATCTGGAAGTTTCCCACCTTGCCACTGAACAGGATCTCCCCGGAGGCGTCTGACGAGTCATCAGCGCCATTGTCGTACACAATTCTCTCATTCGCTCCATCGCTAAAGCGGATGGCGAACGCCGCATCCGCCCGCGGCGCCTCGCCCAGGATGACCGCCAGGGTGGCGGTCATCAAGAACCAAGATTTCTTGAACTTCAACATGCGTTCAACTCCTTCGACAAAAGATGGATCAATGCGTTCTAGTGAGCACATCGTCTAAGCTCGCTCGCCCAATCCGGACAGGATCGACCGAACCGGCACAGGCGGTCGGCAAACTGCCGGCCGCAACGTCGAAAACAGGTAATGCGTGCGCACCCAGGTGGCGCGCCACGTCAATCGCCCTTGCGAACCGGCCCCGCACCAGCAAGGCCCTCAAGCGTTGCGAGGAACGCCGCAGACCCACATACGTGCGAAACCGGCTCAACCACTTCAGCGGCAGCCGCGCCTGCTCGGGATCAAACTCCCACGGATGAAAATACAGCGTGGCGACTGCCGGCCGACAGGCGCGGGCCGTCTGGCGCAGCGCCCATTCGGTAAAACAGAGCGGGAAAAGTCGGAAATAGCCACCTCCTCCCATGGGCGCCTTCATCCCCAGAATCCGCAACGTCGCCGGCGGAAACTCCAGGATGGTGTGCTGTTCGCCGAGGGCGCGAAACGGCGACCTCGGGGCGGACGGAACGCCGTAGCGATCGTGTCGGACCGGGTAGATCGACGAATCATAGGTCATGCCCGATTCGACCAGCACATCCAGGGCCCAGGCGTTCTTCCGCGTGATGCTGAAGGTCGGCGCCCGGTAACCCGCCACTTCCGCGCCCGTCGCTTGCTCCAGGGCGTCCTTGCTCTTCTCTATGTCCTTGCGAAACTCGGCCGGCGTCATGTCGAGCACACGCCGATGGTCCCAGCCGTGGCTGGCGATTTCGTGGCCCGCGTCATGGATGGCGCGAACCAACGCCGGTTGATTCCTCGCGATCTCACCGACAACGAAGAACGTCGCCTTGATGCGTCGCTCCTCCAGCTCGTCGAGCAGCCATTTCGTGGTCGGCTCCAGGCGGTCGGCGTAGGCCCTCTTGACCTCCGCGGGGATGCTCAGTTTCGCGGCCGCCTCGATCCGATAATGCTCCTCGACGTCGAAGCTCAGGATCACCTGCGGCGCCGTGGGTTCTGGCGCCAGGTGGGGACGGCGCAAGGTCTCGTGTTGTTCGTGAACAAAAGCCGATGCCATGGGGCAAGCATCCTTACGCTTACAGCGGAGCGCTCACAGCCGGAGCGCTTACAGCGCTTCGATCATCCAGTTCTCGAGTTCCGCGGAAACGCCGCGTTGCAGGAAGCGGACCTCGATGAAGAAACGGCAATGCTTGTCGTCGCGACGCAAGACTTTGCCTTCCATACCGGCCAGCGACCCATGGATGACCCGAACCGGCGCTCCGGGCTGGAGCCGATCTTCGGGAGTGACCGGCGCGTCCGAATCAATGAGCCGATGGAGGCGCATCAGGTCGTCGTGCAGTTGCGCCTGGTCGGCCACCGGCAGCACTTGCGCCACCAGGTTGGTTTGCAGGGCCGCCGTCCGGGTCTCGTCATCGCCATGGATGAACACGTACCCCGGGAATAGCGGGACGTAGGACCGCAACGTTCTGCCGCGGGCCCGCCACTGCTTGTGGTGCAGCGGCAGATAGAAGCTCAGGGCCGCCCCCAGGCATTGGCGGGCGAGGCTCTTCTCCATCCGTGGGCGGGTGTGCAGGACCCACCAGCGCCCGGGTCCGCTGTTGATCCGATCCGAACCGGCCAGCAAATCCTCGGGATAAAGGCATGGCTCCAAACCGAGCAAGGGCATGGATCGCTCCGTCTCACCGGCCCGAGGCTCTGCTTGGCAGCACACAGCCGCGCGCCTAACCGAAAAAGAACGGGGCGGCACCGACGCACGTGCGGTGCCCTTTGCCGTGGCCGGGTACCGCCCCATAGTTTCACTTCCGCGTGCCCGCGACCTTAAGCAAAATTCAGGCCATCACGGCCGGTGGAACGCACGAGCCGTCGCGGAATTCGATTTTTCATCAAGAACACGCGGACTTCTCGCACTTTTTTCAGGCGTCGCCGTTTCCACAGGAAGCTGCGCGTCACGGCGCCGCTGTCCAGTGTCGTCAACGCTGGTTGACAATGTCAGGGAATGCCGCGCACGATGCTCGGTCCGATCAGCCGCGTCACGGCCAGAGGCAGCCGCTGCCAGATGCGCACCAGCCGCTGGTAGCGTGGATGCTCCGGCCGCATGTCGCCGACGGTTCCTTGCCGCAGGTAGTACTGCCACGTCGCGGGCGCCGGCAGCGCCCCCCATTGTTCCTTGAATCGATAGGTGTTGCTGTCGCGGCTCGACCGGCCGAAATCAAACACCTCTTGTTTGCGCTCGATGGCCCGTTCGAGAAGCTGCCAGTACATGAGCATGTTGGCGCAGGTGTGGTTGTACTGGCGCAGACAGCTCGCGCTCGGCACTTCCGTGACGCCCCAGCCGTGCAGCAACAACGCGCCGGCCACTGGGACGCCGTCCGCGATCACCACGCAGAGCTCCGCGCGGTCGGCGAACTGCTCGAGAATGCCGGCGAACAGCTTGCGGCCATAGCTCGGCGTGCCGAGGTCGCGCATGTTCCGGCTGAACACCTTGTGGAACGCGCGGAGCGCCTCGTGGCGTCCCCAGGTCACCGTCAGGCCGCTTTTTTGGCCCTTCCGCACCTGGTTCCGCACTTTCGCCGAAAGTTGCTTCCAGAGCGCTTCACTGGTCTGGGGCAGTTCCAGGCGCATGTGCGCCTTCGTCGCCATCTGATGCGACAGCTTGGGATGCTCGACGGGATCCTGCTGGCGAAGCTCCAGGTAGCGCACGCCCAGGTCGTCCGCCAGCTTCACCGCGCGGTCGATCAACTGCATCGCCGCCGCTTCGTCGTCGGCGACGACGCCGCCGTAGTTCAAGTAAGGCAAGCTCACCAGGAATCGGCCAAACAGCAGCGAGCTGACATGAGCGAGAGGCAAGATGCCGCGCGTCGTGCCGCGGTCATCCACCGCTTCCAGGCAATACGTCTCGTGGCGCAAGCCGCGTCGCAAGACGCTCAGCCAGCCGGGATGGCAGCTCAACGGGACGGGCCGATCCCGCAGGACGAACGCCTCCAGGCGCCCAAGATCGCTTTCGATTTCGAAGCCGCGACGGCAGCGCACGGTCAGGACCGGCGCTTCAACCATCGTTTGCGCGTTCTGCATCATGAGATCGAATCCGAGTTTCGCCGTGTCGGTTCAGATGAATCACATGTGGCGCGGGATCGGCGAAAGCATGCCACCCTCGCGCCTACCAATCTGACGGTCAAAGAATCGCGGCTCCCGGGTTGGTCGCGGGGCCGAGCACGATCGGAAAGGACGCCGCTATCGATCGCGAGCGTTCGGCTGTCAAACCCAGCAGCCTATCCAGCGGCTGCAGACAGCGTTCCCAGCGGTGGTTCTCTTCGGTGAATCGGCGCCCGGCGGCCCCTAAGCGCTCACGGGCTGCCGGGTTGCCCAGCAGCTGGCTCACGTGTTCGATCCATTGCCGTGGCGACCCGGCGCTGAGCAAGTGCGTTCCCGGTTCCGCCTCGATCCCTTCGAGCGCCTCCGGCGAAACCACCGTGGCCTTGGCCATCGCCAATGATTCGAGAACCTTGTTCTGAACGCCGCGGGCGATGCGCAGCGGCGCGACGCAGACCGCCGCCCTGGCGACATACGGCCGCACGTCAGGCACCTGGCCCGCCAGCGTGACGCCGGCCAGCTCCGTCAGGCGACAAACTGCCCGGCTCGGCCGCCGGCCGACCAACGTCAAGGTTGCGTCCGGATGCCGGCGCCGCAGCTCCGGCCACACTTCCCGGCAGAACCAGCAGATGCCCTCGACATTGGGCCAGTAGTCCAGGGCGCCGACGAAGACGCATCCCTGCTCGCTGCCGCCGGGCGCCGGCCGGAAATACTCCAGATCGACGCCGTTGCTCACCGCTTCGACCCGGCCGTCCCGGCAGAATTGCCGGAAGATCGACACCTCGGCGGAGCTGACCAGGGTGATGGCGCTGGCCCAATGGGCCAGTTGGCGTTCGAACGCGCGGAGACGCCGGCCTTCGATTCGATACAGCCACGACTTCGGGATGCTCGACGTGTGCGCGTACTCGAGCCATTTCTGGCTGTCGACGTCGATCAGGTCCACGACGGCGGGAACGTGGGCCAACTCCGGCAGCCGCAGATACGGCGCCATGCTGGACGACGAGGCCAGGGCGAAATCAAAGCGAGTCGTTCTTGCCCATTCCCTCAGGACTGCGCGAAGCTCGGCGGAGCTGAAGGCTCCTTGCGTGGCGGTGCGCCCCAGCGCCAGCGACGCCAGGGCTTTCGCCCCGCGCCAGGCGCGCGATACGGAAATGACGGCAAGGTTCGGGCAATAGCTTCGCAGTGTGGCCAGGTCATGTTCCGCCACGGGCTCGTCGGCCAGGCAAGCGACGTGGACTTCCGCCCGCCTGGCGAGGTAGCGCAGAATCTGGAACGTGCGAATCCGGTCCCCCTTGTCGGGCGGGTAGGGGACCCGATGCACCACATACAAGATGCGCGGCCGCCCGGTTTGATCGGGCGTGACCTGGATCGTCGGCACGTTCTGTCCTCGGCTAGTTCCCCTCTGCCAGTCGCTGGGAGAGGGGTTGGGGGTGAGGGGAACGCGGTTAGGCGGGTTGAAGATTCGGAACGAGACGATCGCCGGCGACCGTTGTCGCGGGCGTGACCACGACGCTGTCGGCGCCCGTGCCTTGAGGGAGCAGTCCCAGGCTCCGCTCGTACGCTTGCTGGACGGACTCACCGCCGGGCAGCGCCAGCACCTTGGCGGACAGCGAATAGGGAACGCCCAGGCAGCGCAGGCCCGTGCTGATGAGGATGCGCAGGTCCATCCAGAAACTCATCTTCTCGACGTACAGCAGGTCGTGGGCCAGCTTGCGGCGCACGCTTTCCAAGGTGGAATCGGGAGGAAGCTGCACCTGGGCGAGGCCGCTCACCCCGGGCCGCACCAGCAGACGTTCCCGGTAGCGGGGCAGGGATTGCTCCAGGCTGGGGATGAACTCGGGCCGCTCCGGGCGGGGGCCGATCAAGCTCATGTCGCCGCGGAGCACGTTCCATAGCTGCGGCAGCTCGTCGATGTGCGTCTTGCGAAGGAATCGCCCTACCGGCGTGATGCGCGCGTCGCCCGGCGTGGACCAGCGCGCCCCGGACTGCTTTTCGCAGTCCACGGTCATGGAGCGAATCTTGTAGATCGTGAACAGCCGGCCGCCGCGGCCCACCCGGACCTGCGAGTACAGCACGGGGCCGCGCGAGGTCAGTTTCACCGCCAGGAATGCCAGCAACATGACCGGGCTGCTGAGCACGAGGATGGCCAGCGCCAGGAGGCAGTCCATTCCCCCTTTGAACTTGCCGTACCACGTCCAGGCAGACTGGATGCGCGGCGGGTAGCCGGGGCGCGGATGCGGGCGATCAAAGCGGATCAGGGATGGCTGTTGGCGGGTCAATTCACCTTGCATCATTCTCACCAGTTGCGGAAAGAAGGCGGGCACCGCACCGTGAGGTCGATCCTGTCGAAACCAAGGTTCGCTCAAGCGCCGTCGTCGCTGTCTCGGCGAAACAAGCTGTCGTTCAACTGCGGCAGCAATTCCGTCAAGAACTCCGTCCCGATTCGTTCGCTGCGCGGGTCGTTCGGGATGAGCTCGTGAATGACGTACAGCTTGTACAGGGCGGCGGCCCCCGCGAAGGTAAACCGCGGGTTGGTCGGGGCCAGCCAGGCGCCCTTGCTGTTCCACGACCAGAAGACGCGCAATTGCACTGGGGACGTCGAGTCCGGTTTGCCGAATTGACATTTCCACAGCTCGCCGGCCGCCGTCCCGTTCGCCGCGGTGCTCCGGCATTGCTCCTGCGCCTTCATGATTTGAAAGCCCGAGCCGCGATAGCATACATCCGGCGTGTGCACGGAAATGGGGCCGGGGTTGCCGCAGGCCAGCAGGACCGTGACCGCGGCGCCGGTGCGGCGATTCGTGTAAACCCGGATGAAATGGGACCGGAAGCCGGCCTGTTCCACCTCGCGATCGTCCAGCGGATCCTTGGCGTGGCCTTGCCAATCGCCGATCCTCATGGGCACGTCGTGGAGCCGCTGCGCCGCCAGTTCCGCGTCCACGGACGCTCCCCAGCGCTCGGTCCAGCGGCCGTGGACATAGCCGTCGATCAGGAGAGCGGCCGCTGCCAGTCCAAGAATCGCGAATCGGAACATAGGTCAACCGAGGCTGTAGCGTGTTGGCGATCAACTGTTGCGGGCGTACGGATACGACGACGACGAAACCGGCCCATCGGCGCCGTTGACCACGGCGCCCAGGATGCGGGCCCGCAACGCCGTCAGCCGTTCGTAGGCGGCGTAAATCTGCGGGAGCCGGCTGACTTCCTTCAAGACGGAGAACAGGACGCCGTCGGATTCCTGGCAAATCACCTGGGAATCGGCGACCAGAAGGATCGGGGCCGAATCGACGATCACGAAATCGTATTGCTCCTTCAGCCGGCGGAACGTCTCGCCGAGGATCGGCTGGGCCAAGGCCTGCACGGCGCGGTTGTCGGAGTTGCCGGCCGTCATGACCGACAGGCCCTGTACCTGGGTTGCTCGAATCGCCGCGTCCAGATCGACTTCGCCGCGGAGCAGCTCGCTGAACCCAGGCTGACTCGGCAGGTTGAAGAGCTTCTGCAAGGCGGGGCGGCGGAGATCGGCGTCGATCAGCAGCGTGCGCCGGCCGGCCCGCGCCAGGCTGGCGGCGAGATGGCTGCAGGTCAGGGTTTTGCCTTCAGCGCCGACGGCGCTGGTGACCACGATCAGCTTGACGCCTTCGGCCTGGGCGGCGTGCAGCAACATGGTGCGCGCCGAGGCCACCGATTCGGTCAGTTGGCTCTGCCAGCGCACGTCCTTGCTATTCGACGGCGACTCGCCGGTTTGGTTGCGGACCCGCTGGGGAACGGCAGGGATGGCGCCGACCAGGCGGAGATTCAAACCACGGACGATCTCGTCGACGTTGTTGACCCGGCGGCTGCGGAATTCCACAAAGGCAATGAGCAGAATCACCAGACCAAACGCGCCGCCGCCCGCCATGCCGGCCCGCTTGATGCGCGTGTCCTTGTCCGGGACGGCCACGGCTTCTTCGAGCAAGTTGAAACGCTCGGGCGCCTGCATTTCGATCTGCAAGAGCTGCCGCTGGCCCGCCATCCGCTTGGCCAGATCGTCGTGCAAGCCGATCTCGTCCCGCAGCCATTCCATGTCAATGCGGCTCTTGTTAAGTCCCTTGAAACTCTTCAAACGTGCGTCGAGCTCGTCGGCGAGCCATCTTTCCTGCTCTTCCCAGATCACGATTTCCGATTTCAGGTCTTTCGCCTTGTTGGCGCCGGATTCGCGCACGGTCTTCGACAAGCTGGCCCGGAGTTCTTCCTTGCGGGCCTGCATGCTCTTGGCGGCGGCCTCGCGCGCCGCGGTCATGCGCTTGTACGCCGGCTCGCTTTCAGGATCGCGGGCGGTCTGTCCGAGGCTCTCGAGGTTGCTGTCCAGCTCGGCAATCTGCCGCTCATAGGACAGCACTTCCTTGTCCTTGCTCACGTGCTCCTCGATCTCCTTCGGCGACAGGGCCGCCTTCGGATCGCGTCCCTTCTGGATGTCCAGCTCCATGCGCGTCCTGAGCAGCTTCGACCTCGTTTGCAGCAATTCGTTCTCGAGGTTCTCCAGGTTCTTCCAGTACATCTCCTGGGTGTGCAGCATCACCTTGGTGTCCTTCGTCGAGCCCAGGTCCTCGGCCAGATTGTTGAGCATGCGCCGCTTGTCCTGAAGCTTCTGATCCACCTCGGCGTAGATCTCCGAAAGCTTGTTCAAGCGTTTCTGCCGGCCGTCGATCTCCAGGCGGCGAACTTCCTTGAAATACGCTTCGCGAACCGCATTCACGATGGCGGTCAGTTCTTGCGGGTGCTCGCCGGTCATGGCGATCCGCATGATTTCCGGGGCGACGGAGAAATCCACGTTGATGCGCTCTTCCAGCCACCCCAGGGGATCCAGATGCCCCCGCAGAGTTTGCAAGCCGGCGACTTTCGGGTCGCGCAGCGCCGCGTTGAGGACCAGCCGGCTGCGGACGTAGGCGGACTGGGTTCGCTGATAGCTGTTGAAATCGGAGCGGCCGTCCGGGGTGTCGGCGATCAGAATGGGGCGATTGACGGCGATGTGGACCAAGGTCCGGGCGATGAATTGTTCGGTTTGGGTGAACCACACGGCGGCCGCCGCGGCGCCGGCGGCCATCATGCCTAGCGCCAAGCTGATGCGCCAGCGCCGCCGCGCGGCCTGCAAGAGGCCGGGCAGGTTGGGGATCGTGGACAGCACGGACGGCGGCTCGGCGCCGCTGCCGCGGTGCGCCCGCTCCGGCGCCGTGACGGCTCGCGCGGCGCTGACCCGCTGCGTCGTCGCCGTCGGGCTGCCGCCGGTCTCCGTTGGTCGCGACGTGGACAGTTCCATGCCTGGTGCTCCATCTAGTTGCCGGCAACGAGGCAGCCGGCCTTGTCGCTCATGAGTTCGGACATGGTCTCGATCGGGTCCTGGCTCGGACCCGCATCGACGAAGAGCCGTGACAAGATGGCCATTTCAACCCACAGCATGGCGAGGGCCAGGGGCATCATCAGCCAGCCGGCCAGGTCGTGAAAGAACACGTCCGCGATCCGCTGGCCCACGGTCTCGGCCAGCATGCCGGTCAACGCGATGCGCACCACGTTCGCCGCCAGGGCGATGGGCACGGCGCTCAGAACGATGATGACCTTGTCCACCATGCCGCGGGGCCACAGGATGGCCACGGCGGTCGTCATGGCGAAGAAGGTGACCATCATGCCCAGGCCGCTGCAGGCTTCCACCACGCCGATGTTGGTCGAGGTCATGACGATGATGTTGCCTTCCGCAACGGCGGCGAAGCCCGCGGTTTGCAGCATGTAGGTGCTCGCCAGGGTCGCCAACCGCTGCAGCGGATACGCCAACGAAACTTCAACGCGATACGGCAAGGGGAGCATGAACACGAGAAAGGCGATGGCGGGCCAGTGCCAGGACAACAGCCGCCGGCCCCCCAGACACATCGTCAGACCGGCGAGAATGGGAAGGATCGCCAGGGCGCTCGCCCAATCGTGATAGAAATGGGCGCCGCCCAGGTGGAGGCCCAATCCGACGATGAGCCACGCCAGCCCCCACCAGCTCGGATCGACCACGTTCCCCGAATGCATGCCGCGTCGCCGCCAGGACAGGTACGCGGCGAACAGTGGCACGAGGTAGCCATGCGAATACTGGGGACTGCTCGACCAGCGCTCGACGGTTTCCGTCAGTGCGGGCCAGTAGGCCCACGCCGCGGTCGCAACGAGGCCGAGCCAGCAGATCACGATCCATCTTGTCGAGTTCGGCGTCGTCATGGCTTGGTCTGGGCGCACTCCGTGCTCATGGGTGACATGGGGCGTGGTGAAAGAACTCGAAGTCCGCGTTTGCAGAGCAAACGCCGCGCCGCCTCAAGACCGAACGGTTGATTTGGACCGCCGGCGTCCTTAAGTCGGGGGGCGAAAGCCATTTAGGAGACGCGGTCAATTTGCGGGTGCGTGGGTTTGTAAAGTGGCCGGTTGCCGGCGTATCGGGCCTGTAAACAGCCGTAGGCAATCAGGTGGAGCCTTGGGTTACACCCCGAAGGCTGGAGAAACTGACGCGCCCCGGAAGCTCCGCAATCCGGCGAGTATTCCGGTTAAAGCGGAAGCGACGGGATTGACGATGATGACGGCAGCAGCGCGCTCCCGCGCCCTGGATTCCGTGGACCGCGAGATCGAGGTGAGGTTATGTCGTTTCCGCGAGGCCAACGCTTGCTCGGCATGTTGATCGTCAGCTTCGCCTTGTCGACCGTGACGGGCTGCGTTCACCGGCGCGGTTTCGTCGTTTCCGAGGCGCCCACGGAATTGGCCAAGGTCAACCTCCCCGAGCACGTCATCGCGCCGCCGGACATCTTGCTCATTGACGCCGCCTCCCTCGTGCCCCGGCCTCCGTACCGGATCAAACCGCTCGACGCCCTGGTCATTCAGGTGAAAATCTTCGGCGTCAAGGATGACGACAAGCGGTCCAGCCTGGTCCCGGGACAACCGATTGAAGGCATTTATCGCATTGAACCCGACGGGACCGTCAACCTGGGGTTCGACTATGGTCTGATCAAGATCAGCGGCATGACGATCCCCGACGCGAAGAATGCCATCAAGGCGAATCTCGGCAAGCGCTTCAAGGTCGACTTCGACGTGTTCGTGACGCTGGCCGAGTCGCGCGCGCTGCAGCAGATTCGCGGCGAGCACCTGGTCGAGCCCGACGGCAAGGTGACCCTGGGCACGTACGGGACCGTCAATGTCACCGGCCTCACCCTCGATCAGGCGCGGGCCGCGCTCCAGACTCACCTGGCCGCCTTCCTGGTCGATCCGGAAATCTCGTTGTCGATTGCCGGCTTCAATAGCCGTGTATACTACGTGTTGTTCGACCTGGACGGCGCCGGGCAGCAGGTGTACCGTCTGCCGATCACAGGCAACGAGACCGTGCTGGACGCCGTCGCGGAGTTGAAGGGACTCCCGGGCGGCACCGCCCGCAAACGCATCTGGGTGGCGCGGCCGTCGCCGACGGATCCGCAATGCGGCCAGGTCTTGCGGGTCGATTGGGACAGTGTTTCCTCGTGCGCGTCCACCGCCACGAACTACCAGTTGCTCCCCGGCGATCGCGTGTACGTCAGCGTCGATCCGTTTGTGCGGGCCGACAACCTCCTGGCCAAGGTCTTGTCGCCGATCGAACGGATCCTGGGCATCACCTTGCTGGGCAACACGACGGTGCGGTCGTTTACCGACCGGAACAACGAAGGTTCGGGTTTCGGCTTCTAACTCGCACCATGCAGCGGTATTCGCAAGAATGCCGATGCGGCCAGGAGGTTGGATTCGATGGCCAAGAAATGGGGTTTACTGCTCGGCTTGCTGACCGTGGGCATGGTGCCCTGCGTCGTGCCGCCCTTGCGAGCCCAGGGGCCGGGATTCAATCCGTCGGCCCGGCCGACCTTCAGCCCATGGTTGAATCTGAACCGGCGCGGCACCAGCTCGGCGGTGAACTATTTCGGCATCATTCGGCCGCAGGTGAACTTCAGCAACTCGATCCAGCAACTGCAGCAAGAGACGGCGGCGATCGAGCAGCAACAGGCGACCACGGCTGGCAGCGAGCTGCCGGCGACGGGCCACGTCGCCGGATTCCTCAATCACAACAAGTATTTCATGAACCGCGGCGGCGCGACTGCGGCCGGCGATCGGTTCGTTCCGAACCCTTCCGCCAGCGTTCAGCGGCCCCCGGTGCGACGCGGGCGTTGAGCGGCGATCCTAGGCGATCTCTTTTTGCGGCTCGCGGCGCCGCTGCGCCAGGCCGTACTTGTGCAGCTTCTTGTACAGCCCCATCCGGCTGATGCCCAGCTCACCCGCGGCGCGCAAACGATTGTTCTTGTGCTTGGCCAGGGCCTCCTTGATGCGCTGAATCTCGGCCAGCTCTTTGCTTTCCGCCAGGGTGAGGCTGGCGGGATCGTCGGACGCCAGCGATTCCGTCGGGGCGAACGGACGCTCGTCAACGCCGGCGTTGAGCTGAATCAATTCGGGCAGGTCGCCGATCTCGATAATGGGACCGGGGGCCAGGGCCACCGCGCGCTCGATGACGTTGCGCAGCTCGCGAATGTTGCCTGGCCAGCTGTACTCTTGCAAGGCCTTGAGCGCCTCCGGGGAGATGCCGCGGACGTCGGGCCGGTTGGCGCCGGCGAATTCGCTCAGCAGCTTGTGGCATAACGGCAGGATCGCCGACGGGCGGCCGCGCAACGGGGGCAGGTAGAAGCCCACCACGTTGAGGCGGAAGTACAAGTCGGCGCGAAAACGGCCGGCGGCGATCTCGTGTTCGAGCGGGACGTTGCTGACGGCGATGATCCGCGCCTGCAAGGGTTGCGTTCGATTGGCGCCGACCGGCTCGAACACCCGCTCTTCCACCACGCGCAACAGCTTGGTCTGCAACGCCAGGGGCAGGGAGTTGATCTCGTCGAGCAACAGGGTGCCCCGGCCCGCCGCCGCGAATTTGCCGTTGCGATCGCGGTCGGCGCCGGTGAACGCGCCCTTGACGTGACCGAACATCTCACTTTCGATGAGGCTGGGCGACAGGGCGCCGCAGTCGACCACCAGGAACGGTTGATTGCGGCGCGGCGAGAGCTGATGGATCAGCCGCGCCAGCCGCGTCTTGCCCGACCCGGTTTGCCCGGTCAAGAGAATCGTGGTGTCTTGCGGGGCGATTCGCAGCACCTGTTCCTTCAAACCGTTCAGCTCCGGAGGAAATCCCTCGAAAAACGCGTGTTCATCGATGATGTCGGGCGCTGGCGGGGTTGGTTCCGGTGTGCGAATCGCGATCACCACCCGGTGGTTGGCATCGTTTCCAGGCGAAGGGCATAGGCGGACAATGTCGGTCGCAGTCATGGCGAGCAACTCCTGATGCAACGTGGCATGAGGTTGAATGCGGTGGGCCGGCATGCGTGAGGTAGGCGCGAGTAAGCATGGGACCGCCCGCATCCCGGGGAGGGATGAAGTATGGTTGCAGCTACGGAATCCGTTCAGCATGAACGGTTGATAGCTTCAACGTAAACGAATTCTGACACTGGGTAGTACACAGGTGAAATGCCGTGTAAATCGGCAAAGCGCAACACCGAAAAAGCAGTTTGCGCGCAACAACAGGTGTCACCCAACACTCAACTTGCGGCCCTTTAATAGTTTACACTCGGAATATTTTCTGGAGAATTCCCGATTTGCGGCCTGCGCGGTCCAGCTGGGGCCGCGCAAGCGCTTCTCAAGGTTTACAGTTGGTAAATGCGGTTCGTTAACCGTGCTCCTTTCATGGACGCCTTGGAGAGCCGACCGCGCTCAAACCGCGCATCCGTCCATCGTTGCGTCGCCGCAAGAAAAGGCCTCGCGAAAGCCGCTTGGCATTGTTTGTGCTCAACTCATCCTAACCTGGGCGATGTAAACAGTGAAAAAATGGGGACTGGCACCGGCCATCCCGCGAAGAACCCTGCGATTCTGGAGACGGGGCCGGTGCCTGTCCCCATTTTTTCACTGGGCGATGTAAACAGGACAATACCGGTGGCCGAACTGTCACTCACCGAACTTTGGCACGCTTGCGGCGGCGACGGACCGTTGCGCGTGCTCGTCGAGCATCCGTCGCAACCGCCCCGTGACGTTGTCGTCCCCACTCCGTTCGCCCTGCTGGGCAGCTCCGATTCGGGCGCCGTCGTCCTCGCCGACGAACAGGTCAGCCGCCGTCATGCGTGCGTGCAATTGATCGACGGCCGGCCGTGGTGCTTCGACATGGTGAGCCGGACCGGGACCTACTGGGGCGACCGGCGCCGCTCGGCCGGGTTGCTCGACCAACCGATTCGCATTGGACCATATCGAATCCGGCTTCAGGAGACCGCATCGACCTCCGCGCTCACGAGCCCGTTCAAACCGCTGCCGCCCGGACACGACGCGCTTCCCGCCGCCACCCTGGAATTCCTGAACGCGCATCGCGCCGGGTCGGTCGAGATGCCGATCTTTCAGCTTGATCGGCCGCTGATCCTCGTCGGGCAGTCGCCGCGTTGCAAGATCCGCTTCTCGTGCCCGACCGTATCGACGTGCCATTGCAGCTTGCTGCGAACGCCGCACGGCATTTGGGTCATCGATCTGCAAAGCCGCGAGGGCGTCTCCGTCAACGGGACCAAAGTCCGCTGGGCTCGGCTCCGTGACGGCGACTGCCTGGGCATCGGCCGGTTCGAGGTGATGGTCCGCCTGCTGCCCCGCCGGCCGGAGCAGGGGGAGACGGCTTCGTTGGTGAACCTTGCCACGGATCAGCGCCCCGCGGATCAGCGCCCCGCGCTGGTGAGCCTGAGCGACAGCATGGACGCTGCCTTGCCGGTGTCCAATCGACCATCCATTCAGCCGTCATCGTTCGGCCCCATCGCCGCGCGGATCCCCGACAATTCTGCGTTGCTGCCGGCCGGGCTGCTGAGCGCGGGGCTGCTGAGCGCGGGTCCGCTGAGCGCGGGTCCGCCGACGGCGGGCGACGCCGCGCAGCCGTTGGTGGTGACCTTGGTGAATCAGTTCTCGATGATGCAGCAGCAGATGTTCGACCAGTTTCAGCAAACAACGATGATGATGCTGCAGATGTTCGGCACGCTGCAACGCGACCAGTTGCAACTGGTGCGGCAGGAACTGGAGAGCCTGCGGGAATTGAACCGTGAGATCGTCGCGCTGCAGGCCGAGCTGGCGAAACACCCCAGAGAAGCGCGGCGCGCCGATCCTTCACCGGCCCCGGACCGCGAGCCAACGGCCGCCGCGCCGCGCCTGTCCGAACGCCGCTCCGGGCCGTCCGACGTCGAGGCGGCTGCACCAACCCCCGCTCCGGCGTCGCCGCCCAAGGCTGCGCCGCCCAAGGCTGCGCCGCCCAAGGCTGCGCCGTGCAAGGCTGCGGCGTCGCACCCTGGAAGCGTGGCGTCCGGCGCCTTCACGGACGGGGCCGGCGACGACGTGCACGCTTGGCTGTCGCAGCGCTTCAACCAGCTTCAGCACGAGAGCAAGAGCCGGTGGCAGAAGTTGCTGGCCACCGTCGTTGGCGGTTAAAGGTTGGGCGCCATGCCCACGGCTTTGCGTGGACATGCGAGCGACCGGGATAACGGGCATGGTATCCGACGCTGGAATCAATTGCCAGCATCGGCGCCAGTGTCGTCGCCGGACTGCACGGGGATTTCGCTGGAGGAGGGATCCGGAAGGCGCGTCGTGGGGGGAGTGTTCACCAGCGATTCTCGGAACTGCGCAAAGCGCTTGCGAAGCCGGCCCAGACGAACGCGCAGAAAACCGGGGTCGAGGTTGAGGTGGCGGGCGGCCTCCGCCGTGCTGCAACCCTTGAAACGCAGCTTGACCAGTTGGCGATCGATGTCGCTCAGCTGATCGAGAAACCGATCGACCAGGTCGTCGAACTCCAGGCTCCGGCTGGGTTCGTGCGCGGGCGGATACACGGCCTGATCCACCCAGGTGTCGCCGAGCAGCGTGTCGCTGATGGTGATGCGTGTCTTGATGTTGCGCCAGTAACGGGCGACCTTGCGGCGCAGCAGCGTGTTGGCCAGAGACAGGAAGTTCTCAGGCTTGTCGACGGAGAACTTGCCGGTCCGCAAACCAATCCACAGCGTGATCTGCACGGATTGAACCAGGTCCACCGAATCCAGATGAGATTGCAGCGCCTTGCCAATCAGCTTGTGCGCCGTGCGGCGCATGGCGTCGCTGTACTGCAACATGAGCTGTGACATGGCCGCGTCGTCGCCATTCCGCACTCGGGCAACTAGCTGTGAGAATTCCTGCTCGGTTCGAGGCATGACTAACATTCCTTGCGTCGCGCTGAGAACTTGGAGGGTGGGCACCACAGACGCAGAGTCCAGGGTATCTCCGGCATTAGACCTTCATTAGACCGCGTTGTCCAGCAAAAGTTCCCGATTCTGTTTTTTCGGAAAATTGCTTGCAATCGGCGCGCGGCGACGTTGAAATGGGACTTTCGACCTGCGTGCCAAGGTAAATCAGGCTGTGCCCAAAAGCCAAGCAACGGAAGAACGACTTCGACTCTGCTGCGCCGAACTGGAACGGCGCGTCCGCAAGGGCGAGCTTTCCCGCGCCGAGGACTTCTTCAGCGCCTACCCCGATCTGGCGGCCACGCCGGAAATCGCCCTCGACTTGATCTACGCGGAGTACCTGGTCCGCTGCGAGCTGGGCGGGTCTCCCTCGCCCGACGAGTACTATGGCCGGTTTCCGCAGTGGCGCGAGGCGCTGTTTCATCAGTTCGAAATCCACGTCCTGCTGAACGGGCCGCCGGACGGCGCTGAGGTTGCGCCCTGGCCCCTCAGCGCCAACACCCCCCAACCCTGGAAAACCAGCCCCGACAACTTTGAGATTTTCGAAGAAATCGCCCGCGGCAGCATGGGCGTGGTTTACAAGGCCTGGCAGAAGGACGTCAATCGCGTCGTGGCCCTCAAGGTCATCCTGGCCCGCGCCCTGTCGACGCCCGATCAACTCGCACGGTTCCGCGTCGAAGCGACGGCCATCGGCCGCCTGTTCCATCCCAACATCGTGCAAATCTTCAAGACCCAGGAGTGGGAGGGCTGTCCGTTCCTCGTGCTCGAGCACGTCGACGGTGAGACGCTGGCGAAACACTGGCAAGGCAAGGCCCAGCCGCCGCGGGCCGTCGCCACCCTGACGGCGACGCTGGCCGCCGCCATGCAATACGCCCATGAGCGCGCCGTCGTCCACCGGGATTTGCGGCCGGGAAATATCCTGATCAACCGGCAAGGCGTCCCCAAGATCATCGATTTCGGGTTGGCCAAGTTGGATCTGCTGGCCGATGACGACCTGACCATGACGGGCCAGATCCTCGGGACGCCAAGTTACATGTCTCCCGAGCAGGCCGAGGGACTCAGTCGCGACCACGGACCGCACGTCGATGTCTACGCGCTCGGCGCGGTCATCTACGAAGGGCTCACCGGGCGGCCGCCCTTCCGCGGCCAGACCATCTTGGAAACGCTATATGACGTCAACACCAAGGAGCCGGTCCCGCCGCGGCGCATCCAGCCGGGCGTGCCCCGCGATCTGGAAACGATCTGTCTGAAGTGTCTGCAGAAGGAACCGCACCAACGCTACGCCAGCGCCAAAGAGCTTGCCGACGATATCCACCGCTTCCTCAACCACGAGCCCATTTGGGCCCGACCGGTGACGGCCCTGGAGCGCGCCAGTCGCTGGTGCCGGCGGAATGCGCTCGTGGCCAGTCTCATGGGGGCGCTCACCCTGTGCTTCATGCTTGGCTTGGGGCTGGTGACCTGGAAATGGCTTCAGGAGGTCCATGCCCGGGCCGCGGCCGACGCCGCGCGGGAAATCGCCCAGGAACAGATCGCCAAGAGCGAGCGGATGGCTGCCGGCATCGTGCTGGACCGTGGCGTCAACCTGGGCGAGCACGGACACGTCGATCATGCGTTGCTGCTGTTCGCCAAGAGCTTGGAGCAGGCCGTGCGCGTCGACGATCGCGCCCTGGAACGCGCCGCCCGCGTCAACCTGGCGGCGTTTCGCCAGCAGCTGCTGCGGCGCCGCACGACCCTGGCCCACGCCAACTGGGTGTGGCAGATCGCCTTCAGCCGCGACGGCAAGTTTTTCGTCACGGCCTGTCGAGACAAGGTGGCCCGCGTGTGGGAAACGGCAACCGGCAAGCTGCTCGGCAAGCCCATGCACCACGACGCGCCGGTGTGGGCCGTGGCCGTCAGTCCCGACGACCGGTCGATCCTCACCGGCTGCGGCGACCCCAATGGCGGCGGCGGTGCACGCTTGTGGGACGCCGCCACCGGCCAGCCGCTGGGCGCCCCATTCGCCGAGGGCCGGCCCGTCGGAACCGTGGGATTCAGTGCCGACGGCAAGACGTTGTTGACCCTCGACGCCGCCGGCGAGGTGCGGCTCTGGGACGCCAACAGCCGCGAGCCTGCCGGTGAGCCCGTGGCGCACCCTGGAACCGTCCGTACGGCGATGTTCAGCCCGGATGGCAAGCTGCTGGCAACTGCCGGCGCCGACGTCCGGCTGTGGCACGTCCCCAAGGGGACGCCCGCGGGGCCGGTCCTGCGTCATCCAGGCGATCCGGAGCGATTGCCGAAACAACGCACGCTCGTGGTCGCCACGGCATTCAGCTCCGACGGCACGATGCTGGCGACCGGCGCTCAGATCACCGACGCCGACACGAAACGCTGGCTGGCGGGCGAGGTCTGCCTCTGGAACGTGTCGACCGGTGAATTGGCAGTTCCACCGATGCAGCTTCCCGGACCCGTCAAGACCGTCGTGTTCAGCCCCGACGACACCCGACTCCTGACCGGCGGATTCAAGTTCGACGCCAGGAAGAAGGACCACCTGCGCGGCGAAGCGCGGCTCTGGGACGTGGCATCCGGCCGGCAGATCGGCCCGACCCTGGACGACACCGGACCGATCTGGGCCGCGGGCTTCGGTGGCGACGGCGAGATCCTGGTGACCGGCGGCGAAACCGGTCACGCCCGCTTCTGGCTCGCCGCCACCGGCGAGCCAATCGGCATGTCGTCGGGGCCCGGCAATGCCCGGTGCATCGGCATCGCCCCCGACCGCAGGACGGTCGTGATCGGCCATACCTATGAACCGGCGGTGGCGGAAGTGTGGGAGCTTCCCGCCGGCGGCGGCGCAGTCCTGCCCCCGCTCCACGACCAGAGCATTCGTGCCCTGCTCTTTAGCCGCAACGGCAAGCTGGTCGCCACGGCCAGCGAGGATCGCACGGCCCGCCTCTGGGACGTGGCCGCCGCGCAGCCCATGGGCCGGCCGTTCCCGCACCATGGCGCCGCATCGGCATTGGTCTTCAGTCCCGACAGCAAATGCTTGCTGACGGTGAATGACGAGCTGGCGCCGCAACTGTGGTGCATCGACACCGGCGAGCCGCACAGCCCGCCCGGGCCCAGGAGAACGGAGATCATCACCGCGGCCTGCACGTTCGGCAGTCAACGTCTCTTGCTTCGCGACCGCAACAATCGAGCATTCTGGTGGGAGTCGTCCAACGGCAAGACCGAGGATTGGCCGTTCGCCATCGACGCCAGTCGCGTCATTGTGTGCGACGCGGGAAAGTGGCTGGCCACCGCTCAGGCAGCACAGGTCCAGCTCCGGGACATGGACAGCGCCAAGCCGATCGGCCAACCCCTGCGGCACCGGGCCAACGTCACGGCGTTCGCCTTCTGCCCGGATGGGAAGCTGCTGGCCACCGGCAGCGAAGACGGCAACGCCTACTTGTGGAAATGCGCCGGCGCCACGCGCTTGGGCTCGACGCTGTTGCACCCTGGTCCGTTGCGGGGCATGGTCTTCAGCGGCGACGGCCGCGCTCTGCTGGCGTGGAGCGGCAGCAACCACGTGCGTCTGTGGAACACCTCCACCGGCGCGCCGCTCGTGCCGCCGCTGTTGCATCCCGCCGAGATCGCCGCCGTGCAGTTCACGCCCGACGGCCGCACCATGGCCGTGGCCAGCGGCGCCGCCGTCTATTGCTGGGACGTGGCCACCGGCCGGCGCCTGGGCCCGCCGCTTCGCCACCCCGACGCGGTCACTCACCTGGCCATCAGTCCGGACGGCCGGCGCCTGGCGACGGCGTGTGCCGACCGGTCCGTGCGCTTCTGGGACGTCCTCCAGCCTGCCGTGGGGAACGTGGCCGACATCAAGGCGTGGGTCGAAGCGCTCACCGGGCGACAGCTTGACGACGACGGCGCCATCCACGAGATCGACGCGACCGCCCTGCGCGACCGCCGTCGCGGCCTCGAGGCCAGCGCGGAACCGTTCCCCCGACCGGCGCTCCACGCGTCCCCGCCGCGCTGACGCATCACGCGCACCATCCTGGATGCGCGCCATCCGGTTCGCGCACCATCCAGTACGCGGCCATCCCGCGCTTTCGTACGAATACAGTGTTCAATTCCATGCTTCTCGGGAGGACGAGCCATGATCCGTGCTGCGCTGATCTGTTTTGCGATCGCCGGCGCCGCGTCTTCGGGCGCGGCCCAGGAAAAATCCAGCGGGCCCACGCCCAAGCCTGCCAAGTGGGAAAACCCCGTCCGCCAGTTCCTGCGCGAGGGCAAGCCCGTGATCGGCGGCACGGTCACCGTCAACAGCGTCGATATCGCGGCGCAAATGGCCAACATGGGCTTCGATTTCCTCTGGGTCGAGATGGAACACAGCCCGATCGGCTGGGAAACCTTTCGCAACATGGTGCTGGCCACGCGCGGCCTGAAGGCGATGCCGTTCTTCCGCGTGCCGGCCAACGAAGTCTGGGCCGCGAAGCGCGGACTCGATTCCGGCGCCCTCGGCGTCATCTTCCCCTTCACCAGCACTCCCGAGCTGGCCCGGCAAGCCGTCGATTCGTGCAAGTTTCCGCCGCTCGGCAAGCGCGGCGCCGGGCCGGGGCTGGCCGTGTTTCGCTGGCCGAGCGCCGATGAAAGCTATTACGAGTTCGCCAATCGCAACGTCATGGTGATCTGCATCATCGAGGACAAATCGGGCGTGGACCACATCGACGAGATCGCCGCCGTGCCCGGCGTGGACGTGCTGTTCATCGGCACCAACGACCTGTCGTTCCAGCTCACCGGCGGCAAGAAGGGCGACCCGCGCTGGCAGCAGGCGATCGACAAGATCGTCGCCGCCGGCAAGAAGCACGGCAAGGTCCTGGGCCGCCCCGCGGGCACGCCCAAGGACATCGAGCAGTACATGAAACAGGGCTTCCTGTTCTTCCAGGGCCCGAGCGAGCTGGGGCTGATGCGCGGCGGCGCCCGCGCGCTGCTCGATCCACTGGGCAAGAAGGGGTTCGATCCGAAGACGAAGACGCTATACTAGAGTCCTGGAAGGAGTTGACCATGCTGACCGCACGCACATCCTCGATCGCCGCCGCCGTTCTCTGTGCCGCCGCCGCGGCGCTTCATGCCCAGGACGGCCTCCCGGCGTCCCAGTTCCACTCGCTGCGCGAGCTTATCCGGCCGCAAGCCGGCGAATCGCGCTGGCGCGAAGTCGATTGGCTCACGAGCCTGCACGAAGCGCGGCTGCGCGCGGCCGCGGAGGGCAAGCCGATTCTCTTGTGGTCGGGCGGCGGTGCGCCTCCCCTGGGCGGCTGCTGAAGCGGCGGCCGAGCGGTCCGTGGGACCGCGATGTGGACCGAAGAGATGACCAAGATCATCCGCGAGCAGTTCGTGGCCGTGGCGGTCTCCGGTCACGTGGCCATGAATCGCAAGGATGCCGAGGGCGACTTCCTTCGCAAGACCGGCATCCGCCTCGCCGGCGCGGGCGGCAATCTGGAATGTCTCACCGCAGCCGGCACACGTCTCGGAGCGTTCTACGCCGCGGGCGGGACCGAGCACAATCGCCGCGATTTGCACGGCATCCTCAAAAAATGGCAGTCGTTGCCGGAAGCGGAACGTATGCCGGGCGCGGTCAAAGTGGACGACGCCGGTCCGGTGGCCGCCAACGTCCAATCGATCGCGCCGCCGGCCAACGCCTTGATCCTGCGCACCTATCATCGCCTGCTGACGCGCGAAGACGATGGCAGCGTTCACGGCGGCAGCGTCCGCAAGGTCCGGCCGAGCGACTATCCGGCGAAATTCAAGCTGGGCGAGAAGGACACCTGGATCACCCACTTCGGCGAACGCTGGGAAGCGCAACCCGACTCCATGTGGATCCTGGAATCCGAGTGGAAGGCGATTGTAAAGCCGAATCCGGTCAAAGGCGACCGCTACCCGCTGCTCGAAGCCGTGGCCGACCGCATGACGCGCGCTCACCTGATCATGGGCATGGCCTACGGCGAGTGCGGCATCTGCGGCAAGGACTCCGTCCGCTCCCGGTCGTTGAACCTGACGGTGACGGAAGTGTCCGCGGACCGTGTTGAGCTGCGGCTCGAAGGCTCGGCGGCCCTGGGCGCGGATTATGAAACGTCGCAGAAGCAGGATCGCAAAGGCTCGCGCGAAGGCAAATCAGTCCAGGGCTTCGAGCCGAAAGTCCTCGGCTACCTCACTTGGGACCGCAAGGCCGGCAAGTTCACGCGCTTCGACGTGGTCGCGCTGGGCGACGCCTACGGAACGCCGGGCGGCGACCACTACTTCAACTACCGCCCCGGCCGGTACCCGATCGGCATCTCGATGGAGCTGGCCGCGGGCAAGACGGCCGCGGAACGCATCCCGCCGCGCGCCGCCGTGGTGTACGATACGCCGAACCCGGCGTATTTGGCGACAGGGCGGTGAGCCGGGCGACCGCAGCTCTGCACCGTGTCGCCGAGCGCAGCGTCGGCGAGATCAACGCGTGCGTGCCTTGGCCGGGCCACGAACCGACGACTTTCCGCGCCCATGCTGGCGCTGGAGTGTCTCATGTTCATCGTCATTCTTATCGCGAGCGCGATTGTGCCTGCCGCCACGGCTCAACCTCATGACAAGCTCGGAAAAAAAACGCTTTCGGCAGGAGACAAGATCGCCGTTGGGGGTCGAGATTATTCGCTGCGTTTTGTCCACGACGCCGTTGTGGGCCGGGTCGAGAAGCGCGGGGCAATCTGCCTTTCGCACGGGGGGACCACGTGGGTGATTAACCCTCTACTCCCCGACCTGAAGGATCATTTCGCGTTTCCCTGGCCGGTGGAGACCCTTTCGGCGGATCGGTCTTTGGCAATCGTGCGCGTGCCCAGCGCGAAAGGACGCTTGGCCGTTGCCGATGTGCGGAAAAAAACCTTGGTCGCCGAGTTTGACGGGAATGAAGAAGCCGAGTTTTTCAATGTGAATCCTGGGGACTGGGTGTTTTCCCAGAAACGCCGGCGCGTTTATCCTCTGAATGGCATCGGAGCAGGGGGCTGGTTTTTCCTTGACTTGGTCCGGAAAAAGCGCGTCGCAGTCGAGGTAGCCGGCTTTCGGCCGCGCAACGGCGTGCACGTTTGGAACGGCGCCCTTCTTGATGGCGGACAGGACATCGTGCTGTTTGTAACGGGCGGAGACAAGAGAGACGGCAGACGCCGCGTGCAGTTTCCCATCGACGAGATGGAAAAGAGAACCGTAGCGGCAGCGGACACGGACGTGATCTGGGTCTTGGACGCGAGCAAGGACCAGCTGACCGCGTATCTGGGCGCCGGCACGTACGCCTTGGTTTCGACGAACACGTGGAAAGTGATCCAGCGTTTCGACTGGCCCGAGCAGGTGCGAAGTCCACTGATGTGGCAGCGTGGACCGGCCGGCCGGCACGCGTATTTCATCAATGACTTGCACCGTCTGGTCGTGTACGAGCCAAGAACGTCGAAGCTTGTCAAGATTCTCCTCGATTCGCAAGAAACCGAGGCCCGCGCGCTTGCAGTAACGTTTGCTGCGGATGGCCGCCACGGTGCGGTGGCAGCTCATGGAGTGCAAATCGCCGTATTCGATACGGACCGCCATGAGATCGTTCATCAATTCGCAGTGAAGCGGACGCCCAGCATAGCATTCTTGATCGAGCCGGCAAGGAAAGAGACGTTGGGAACCTGTCTCATTGTTGATTGAGGCTCGTATTACCACAGCCCCAGCACCTTCCACCACGCCAGCCCCACGCTCAGACAGATGGTTAGGTTGACGAGCGATAGCCCGAAGCCGACGCGCCACCACGTCTCCATCGGCACGTAGTTGCTGGGCCTGTTGCGCGGCGGCGCCCCGCGCCTTGCTCGATCCGCTGGGGAAGAAGGGATTCGATCCGAAGACGAAGGCGCTGTATTGACCTGACAACTTTTTTGGTGGCATCGCCACGCGCTCGCAGATACCATGACCAGGGCGGGAGGGACCACCGTGGCGGTCCGCGCCGGCTCATTGGGCGCAATCCCGCCACGACATCGCGGAGGCCCTGTCATGCCAGAATTCGATCAAGGCCTAATCGACTCATTGAAGCTGGCCAAGGGGAAGAAGATGCACTTCTGCTTCATCCCCAAAGGCGCGGACGGCAAGCTGCTGGTCTCGAGGAAAAAGATCCCGGAGAAGGAAATCGCCACCGCCAGGAAGGAAATCGGCGGCGGCAACCCGGTGCGCGGAAAGTGTTTCGGGCCGATCGCCAACATGGTGTTCCAGGTGGCCAAGGAGCAATCGCCGACCTTGACGGCGGCGATCAAGAAAGTCGCGAAGCGCGACACCGGCCTGACGGTGGTCCCGGAAATCCAGGTCGCCGCCGATGCCGAGGCCGAGGCGCCGGAAACCGCGTCCGAGACGGGGAGTCCGGTCCAGGCAGCCGAAGCCGCGCCGGAAGCCGCGGCGTCCCCGCCCGCCGCCCCGCCCCCGGCTCAACCCTGGGTGAGCGCCACGCCAACTCAGGCGTCCGGGCCGCAGGCCGCCCCCGATGCCAAGACCGACGTGACCAAGCGCCTGACCGCCTTGACAGCTCCGTACAAGGAGGCCGCAACCCAGAAGAGCCCCGACGCCGCCCGGATGCAGTCGCTGATGGCGACGGTGAAGACCCACGTCGCCAAGCGCGAATTCGAAGAGGCGGCCAAGGTCCTCGACGAGCTGGAGCCCCTTGTCGAGACGTACAAGCAGCAGAAGGAGGACTACAAGGTCCGCAAAGGGGAAGTCGAGGCGGCCATCACCCGGATCGGGGGCTGGGGGAAGAACCCCGACAAGTACAAGACGGCGATTCAGGAGGCCGACAAGCTGCAAAAGACCAATGTCGGCGCGGCCTTGGCCGCCCTCGACCAGGCCAAGAGCGAGGCCGAGGCCGAGGCCAAGAGCGCCGAGGCCGAATACCAGACGGTGAAGAAGTCCGTGATGAGCAAGGCCGACCAGCTCCGCGACCCCAAGATCTGGGAGCACGTCAAGGCGGACCTGGAGGCCCTGCCCAAGCCCGAGGACGCCGACGCCCAGGTTCAGGCGGGCAAGGGGACCGAGGGGAAGAAGATCATGGAAGGGCTGGTGGCCCCGTACACGCAGGCGGTGGCCAACGTCCAGGAATACAAGAAAGTCCTCGCCAAGGAGACCGAGACCAACAAGAAGATCGCCGACCTGGAGAAGCTCAAGCACGCCGCCAACGTCGCCTCGCAGATCGCCGTCAGCAAGCAGAAGGTGACCAACGCCCTGAAGCTGACCGAGGCGCCGGGCCGGGATTACGCGGGCGCGATCGCCGCCCTGGTCGGCGTCGACGCCGCCTGCGTCACGATCAAGAAGATGACCGAGATGTACCAGAAGGTGTTGACCATCAAGACCGACACCGACAAGAAGATCGCCCGGCTGGAAAGCAACCCGCAGAAGAACCTGATCACGGGCGAGATCGCCGACGTCAAAGCCAAGCGGACCGCGGCGCTGGCGTTGGCCGAGCCGCCCAAGAACGACTACATGGGCGCCATCAACGCCCTGAACGCCGTGGACAAGAAGTGCGCGGCCGCCGAGGTCAAGATCCTCGACGAGGCGGTCCGGGGCAAGGATCGCGGCGACATGCGCGACATCATGGAGGAGACATTCAAGAAACGGTTCGGCATCAAGCTGAAGATGAAGCAGAAGGGCGAGTCGCCGACCGAGGAATACATGGCCATTCGCCGCGTCTATGAATTGATGGCCCTGGTGCCGGAGACGCACGCCACCAACAATCCGTCGCTGAAGAAGGTCGAGCGCATCGGCGGTCCGGAAGGCACCTCGTATTACGAATCGGAAACCGACATCTTCCTGGGCCTGGGCCGAAAGGACAGCAAGAAGGTCGTCCTGCAGTGCACGCGGCCGCGCTCCGACGGCACGGCCCTGCAGTCCGGGCTGAGGAACTCGGCCGGCGTCATTGATCCGCCCATTGAGGAAGATTGCAAGCCCAGACCGGGCGCGAGCATGACGCAAAGCTACTTCGATTGGACCACGCTGCACGAGATCGGCCACGCGATCGACGACAAGCAGGGGTTCATGAAGAAGAATGCCGATATCGGCGGCTGGATCGATCACGGCAGCAGCTGCGCGGCCGCCGCCCAGGCGATCGCCAACCACTTCAATTTCAAGACCAAGGAAGCGCTCGAATACATCCGCGACATGCTCGAAGGCAAACCCGGCAAGCGGCCGGGCGACAAGCCGGCGGCCCCCGCCGGCCGCGCCGACTGGAACACGGTCCGCGCCAAGGTCGAGCGCTATTGCGATTCGATCCGGGTCAACAAGAATCCCTGGGACAACCTGCCCGATTCCATCGGCGACCGGGTCTACCACGAGGCCTACGACGGCAACTGGGTAAGCTACCTCCGGGCCAAACGCAGCCAGGCGATCAGCGGCTATCAGTTCCGTGCGCCGGGCGAGTGTTTTTCCGAGCTGTACGCGGCCTACAACAGCGGCGTCCTCAAGGATTCGCACCCCATGGTCAAGAGGTTCCTGCGCGATCTCTAGAAAAGGAAGTGACCCATGTCGCTATTCCGCCCGGTATCGGTCCCGTGCCCCTCGTGCGGCGCGTCCGTCGAGTTCAATACCGTCTTCAGCCTGAACGCCGACCGCCGGCCGGACCTGCGCGTCGCGGTCCTCAACGGGTCGTTCCAGCGCCAGGCGTGTCCGCAGTGCAATACCGAGTTCCGCCTCGACCCGGAGCTGACCTATCTCGACGTCGGCCGCGGCCAGTGGATCGGCGTCTTTCCGGTCGCCAAGCTCGACCAGTGGAAGGAGCTGGAGGCGCAGACCCAGGCCATGTTCAACAAGGCCTATGGCGACAAGGCCTCGGCCGCCGCCCGCGAGATCGGCGCGGGCTTGAAGCCCCGGCTCGTCTTCGGCTGGTCCGCGCTGCGCGAGAAGCTGGTCGCCGTCGAGCAGGGCCTGGACGACGTCATCCTCGAGCTGACCAAGGCCGCCATGGTGCGCGGCCTGGACGAGCCGCCGGTGGACGCCGGCACCGAGCTGCGGCTGGTCGCGGCGGAGGGCGACTCGCTGGCGGTGGCCTGGCTGGTTTCCGCCAACGAGGAAGTGAAGGAAATGCTGCGCGTGCCGCGCTCGCTGTACGACGAGATCGCCGCCGACACGACCGGCTGGTCCGCGCTGCACGAGAGCCTGTCGGCCGGGCCGTTCGTGGATGTGACCCGCTTCCTGCTGCCCGAGGGAGCCGCCGCGTGAAGTAGACGAGGTTCGTGGCTATCATGGCCGTCGCACGACTGCTATCGCCTCTCCAAGACTGCGACACGTTGCGGGCCATGTGGCCGCGCGTGTTCCTGGCGGCCCTGTTCGCCTCGTTCGCGGCCAAAGCCGGGATCAACTACTGCCACCTGTGCGAGGCCGGCTCGCGCCTCGTCGAAGGCGGCGCCGCGTGGGGCGCGCCGCTGCTGGTCCTCGCGCTGATCCTGTTCTCGCCGCGGCTGTGGCTGGGAATGCTCGGATCCGCAGCGCTGACGATTGTCGGGTACGTGTTGCAGAGACCGTATCTGGATTGGATCCATGGCAACTGAGGCTGAGGCCCTCAGAGCTGGCAGATTTGGCTTCTCGGTGTGGGCGGGCAGCCTTACTTCGTCGCCGACCGTTCCGCCTTCTGGATCAGCTGGTCCAGGGCGGCGTCGATTGCCTCTGCCGCGGGGAGGCCGCCCTGCTCGTAGCCGGCGGAGTTGCCCACCCATTTGTGGCGGATCACGCCCTGGTGATCGATCACGTAGAAGGTCGGCGTGCTTTGCAAGTTCCACCTGGTGACGATCTCCTCGCCGTTCACGAACGACGGCCACGTCAGCTTGTCCTTGTCCATCACCGCCTTGAGCTCCTTGGCGTCCCAGCCGTTGACGTTGACGCCGATCAAGGCGAACGGCTTGCCCGAGAGCTTCTTCACGAGCGACCGCTCGTGGGGCCATTGCAGTCGTCAACCGAGTCAGTAGCGGTTCCAGAAATCGAGCAGCACGACCTTGCCGCGGTAGTCGCTCAGCTTGAAGCGCCGGCCGTCCTGGTCCTGGCCCGCGATGTCCGGCGCCTGCTTGCCCACCAGCAAATGCCGGAATTCGAACAACTCCGCCTGGGCCCGCGCACCGACCGTGCCGGCGTAGGGGATCTTGGCAGCGCGGTACTTCCCGGCCGCCTGCTCGAAGAGCGCTTCGATCTCCCGGGCAATCGCGGCGCGATCTTGCCGCTGCAAGGACGCGACGAACGCTTGACCGAACACTTTCACATGCGCTCTTGCGACCTCCGGCCGTTCCTTGATCTCGTCGAGACGTTGCAGCCGATTGTGGAGGAACTGGCCGAGCGACAGGCAGGCAAGGGCGCGCACGTCTTGGTGAGGGCTATGTTCCAGGACGGCGCGGAGAAACGCTTCGTGCTCGGAACGGAAGCCGGCGTTGAGCCGCTGGCAGATCGGGCCGATCTTGTCGCTCTGCAGATGGTCGCGCCGCAGGATGGCCATGGCCCGCATTCCCGGACCGTCGCCCGCCGGAAAGGCGTTGTTGTTCACCATCCAGATTGCCTGGATCAGCGCATCCACCGCGATGGGGTGTTTCGGGTTCTGCTCGGCCAATGTCAAGAATCGTGCCGCGAGGCCGGGCCGCTGCTTGTCCAGCCGCTCGATGAGTTGCTTGCGCTCCTGATCCGACTTGGCGCCCCCGCCGGCGGCCCGCTGGTACTCCTTGACGAGCGCCTTGTATCGCTCTGCCGGCGTGGCGACCGCGTCCTGCAGCCCGGCCGCGCCGACCGTCAGGGGCAGGCCGAACACCAGCGCCAAGTCGATGGCAACGATCCGGAGCATGCGTGCGGCCTCCGGCGAGAAGTGCGGGGCTTCATGACCAATCCGGAGCATATCGTCGCATCGGAATGTTGTCAAACCGCGCAGGCGACAGAGTGGACGACTTTGTTTATAATCAGGCATTCCCAACGTCGACTCGTCGTGTCGGGGGTTTCCCCATGCACCGCGCGTGCGTTCCTTCGTCCGTCCACGGCGATGGCCGTTTTCTGTTGCGGCGCCGCGACCTTGTCCCGGCCTATCTCCGCGCTCACGACGAGGGCCGGCTCAGGGACAAGGTGGACGAGGCCCTGTCGCACCTGGGCCCCTCGTGCCGCGCCTGTCCGCGCGCGTGCAAGGGGGTCGATCGGCTGGCCAATGAGCTCGGCGTGTGCAAGATCGGCCGGCAGGCGCGGGTCGCCAGCGCCTTTGCTCATTTCGGCGAGGAGGACGTGCTGCGCGGCTGGCGCGGCTCGGGGACCATCTTCTTCTCGTGGTGCAACCTCCGCTGCGTGTTCTGCCAGAACTTCGCGGTCAGCCAGCAGCCCAGCGGCGCGGAGCTGGACGCCCGCGGCCTGGCCCGGCTGATGATCGACCTGCAACAGCGCGGCTGCCACAACATCAACTTCGTCACTCCCGAGCACGTCGCCCCGCAAATCGTCGAAGCCCTGCCGCACGCCATCGCCATGGGGCTGCGGCTGCCGCTCGTCTACAACACCTCCGGCTACGACAGCTTGGAAACGCTCAAGGTGATGGACGGCCTGGTGGACGTGTACATGCCGGACTTCAAGCTGTGGGACGAGGAAGCGAGCCGCACGTACCTGGCGGCCACCAACTATCCGCAGGTGGTGCGCGAGGTGATCGCCGAGATGCACCGGCAAGTGGGCGAGCTGAAGGCGGACGAGGACGGCCTGGCGCTGCGCGGCGTGCTGGTCCGCCACCTGGTGATGCCCGGCCGGCTGGAGGACACGCGGCACATCACCGGCTGGCTGGCGCGGTTATCGCCGGACACCTATGTGAACTTGATGGACCAGTACTACCCCGCCTGGAAGGCCAAGACCAACCCGCGCTTCACCGACATCAACCGCCGTGTCAGCTCGCGCGAGATGATGGAGGCGGAGCAGCACGCCCGCGACGCCGGCTTGTGGCGGCTGGATGAGCGCTGGCGGCAGGTGTCGGAGGTGGAGATGCTGGTGGCGCGGCTGTGAGCAGGTCCGCGCTCATGGCGCGGCGGGTAGCTGAAGGCCACGCGAACGGGGCGCTCGAATCGCAACGGTTTCCCATGGGCCATCGACAATGGCAGCCCGCTGCCCGTGCTCTCAAGACCGCACCATCGCCGATCGCTTGACACGAACTCGCTGTTCCGTAGGGCGCGAATACAATCGCACGAGCATCGTCTAATGGGATGACCATGTTCGCACAGGCCACATCCTCCGGCTTCACCTGAAGTCGCCGCTGATTCGAGCGGCGTGTCCGAGCGATTTCCCGCACCCGAACTTCCAACATCAGCACGGCGTCGCCCAGGCGCATTTCCGCCTTGCGCGGATGGCGTTCGAATGGTTGGCCGGAAAAGGGGGCCGGCGCCTCCCGCGGACTGCAAACCCGTTGAGGGCCATCGAACAGGGTGGCCCCGCTCGGTTCGACTCCGAGTCCGGCCTTGATTTGGTGAGGCGGATGTTTCGACATGTCGCGTTGTCGCCTGGTCGCCGGTGAGCCCACGGACAGCCGTCCGTGGGCTTTCTCATGGGCTGCATCGCGTTTTGTATAATGAGAGGACGCCCACCACCAGACCCGCCCTTCCGAGGCCTGCCGACCGGAGAAGGGCTGAAGGCAACCATGATCTCGCTACCTCTCTGCACCGAGACTCCCCCGCGCGCCCAATTGGCGCCCATGTTCGCGCCGCTGGCGCCGATGTCCCGCGCCGACATGCACGTCCGCGGCTGGGACGAGGTGGACGTGGTCTTCGTCACCGGCGACGCCTACGTCGATCATCCCTCCTTCGCCATGGCGATTCTGCATCGGGTGTTGGAAGCGGCCGGGTTCAAGGTCGCCATGCTCAGCCAGCCCGATTGGCGGTCGTGCGCGCCGTGGCGGCAGTTCGGCAAGCCGCGGCTGTTCTTCGCCGTCAGCGCGGGGAACATGGATTCGCTGATCAACCACTACACCGCCAACAAGAAAGTCCGCAACGACGACGCCTATTCGCCGGGCGGCCGCATCGGCTTGCGTCCGGACCGGGCGACGCTGGCCTATTGCCACCGGGCCCGCGAGGCGTTTCCCGGCGTGCCGATCATCGCCGGCGGCGTCGAGGCGTCGCTGCGGCGGCTGGCCCACTACGACTACTGGAGCGACACCGTTCGCCGTTCGATCCTGCTCGACTGCAAGGCCGACCTGGTGGCCTACGGCATGGGCGAGGACACGATCGTCGAGATCGCGAAGCGCCTCGCCGCCGGGGAGACGGTGAAGGATTTGCGAGACCTGCGCGGGGTGGCGTACGTGATGGGGGCGAAGGAATCCGAAGAATGCCGCTTGCGGCTTAGCGTTCGCGTTGGGGAGGGTTGGACATGCACCAACGATCTTGCGAACGCTAAGCCGCAAGCGGCAGAGATACTGCCGTCCTTCGACGAAGTGAAATCGGACAAGTCGAAGTTCATCGACGCCACCCGCGTCATCCACATCAACACCAACCCTTTCAACGCCAAGACGCTCGTGCAGTACCACGAGCGCCAGGCGGTCGTCGTCAATCCGCCCGCGCTCCCCATCGCGGACGCGGAGATGGACAAGATCTACGACCTGCCCTACACGCGCCGGCCGCATCCGGCCTACAAGGAGCCGATCCCCGCGTACGAGATGATCAAGGACTCGATCACGCTGATGCGCGGCTGCTTCGGCGGCTGCACGTTCTGCTCGATCACGGCGCACCAGGGCCGGATCATTCAGTCGCGCTCCGAGGAATCGGTCCTGAACGAAGTCCGCAAGCTGGCGGCCGACCCGGAGTTCAAGGGGACGGTCAGCGACATCGGCGGACCGACCGCGAACATGTACCAGATGCGCTGCACCCGGCCCGAGGTCGAAGCCAAGTGCAAGCGGTTGTCGTGCGTGCATCCGACGATTTGCAAGCTGCTCGGCACGGACCACGCCCCGCTGATCGAGCTGATGAAGAAGGCCCGCGCCGAACCCGGCATCCGCAAGGTGCTGGTCGCGTCGGGGATCCGCATGGACCTGGCCCAGCTCTCGCCGGAGTACATGCAGGAATTGACGGCCCATCACGTCGGCGGGCACCTCAAGGTGGCGCCCGAGCACACCGACACACACGTGCTCGACATGATGAAGAAGCCGGCCAACGTCAATTTCGAGGGCTTTGCCGACGCGTTCAAGCAGGCCTCGGCGAAGGCGGGCAAGCCGAAGCAGTACATCGTGCCCTACTACATCGCCAGCCATCCCGGCAGCGACCTGCACGCCATGATCGACCTGGCGGTGTTCCTCAAGCGCAACGGCTACCGTCCGGACCAGGTGCAGGACTTCATTCCGGCGCCGTTCGACATCGCGACCTGCATGTACTACACGGGCGTCGATCCGTTCTCGAAGCAACAAGTGTATGTGGCCAGGCATCTTCGGGACCGCAAGCTGCAGCGGGCGCTGATGCAGTTCTTCAAGCCGGAGAACTGGTTCACGGTGCGGGAGGCGCTCATCCAGGCCGGGCGGCAGGACCTGATTGGCAACGGCTGCGATTGCCTGATCCCGGCTCAGCCGCCGAAGGAAGCGATCGAGGCGCGGCGGCGGCGGGCGAATGAGTCTACCCGTGGCGACCATTACCATACGGTGGCAAACCCAGCGAAGGGCGAACCTGTCGGCGAGCGGGGCCTGCCCAATCGGGGCTACAGACCTGGGCGGAAGAGAGCACGTCGTCAGAACAAGAACCGCCAATGAAAAGGCTGCTGCCCGAGGAGATTGTTCAAATGACAGGGTCCCCCGACGAAGTACCCTGTGACAAAGGAGGGCGGCATGAGTGTGCCCGACGAAAGGCGGGCCCGGCGCTGGCTGGCGCTGCTCTTCGCCCTGACCTGTGCCGGCCTGGGGTTCGGCCTGTGGGCTCTGTACCCGCACCTGGTCGAGGAGCACCGCCGCCTGGAGCCGTGGCAGGCCGTGCTCATCTGGACCGGGGACGTGGTCGCCCTGTTCTGGTTCGTCCGTTACTTCGTCATGCACTATTTCCAGGGCCGGCCGCTCGGGGGAAAGGCCGCCGGGACGGGCGGGAAGATCGCCATCATCAGCCTCCTGCTTGCCCTGGCGGTGGACCTCACGGCCACGGTGCTGCTCCAGCGGCACGATCGTGAGTGTTTCCAGGCGGCGGAGGTGGTGGCGGGCGAGGTCCACGCCGTCGAGTTGCGCAGCCCCCGTACCCCCCTTGGCACGGTGTATCGCCTGCGCTGTCATTTCCGCGGCAAGGACGGCGTCGGCCGCGAGGCGGCCTTCTACGTCAGCGGCGTCCGGGAGCGCCCCAACCTGCCAGCGGATCTGGTCCAGAACCTGGTCAAAGGACAGGTCCCGTTCCCGCTGAAAGTCTCCTACGACCCCCAGCACCCGGCCCGCACCTGGATCACCGACCTGGGCGGCGGGCGGCACGGATTCCTCATCCACAGCCTGTCCGCGTTGGCCGTCTTGCTTCAGGGGTTTACCCTGTTCCTCTTTCACGGTGTGCCGGGGTCGCTGGCGAGGATGTACGGCCGGGACCCCTGGTGGATCGACCTGCACCGGGCCTATCCGATCATGGTCGAGGCTCTGGTCCTGGCCATGATCGGCTTCGTCTACTTGCGTGCGCTGTAGCAATTCCATTTTTTTTCTTGCCTTGCCCAGCTTCGCGCCAAAAAGTGTTCTATGCTATGGTGAATCCTCCTAGTTGATCGCCCCCCACTCCGTCCTCGATCAGCTACCCCCCCAAAGCTTCGCCGGCGCTAGGCCGACGGCGTCACGCAGCTGAGTCTGCGCAGTCCGCCGCGCTGCCTGGTTCCATCCTACCCCGCGGGGATACCCGTGCTGGCGATGCCCTCGTTTGTCCCACCTAACTCAACGTTTGTCTTTCCCCCAGGAGAGGCTCCCGTGTCCCATTCGTCTCTTTCCGTCTCTCGTCTCGTCAGCGCCTTGTCCCACCCGCGCCGTCGCGCAACTCGGCCGGCGAGACCCACCGTCAAACTGCGATGCGAGGCCCTTGAGGATCGCTTCGTGCCCACCACGTTCGTGCAGACCGGCGGCGTCATCACGCAGAACGCCGACTTGCTGCACCGTTACGATTTCGATGGCAACCTGAATGACATCCTTGGCGGACCGGCACTGGTCGCCAGCGATGCCCTCAACCAGGGAACCGTGGCCGGCGGCCGCTACACCTTCGCCGCCAACCAGGGGCTGCAGCTGAGCGGCGGTCTCGCCGACACCGCAAGCTACTCGATCGAGCTGGTCATGGAGTTCGACGACCTCGAACCCCAATGGAAAAAGGTGATCGACTTTGCAGGGCTGACCGTTGACAACGGGCTGTACCTCGTCGACGGGAACGTAATCCTGTTCCCGGATGCCCCTCCGGGCCCTGACGCCGTCCAGGCCAACACCGACTTCCACGTCGTCATCACCCGCGACGGGGCTACCGGCGTGACACGAACCTACCTCAACGGCGTGTTGCAGGTGGTTCACGACCCCGGACCGGCATCCGACGGGGTCGTGTCGCCGACCAACACGTTGACTTTCTTCCACGACGACGTTGTATTGGAAGGGACGGAGTCCCAGGCGGGTTCGGCGGCCTACATCGCCATCTACAACGGGCCGTTGAGCGACGCCGACGTGGCCGCCCTCGCCCAGGCCAGCACCGTCGCCAATCCGACCGAGGTCAGCGTTCTCGAAGGCGAGACGGCAAGCATGAGCGGCACCTTCCACAGCTCGAATGCCGACCCGGTCACGATCGATTCCCCGATCGGCGACATCGGCCAATCGTCCGGCGCCCATGGCACGTGGACGTGGACCTTGGTGACGGGCGACGGATCGGGCCAAGCCCAGACGGTTACGATCACGGCCAGCGACGCCAACGGCAACGTGTCGACGACGACGTTTGATCTGACCGTGAACAACGTGGCCCCGAGCGTGGCAGCCGACCAGGCGACCGTGACGGTGGACGCAGGCCAGACGGCCGTCGCCACCGGGACCTTGAGCGATCCCGGCAACGACATCGCGTCGTTGACGGCGTCGGTGGGCACGATCGTCGACAACGGCGACGGCACCTGGAGCTGGTCATTCCCCGCGCAGGATGAATCCGAGAGCCAGACGGTCACCGTGACGGTGACCGACAGCGATGGCGAGGTCGCGACGACCTCGTTCGACCTGGTGGTGGTCGCCGCGCCGCCGGCCGGCGGCAGCGTAACAGTGGTCGATGGCGTGCTGCACATCGTCGGCACCGCCGACTCGGACAAGGTCAGCATCGACAGGAAGGGCAGGGACCAGGTGCGGGTCCGCGCCGACTTCCTGCCGGAGCCCGTCATTGTCAGTCTGGCCGACGTCAACCGGATCGTGGCCGAGCTGGGCGAAGGCGATGATTGCCTCGAGATCGCGGCGCGCGTGGAGCTGCCGGCCGTGATTCACGGCGGGGCAGGCAATGATTGCTTGCGGAGCGGCGGCGGGTCGGCCGTGCTCCTGGGCGACGCCGGCAACGACGAGCTCAAGGGAGGCCGCGGCCGCGACATCCTCATCGGCGGGACCGGCCGGGACTCGCTCAAGGGCGGCCGCGATGACGACGTGCTCATCGGCGGCACGACCAATCGCGATCAAGACGACGCGGCGCTGTTCGACGCCCTGGCGATCTGGACCAGCGACGGCTCCTTCGCAGCCCGCGCCGCCGCCTTCAAGGCCCTGGTCACGGTGTTCGACGACTTTGAGCCGGACTTCCTCAAGGGCGGCGACGGCTGCGACCTGGTCTACTGCGGCAGGGGCGACGTCTACAAGGGCAAGTTCCACAAGCGGCTCGGCCGCAAGTAACCATCGTTATGCGTCGTCACGACACCGCGTTGGATTCTGGACACGGCGCCCGTGTGTCCGGCATCCAAGGCGGTGTCGTGCTGTTTATTGACGGACGGATTGATAGGGCGCGATGTTGGAGGGTGGCATGCTTTCGCCGATCGCTCGCCACACGTGAACCATTGGACCATCACGGCGAAAGCATACTGTCCCCGGCGACACCCCGCATGCTTTCGCGGTGTTGGTCCAGAAGATCTCGTTGTCGCGTGGGAGCCGCGAAAGCATGCCACCCATGCTACCCCCGTCGAATAGTCCGGGATTCCGGCTCGTGGCGGCGAACGCCAAGCCGCACGCGGCGGATTCTTAGCCGCCCGCATCCGCGGACAAGAGCAGCAGCCGCGCTCCGTCCGCGAGCGCCCGGCGACAATCGGTCAGGAACTCCCTGCCGTCCAGCGAGAGCCGGTAGTGCTCCGCCAACCGGCCCGCCTGCAACAGTCCGCGCAGCCCTGGACACCGGCGTTCCACTTCCGCCAGCGCGGCGCCCACCGTCGCGGCGCGCACCATCAACTCGGCGCGGCCGGCGCGCTCGCGCGGGATGCCGTAGAACTCGACGATCACTTCGGGCATTCCTTTATAATAGCCCCGCCTCATCGTTCATCACCAAGACCAAGCAAGCGGAGTCTCCCCATGAAGAAAGTCCTGCTGGTCATCGGCGACGCGGCCGAAGTCTTCGACACGCTCTACCCGCTGTTCCGCGTCCGCGAAGACGGCCATCAGGTGGTCGTGGCCGGCCCGGAGAAACGCGTCTATCACCTGGTGCAGCACGACCGCCATCCCGACTGGGACATCACCGTCGAAACGCCGGGCTACCGGCTGGCCGCCGACATCGCCTTCCGCGACATCAAGCCGGAGGAATACGCCGGCATCCTCATCACCGGCGGGCGGGCGCCGGAGTACATCCGCTATGACAAGCACCTGATCCAGGTCGTGCGGTTCATGATGGAGAAGGGCCTGCCGGTCGGCTCGGTGTGCCACGGCATCGAGGTGCTGGCGACGGCCGACGTGATTCGCGGCAAGAAGGTGACGACGGTGGCGAAGTGCCGGTTCGACGCGGAGGTGTGCGGCGGCGTGTACGTGGATCAGGAAGTGGTGGTGTCGGGCAACATCGTGACGGCGCGGACGTGGCACGACAATCACGCGTGGATGCGCGAGTACATGAAGCTGTTGAACGGCCGGTGAACGCGTGTGGCCTTTGCTTGACAGCGCCGCGATACGGCCTATAAATTCATCATGCACACCCACGGCGCGGCGGCCCGTGGGTTGTTTCATGTTCCGGCAGGATGCCGCGGTTTCGAACGACCACCGTGAGGCGCGGCCATGAGCAACCGCATCAAACCTGAACGCCGCGGCGCCGAAAAACCCAACGGCCGGGAGTTGACCGGCCCCGTCGATCACGCCCGGATTGCCGCCGCCGTCCGCGAGATCCTGGCGGCGGTCGGCGAGGACCCGGACCGCGAAGGCCTGCGCGAGACGCCGGCACGCGTCGCCCGCATGTATGAAGAGATGTTCGCCGGCATGCGCCAGGATCCGGCGGGGGTGCTCGAAAAGAGCTTCACGGAGAAATACGACGAGATGGTCCTCGTCAAGGACATCCGCTTCGAAAGCCTGTGCGAGCACCACCTGCTGCCGTTCTTCGGCAAGGCGCACATCGCCTATCTGCCAAACGGCAAGATCGTCGGTCTGAGCAAGCTGGCCCGCGTCGTCGAAATCCTGTCGCGGCGCCCGCAGGTGCAGGAGCGGATGACGGAGGACATCGCCGACCTGCTGATGATCGAGCTCGACGCCCGCGGCGTGGGCGTCGTCCTGGAAGCGACGCACACGTGCATGGCGATCCGCGGCGTCCGCAAGGCCAACAGCATCTGCACCACCAGCGCCATGCGCGGCGGCTTCAAGGACCACCCGGAAACCCGCTCGGAATTCATGGCCCTCATCCACGGCGGCCGGCGGTAGTGTCATGGCGGCGACGTTCTGCTTGCGGCTGGCGTTCGGCATGATCGCTTCGTTGCTGGTGGTCGATCCCGCTCCGATCCCGCCGCGGTTCTTTCGCGTGCAATTCCTGGCCACGCTCGGCTTGCTCGCCGTGGCCGCCTACTTTCTCTGGTTCCATCCGCTCGAGCGCGTATCGGAAATGACCGATACGGGTCGTTTCGACCACGCCGCGCTGTGGACTCAGTGGACCTGGATCACCGTGGCCGCGAGCATCGGCATTTGCTTTCTGGGCTGTATTGTCTGGCACATCGATCAATCTCCAGGCGGCGTCGCGATCATCCGCCTGACAACCGTGGCGGCCGCGCTCGTGCTCTTCTTTGCCACACCGTGGAAGGATGCGGAACGGCTTGATTGGTGGAAGGTGATGGATCAATTCGCGTCGGCCGCCCTGCTGGGGACGACCACGAGCGCGATGCTGCTGGGGCACTCCTATCTGATCTCGCCGGCGATGACCATGGCGCCGCTGCGGCGGATGTTGATGGCCGGGACCGTGGCCCTGGCGCTGCGCGTCGCCCTCGCCCTTTGGGGCCTGTGGCTGTGGACAGCCGAGCGTCCCTTGGCTACCCTGGATGTAGAAACCCTGTTGTGGCTTTCGGCACGCTGGCTCCTCGGCATCCTGGCCCCGCTGGCGCTGGGCTGGATGGCGTGGGAAACGGCCCGCATCCGCTCGACGCAATCGGCGACCGGGATTCTCTATGTCGTGGTCATCGTCTGCTTCCTCGGCGAGTTGACGAGCCTGCTGCTTCTGGAAAAGACAGGATCGGTGCTGTGAAGGTCGTGTTCGCATGTCCGCAGTGCGGCGCCCCGGCCCAGGCGCGCTTGGATTCGCCCAGCGACTGGCAATGCGCCGCGTGCCGGCATCCGCTCCACGTGCATGCCCCCGATCCCGCACTCGCGACGTGCCGGATCTGCGGCAATCACGAGCTCTACAAGAAGAAGGACTTTCCGCACGGCCTGGGGATGGCGATTCTGGTCCTGGCCTGCGCCCTGTCGTTGGTGACCTATAACTGGTACGAGAAGTGGCTGACCTGGGCGATCCTGATCGGCACCGCGGCCTTCGACGGCGTGCTGTATCTCCTGGTCGGCGATGCCATCGTCTGCTACCGCTGCAACGCCCATTACCACGGGTTCCAAGCGACAACCGAGCATCAGCCCCATGAACTAACCATCGGCGAACGGTATCGCCAGGAACGCTTGCGCCGCGAACAGTTGAAGACGGGCAGGCCCTGATATTTCCACCGCTGGCGGCTTCGCGTTCGCTGGTGCATTCGGCGAGCGCCAAGCCGCAAGCGGTGATCAAGAGAACCATTCGCGCGTGGACGAGCAACAAGGCAGCCGCATACACGATGACCTGCAAGGCTTCTTCCGGGGAGATTTGCTGTTCGACGACGTGACGCGGATGCTGTACAGCACCGACGCCAGCATCTTTCAGGTCAAGCCGATGGGGGTGGCCGCGCCGCAGGACGAGGACGACCTGCGCGCCCTGGTTCGCTACGCTGGTGAACATCGCATCCCCCTGGTCCCGCGCGGCGCCGGCACCGGCATGGCCGGGGAAGCCCTCGGCAGCGGCCTGGTCGTCGATCTGAGCCGGCGCTTCCGCGCGATCCTCGACGTCGGCGCCGACACGGTCCACGTCCAAGCCGGCGTCACCCTCCACGCGCTCAATCAGCGGCTCGCCCAGGAACGACGCCGGTTCGCGCCGGACCCTTCCAGCGGCGTGTGCACGCTGGGCGGCATGCTGGCCACGAACGCCTCCGGCGCTCACGCCCTCAAGCACGGCTACACCAGCGCTCACGTCGTCGCGCTGCGGGCCATGCTCGACAACGGCGATCCGGCCGACGTCAGGCCGTTGCCCTGGCCGCTGCCGCCGGACTTTCCCATCGGCCACTACCACGATCTGCTGACCGCGCTCGGAGTCCTGTTCGAGCAAAACCATGACGTGCTGGAGCAGTCGAAGCCGCGGCTGGTTCACGACCGCTGCGGCTACCGGCTGCACGGCATCCTGCGCGATCAGACGCTCAACGTGCCGCGGCTCCTGGTCGGATCGGAAGGCACGCTGGCGATCTTCACCGAGGCGACGCTGCGCACCATCCCGTGGCCGGAAGGCCGCGCCCTCGTCCTCCTCGGCTTCGAGAGCCTCGACCAGGCGCTGCGTGCGGCCACGCCGGCCCTGGCCACCGGGCCGGCCGCGTGTGAGCTGCTCGACCGGCGGCTGTTGAGCCTGGCGCGGGGCGGCCATGCCGGCGACATCGCCGCGCTCATCGATTCGGCGGTGGAAGCGGTGCTGCTGGTCGAATACGAAACCGACAGCCCCGAAGAAGCCAAACGTCTGGCCCTGGAGCTCGCCGGCCGCGCCAGCCACGGCGCGCATTCGGCCCGGCAAGTTGTGCCGGCGCTTGGCGACGAGGGCCAGGAGCGGCTCTGGCGGCTGCGCGAAGTCGCCTTGCCGAGCCTGTACGGGATCAAGGGGGGCGCTCAACCGACGCCGTTCATCGAGGACGTCGGCGTCCCGGTGGAGGCATTGCCCGAGTTCCTGGCCCGCGTTCAAGAGATCTTCAAGGAGTCGGAGGTGACCGGCTCATTCCTGGTCCACGCGGGCACGGGACAGGTTCACGCGCGGCCGTTCCTCGACCTGCAACGCCAGGAGGACGTCGCCAAGCTGTCGCCGCTCGCCGAGAAAGTGCACACGCTGGCCCTCACGCTCGGCGGCACGATCAGCTCCCAGCACGGCACGGGTCTGGCGCGGACGCCGTGGGTCGCGCGGCAGTTCGGTCCGCTCTACCCGCTGCTGCGGCAGGTGAAGTCGATCTTCGATCCGCGGGGCATCTTCAATCCGGGCAAGATCGTCGATCCCGACGCCAGCGCGCCGGTGTGGCCGCTGCGCGGCGCCGCGGCCGTGGAACCGGAGCCGCGGGCGCTGCGCTGGCAGGCGCTCGAAGTGGCGATGGAGTCGAACCACTGCAACGGCTGCGGGCAGTGCCGCAGCGAAACGCCGGGCGGGCGGATGTGTCCGATCTTCCGGGCGACGCACGACGAGGCCGCCGCCCCGCGCGCCAAGGCCAACCTGCTCCGCCACTTGCTGCTGACGCCGACCGACACGCTGTCGATCGCCTCCGATGAAGTGCGCGCCGTCGCGGACCTGTGCGTCAACTGCAAGATGTGCGCGTTCGAATGCCCGGCCCGCGTCAACATCCCCAAGCTGATGCTCGAAGCGAAAGCGGCCAACGTCGCCAAGCACGGCCTCGACCGCGGCCGCTGGTTTTTCAGCCGCTTGCAAGACGCCGCCCGCTGGGGCAGCAAGATTCCCCTGTTCATGAACCTGCTGCTGCAGAGCCGCTTGAGCCGCTGGCTGTTCGGTCGCCTGTTTGGCCTGGCCACGCGGCGGCGGCTGCCGCGCTTCGCGCGGCACACCTTCCTGGCGCAGGCGGCGCGGGCGGGTTGGACCAAGAAGCCGGAGAACGGCAAACCCCAGGTGGCGCTGTTCGTCGATCTGTACGCGAACCACTTCGATCCGTCCGTCGCGGAAGCGGCCACGCGCGTGCTGCAGCATCACGGGTTCGACGTGGTCGTTCCTGCCGACCAAACCAGCAGCGGACTGGAGGCCCTGGCCCAGGGCGACATCGAAACGACGCGCGAGCTGGCCGCCCTCAACCTGCGCGCGTTCGCCGAGCTCGCGCGGCAGGGGACGCCGATCGTGTGCCTGGAACCGAGCGCCGCACTGATGCTGCGCCAGGATTACCTGGAGTTCCTGGACGACGTCGACGCCCGCGCCGTCGCCGCCCAGACCGTCGAGTTCACCGCGTTTCTGCACGGCCTCGATCAGGCCGGCGCTTTCCGCGCCGATTTGCAGCCGTTGGTCGGCGCGATCGGGTATCATATACCGTGTCACATGAAGGCGCTGCACGGACCGCTGGCCGGGCCGCGGCTCTTGGGGAAGATTCCGGGGTTGCGGATTCACACCCTCGATGTGAGCTGTTCGGGCATGGCGGGGACGTTCGGCCTGGAGCAAAAGAACTACGGCGCGTCGCTGACCGCCGGGCAACCGATGCTCGACGAGCTGCGCCGCCTGGACGGGGCCACCGGCGCCGCCGAGTGCAGCAGTTGCCGCATCCAGATGGAAGACGGCGCCGGCAAGCGGGCCCTGCACCCCGCCCAGTACCTGGCCATCGCCTACGGCCTGATGCCGGAGCTGGCCGGCCGCCTGAAGAGGCCGTTTCGTTCCCTGGTGTTGTGATGCGCGTCTTGTTGTTCGCCCGTGCCCGCGACTTGGCCGGCGCCGAGGCGATTGAAGTCGATTTGCCCGCCAATGCCACCGTGGGCGATCTTCGTGCATCCCTCCCGAAGCTTTGTCCGCGCATCGCCGGACTGGTTGAGCGATCCGCCATCGCCGTCAATAATGAATATGCGGCAGACACGACGCTATTGCCCGCCGCGGCGGAAGTCGCCCTGGTGCCGCCGGTGAGCGGCGGCTGAAAGTCCTGGTGCGTCCCCTCACCCCCGACCCCTCTCCCCCGGGGAGAGGGAGGGAGTTGACCGAATGGTGCGGCTGACACGCGAGGCCATTGATCACACGCGTCTCACCGAGGACGTGCGCCGCGATCATTGCGGCGCCGTGGTGACGTTCCTGGGCACGGTTCGCGATCTGACCGGCGACCGCACCACGCTGGCCCTCGATTACGAGGCCTATCCGGACATGGCCCTCAAGAAATTGGAGGAGATCGAGCAGGACACGCGCTCGCGCTGGCCCGTGGGCGACATCATCCTCGAACATCGTCTGGGCCACCTGGACGTCGGCGACATCAGCGTGGCCGTGGCGGTCAGTTGCCCGCATCGCCATCAAGCGTTCGACGCCTGCCGCCACGCCATCGATCGGCTCAAGGAGTTCGTGCCGATCTGGAAGAAAGAAAACTGGGCGGACGGAACCACCGAATGGGTGCATCCTGGAACATGAGCGAGAAGGCCGTGAACGACCATCCATCCCCCTCGATCGACAGCCCCTTGATCGACACCTTTGGGCGCGTGCACAACAACCTGCGCATCAGCGTCACCGACCGCTGCAACCTGCGCTGCACGTACTGCATGCCGGAAGAGGTCACGTTCCTCGACAAGCACGAGTTGTTGACGTTCGAGGAAATCGCGCGCTTCGTGCGGATCGTGGCGCCTCTCGGCATCGACAAGATTCGACTGACCGGCGGCGAGCCGCTGTTGCGGCGCGACTTGCCGCGCCTGGTCGCCATGATCGTCGCCATTCCCGGCATCAAGGATGTCGGGCTCACGACCAACGGCCTGCTGCTCGCCCAGCAGGCGCAGCCGCTGTTCGACGCCGGCTTGCGGCGCATCAACGTCAGCCTCGACGCCCTCGATCCCGGCCGTTTTCGCCAGCTCACGCGCCGCGACGGCCTCGACCAGGTGATCGACGGCATCCTCGCCGCCAAACGCGCCGGCTTCGAGCCGGTCAAAGTCAACGCCGTCAGCATCCGCGGCGTTACCGAGCACGAGGTCGTGCCCCTGGCGCAGTTTGCCCGGGAACACGGCCTGGAAATGCGTTTCATCGAGTACATGCCGATCGGGGCCGACACGTGGGAGCGCGAGAAGGTCTACTTCGCGCACGAAATCCTCGACCAATTGGAACAACAGGTTTCTCCGCTGGTGCCTGTCGAGGACTACGATCCGCGCGCCCCCGCCATGGAGTTTCAATACACCGACGGCGGCGGCCGGGTCGGCATCATCGCTTCGGTGTCGCGGCCGTTTTGCCGGAGCTGCAACCGCGTCCGGCTCACGGCCGAGGGCAAGCTGCGCAATTGCTTGTTCGCCCTCGACGAGGTGGATGTGAAGCCGCTGTTGCGCGGCAACGCGGCGCCCGAGCGGATCGCGACGCTGGTCCGCGACAATGTCATGGCGAAGTGGGAAGGCCACGAGATCAACAC
>JAKEET010000085.1 GCA_022616435.1 Gemmataceae bacterium
GGACGCTGGGGAAACTTCAACGGTCGCGAAGAGGGCGAAGACCGATGTCGGTTTCCCCCGTTTCAACGGTTTTCCTCAACTAATGTCAACAGGCCCTAGTCGGTATAGACGACAAATGTCACCTTCTTGTCAGCGTCGTTGTAATCAATCCTTGAACTGAGCTCAGGGCTGCCCATTCCCAGAGCAAACTGTCCTGATCGAATTCCCGTATATCGTCGTGTTGGCGAGGTTGTTGACGATGTTGTAGCCGTTGTTGATGACCACGCCGTCGCCGCCGCCGGGGAGGGTGTCATCGCTCCAGTTGAGCGGGTTTTCCCAGAGGCCGTCGCCGCCGCCGTTGTCCCAAAAAGCGGTTGGCACCAGGCGGTCTTCGAGATGCTCGAGGACGGGACGGGCGCGGCGGCGCGAGCAGGTTGCCGTGGGCCATTCGAACGGGCGAGCAACACCTTGGCCAGGCGGCGGAGAGAAATGGACATGAGCGACTCCTTCCGGCGGGAGGGCGGAACCACGCAAGGAAACGGCTGCCGGCTTCTCTGTTCGCGTTGCGATCGATTCAGGTTTTCTGGGTGCCCGAAGTGTGGGGGGATGAATCCGACAATGCTCGTATTAGATTAGAGCAGGACGCCGTCCGGCAGTCAAACACGTTTTTCGGAGATTGCGTCGGAGTCCAAGTTCGGTTGGCGCGCGGCTCGCTGCACCTCAATACAGATCCATCAACCCTTTGAGCAGGGCAATCACGGCGATGACGATGAGAATGATCGCCCACATGATGAGGCGGATGCCGCCGAAGAAGATGCCCAGCACCAGGATGCCGATGCCGACGAGCAGCATGATCACGCCGCCGCCAATGCCGGCGGCGGCGCTGCCGAACCAACCCTCTTCCACGGCGACGGCGCCGTCGCGCCCTTCCTTGCCGTAGTACTCGGAAAAGACGCTCTTCTTTTTCTTCTTCTTGCGCTCCTTGGGCCGGTCGGGCTTTCGGGGCGGCGGCTCGACGTCGAGGTCACGGTCGTCGATGTCACGTTCCTTGCTCTGCGACCGGGGGGGCGGCAGCGGCGGCGGGCCGGCCGCGACCTCTTCGACCACTTCTTCGGCGGGCACCGGGACTTGCAGGGTGCCGGCGCACGCCGGACAGCGGATCACTTTGCCCGCGACCTCGTCTCGCAACGTGAGGTCACGGCCACAGGTGCAGCGAATGGCGATAGGCATGGTTGTTGGAGGATTAGAGACAGGTTCGCGAAACGTCAATACAGGTCCATCAATCCCTTCAGCGTGGCGATGGCGCCGACGCTGATCAAGAGTATCCCGAACACGCTGCCGCCCCCCATGGGGACCAGCACCAGCAGCACGATGATGCCAAACAGCATCGTGCTGCCGCCGCCGATCAGGCTGCCGTTGGCATGGCACCACCAGCCGTCGGCCACGCCAAGGGTCTTCGTAAAGAACGGTCCGAGCTTTCGAGCGCGGCGCCGTCGCTCGGTCCGCCGTGGATCGTCAGCCCGCGATCGCGGCGGCGGTTCGTCGAGCTCTACCGGCTCGGGCGAAGGCGCCGGATGCGATGCCGAAGGTTGCGATGCCGAAGGTTGCGATGCCGACGGCATTGGGGACGGCGCCGCCACGATGCACTCATCGATAATCTCCAGGATCGGCATCGGCACGCTCCGCTGGGCAACGGCCGAAGCCATGGCCGGCGTGTCGATGATGTCGGCCTCCTGGATCGGCACGGGGACGCGCAGGATCGCGGAACACCCCGGGCAGCTGACCAGCTTGCCCGCGAACGTGTCGGCCAGCAACAACGTCCGGCTGCAGGCGCATGACAACGTGATGGGCATGATGACAACTCGTTGACCTTACGTTCCTACCAGCCCGATGATGCCGTCTTCGTGGGCAACGATGACGCGATGGCCGCCGGGCGAGCAGGCCATGGCGGTCGGCAGGGTCGGTCCCAGTGGCACGGAGATGACCGCCTGTTCCTGGGTCAAGTCCCAGCGCTCCAGGAAGTAGCCTTCGGTTGGCCGCGAACCGATGGCGGCGGCGGCATTGGCGACGCCCGCAGCCGCTTCCCGGACCGCCACTTCGCCGATGATGCCGATGGGCCCAAGGCCGGCCGCCACCCAGAGGGATGGGCCCTCGGAGTGGTCGGCCTTGTGGGGCGCGGCTTCTTCCACTTTGAAGACGATGGCAAGCAACCCGTAACCGTCCGGGGTGACCCTCGTCTGATGAACGCGGCCTGTCCTGTCGGCGCCGCCTTGGAAGAAACGCCGCCGCTGACCGGTCCCGAGGTTCCACTCGCAGGCCTGGAAACGGGCGGCGCTGCTGGCCCGGATCGACGACCCGCTCCTGTTGAATGCGGCCGGACCGGGGTTGTCGGGTCCCGGCGCGAGCTGGGCCGACACTTTGCCGTCGGTCGCGTTCCACAGGCGGGCCCGGCCCTGTTCGCCGATCGCCAGCAGCAACCGCCCGTCGGCTGAAAAGCAGACGGTGTTGACCGGCTGCCCCAGGTGCGAGTCGTCCACCGGGATCATCTCGCCGGAGGGGATCTTCCAGAGGCGGACGTTGCCGCTGGCGCCGCCCGACGCCGCCAGGCCGTCCGCCGCGAAGGCGGTCGCTCGGATCTCGCTCTGATGTCCATCCAGCCAGCGCAGCGGCTTCTTACCCGCCGTGTCCCAGAGCAGCAGGCCGCCGTCCTCGTCGCCCGAAAGGGCGTAGCGGCCGTCGGCGGATATGCTAAGCGAGCTGATCGGCGCCGAGTGCATGCGCTCGTCGGAAGTTGACCCGGAACGCGCGTCGAAGTCGAGGAAAAAGAGGTCCTCGTCGCCCGCCGCCAGGAAAGTCGAATTGTCGGGAGCGTACGCCAGGCAGCCGACGCGCTCCGCCTTCAGGCGCAAGGCCCCGATCACGCCGGTCACGCCCAGGGCGGCGCCGCGCGAATCGTCTTTTTGAAGCTCGAAACCCTTGGCAGCTTCCGCGTCCACCAGCTGCTGGGCGCGCAACGCGTCCTCCCGGTCGACCGGCACATCGAGACGCGGCGCTGGATTCTCCAGCAACCCGCACGATTCCCAATCGTCCTTGTAGTCAAGCACCTCGAGGTTCTCGACCTCGTGCACTTCCCCGTCGTCCTCGGCAGCGGCATCCTCGGGCGGCTCAGCAGCCAGCGGGGCCGTCTCGTGACTCCTGGCGCCCCGTTCGAATTCCTCCCCCCAGGGGGATTCCGCCGACCCTGAGTCGGCCGGCGGCGACTCCACCGGTGGCGAATCCGCGGCTAACGGCGGGATGTCCGCGGCCTCGTCGTCGTCCAGGATTTCCGTGATCAGCATCGGCGTCGCCGACCCGGCGGGCGCCGCAGGCCCGATGGGCGCTGCGGAATCAATCGGCGTCGCAGTCCCGATGGGGGCCGCAAATGGCGCAGCAGCTTCCGGCGCGGGAGACGCCAACAGGGACGCTGCCGGCGGCAGCGATGCCGGCGGGAGATCGCCGACTTTCGGCTGCACTGGAGGCGCCGGCGCGGGCTGAGCGGACATCGCCGCCGGCGCTGGCTCGCCCGCCACTTCCACCACTTCCTCAAGCACCTCCACGACTTCCACTTCCACGACCTCGTCCACTTCCACGACGTCGTCAACTACCTCGACCTCCGCGATGGGCGTCGGCGGCCCCGCGGTGGGCGTCGCCTCTGCAACGACTTCCACCTCGTCGTAGATGGCCGCGGCGGCGAGCGGGGGCGGCGTGGCTGGCCCCTTGACCTTCGGCGCCGGCTCGGCATCGTCCACGACTTCAAGTACGCCGTCATACACTTCGTCCACGTCGTCTAGGCCGAGCACCGGCGGCGCGGCGACACCGTGACCGGAAGCCCCTGGCGGCGACGCTGGCGACCGAGCAGCCGGCGGCGATGCCGAGCGGCGGTCCGCAGGTTTCGCCGAGGCGGAAGCGTCAGCCACCACGTCAACCTCGTCCGCGGCCTTGGCCGGCCGTGGCGTGGCCTTCGGTTCATGGGCCTTTGGCGGCGGCCCCTGCCTTCGTTCAGCCGCGGGCGCGCGCGCTGCCGGCTTGGACGGCGTCTTGGGCGAGGCCGTCTTCGAAGATGGCGCCTTGGCGGATGGCGTGGTGGAAGACGACGGTTTTGGCTGCGGCACGTTGGCGGGCGGCGGGACAACCTTGATGACGTCCTTCGCCTTGTCCAAGGAGGGCACCCGCACTGGCGCAGCGCACGTGCTGCAGGGGAGAGACTTCCCCGCCCATTTATCGGCCACGGTCATCACGCGGCCGCACTTGCAGGTCACTCGAATCGGCATGGGTTTGGGCCTGGACGTTCGACAATATAGGCCGCGTTCGCTGCCATCTTGTTCGAAGCAGCCTCTCATCCATTACGAGTCCAATGTGCGATCACCAAGCGGATATCATGATAATCAACTTGCTCGCCCAATGCCACAAAAAGAGGCTTGAGACGGTCGCTGCCGTGCTGCGTGATCGCGGCGACGATACGGGCGTACAGGTCTGGCGCGATCCAGGCGGCGATGCTGGCCGGCTTCTCCCGGCGAATGAAATCGCACAGGTAATCCATGATGGTGCTCCGCGAACGCCCGGTCTGATGCATCACGTCTTCGACGGCCGCCCCGGTTCGGAACTGGCTGAAGGCCAGCGCACGGGAGGCGTTCATGGCCGCTTCCTTGGGCGGCTTGGGCGGGGCCGTGGGCGCCGGGACAACGTCCATCGTCAGGCCGCCGCGCTCGCAGTAGGCCACGATGGCCCGCAAGAGCGGATCGCCGAAATCATCGATCTTGCGAGCCCCAATGCCATAGACGAGGCGGAGCCTGTCGGAGTTTGACGGTCGCAGCCGGGCCAGCTCGCGCAGCGTGGCGTCGCTCATGATCACATACGGCGGCACGCCGCGCTCCTCGGCCAGGCTGCGCCGGAAGCCGCGCAGCTCGTCGAACAGGCCGCGATCCACGCCTTCCCACGACTCGGTGTCGGCCCGGGAGCGGCCGGCCCGCTCCGCGCTGGGCCGCCGCGCCGGCCGCAGCAGCCGGACCGTGCGCTGCTTGCGCATCACTTGCCACGACAGCTCGGTCAGCTTCAGCACCGGGTACTCGTCCCCCTCTTGCTTGAGCGCGTCCTGGCCGATGAGCTGGAAGATCCAATCGCGGATCTCCGTCTTGTCGTATTCCTTGAGCAGGCCGTAGGTGCTGAGCTGATCGTGCTGGAGGTTGCGCACCCGCTCCGTGTTTTCGCCGCGGAGCACGCTGATGACGTGGTTGACGCCGAAACGTTCCTGCACGCGGGCCACGCACGACAGGATCTTCTGGGCCACCACGACCGCGTCCGGGATCGGCTCGGTGTCGCCCAGGCAGATGTCGCAGGCGGCGCACCCCCCCAGCCCCCCCTTGACAAGGGGGGGAATGGGGGGGTCGTACTGCTGGCCGAAGTAGTTCACGAGGGCCTTGTGCCGGCACACGGCGCCGCGGCAATATTTGTCGAGGTCGTTCATGTGCCGGAGGGCGTTGGGCAAGAAATCCGGATCGACTTCGTTTTCCTGGGCCGACTTTTCCAGGATGGCCCGCCAGGAAACGGCATCGGCCCCCGAATGCAAGAGGATGCACTCCGCCTCAAGGCCGTCGCGCCCGGCTCGGCCGGTCTCCTGCTGATAGTGCTCGATCGACTTGGGCATGGCGGCATGGATGATGAACCGGATGTTGGAGCGGTCGATGCCCATGCCGAACGCGACCGTGGCGACGATGAGGTCGCAGCGCTCGGCGGCGAACTCGTCCTGCACGCGCTTGCGCTCGGCGGGGTCCATGCCGGCGTGGTAACCCAGAGCCTGGTGTCCGCGGGCGCGCAAGATGGCGGTGACGTCATCGACGTCGCGGCGCCGCAGACAGTAGATGATGCCCGCCTCGCCCTGGTGCCGCCCGATGATCTCGAGGATCTGCTGCTCCAGGTTCTGGCGCGGCAGGATCCGGTACGACAGATTGGGGCGATCGAAGTTGCCGACCAGCACCAGCGGGTCTTTCAGGTTCAGCTGCCGGCAGATGTCGGCGCGGACTTTCTCGGTCGCGGTGGCCGTGTAGCCGTGCACGCTGGCCCCGGGGAACAGCTCCTTGATCCTGCCGAGCTGCCGGTACTCCGGGCGGAAATCGTGGCCCCAGTGGCTGATGCAGTGAGCCTCGTCGATGGCAAAGGTCTTGACGCCGACGCGGCGGAGCACGGCGCAGAAGTCGGGCAGGGCCATGCGCTCGGGCGAGACGAACAGCAGGCGGACCGCGCCTTGCATCAGGTCCATTTCATAGGCGCTGCGCTGGCCGGACGACAGCGAGCTGTCGATCTGCGCGGCGGGAACGCCGCACGCTTGCAGGCCATCGACCTGGTCCTTCATGAGCGCGATGAGCGGCGAGATGACGACCGTGGTGCCGCCCTGCAGCACGGCGGGCGCCTGGTAGCACAGCGACTTGCCGCCGCCGGTGGGGAGGACGACCAGCGAATCGCGTCCGGACAGGGCCGCCTGCATCGCCTCCGCCTGGAGCGGGCGCAGGGTGCGATAGCCCCAGTGACGCTCGATCACGGAGAGCAAGGCGCCGGCGTCGGCAGGTTTGTCCATCCAAGACCCTATATTTCCCGCAGTCCGAGCCGCGACCGGTCGCCGCTCGGAAATTCATCACGTGAAGGTCAATGCGGCATCCCGAAGAGATAATAGCAGGCGCTGGCCGCGCCTAACAGGGCCGTGCCGGGGTGAATCCGCCGCCACTGCCAGGTCAACAGTTTCAAGAGCGGATGGAGAATCAAGCCGGCGGCCAGGCCGTTGGCGATGTTCATGGTGAAGACCATGAGGGCGATGCACGCGAGCGCCGGCACCGATTCCGTCAGGTCGTCCATGTCCAGGTTCCGGGCGGCGGCAAACATCAGGATGCCGACGATGATCAGGGCCGGCGCATAGGCGAACTTCAGCTCCTGCATCGGTTCGATGAGCGGCAAGAAGAACAGGGCCAGCGCAAAGCACAGGGCCGTGACCACGGCGGCCAGGCCGGTGCGGGCGCCGTCGCGGATGCCGGTCGCGGATTCGATGTAGGCCCCGCTGGTCGACGTCCCGACCAGGGCGCTGAACATGCACGCCAGCGCATCGACCAGCATCGGCTTTTCCACCTTGGGAAAATGGCCGTGCTCATCGAGCATGTTGCCGGCGGCGCCGAGCGCGTAGAGAGTGCCGAGCGTGTCGAGAAAGCTCATCAAGAACAGCGTGAACAGCACCGGCGCCAGCTCGATGGTCAACACGCCGGCGATGTCGAGCTGGCCGGCGATCTTGCCGAGGTCGTAGCTCCACGGCGCGTCGACGATGCCCGCGGGCGGCTCGGCGTGGCCGGTCACGACCCCCACGAGCGCGATCGCGATGATGCCGATCAAGATGGCGCCCGGCATGCGGAGGTGCATCAGCCAGGCGATCACGAGCACGCCGGCGACCGTCAGGACCTGCGGCGCGCCCCAGGGCGTGATCTTCAATGGAGCTTCGGGGATGTTGACCGTGACCAGCCCCGCTTGGGTGACGCCGATGAACAGCAGGAACAGGCCGATGCCCGCGGCGAAGCTGTATTTGAGGCTGGCGGGGACGGCGTTGGCGAGCCAGGCGCGCAGGCCAGTGAGCGTCAGCACCAGGAACAGCGCCCCGCTGACGAACACCGTGCCGAGGCGCTGCTGCCACGTCAAGCCGATGGCGGCCAGACTGAACGCGATGAAGGCGTTCTCGCCCATGTACGGCGCCACCGCGATCGGCCGGTTGGCGTACACGCCCATCAACAGCGTGCCGAACACCGCGGCAAGGATGGTCGCGATGGTGCCGGCGTCGCGGTCGATGCCTTCGTTGTTCGCGAGGATGGCCGGGTTGACGACGATGATGTACGCCATGGTGGCGAAGGTCGTGAGGCCGCCGA
>JAKEET010000011.1 GCA_022616435.1 Gemmataceae bacterium
CAAGCGGCGGAATCGAACATGCGTTTCGCACTTCTCGGAGATCATCCCGACGGCCTGGGGGCGGCCCGTGCGCTGGCGGCGTCGGGCCGGCATGCCGTCGCGACCTATTCCGGGCCGGCCGCCGGGCTCAGCGTCCTCGAACGCGACGGCCTGCAGCCCGAGCGCGTCGGCGATCTGGAAGAGGTGCTCGCCGACCCGCTGATCGAAGCGGTGATCGTGGCCGGCGGCGCGGCGCAGCGGCCCGGACAGCTGCAGCGCGCCTTGCAATCGGAACGGCACGTCCTGTGCGTCCACCCCGTCGATCCGTCGGCCGACATCGCCTACGAGGCCGACCTGCTGCGCAACGATTGCCAGCGCGTGCTGCTGCCCCTCGTCCCCGAAGCGCTTCATCCCGGCGTCCAGCGCCTGGCCGACATCCGGCACGGGCTGCGCGGGCTGGCGGCGGAGTTGTCGATGCCGCGCGGTCATTCGTGCTTGCTGGAATGGCAGCGCTGGTCGAGCGCGGAATGTTTGCTGGATGCGGAACAACCGGAACTGCAGCCGGGCGTGCCGGGTTGGGATGTCCTCCGGCTGATCGGGGGCGAAATCGCCGAGGTCTTCGCCCTCGCCGACGCCGACTATCTGGACCCCGACGAGCCGCTGATCCTGTCCGGCCGTTTCGTGCACGGCGGTTTGTGGAAAACCACGCTGCTGCCGCACCAGTGTCAGCCTTACTGGCGTCTATCGCTGGTCGGGGCCGGCGGGGGGGCCGAGCTGGTCTTTCCGCAAGGCTTTCCCGGACCGGCCCGGCTGACGTACGTTGACGAAACCGGCCAGGAACGGACCGAAGAATGGCCGGCCTTGCATCCGTGGGCGGCCGTGGTGGACGTGTTCGACGCCGCCGTGGATGACTGGCGTGGCCGCCGCCGGCTGCTCGTCCCCGGCGCCACGGGGACAGCGTGCCTGACGTCGCAATCCAGCCGGCTCGGTTGGCTGGACGCCATCCGTGCCCTGGAGCTCGACGACGCGGCGCGGCGCAGCGTCGAGCGGCGGCGGGCCTACAACCTCGATTTTCAGGAAGCGACCGAAGAGGCCAGCTTCAAAGGGACCATGACGCTGGTCGGCTGCGGCCTGCTGTGGCTCAGCCTGCTGCTCTTGATCCTATCGATGTGGATCTCGTGGCTCGGCTGGTTCATCCTGCCGGCGTTCGGCGTCTTTCTCGTGCTGCAAGTGTTCCGGTGGGTCGTGCCCAAGGACGGGGGGCAGGAGTCATCAGGAGGCAGGAGTCAGGAATCAGGAGGCGGGAGCCAGGAAGCGGGGGTCGCGAGTCCGCAGTCAGCGGCGAAGGATCAGATCACCGAGGTCGGGATTCAGAAACTGGACGACTCGCCTGATTCCTGACTCCTGACTACTGCCGCAGCTTCTGCTCGTGGAGTCTCGCGGAGAGCCATTTCTTCTGGGTGTCGTTGAGCCTGGTGAGGGGATCGCGAGCGTAGTCGATTTGCTTGGCAAAGTCGCCCTGATCGTAGCTGCGGGCGACGGCGGCTTGCAGGTCGAGGACGGTGTCGCGGTCGTCGGAGGCCAGCGGCAGGCGGAAGCGCGGCAGACGCTTGTCCACCGTGGCGGTGTAGATTTCGTACCGTTCCGGTTGGACGGACCGGGTGACCGCCACGGCGTAGTCCCAGTCCGGCAGTCCCTCGCGCGAGAAGTCCTGCACCGGCGAGCCCTGCAAGACCAGGTCAATCTCCACCAGGCTGGCGTTTTGCTGGCGAAACTCCTGGCGTTTGTCCAGGTAGGCCCTTCGCCCCGACGCGGTCCCCTTGTTGGCGGGGCTGACCACGTCGACGACGGTGATGAGCCGGCCGTCCGCGCGCTGGCGGACCTCCAGGTACGGCTCGCGATGGTCTTCGCGAACCACCGAGGTGAACAGGGCCTGCTCGACGACGTATTTCCGCTCCGCCAGCCGGGCTCGATAGCGATCCATGAGTCCTGGCAGCAGCAGTTGATAAAGGCTGTGGACCAAGTGGGTGTGGAACAAGGGCCACAGCTTGTCATCTTCGAGATAGGGGTCCATTCCAGGCATGGGACTCGGCATCGCGCGGGTACTCCAAAGGTTGTCCTCCCAAGGTGCGCTCCGGGACAAGCGCACCCTATGTTATACCCCGGCGGCGGGGGCAACTTCAAGAATGGACTGTGGACTTTTCCGCGTGGACTTTTCCGCGCTGGCAAGTTCCGTCCGCTGGCGAAGAGAATGGGAAGCGCGCGGATAAAGGAGATGGCGGCGGGCGCGAGGCCGCAAAACTTGTTTCGCTTGAGGCGCACCCACTTGAAATCCGACGTATGATGTAGATAAGGGGGAACCACCTCGACCGCATCCTCAGCGGGGGAGAACCATGAACAGCTCCAAGGGGGATCGGGCAACCAGCACACCAGAAATGCCCGAAGTCGCATTCAGCCTCAAAACCGTCCACCGCATGCTGCCTCTCGTCGGGCGCATCGTGAACGACATTCAAGAGGGCCATCAGGCGTTGCAACGTCTCGAGCCCGAACAAGCGCGCCTCGACCGCCAAAAAAGGACGCTCGACTGGCCCGCCCGGCAACGCCGCTACCAGCTCCAGGAGGACGCCCTTCAGCTCGAGCGCGGCCTGTCCGGCGCCCGTGAGGAGCTCAACGGGCTGGGTGTCGTCCTGCTCGACGAAGACCTGGGCCGCGTCGGTTTTCCCACCATGGTCAACAATCGCCGGGCCTTCTTTTCGTGGCAGCTGGGCGAACACGGCCTGCATTCCTGGCATTTCGCCGAGGAAACCGCCTGCCGGCCCATCCCGACGGCATGGCTGAAGGAACTGAGCCTCGCCGGCAACTGATCCGAATGCGGATTTGCCAACGGGCGGCTGGGCGCACGCTGAAATCATTGGGATTTCGGCGTCGCCCAGCCGCCCGAACTTTTTTGGAAGAAAAGCGCCGGAAAAATTTGCATTGCCGGCAAACGCGTTCTAAGCTTCACGTGTCCGCGGCAGTTTTTGTGCCGCGACATCCTCGACAATGGCAAACCCGTCGCGAGGCGGGGACGCAAAGCTATGGGCTCTTAACCGTCCGAGGGGGGACGGATAAGGCTGCCAGGCTACCGAAGGGATGGACGGGACCCGTAAGTATGCTTGGTGTCCGGGCTTCCGCGAGGGAGCCCGGATTTTTTTTGCGCGCAGCCACAGATCAAGCACAGATCGAACAGAAGCCAAGCCGGCATTGGCTCGGAATCTGTGTTCGATCTGTGGCTAACCTTCCGCGTTGATCAGGTCGATCAACTGCCGCAGCCGGCCGAGTTTGTGCCGGTCGAAGCGGAACTTCAGCCGCGGCATGTGGGCCAGATGGGCGTCGCCGTACTCCGTGGGAAGGGCGGCGGTTTCCTCGAAGGTCCCGGATTTGACGATGTCGCCGAACTCCGCACGGATCTTGGCCAGCGTCTCAGGGTGGAGCGGGCGGTGCAGGCGCATGATCAACTCGCCGCGCACGTAGCGCATGCTGTGGTAGACCCGGTAGAAGCCCAGCACTTCCGCGATCGCCTCGTCCACCGACGTGGTCACCTTGAACAGGCTCAAGTCCCAGGGCGAGATCAAGCCGCGCGCCAGCAGCACGTCCTTGCAGAATCGCAAGAAGTGCTGCCAGTAGTCGTTGCCCGGCGTGTCGATCATGATCACCGGGAAAATATGGCTCTTGCCGGTCTGGATGAGGGTCAACGCTTCGAAGGCCTCGTCCAGGGTGCCGAAGCCGCCCGGGAACAGCACGACCGCGTCGGATTCCTTGACGAACAGCAACTTGCGGGTGAAGAAGTACTTCAGGTGCATCAACTTCGTCGAATCGTCCTTGATCACCGGGTTGGCTTGCTGTTCGAACGGCAGCAGGATGTTGATGCCGATGCTGTGGTCGGCGCCGGCGCCGACGTGGCCGGCCTCCATGATCCCCGCCGCCGCCCCGGTGATCACCATCCAGTTGTGTTCCGCCATGCGCCGGCCAAACTCGATCGCCTGCACGCACGACGGGTCGGTCAGCGGCAATCGGGCCGAGCCGAACACCGTCACCTTGCGGCGTTCGCGGAACATGCTGAACACCTTGAAGCAGTAGCGCAACTCGCGCACGGCGGTGCTCAGCAACTTCACGTCGCCGCGGCTGGCGTGGTCGCGCTGCAGCTTGTCGGCGGTTTCCCGGATCTGCTGGACGTACAGCTCGATGCCGTCGAGCCTGGGTTCGTCGTCCTGGCGTGTTTCCAGGTCGTTGACGTCTTCGAATGAATGGTTGGGGCGCACTTCCATGACACGTTCCACGGTAAACGTTTGTTCAAGCCAACAACACAGCCGATAGTCTATGGATCAGTCCCTGCAGCGGTCGGCACTGTAGCGGCAACATGGGGCGACGCTATTCCTGGATGCGCTCGTCGGCGAAGCCGGCTTCGGCCGGGCGGTCCGCCGTCGCGCGGTCCGCGCCCAGCAGCTCCGCGCGACGACGCAGATAGCGCGCGTGCGCTTCTTCGTATTGCGACGCCTTGGTGAACGAGTAGATGCTCATGCCGACGCCGACCGCGATGAACAACACGCCGAACAGGGGAAAGAAGCTCGCCATGCCGCCCATGCCGCCGGCGATGTTGGAGGCCATGGCGACCCAGAAGGCGCCGAACACGGCGACGGCGATGCCGCCAAAGAGGCTCATGCCCTTGCTGGGGAGGTGGCGCACGCCGTGGTTTCCGGGCACCATGTAGCGATCGCGTTCCAACGCCCACTGGCGGTCGAGCTGCGCGATCTCGTTCTGGCGCTTGATCTCTTCCAGATGTTGCTGCATCGTCTGGTCCGCGCCCGGGCCCGAGGCGGCGTCGGCTTGCGACAACACCCTGGCCTTGGCCGCGGCAAACTCGGCGTCCGTCAATGAGCCATTCCGATGAAGCTCGTGCAGCTTGCGAAGCTCGTCCGCGAGGTTCATGCGCGTGCTCCTTGGGAGCGTTATTTCGCCAGGCGGTGCACGTCCTGCGCGAACCGACGGATGCTCATGGCAGCGCCCGCCGGAAGTCGTCGATATTGTCCGCGGTGCTGAGAGCGCGATGCAGAGCCAAGAGGGTGTCGGCATCGTCAATGCGCCGAATGCGCGGCAGCAGCTTCTTGTTGGCGTCATGCTCCAAGGCCGCGTCGTCGAAATCCAACAGCTTCACGACGGGGAACTCGATCCCGGCAGTACAACCCAAAGGGTCGACTTGAATTCGCACGGCCGCCATTTCGGGTTATCATCCGCCAGCACCGCCAGGCTGACCACGGTTCGATTATACCGATCGAACAGCCGATAATTGTAGACGTACATTCGCCGCGGAAAACCCGCTCATCGGACAGCCTCGACGGTTCGATTCGGCACGAGCCCTTCCCGCTGCAAGTACTGCACGATCGCCCGGACCGTCTCCTCGAGCGGCGGTTCGGGCCAGCATGGAAGGCACGCGTTCCGCGCCCGCCGGTAGCGCTCGCTGTCGTAGCGTTTGTCTTGCATGTGCTCGATCTTCGTGTGGTTCTTGTTGAAGAATGGCCGCAGCGGGAACAGCGGATCGCCTTCGTGGCAATGGGCGTTCATGTGGCCGACGAATTCCGCGAGACTCACGTACCGGAACGGATAGCCGAAGTCGCGGGTGATGATCGCGGTCACGTCCGGCAAGCTGTAGTAGGCGTCGGCGGTCAGGTGATAGGCCGCCGCGTCCGACGCCGGCGCGAGCGCCAGGGCGATCAGGTTGTTCGCCGTCACGTCGGCCGGGAGCAAGCTGACCTGGTTGCGGCACCCGATGCCGATCTGGTGCCGGATCATGTAGCCCAGCGTGCGGGCCAGGATGTCCGACCGGGAGTAGCGGCCATTGCGCGCCGCGGTGATCAATGAGGGCCGGTAGATCTTCACCGGCACGCCGCGCCGGGCGGCCTCGAGGACCAGTTGTTCTGCCACCCACTTGGTCTGGATGTAGCCGAAATCCAAGCCCTGCATGGCGCTGTTGCCGTCCGTCTCCAGCAAGCGAACCGGCCCCGACCAGCCGAAGATGAACGTTGTCGAAACCAGGTGGAACGTCTTGGGCGCGTCCTCGCAGGCCAGGCGCAGCAGATCGGCGACCGCCTGGACGTTGGCCTGCCGCAGCGATTGATAGGGCTTGACGTAATCGACCGTGGCGCCGCAGTGACAGATGCTCGACAGCTCCCTGGCCAGCTGGCCCCAGACGCCATCGGCGAGGCCCAAGCGCGGCTGCGCCAGATCGCCCAGGATGGGAGTCACGCGCTCGGCAACGGTTTGTTCCAGCGCCGCATCCCAGCAACCGGTGCGGCGCAGGGCAGCCTGGACGCGGCCGCGGGCGTGCTCCGGGTCCTGCGAGCGCACCAGCACCGCGATGCGATTCGTGGACAGGCGCAGCAGGGCTTCCAGAAGAAACGCTCCGAAGAATCCCGTCGCCCCGGTCAACAAGACGGTTCCTGTCGGCGACGGCGCCTCGGAGCGCGGCCGGATGTCCGCGGGCAGCACCGCGTCCAGCCGCATCTGCGCTTCCTCCTCGCGGCCCAGGGCGCGGAGCCGATCGGTCAAGAGCGTCGGATCGGGCTGCCAGCGGTCGCCCTGACGGATGGCCTCCTGAATCCAGCGGCGAATCTCGCCCAGCTTGAAGGCCTGCAGGGCGCGCAGGTCGTACAGGTCGGCCGCGCCGTTGTAGCCGCGCGCCTTGAGCAGCTTCTGGATGTCGAGGCTGAGATTGACGATGGTGAGCGAATCGACGCCGACCTCGGCCAGCGTCAGGTCGGCGGCGCCGGCCAGCTCGACATCGTCGAGCAGATAGGACAGCACCTGCTCGGACGTGGCGTCGGGGTCATGGCGGCGAACCTGCAGCACGTCCATCTCGCCCGCCTGCCAGCGGCGCTTGCATTCGCCGCGGGCGATCTTGCCGGACGAGGTCCGCGCCAGGCTGCCGGTCCGCACCAGGGCGATCACCGGCGCCTCCAGAAAGGTTCGCGCGTGAATCTCCCGCGCCAGCAGGTCGAGATCGGGCAACGGCCCGCGCGGCCTCACTTCAATCAAGACCACGGCCGATTCCGCGCCGGCGTGGTTCGCGCCGGCGTGGTCGGCGCCGGCGTGATCTGCACCGGCCTCGTCGGCAACGGCAAACGCCACCGTGGACGCGGGCCGGCTGTCCGGACAGAACTGCTCCACCGCGGCTTCGATGTCTTGCGGATAGAAGTTCTTGCCGCGGACGATGATCGTGTCCTTGAGCCGGCCGCACACGAACACTTCGCCGTCGTGGAGGAATCCCAGGTCGCCGGTCCGCAGGTAGTCGACGCCGATGGCGTCCCCGCGGGCAGCGTCTCCCGCCAGGCGGGCCGCGAAGGTCGCGTGCGTCAGCTCCGGCTTGCGCCAGTATCCGGCCGTCTTGCTTGGGCCCGCGACCCAGATCTCGCCGATGGCGTCTTCGCCGAGGTCGCGCCGCGTCTCGGGATCGACGATCCGAACCTCGACGCCGGCCATCGGCCGGCCCGAGCTGGGCAGGCTCAGATGATGCTGGCTGCCGCGGACGGTCCGATCGATGCGCACCTGATTGCGCTGCAGCAAGCGGCGGTCCAGGTCGAGCGCGATGCGGCCTTGCATCGACACCGTCAACGTGTTTTCCGCCAGGCCGTAGGCGGCGACCAGCGCCGACCGCGCCAGGCCGCAGCGCCGGAAGCGCTCGTAAAAACTCGTCATGGTCCGGCTCCGCACCGGTTCGGAGCCGTTGATCATGCAGCGCATGGAGCGCAGATCGAGGGTGTCGAGCGCGCTGTCGGGAATGCGATCGGCCCGCAAGCAATAGTCGTAGCCGAAGTTCGGGGCCGGCGTGATGCTGGCGCCGTACGTGGAGATGGCCTGCAGCCACAACAGCGGCTGCCGCAGGAAATCGACCGGCGCGAACGCGTAGACGGCGCCGCCGGAGACCGCGGCGAACAACAGCGCGCCGATCAGACCCATATCGTGATAATGAGGGAGCCAGCACACGCCGATCATGTCGCGATCGATCGTGCCGTGGCAGTTGTGCAGGACGTTGTCATGCGTCACGATCACGCCGCGCGGCTGGTGCGTGGAACCCGAGGTGTATTGCAGGAACAAGATCGGATGGGGGCACGGGTCAAACTCGCGGATTTCGGTTGGCAGCGAGTCGGTCGCGATCCAGTGCGTGCCGGCCAAAAGCGCTGCCGCCGACGAGCCGGCCGGATCCTCCGGCTTGGTCCGCGCCGCCACGCGTTCCAGGGTGGCGGCGTTTGTCAGCACGACCGCGGCGCCGGAGTCCCGCTGGATGTGGGCGAGCCGCTCGATGCCGCCGACGAAGGCAGCGCTGCCCTCGGGCGCGGGCACCGGCACCGGAATGGCGCCGATGCGGGCGCAAGCGAAGAAGGCGGCCAGCACTTCCAGCCCCGGCGGATACGCCAGCAGGACCGGCTCGCCGCGGCGCACCTGATTCGTGTCGGACAGCTGGGCGGCCAGGCTGGCACTGCGTTCGACAAACCTGCGGCGCGTGTAGGATTCCAGAATTCGACCGTCGCGGCCGAGGAAGTTGTACAGGGTGCGCTCCGGATCCGCGTCGGCGCACCGCTGAAGTTGGGTGACCAGATCAGCCATCGGCCGGGGTTCCTTGAGATGAGCGCGCGCGGCCATGGCGCCGTGCGAGCCTGCAGAGGATTTGGGGACCGGCTGCCGAAGCAGCGCGTGCGCGTGGGTGGTCACCCAACTTACAGGTTCCCCTATCGCTGCAACGATTTCAAGCGTTATGCTGGCGAAAGACCGGGATTCTAGGCGGTTTGCGAGGATTGCTCCATGGAATCGGATAATTCGCTCCGCGCCAGCACCATGCCGGCGACACACACTGTCGACACGCCCGATGAGCCGCCGGCGGCTCAACCTTTTTCCCGAGAAACCGCCACGGCACGGGCCGCCCAGCAAGCCTGGGCACAAACGCCCGTCCGCGAGCGGCTGCGGCCGGTCCGTGCCTTTCGCCAGCTCCTGGCCGAGGAGAAGCTCGACATCTGCCGGACGATCCAGGCCGACGTCGGCAAGCCCGTGCGCGACGGTCTGGTCGCCGACGTGCTGCCCCTGGCGGAAGTGTGCCGGTTCCTGGAACGTCGCGCCGCCGGCATCCTGCGGCCACGGCGCAGTCCGTTGCGGGATCGGCCGCCGATCCTCTGGGGGCAGCGCGACTGGGTGTTCCGCCGCCCGCGCGGCTTGATCGGCGTCATCGGCACGTGGAACCTGCCGATCATGATCGGCGGCATGCAGATCGTGCCGGCGCTCGTGGCGGGCAATGGCGTCCTGTTCAAGCCGTCGGAACAGGCGGCTCGTTCCGGATCATTGCTGGCGGAGCTGCTGCGCCGCGCCGGCTTTCCCGACGGCCTGGTGCAATTGCTGCCGGCCACGCGCGAGGCCGGCCCGCAACTGGCGCAGGCGGACATCGACCACGTCATCTTCACCGGCCATTCGTCCACGGGCCGGGCCCTGGCGCAGACGCTGGCCTCGCGCCTGGTCACGTCGACCCTGGAGTTGTCGGGCTGCGATCCGCTGATCTTGCTCGAGGACGGCGATGTGACCTTGGCCGCGCAAGGGGCGTGGTTCGGCGCCACCATCAACGACGGCCAGGCCTGCCTGGGCACCCGCCGGGCTTTCGTGCCGCGCTCGCGGTTGCCGGCGTTCCTCGACGTCCTCAAGCCGCTGGTCCAGAGCGCGGAGCCACGGCGCGCGGTGCTGCCGTCGCAGATCGACGCGGCGGCCCGAGCCATCGACGACGCTCGCGCCCGGGGCGCCGCGCTGCTGCGCCGCGACCTGCCGGACAACGCCGACGGCCTGGTCCAACCCGCCGCCCTGGTGGATGTCCCGACTGACGCGATCCTGTGCCAGGAGGCGATCTTCGCGCCGCTCCTGGGCGTCCTCCCCTACGATCATCTCGACGAGGTCTTCACCATGAACCAGCAATGCCCGTACGGCCTGACGGCGAGCATTTTCTCGGCCGATCGCGCCGCGGCCCAGGCGTTGGCGGCCCGGCTCGATTGCGGCGTGGTGTGCGTCAACGACGTGGTCGCCCCCGCCGGGCATCCCGCGCTGCCGTTCGGCGGCCGGCGCCGCAGCGGCTGGGGGGTGACCAAGGGCGTCGAGGGATTGCTGGAGATGACCGTGCCGCAGGTCGTCAGCGCTGTCGCGGGCCGGTCGCGGCCCCACTTCGACTGGCAAGGCAGCCACTGGATGATCCAGCAAGAGACGATGGAGGCACTTATCGACCTTCGCCACGCCCGTTCGCTGCGGCGATCGCTGGCCGCCGGTTGGCGGCTGGTCGCCCGCGCCCTCGGCTGGCGCTAAAGAATTCTGGTAGTGGCTTGACTGGGTCAAGCCACTACCAGAATTCCGATGTGGGCCGGGCGGAATCTTGCGAATTCCGCTACATGCTGCCGCGCTGTCCCATAGGATTGTCGAATCGGGAAGTCCCTCGCTGTCTGGACATGAGATGAACGATCGCGCCGGCGACAACGGCCTGCTGCAAGTCGAGCACCTGGGCAAGGTCTATCCCGACGGCCAGGTGCAGGCCTTGATCGATGTGAATCTCACCATCCGCCGCGGCGAGGTGGTCACCATCATGGGCCCGTCCGGCAGCGGCAAGTCGACGCTGCTCAGCCTCCTGGGCGGCCTCGAATCGCCCAGCACCGGCCAGGTCGCCTTCGAAGGCAAGCCCCTCTCGGCCTATCGCAACCTCGACGAATTCCGCACCCAGAAGATCGGCTTTGTCTTCCAATCGTTCTTGCTGCTCCCCACCTTGACGGCCCTCGAAAACGTGCAGGTGCCGATGTTCGAGACGCCGCTGCCGCCGCGGGCCCGGGCCGACAAGGCGGCCAGGCTCCTCGACGCCGTCGGCCTGGGGCACCGCCTCCACCACCTCCCCAGCCGCCTGTCGGTCGGCGAACGCCAGCGGGTTGCCATCGCCAGGGCCCTCGCCAACGACCCGGCCGTCCTCCTGGCCGACGAGCCGACCGGCAACCTCGATTCGCGCACCGCCCTGGGCATCCTCGACCTGTTCACGCAGCTTCACGATCAGCGCGGCCTGACCCTGGTGATCGTCAGCCACTGGGAAGCGCTGGCCGACTACGCCACCCGCGTCATCCGCCTGCGTGACGGCCGCATCGTCGAGGACCATGAAAAGACGGACGGGGAGCGTCGGCGCGTCAGCGCGACGTGACGGGCGAGCGCCACGACGGCAGTGGCGCGAGGGTCGGCGGCATGTTGGTCATCTCGGGTTTCGGAGGATTATACTGTCGATGGCGTGATCCAGGAAGCGGAGATCAATCACCACCCGACGACATCCTGGATTCACGGGGCCGAATCTCGCGCCTGTCCCCTTTTTTGCGAGTGTCTCTATGGCTGCCGACGACACCTTCACCGGGCACTGGTTCACGACCTTCGGCGTCATGGATCTGGAGCAAGCGGGGCAGCACGTCCACGGGGCCTACCACTGGAACGGCGTGGACAGCGTCATCGATGGCCGCGTCAAGAAAGGCAAGCTCGAGTTCACTTACACCGAGCCCAAGGCGCAGGGCGAGGGCTGGTTCACGCTGGCCCGGCCCGGCAAGTTCACGGGGCAATGGCGGGCCGAGGGCGATGACGTCTGGCGGCCATGGATCGGCGAGCGCGGCTTCGACGGTTTGTGGGACTCGTCCTTCGGCATGCTGCGCCTGTTCGACGAGGGGCGGCGCATCACCGGTTGTTATGAAGGCCTCGGCAGCGCGACCATCGAGGGCCGGGCGCGTGACGGCCGGCTCGAGTTTCGCTACCAGGAGCCGAACGCGGCGGGCGACGCGCGGTTCACCCTGGCGGCGGACGGGCGGTCGTTCGAGGGCGAGTGGAAGCAGGACGGGACCGCCGCGTGGCAGCCGTGGGTGGGGCGGCGGCTGTCGCAGACGCCGGGGCAAAGCTGGCTGGTGGTGCTCGAAGCCCACTGGCAGCGGCACCTGCTGGACAAGGAATACTCGTTCGGCGACATGCTCAAGGCGTTCTTCGCCCGCGTGCCGGGCGTGCAGTTCAGCCATCGCTTCTTCAGCAACGAAGCCGGCCTGCGCCAGTGGTGCCGCGACCTGATGTACGTCCCCGATCCGGTGGTCGTGCTGATCGCCTCGCACGGCACCACCGCCGGCCTGGCGGTCCGCGGCGAAACCATCGACCCGCGGGCCCTGGCCGACACGCTGCGCCTGGCCGACACCGTCCAGCTCCTGCACTTCTCGGCGTGCTTGACCATGCAGGACAACTCGCTGATGCGCGAGCTGAGCCGCCACGTCCACTTCCCCATCTCCGGCTACACCACCGCCGTCGACTGGGCGGCCAGCGCCATCCTCGAGTTCACCTACCTCGATCTCATCCTGGCGCGCGGCATGGCGCCGGCCGACGCGGCCGAGCAGTTGACGCGGCTGCTGAGCTTCGCGGGCGACAAAGGCTTCGCCGGCTCGGTCTATCCCGCGGCCGGGTTCCGGCTGCTGTCGCCGCGCTGACAACGGGGAGAGGCAGGACCGGCACATTCTCCGCGTTCCTCTGCGGACTCTGCGGTTTTAAAGACTCCTAGTTTGTGGCGAGCGTCGCGGCGTAAGCCCGACGTGTTCGCGGGAAGTTTTCCACGTCGGGCTTACGCCTCGACTGGAGAGGCGGAAGAAAACGGAATAGGCGACGCCTTCAGGCAGCAAGTGCTTGTGCCCACGTCGATGACCGCCCCGATTTCCTCGACCGGTAGGTCCCCATCCCGGCCGCCGCGAACGGAATCCCATTGGACAGAATCGGAGTCGGCCGTCTTGGTGACCGTGGAGCAGCGCAGCACCCGGTCGCTTGCCGCGCGCGAGGTCGAGACCACTGGATTACGGGCCGCCCAACGCTGCAACGAAAATGCTGACGCCGAAGATGCAAATCGGCGTCATCACGTCGCCAGGCAATTCTCAACGCGCAAGCCCGGCACGTGGCGAAAATCGCGCAGGCTGGCGGACAACAGCAGGGTGTCGTGCGCCAGTGCGATGGCGGCAATCTCCGGTCCCGCGTGCCAATGCGAGCCGACGCGTGTCCCAGCGATCAGGCTCATGGCACGGAACGGCCCGGTAACTCCTCCGACAGACCGGCAACTAATCACTCCCGCAACACCATCTGCCGCGCCGGCGCGAGGGACTCGGCTACAATGCCTGTGTCCCGCCACCGCAAAAGTTGCATCTGGAGTCGCTGATGCCCTTCAAAGCGCTTGGTCTACATCCATCGCTCGTCCAGGCGACCCGTGAGATGCGCTACACCGAGCCGACGCCTATTCAGGCTGAAGCCATTCCGATCATCCTGAGCGGGCGAGACCTCATTGCCACCGCCCAGACTGGCACCGGCAAGACCGCGGCCTTCCTGCTTCCCGTTCTGAATCAGCTCCTGGGCCAGCCGCGCGGCGCGACCCGAGCGCTGATCGTCACGCCCACTCGCGAACTGGCCCAGCAAATCGACGACGTGTGCTTGGCTCTGGCCTACCACACCGACGTGCAGGTCGGACTAGTTGTCGGCGGCGCGTCGATGGGATCGCAGGAAAGGGCGATCCGAGCCGGCGTCGAGATCATCGTGGCGACGCCTGGCCGACTGCTGGATCACATGCGGCTGAATCAAGCGCGCTTCGATGGTCTGCAAACGCTGATCCTCGATGAGGCCGACCGCATGCTGGACATGGGCTTCCTGCCGGACATCAAGCGGATCGTGGCGCGGCTGCCGGCGCGTAAGCAGACGCTGCTCTTCTCCGCTACGATGCCGCCCGTCATCACCAACCTTGCCAAGGTGCTCCTCCGCAACCCTCGCTCCGTTCAGATCGGCCGGCGCAGCACCCCTGCCGTCGGCATTACCCAGGCGGCCTACCCGGTGCCGGAAAGCTTGAAGACGGCCCTCCTGCAACATTTGCTTCGCCATATGGACATGCCTTCGGTGCTCGTGTTCACGCGCACCAAGCACTCGGCCAAGCGGCTGACGCGCGCCATCGCGGCGGATGGTTTTGGCGTGGCCGAGTTGCATGGCAACCTGTCGCAAGGGCAGCGCAACCGGGCCATGGATGGCTTCCGGCGCGGCGACTTTCAAGTGCTGGTAGCGACCAACCTCGCCTCGCGCGGCCTCGACGTGGAGCACATCACCCACGTGATCAGCTTCGACGTTCCCGACGTGCCGGACGACTACGTGCACCGCATCGGCCGCACTGCTCGTGCCAAGGCCGAGGGCGATGCCTTTATCCTGGTTTCGCGTGCCGAGGAAAAATCGCTGGCCGAGATCGAGCGTCACATCGGCCAGCGTCTGCCGCGCGTGACCCTCCCCGATTTCGATTACGCCCAGGCTGCCCCGCAGCGAGACAAGCCGGCCCGGCGGCCCCAATCACCCCAATCAAGACAGCGCAACGCTGATACGCATACATCACGGCCAGGACGTCCAGGGAATTCCGGGTGGCGTTCGCGCCGACGCCGATGAGGGAGCTGTATCTCGGTTGGACAACACGTCTACCGTTGGAGCGAAAAGCGGCCGGATCCTTTATGTAGTGCCGGGGCTGAGTCTTCGAAGGTCCGGCTGCCAGCCCATCACGTGACGACCGCTGGGGCTTCGAAGACTCAGCCCCCGCCACGCACCCCTTGATTCATCGACGACAATGCACTGGGCAAGCCGAATTAGCCAAAAAACGGTTGCCCGCCGCCCCGATCTTCGATCAAATCTGGGGACACCGTCCGGAGTCCAGCCATGGCCATCGACCTCGATCTCAACTATCTTCCCCGCCTGCCGCGCCGCAACGACCCCGGCATCGGCTGCATCGGCGCCGGCTTCATCATGCGCGACTGCCACCTGCTGGCCTATCGCCAGGCCGGCTTCAATCCGGTCGCGATCACGTCGCGACACGTCGAGCGCGCCCGCGCGGTCGGGCAGCAGTACGCCATAGCTCGCGTCCACGCGACGGTGGACGAACTGCTCGGCGACCCCGCGGTCGCCGTGCTCGACATCGCCGTGCCGCCCGATCTGCAAGCCGACATCATCCGCAAGGCCGTGCGCCACGCCGATCACATCAAAGGCATCCTCGCCCAGAAGCCCCTGGCCCTGTCGGTCCGCGACGCCCGCGACTGCGTCACCCTGTGCGAACAGGCCGGCATCCGCTTGGCCGTCAACCAGAACATGCGCTACGACCAGTCGGTCCGGGCCATGAAAGACGTGCTGCAGCGCGGCTGGCTCGGCGCCCCGGTGCTCGGCACCATCGACATGCGGGCCATTCCGCACTGGATGCCGTGGAGCGAGGGGCTGCCCTCGCTGTCCACGTTCATCATGAGCATCCATCATCTCGACACGTTCCGGTACTGGTTCGGCACGCCCGACCGCGTCCTGGCCAGCACCCGGCCCGACCCGCGCACCAAGTTTTCGCACACCGACGGCATCAACCTGTACATCCTCGAATACGACAACGGCTGCCGGGCTTCGAGCTGGGACGACGTCTGGACGGGTCCGGCCCGCGAAGGCTCGCAGAGCGACATCGGCATCCGCTGGCGCGTCGAAGGGACCGACGGCCTGGCGCGCGGGACCATCGGCTGGCCCAGCTACCCGGCCCGGACGCCGAGCACGCTCGATTTCACCACGAAACAGCAGCCCGGCTACTGGTTCCAGCCGCGCTGGCCCGAAGTCTGGTTCCCCGACGCGTTTGTCGGGACCATGGCGCAGTTGCTGTGCGCCCTGGAAGACGGCGCCGAGCCGGAGATCAACGGCCGCGACAATGTGGAAACGATTGCGCTGTGCGCCGCGGTGTTCGCGGCGGCGCAGGAGCATCGGGTGACGACGGTGCGGGAATTTCTGGCTTGATGTCGTGGCGGCAAGCGCCGGCGCCACCGGGACCTGGTCGGTAACGTTGACGGTCTACCTGCAATCCAACACCGACCGCTACGTGGCTGGACCCGACGGAAATTCGGGGCAAACCTCTGCCGAAGTTTACGTAAAGCTCGAAGGCACGGCGGGCGGCGACTGGCTTGACTCCAACGTGGTCAATATCACCGCCACCAACCTTTTGCCTTAAAGAACCAAAGAAAGGTAGCCTCATGCGAATACTTGCGCTTGTCCTTTTAGTTCTGGTCGCAGAACCGGCCACCGACAAAGATCTCGTGCAAGGGAAATGGAAGGTGGTGGTTAGTAAGACAGGCAATAAAGACACGGAAGCTCTGTTTCTGGGCAGAATTGTTGAGTTCGATGGCGAGACCAAACGCTTATTCAAGGATGGCCAGCTACAAGAAGAAGGGGCGTTCAAGCTCGATCCTAGCAAGAAGCCCAAATGGCTCGACCTGTTCTCGCCCCCGGGGAACAAAACCCCGCTGCTGGGCATCTACTCCATCGAGGGAAACCGGCTGAAGCTCAGTTGGAGCAAGATCGACGGCAAGTTTCGTCCAGATTCATTCGACTTGCCATCCGGCAAGAACGTGACAAGGCAAATCTCGCTGGTTCTCGAACGCGTGAAGAAATAGGGCTCGTGGACGTGGTCACGCCGTAGACGAACACTGGGTCGTCTGGTACGCGACGGTTCGGTCGGTGTGTGTGTGTGTGTGTGTCGCGCAATGCAACCAATGGCCGCGTAACTTCCCAGTTGGCAAGCGTGGCAAGTTGGCAAGGTGGGCGACCGGTTCGCAGGCGAGCCCCTCATCGCGTTTCGCGACAACACTCGACAGGCGAACGAGTTGCATCGACGGCGGCCGACGGTCGGTTTTCACGCCCGGTTGAAAACTCGAATTTCGAAACTAGCCCACTACCCGAATTTCCGAGGGGCGATTTGAGGCCGAAAAAATCGCTCAAGTCGTTGAGGCGCTGAGGGTTGGGTTGCAAAAACATGTTCACCACGACGCGCATACCGTGGCAAGTGGGCGAGTTGGCAGCATCGGTTGTCCATGCGGCAGCCGGGCTCACGAAGCGCGGCCGGGAATGAACCGTCGTCACCCGTCTACTCCAGCCGCCGCATCCATTCCAGGAACCGCCCCGCGCACTGGTCCAGGTTCGCCTCGGCGCCGCCGCCCTTCAGGGGCGAGCACATTTCGTACGCGCCGCAGCCCTGGTAGCCCGCGTCCCGGTCCACTTGTCTCGATTTCCGATTTCCGCCGCGCCCCTTGACCTTGGTCCCGACTCTGCGACAATTCTTCCTTGTCCCTCCTACCCGCCGTTTCGAGGTTTCACCATGACGCGCATCTCCAGACTTCTGGCTCTCTTCATCGGCTGCCTGACGGTCGCCTTCGTGCTCGGTTCGACCTTCGACGCCGCCGGCCAGGAAAAGAAAAACGACAAGAAGGTCGAGAAGAAGGAAGACAAGAAGTCCGAAAAGAAAGACGCGAAGAAGGACGACAAGAAGAAGGAAGAGAAGAAGGTCGAGGAGAAGAAACCCGAGCCGTTCAAGCCGGACGTGCCGCGGGCCGAGATCAAGGCCCACGTCAACGACAAGGGCGGTTACGATTGGATCAACGCCATCAGCCTGTCCGATGACGGCAAGCTCCTGGCCACGGCCAGCCGCGATCGCACGGTCAAGGTGTTCGACCTGGCCACCAAGAAGGACGTGCAGACCTTCAAGGGCCATCCGAACAACGTCAAGAGCGTGCTGTTTCTCAAGGACAAGGTCGTCAGCACCACCGGCGCGTGGAACAAGGAGAAGAAAGCCTGGGAGGGCGAGATCAAGATCTGGGACGTCAAGGGCGGCAAGCAGGTACGGGCCATCAAGGGGCACGGCGAGACCATCGAGGGCGCGGCGCTATCCAAGGACGGCAAGATCCTGGTGACGGCCAGCGAAGATCAGACGGCCAAGGTGTGGGATGTGGCCGCCGGCAAGGAGCTGGTCACGCTCAAGGGCCACACCGGCGCCGTGCTGAGCGTGGCCGTCACCGCCGACGGCAAGAAGGTCGCCACCGCGAGCGCCGACGGCACTGTCAAGATCTGGGACGCCGCTTCCGCCAAGGACCTGGCGACCTTCAAGGCGGAGACGGTCGTCAAGATTGAGCCCAAGAAGGAGGAGACGAAGAAGGGAAAGAAGGCCGAAAAGAAGGAAGCAAAGAAAGAAGCAAAGAAGGACGCCAAGAAGCCGGAACCCAAGGTGACGGAGAAGCGCGTCCCGGGCCGCCCCTTCACCAGCATTGCCTTGTCCCCCGACGGCAAACGCCTCGCGGCCGGCAACCTCGATGGCCTGATCAAGATCTACGACGTCGATGCCGCCAAGGAAGTCCGCGAGCTGAAAGCCCACGAGGGCGTGTGGGCGCTCGCCTTCAGCCCCGACGGCGGCAAGCTCGCCAGCGGCGGCTGGGACCAGACCATCAAGGTGTGGGATGCTGCCTCGGGCAAGGAGCTCAACACCATCAAGGCCCACCTGGGCACGGTCACCACGCTCGTATTCACGACGGACGGCCAGCGGATCATCTCCGGCGGGCTCGACGGGCTGGTGAAGATCTGGAACGCGGCGAAGAAGTGACGGTCTCGAAGCGTCACCGCACGAAGAACATCTCCGTCGTGACGATTCCAACCACCCGTCACCGGGCCGCAATGCAGTAGAGCATTTTCCGGCCCTTCAGATAGATGCGGCCGTCGGCAAAGGCGGCCGACGCCTGGCTGGCGTCGCCCAGGTCGTTGGTCGCCAGCAGCGTGAACCTTGGCCCGGCCTTCACCACGAAACTCCTGCCCGCGCTGGCGAGATAGATGAGTCCGTCCGCGGTCGCGACCGGGCTCGACGACGTCGAAACCCCTTCCAGCCGCTCGCTGTACACGACCTCGCCGGTGGCGAGGCGGATGCACTTCAGCACCTCGGGCCGGTGCAGCCGGTAGAGATAGTCGCCGACGATCACCGGCGACGAAAAGCCTTCGGGCATCTGCGCGATGGTCCACTTCCGATGCGTCTTGGTGACGTCGCCCGTTCCGGTGGGATCGGCCGCCACCGCCATGCTGCCGCGGCCGCTGTCGAGATACACGAGGCCGTTGCCTGTCACGGGGGAAACCGTGTCGCCCTCGGCGGCGCACCACCACAGCACCTTGCCGCTGGCCGGATCGACGCCTTGCAAGGCGTTCGACGCCGCGACCAGCAGTTGCTTCTTGCCGCCGACCTGGGCGACCACCGGCGTGCTGTGGCTGAAGCCGACGCTGGGCCGCGGCTCTTCCCAGCGCACGGCCCCGGTCTTGCGGTCGAAGCCGAACAGGCGCGATTGGCCGTCGAGCTGATCGCACTGCAAGATGACCGTGTCCTCGAACAGGACCGGGCTGGCGCCCACGGCGACGTCGAACTTGTAGGGCTTGATGTCGTTGCGCCAGACGATCTTGCCGTCGTAATCGAGGGCCGCGATCACCGCCGAGCCGAACACGACGTAGACGCGCTCGGCGTCGGCGGCCGGCGTGGGCGCGGTGTAGCCGCCGCGCAGGTCGGTCAGACGCCACGGGCCAGGCGGCACAGGGACGTCCCAGAGAAGCTTGCCGTCCTCGGCCCGGTAACAGGCGACGTGATGCGTGGGGTACGCGCCGGGATCGGGCTTGCCGGGCCAGTAGCTGGCCGTGACAAAGACCCGCCCCTGACAGACGACGGGGCTCGACTGGTTCTGATCCTGGCCCGCGTTCCGGTCCTGGCCGGGCAGCGACATCTTCCAGCGAACGTTGACGCCGGTTTTGCCGCCCCACGTCAGCGGCAGGTTGGTTTCGGTGGTATGCCCCATTCCGGTCGGCCCGCGCCAGCCCGGCCAGTCGCCGGCAGTCGCGACGCCGTGGATCGCAAGACACGCGAGCACAACTTCCGCCAGCCAGATGCGCGGCCTTACGGTCATGCGCTCCTCCCAGGCTTGTCCATGAATCCGAATCTCGAAATGAATCCGATACTGTCCTGATATTGCGTTGCAGGTCATTCGATGCCGACAGCAACCTCATTGCTCCAATACGTGCTCTTGTCGCCATGCGGAGTGAATCCCATTTTGAAGGACTCCGTCAGGATGACAACGGCAATCGCCATTGATAACAAGCGACGGCGCATGTTTCTTCTCCATGGACAGCACCCGAAAGCCAGCGACAACATCTACTTCGCGAACGCCTGCAACAAGTTGCTCACGGCCTGCATCACCTGCGGCATCATCTCCGGCTTCGGCATCGGCAGCTTGAAGTAGCTGGCGCCAGTCTTTTCGTCGGTCCCCACGAAGGAGTTGCTCGAACCGCCGCGCCCCGGCTGCACGGCGGCCTGCAAGCCTTGCAGGAACGACAGGCCGGTTTGGATCAGTCCCGCCCACGGATCGGACGAGACCGCGGTTTCGATCGGCGGCGGCTCGGCCGGCTCGCGCCGCCGCCGCGAACCGTTGCGCGCCGCCAACTCGTTGCTCTCCGGCTGGCTCACGTCGTCATAGCTCGGCTGCGGGATCGCGCCGGTCGTCTTCTCCACCGTTTCGATGAACTTGGTGAGTCGGCTGCCGCCGAGGAAGACTTCCTTCTCGCCGCCGTCGAGCACCCCGGCGAACAGCGATTTCTTGAACTGCAGCACCGACAGCATGCCTTCCTCGATCGTCCCCTTGGCGACGAAGTTGACCACCTGCACCGGCCGCTTCTGGCCCAGGCGGTGCACCCGGCCGATGCGTTGCTCGAGCACGGCGGGGTTCCACGGCAAGTCCATGTTGACCACCACCGACGCGAACTGCAGGTTCAGGCCGACGCCGCCGGCATCGGTGGACAGGAACAGCCGGCACCGGGCGTCGTCGCGGAAGCGATCGACCAGGTCCTTGCGCTTCGGGCTGGGCACGCCGCCGTGGAACAGCACGTGGTCCCAGCCGCGCTCGCGCAGCACCGGCAGCAGGACCTCGTGCATCCGCAGCCATTGACTGAAGATGACCGCCTTCTGGGCGCCCGACTCGAAGAGCTCGCCCAGCACCGTGGCCAGCTCGGCCGCCTTGTGCCCATGGTTCGTGGCCTGATCGAGAAGGTAACTGCTGTCGCACGACATGCGCATGTTCTGCAGGGCGATCATCAGCCGGCGCTTATCGGCCTCCGACAGGAACTTGTAGCGGCGCCACTTGGCGACGATGCGGGCGACGATCTCGCGGTTCTCCATGTGCAGCGTCATCTGCTGCGGCGTCATCGGCACGAAGTAATTCTGATCGAGCCGCTCGGGCAACTGGCTCAGCACCTGGTCCTTCTGGCGGCGCAGCAGGACCGGCGCCAGCGTGCCGCCGAGCTGGTCGAGCTTCTGATAGCCGATGACCTTGCCGTGAGGATCGCGCACCTGGTGCGTGTCCAGGAGCTTGAACGTCGGCCCGAGCCGGAAGCGATCGACGAACTGCACGATCGACACCAGCTCCTCCAGCCGGTTCTCGAGCGGCGTCCCGGTCAGCACGATCGCGTACGGCGATTGCACCTTCTTGACGCTGCGGGCGACGCGCGTGCTCCAGTTCTTGATCCGCTGCGCCTCGTCGAGGATCACCAGGTCCGGGCTCCAGCCGTCGATCAGATCGAGGTCGGCATGCACCGTGTCATAATTGAGGACTTTGAAGAAACTCTGTTCGCCGAACTGCACGGTCCGCTGCGGACGCAGGCCGCCGATCACCTGCACGCCGCGGTCGGTGAAGCGCTCGATCTCGCGCTGCCACTGGTGCTTGAGCGACGTGGGACACACGACCAGGACGCGTTCGACGCCGAAGTGCCGGGCCATGATCTCCGCGGCCGCGATCGCCTGGATCGTCTTGCCCAGGCCCATCTCGTCGCCGATCAGGCAGCGGCCGGTGCGCGCGGCAAACAGGGCGCCTTCCGCCTGGTAATCGTACATCGGGACCTTGACCAGCTTCTTGAGCGCCGCGCTGTGGATGCCGCGCGGAAACGCTTCCTGGATCACCTCGCGGCGGCGGTCGGCGTCGCGCTGCTCCGCCACGAACTGGAGCACGTCCTCGCGGCAGCGCAGCTCGTGGTCGATGGCGCTCGCCTCGGACAGGAACGTGTCGAACTTCGCGTACATTCCCTGCGACAGCGCGCCGTCCGAGCCGAAATAGCTCTCGACCAGACGCGCCAGGGCTTTGGGACAGTCGCTCCCCGGCCGGAAGCGGACCTCGCGGCGGCTGCCGTAATGCAGGATCACCTCGCTGTGGGGCGGCTGGAAGCCGTCGTCGAGCGCCTTCTTGCCGCCGCGCCGGTTCTCCAGCCAGCCGAGGGCGAACTCGATGTGCTTGCAGGTGCCGAGCGTGTTGGTGGCGAAGTCGCCGCAGGTGCAGAAGTTGTCGCCGGGCTGCCGGCCGCGGATGACGACGCGATAGGCGCTCTTCGATTGTGGATTGGCGACCTCGAACTCTGAGAAGACCGGGTGCTCGCCTTTGTTGGCGATCTTGAATTGCTGCTCGCGGCCGAATTGCCGCCGCAGCTCGCGTTGCCAGTCTTCCAGCGACAGCGCGTCCGGCTTGTAGAGGCGCGAGAGCTTGAGTTTCTTGGTTGACGGCTTTGACGGCGCGGTTGGCATGCTTGCCATGATTCGCCCTCCCGGCGAATGGGTCCTTGGGGGATGTGGCTCCGATGGGGAGATTCTAAATCACCGTGCGTGAATCGGCAATCCGAGCCTGAGCGCCAGCGAAGGCCCTTCGCTGGCGCTCAGGCTCGGATGCCGCCCAATCACACTCGGTCATGTGGGTCGCCAGGCAGGGTGCAGACAAGGGAGCATGACAGGCATCAGCGCGGCGTCTCCCGCGGCAACTTGTACAGATCGGAACCCATCCGCATGAGATAGAGCACGTCGCCGCGCGGGTCGTAGTCGAGCCAGGTCAGCGCCGAAATGCCCTTCAGCGCTTTCGGCAACGCCACCGGCTTCGACCAGCTCTGGCCGAGATCGGCGCTCGCGATGACGCCCGCGCCTGTCAACACGAACAGGTGTTTTTCGTGCTTGCCGAACACCGGACCATAGCGGCCGTCCTTGACGTCGCAGACTTTGGTCCATGACGTGCCTTTGTCAGTCGACTTCACCAGAGCGCCTGAAACCAACCAGTAGAGCGTGCCGTCGCGCCAGCGCGGCAAGGCGACGGGCGTTTGCGTGCCCGCCGGTTCAAACGTCTTGCCGCCGTCGGCCGTGCGGACGATGCCCCCTTTGGGCCGGTCCTTCGTTTTGTCGAGGGCGACCACGGCGGTGTCGGCGTCGAAGACCCACGCCGGGCCGTAACCTTTGCCGGTCTCGGTAAACGTCTTGCCGCCGTCGCGCGACACCAGCAACAGGCCGCCCGATTCGTGCTTGAGCGCGAGCACGAACTTCATGTCGGGGTCGGTCCAGTCCACGGCGCACCAATCGACATGCGCGGACTTCGCATGCATGAGCTTCGTGTCCGCCGACGCCGTCGAGCCGACCGCGATGGGACCGCCGTACACCTTCGGAAAGATCAGCCGCTGACTTTTCCCCGTCGGATCGATGAGCAAGCAGCCGGGCGTTTCGGTGCGCCCCGTGACGACGGCCGTGCCGTACCGCTGCCAGGTGCGGCCTTGATCCGCCGAACGAAACAGGCCGCGGTCGCTGAGGTCGATAAAGACGTGTCCCGTGGCGCGATCCACGACCACGCCGCAGACGCCGCCGAAACCGGGCTTTTCTTGGTGCACCAGCTCGGCGGTGCCATTCATCCGCCAAAGCGCTGCCGGTTGCTCCAATCAACCACGCCGCCGATAGGAGCATGAAACGCATGATTCTTTCCCTCTGGGGCGCGTGGCGCCTTCCTAAGAATCGCCGTTTGCGAATCCGGATTCATTGCTTCGCTTCGGGCCGCGCCGTTTGCTGACGGTCTTCCGGGAGGCGCTCGAGACCTGGGCGTTCACGCTGGACAAACGCCGGCCGTTGGCCGTCGTCGGCGCGCTCTGCTTGGGTTCCTCCGCCCCTTCCAGCGGCTGCCCCTCGCGAGTCTCGTCGAGCCGTTGCCGAATCCGGGCGGCGTAGTTCTTCGACAGCTCGAACCCCAGGCACCGCCGGCCCAGCTTCTTGGCGGTGATCAGCGTCGAGCCGCTGCCGGCGAACGGATCGAGCACCAGCTCGCCGGGATTCGACGACACGTTGATGATCCGCGCCAGCAGCCGCTCCGGCATCTGGCAGCCGTGAAAGCCGGCGCGCTCCTTGAACGTCCCACACACCCGCGGCACATACCACGTGTCTTCGTCGGGCTGGAAACCCTCGGCGATGTCCTGCGGCCGCAGGATCCAGGTGTCATCGGGAAGCCGGCCGCTCGGGTTCGCGCGGCCGTCGGCATAGACCAGTTGCCTGGCCGAGGGGACGCGGATGGCCTGGTCGTTGAACGTGAAGTTCTTCGGGTCCTTGACGATGTGGAACAGGTGCGTATGGCTGCGGCTGAACTTGCGCGTGCAGTTGACGCCGAAGGTGTAGTACCAGATGACCCAGCTGCGGCAATGCAGGCCGAGCTTCTGCTGGAAGAGCAGCTTCAGCTCTGCGGCAAAGTCGTCGCCGATGGCCAGCCAGAAGGTGCCCGCGTCCTTGAGAATCCGGCACACCTGGCCGCCCCAGCGTTCGCTCCAGTCGAGATAGGCGCGCTCGGAGCGGCGATCGTCATACGCATCGTAATCGTAGCCGATGTTGAACGGCGGATCGGCGAAGACGAGATCGACCGACCCGGCGGCGAGAGACTCCATGCCCCGGATGCAATCGCCGTCGATGACGGCGTGTTCGGGCACCGCGGGTTCGGGCACCGCGGGTTCGGGCGCGGCGTGTGCGGGCACGGGGTGGCGCTCCATCGCTGGTGGATCTCCTGCTGCGGATGAGCAGAAGTTTATGTGCCATGCCCGCGTTGTCAACGCCGCCGGATTCAGACCGACGCCGACTTGGCCGGTTGGGTGGCGGCAGCCGCGCTCACGGTTGCCGAAACGCGTCATTGACTTGCTCTTCGGCAACGTAATCGAACACGAGTTCGCCGCATTCGGCGCACTGGGGCACGGCCAAGGCCGGCACCACCACGGTGAGCGTCTCGTTGAGGTGCTTGCGCCGACATTGATAGGGAATCGTCACCCGATGCACGGTCTTCTTGCGACAGCGCGGACAACGCCACGGAAACGGGCGTTCCAACGTGTCGGACCCGTTCTTTGCAGCAATCTCAGACATCATGAATGCTCACGATGCGAAGCGTCGGATCGCGCGGATCGTCGTTCTGCAACACCGTTTCAATGTAAACGAAACGGTGGCCCAGGTGTAGGCGAAAATCGTAGTGGAACGGATAGGTATTCCACTCGGGCCGAGTTTCAGGAACCTGATCAAAAGACGCCGCCGTTGAGCGCGTCGCGCAGGTGAACGATCCACGCCGCGTGGAAGTCATGAAACGTGCCGGCACTGACGCGCGTCCAATCGTGAACCGGCATCGGCTGAATCTCCAGATGGGGCCGCTGGTGATTGTAGACGAAATCGGCTTCGGACGATATGGGGAGCGCGGGCAGGCACTTGAGCCCGCGTTTTGGGCACGTTATGATGCAGTGGTTCCGTGGTCCCCCTGAGAACAGCCCCATGAAACACGTCACGCAACGTTGCGCCGCGGTGTGCGGCCTGCTCGTGTGGTTCAGCCAACCGCTGCCCGCGCAGCCGCTGCCCGCGCAGCCGCTGCCCGCACAGCCGCTGCCCGCACAGCCGACCAAATCCACGCCCGCGACCGACGATTGGAACCGGATGCTGCTCGCGATCATGCGGAACGATCTGAGCGGCAATGCCGGTTGGTTCGGGCCGAGCGAGACGCGCTACACCTGGGCGTGGGTGCAGGAGCATCTCGATCCGGCCAAGCGCGGCGCCGTGTCGGCGCAGAACAGCGGCTTGCCGCCGGCGTCGTTCGACCGGCTCGACCGCGACGGCGACGGCCGATGGACCGCGGCTGATTTCGATTGGTCCGAAAAAGGCCCGCTCGCGCAAAAAACGTCCATGGCACGGATGTTCCTGATGCGCGCCGATCAGGACAGGAACGGCAAGCTCTCGCAAGACGAATGGAACACCGTTTTCGAACGGCTGTCGAAGGGGACCAGCGACCTCGATCTCGAAGAGCTGCGCAAGCTGCTGTTCCCGGCGCCGCCGCCGCGGCCCAAGGGACCGCCGCCGGACATGCCTTCGACCACGACGCTGCTGCAAGGCCTCTACCGCGGCGAGTTGGGCTCGCCGTTTCCCGGCCCGCGCCTCGGCGACTTCGCCCCCGACTTCACGTTGCCCACCCACGACGGCAAGACCAAGATCAACTTGCGCTCCTTCCGCGGCCACAAGCCGGTGGCCCTCATCTTCGGCAGCTTCACCTGAGGCCCCTACCGGGCCCAGTTCGGGTCCCTGGAGGATTTGAAGCAACGCTACGGCGATCGCGTCGAGTTTCTGGCGGTCTACGTCCGCGAAGCCCATCCGACCGATGGCTGGCGCATGAAGTCCAACGACAAGGACGGCGTGGCCTTCGCGCAGCCGAAATCGTTCGCGGAGCGCACCGCGGTGGCGACGCAGTGTTGTGAGAAGTTGAAGATCACCATGCCGCTGCTGGTGGACGACTTCGACGACCGCGTCGGCCACCTCTACAGCGGCATGCCCGATCGCCTGTATCTCATCGACCGCGCCGGCAAGGTGGTTTATAAAGGCGGCCGCGGCCCGTTCGGCTTCAAGCCGGGCGAGCTGGAGCAGGCGATCATCTTGAATTCGTTGGAATCAGTCATTAGTCATTAGCGATCGATGGCCAAGAGACTCACCGATCGCACCGATCGTTGCTACTACGAACGACGAATGACGAATGACTGATCTTGTCACGCCGCAGTGAGGACCGGCGCGGGCCGCAGGTTGTGTTCCAGTTCGTTCGCTTCCAGGAACCGGATCATCTCGTCGCGCACGGGGCCGTAGCGCTTCGCCAGCGGAGCGAAGGTGTCGTCGTCGAAGAAGCGATCGAGCATTTCCGACAGGACGGTGTCCCCCAGCCGGCAATGATCGGGGCTGGGGACCACGGGCAGGCCGAACAATTCGCAGAACGAGGCGCCGCGCGAGCAGTTGGACATCAGGATCGCCGGCCGGCCGTGGGCGAGGTGCAGCATGTTGCCGTGCAGGCGCCAGCCGAGGGCGCCGCAACTGGCGTCGACCAGGCGCAGGTACGGCGGCATCTCGAAGCGAAACAAGGTCGGCGCCGCGGCCCGGAAGAACAGCGACGGCCGGGCCAGGAACTGATCGCGATCTTGCTGGGCCGCCACGACCGGCTGCAAGCCGCGGCGCCGGGCGAGGCGCAGCAAATCCTGCACGTTGTGCCGCTGGCCTTTGCGAACGGTCAGCACGACCTGCCGGGTGTCGGTGCGCCGCCGCAGCGTCCAGGCCGGCCGCAGCGTGCGAAACAGCGTCGGACAGCCGGTGACGGCGATGTTGCGGATGCCGGCCTCGGCCAGGGCCTCCGCCGTGCGCGGGTCGCGGGCGCTCGCCAGGGTGCAGCTCGCGTGGATCACGCGGAGCTGTTCGCGCGTCTCGGGCTCGAAACCGTTGTCTTCGCCGTCATGCCGGGTGGTGCCGACGCCCAGCGGGATGATCGGCACGCGGATGCGCTTGAGGTCGTCGAGCCGGAACTGCCAGCGGCTGGGCCTGGGCATTTCCCGGTACCACAAGTTGGTGCCGAGGATGACGGCGGCATCGGCGCGGTTGATGCGCTCGAGCTCGGCCGGGCTGATCGGCCGCCGCGGATCGACGTCGAAGCTGGTGTCGGGGTCGTAGCTGAGGACGCGTTTGGCGCTGTCTTCGATGAACAGGTCGCCCACGTTGGTCGTGGTCAACCGCGGATTGATGAAGGCCAACGTCCGTGCCATTGGGTCCCACTCCAACCTGCCGCGCCGGCGCCGTGCAGCAGACTCCGAGGTTGTTCCGGTCTGCGTGGCGAGAGCTTCATATCGTTGGACCGCGGCGGCGCGAAGAGCAACCGGCGAGCGAACGGTTGTGCGGGTGTGCCTGGGTTTGCGGAAAATGGGTAGTCTACCCAGGCGAGGGTGGACGAGAGCGGCCGGGCAGGTTTGACACGTCCGTTTGCGTATCCTAGACTCAATCAACTCCCGTCAACTATCTTCGGTTCGCTTCTCGCAACCCCCGTCGCCCCGTCTGCGCCGGCGTGAGTCGCGGCCCGCTTTCGTTTCATCGCTTTCCCAAGGAGATGCACCAATGTCATGGATCACGCGCCTGTTTCACGCTTCCGCGCCCACCCGGACGCCCACCCGGACGCCTACCCGGACGGTCGGGTCCGCGAAGCGACGCTGGCGGCCTTCGGTCGAAACGCTGGAAGACCGCGCCACGCCCGCGGCACTCGCCCCGGTCTATACCGCGACCTTCGGCGATGAAGTCACCGACGACAACGCCTTCATCGCGGCCGACGGCCAGCGCTACTGGACCATCGACCCCAACGCCGACAGCTACCAGAATGACGTCTACGAACGGCCGACGGCCCAGACCTACCAGGTCCGCGCCGTGTCAGGCGGCATCGAGGAGTTTGCGGCCGCCGAGTACTTCCAGAACCTGGACATTGTCGAGGCCCGTGCCGGGTTCGACGCCAATTTCCTCTACGTCGCCATCCAGCTGGCAGGCCTCGACAAGCTCACTGCCGACGGGGGCGCCGCCTCCGAAGGGCTGGTCTACCGCTACGGCTTCCGCATCGCCCAGGAAGCGGACGGCGGCGGCGGGTTGCTCGTCGTCGCCGATCAACCGCAGCTGAAGAACTCGCCGAACACCAAGTTCGGCACGGTGGGGACGTTCATCTACCGCGACGGCAACGGCGACGTCGGCGGCGCGGGCCTGGACGTGTCCAAGGAAGACCAGGAGAGCGAGGTCAGCGGCAACGGCTACGACCAGGTGCTGGCCGCCGACGGCAAGCTCGGTTCGGGCAAAAAGGTGCTCTGGGTTCGCATCAGCCCGACCGACCCGACCGTGGTCGAGTTCGCCCTGGACTACAAGGCCGTGGGCTTCGGCGACGCGGATCTCGGCAACCTGCCGTACTTCACCGTCGAAGCCAACAAGGGGCTGCAGGATCCGGGGAACTATCTCTGGAACGACGAGTACACCCAGAACGAGGCCGGCTCGCCCTATCGCGCGACGGACGGCGACCTGAGCAAGTCCGAGTTCGGCACGCAAGGACTGGGCAACATTTATGAGCTGGACACGCTCAGCCTTGGCTCGCTGGCCGCGCCCAGCTCGATCGCGGGCAGCGTGTACGAGGACCTGAACAGCAACGGCGTACGCGACGAGAATGAGCCGGGCATCGAAAACGTGGTGATCTTCCTTTCCGGCTTCGACGACCGGGGCGCTGTCATGTTGATGGCCGAAACCGACGCCGACGGCAACTTCCGGTTCACCAACCTGCGGCCGGGAACCTACGAGCTCTTCGAGATGCAGCCGCAAGGGTGGGTGGACGGCAGCGAGACGGTCGGCGCCGTCAATGGCACGCCACGGGGCTCGCTGCTCGACAGTGACTTGATCGGCGCGATCGTGCTGGCGGCCGGCGAAGATGGGATCGGCTACGACTTCGGCGAGCTTTTCTTGATCGGCGATACGTAATGCGCGACGCTGCGGATACGATGCGGCGCGGCAAAAAAACTCCGGCCGGGAAGGCCCGGCCGGAGTCGATACGAACACCCATGTCGCTTACAGCCGCGGCGGCGCCTGAACCGGCGGCGCCTGGGCCGGGGGTTCCTGCACCGGGGGTTCCTGGATCGTGGGTTCCTGGACCGGCGGTTCCTGAGCCGGCGGTTCCTGAGCCGGCGGTTCCTGGGCGGGCGGCTGGCTCGGAAAACCGGGCAGCATCGGCGCGGACTCCTGGCTGCCTTGCGGCGCGGGCACGGCCAGCGGCGGGAGCAGCGTGGGATCGGATACTGTCGGCGTTGCCGGCTCCGGTTGGGGTTGGCCTTCGGGGGTGATCACCAACACTTGCGGAGTTGCCGGCGCTTCCGGAGGCGCCTGGGGAGTCAGGGGCGCGACCGAGTTGGGGCCGGACAGCTCCACGGGGGCCACTGGGGCGGCCACTGGAGCAGTGGCGACCGGAGCAGTGGCGACCGGAGCGGTGGCAACCGGGGCCGCGACAACCGGGGCCGCCATCATCATCCGTCCGGTTTGCTTGCCCTTGAGAGCGCGGGTGATATTGCTGAAGAACGGCCTGCGCTCGGTCTGGACCGAATACGGGACCTCGGCCGCTGCCGCCGCCGGCCCCTTGGCGTGCGATGTCAACACGGCATTCATGACCCTGGGCTCGGCCGGCGACTCGGCGCCAGGCTGCGCCACGGTGCTGGGCGGCGCCGTCTCCACCGCAACCGCGTCCATGCCGCGCGGGCCCGAAAAGGCGTTGGACAGGATCGCGGCCACACTGGTCGGCCGCTGGTAACCCGCCGGCAGCGCCGGGGCGCCGGCAGCGGGCTGCGTGCGGTAGTCGGCGAGGACCTGTCGAGCCTCCTCGATGACTTCAGCGCGCGTGAGCTGGCTGACGCGCTTGTGGTAATCCGCCGGACTCAGCTCGACTTTCTTCAGCTCGTCTTGCTTTTTGAGGTCGATCTCCGTGGGCGTCACGGCGACTTCGCAACGGCTCAGCGCCTCGGCCGCGGCCGTCTTGACCCGTTCCGAGCTTTCCGGAACCGGGCTCTTGCCCGAGATGCAGTCGGTCAGGGCCTTGACGACTTTCTTGGTGCAGCAGCAGCCGCTCTGCAAGGCCAGGGCGGCTTCGTAGCGGACGCATTCGTTGGTATCCTCCAGCAAGCTCTTGATCAGCACGCCTTCGGCGTCGGGAAAGCGGCTGCAATCGACGGTGCCCAGAAAGCGGACGGCCGCGCGCCGCGCCTTGGCCTCGGCCTCGCTCTTCTTGATGCCGGCGGCGACGGCTTCGGCGCTGCCTTCCTTGGCCGGGTCGCTGAGGATGTCCTCGATCGCCTTCTGGGCGCAGCGGTCCTGGCCGATGAGACCGCCGGAAAACGCCGATATGGGGCCGATGGCGCTCGTGGCCATCTTGCCCAGGGGCGAATTGCAGAAGCAATCCTTGTGCGCGGCTTTTTGCTCGGGCGTCCGCGTGAAAAAGCTCCAGATGTTGCGCGGCGCCGCCGCCGCCGGCGCGGCCGGCGCTGCCGGAATCCCCGGCGCGGTCGGAATTCCCGGCACTTGCGCCCAGGCCGACGCGATCAGGGCCGGGCCCATGAACAGTGCTATCCAATAAGAACGCTTCATTTCGGGGTTCCTTCCTTATGTTCCTTTGATTCGCCTGGAATTCCTTTTCCGGCGAGGCAGAGATTGACACAACCGCCGTGCGCGCCGTCACCATGGCTGGGCACGACGCCGGCCTGCCGGCTCGCCAGGACGAAGGTCCGCCGAGGCGCAGCTCGCCACGACGAGGTTTCGCCGAGGCGCTGGCACGACCGGTTCGGAACAATTCGAATGTCTCGCGAAATTCGATCGAACCGATTTTCCCCTTGAGGTTCGACCTGCCGCATTCTCCACGGGTAACTTCGGCCGGCAATTTCTGAATCTCCAGCAAGGTAGGAACTCGGCGGCGGCCGACGCCGCGCCGGCAGCCCGCAAAGTCAGCATGGTTCGCACAACCCGGAGCCGGATTTGCTCATGAAACAGGCGCCGCGATCCGATTGTGCCGGGCGTCGCGACCGCAGCGATTGTGCCCGCCGCAGCTGTTGTACGCAGGGCGCCGCCAATCCGGATTGCTCGCGGCATAGCAGGAACGCCTGCCGTAGCGTTTTGACAGGCGCCGGCCGTGGCCAATCTCCACCAAATTCGCCGCTCGACAGCAACTGTCCAGCCCGTGAACGTCGAGAAAGATTGTACCCCTTGAAGAACCTGCCCTCGGATCGTTCCACGCCGCGCTGGAATGTCCCCCGGCCCAGGATGGGCTGCGGGAAGGCCGCGCCGGCGAATCTCGCGACGATTCTACTCCACGCAAGAGGTTGTTCCAAAAGGTCTGACCCCCTTTCGTACAGCCTCTCATTGTGACACAGTCGAGTGGATCGCCGCGTGGCTGCGTTTGATCGAGACGCTGTCTCGTCCAGACCGCGAGTCGAGTCCAACATCAGTACATTCCATGGAAGGAGCATGCTCGTGATTCTTCAGCACGCAAATGGAATTCGGCAGTGGTTGGGGCGCGGCCTGGCTGCCTTATTCCTTGGTCTGGCTTCCCAGGCGGGGATCGTTCAAGGCCAGGCGCCCCGGCCGCCTGTCGTCGATACGCTGCCCGCGCCGGCGCCCACCGATCAAGAGCCGGCTCAGGCCGAGGCAGCAGCCATCGACGCGGCGGCCGAGCCGGCCATCGAACCGGCCGTCGCCGAGCTGCCGGCGATCGAACCGCAGGCCGCCGAGGCCAGCCCGGCCGGCGCCGCCAAGGAAACCGCCAATCCCGCCACGCGCGCCATCCACGACCCCAACGTGAAAAAGGCCTCGTGCACCGGCTGCGGCGGCCTGCTGGGACCCATGCTCAGCGGCGGCGGCAGCTGCGCCAACGGCAAGTGCGTCCCCGGACGCCAGAACTGCTCGTGGTGCAACTACGACACCGTCTGGGGCCGCATCATCGGCGGCCTCTACGATTGCATCTGCTGCCCCGATCAGTGCTACGAGCCGCGCTATCTCCTCGAAGCCAACGCCGCCTTCTACCAGGACGGCGCCCGTCCGGTCACCATGACGCGGATCCGCTGGGACGCCCAGTTGAACTACCATTTCCCGGACACCGCGGAGTACTTCTGGGCCAGGATCGGCGCCAAAGGGCCCAACAACCCCGAACGCAGCGTCGATTTCCATGAGCTGTCGATCTATCAGGAAACCGCCACCGGCAACTTCAGCTTCTTCGTCGAAACGCCGTTTCGCCAGGTGGGTCCGCAGGACAACCCCAACGCGTCGAACTTCGGCGACCTCAATCTCGGCACCAAGTCGCTGTTGCTCGATTGCGAGCTGCTGCAGATCGCCTTTCAGTTCAAGACCTACATCCTGTCCGGCAACTTCGGCAAGGGCTTGGGCACCGGCCACGTGTCGCTGGAGCCGTCGTTGTTGACCACCGTCAAGCTGGCCAACGCCACTTACCTGCAGACGCAGGTGGCCGAATGGATCCCGCTGGGCGGCGACAACAACCACGCCGGCGCCGCCATCCATTACCACTTCAGCGTCAATCACCTGTTCTGGCGGGCCCACAACGACGCCTGCGCGGTCGTCGGCACGTTCGAGTTCAACGGCGTCTCGTTCCAGGACGGCCTGTTCACCACGCCCGCGGGCGTGATCGAGAACGCCGGCGGCCACTCGATGCTCCATCTCGGCCCGGGCCTGCGCATGTCGCTGTGCAACAAGCTCGACCTGGGCTTTGGCATGGGCATCGGCGTCTCCGACCACGGTCCCGATCAGCTGTATCGCTTTGACTTTCGCTACCGCTTCTAACGCGGCCGCGTTGAGAGTTGGTCAACAACAAGGGACAGGCGCCGGCGGCCCGGCGCCTGTCCTTTCAGTCAGAGTTTGTGAAAAAATGGGGACTGGCTGCGGCGGTCCCTCGAAAAACGTTGGCAATCGTGGACGAGGCCGGTGCCTGTCCCGATTTTTCACAAGCTCTCATGATTTGTTTCAAACGCTGCTGCACCGGGCGTTCACGAGCGGGCTGTGACGGTCGAGCGGCCACGTGGTATAATCTCGTCATGAACCCATCAGCAGCCATCACCTGGCAACACCTGTCGCCGAACCCGAAGTCGTGCTACAAGCAACTCTTTGTCAAGGGCACGCGCATTCGCGCCCGCGTCCTTTACGGCATGTACATGAGCGCCGAAGACCCGATGATGCCGGAGGAGATCGCGGCGGAGTTCAAGCTGCCGCTCGCGGCGGTCAAGGAAGCCATCGCCTATTGCCACGGCAATCCGCCGGAAATTGCCCAGGACTTGGCGCGCGAGCAGCGGCTCATGGAAGCGAGCGGCATGAATGATCCGGACTACAAGTACGGAGGCAAGTTCAAGGTCGTGCCGCCCGAACAGGTCGCGCGTATTCTGAATTCATGAGACTGTATCTTGACGACGACACGGCATGGCCGCTGCTCGCGAAATTGCTTCGCAAGGCGGCGCATGACGTGCAGATGCCCGGCGACATCGGCATGTCGGGAGCGCCGGATCCCGTCCACTTGACACGCGCCATTGCCGATGGTCGGGTCTGCGTCACCAAGAATCACGACGATTTCTGGATCTTGCACAACTTGCTCAAGCAGGCTCAGGGCCGTCATCCGGGCATCTTCGTGGTGCGCCAAGACAACGATCCGACGCGCGACTTGACGCCCAAGGGCATCGTGAGCGCGGTTCGCAAGCTCGAAGCGGCCGGCGTACCAATTCAAGACGAGTTCGTCGTTCTCAACCACTGGCGTTGATGGTCTCATCAGGCCGACAGTGTCTCCACCAGTTCCAGAAGCTCTCGAATCTCCTCCGGTGTGAAGAACCGCTCACCCGAAAACGCGCGGCTTTCGGAGAGTTTGCGAAACAATGGGGACTGGCGCCAGCAAAAAAAGAGCGTCTCTTTGGAAGAGCTTGCCGAGCAAGTGCGCAGGATCAAGCCGCGGTTTCCGCAGAGCTACATCGTGGGCAAGTGCCGTGAAGCTCTGGGAAAGGGCTTTCTTGAAGCGGTCTCGGGGTCGAACGTTTAGCCTACGCCGCCAGCGTCTCCAGCAGCTCCAGCAACTGACGCACCTCCCCCGGCGTGAAAAACCGCTCCACCGCGTTGCGTCCAAACACCGTCAGCGGCGGCTCGTACAAATCAGCCTCGACCAGATTGCGATTCTTCAAGAAGACTTTCTGCACCGACCGCAGAAAACGAATCTGGTCGGCGTTGTACTCGCGGGCGGCGATGATAAACGGAAGAGCCAATTTTTTACTTGCTGTTTCTCAGCAAGCTTCGGTACTATCCACGGCAGGAACTCTAAATTCGCAGTGGTCCTCGCTGCCCACTCCATGAGCGTCCACATGCGCGCGCGCATCCTGGCCTTTTCAGTTGCCTATCTCTGTTTGTGTCACGTGGGTCCAAAGGCGCAGATACCCGGCCATGATCCAGTGCTTGGCGGACAGCCTTTGAGCAAGTGGCGAGAACTGCTCGCACGCAAGGTGATACTCGACAAGCAGGGGTATTTTGAACGCATCAAGGCGATCGACGAGCTTGTGAAACTTGGGCCCCCCGTTGTCGGTCACCTCAAACCCCTCTTGAAGAGAGACGACAGCCCCGAGGTCAAACGGGGGGTGTGCTTCATTTTTGGAAAGCTGGGTCCTGCGGCAGGGAAAGCCGTTCCAGAGATCCTTGAAGCTCTCGATAGTCCTAAAGCGGATGGCGAACTCAAAGAGACTATCGCCAATGCATTGTTTCAGATTCAGCTGGTGCCTCAGGAAGCGATCCCCGTATTAGACCGTCTCATGGCCCACGGTGACCCGTTGGTACGAGGGCTTGCAGCCAACTCAGTGGGACGGTTAGACCCACCCGCCAAGGACATGACGAAAGCTCTTGTCAAGCTACTCAAGGACGACAAGGATCCAGGGGTCAAGGTAAACGCAGCCGGCTCGTTGGCCCGTATTGCACAGCGTGGCGCATTGCCTGAGGATGCCGCTGAGCCGCTTTGGGAGTCTCGCGATGCCAAGACCCTATGCTTACGCATCTTTTGATCCGAGCATTGGTTGAGAGCAGTCACCTAGCAAAGAAGCACGTGCCGTGGTTAATTGACAGGTTGGGCGACGCTAACATCCAAGTTAAGAGCGCTGCACTCGAAGCCATCATGACCCTTGGTGAAATACCAAAAGACAAGACCAAGGAGGCCGTCGCGCACTTAAGACCGGTTCTTAAGCACCCGGAGCACGCCGCGAAGGCGAACGCGCTCCTGCTGTTGCGTTTGATCGGCCCTGATGCGAAGGAGGCGCTTGACGACATCAAGGCGCTCTCCAATAGTCATGATCCAAGAGTCAGCGGATCGGCACTCGTCGCGCTCGCCAACATCGACAAGATACCCCACCAGGACATGGACAGGCTGATCGACCTCCTTGATAAGGCGCCGCCCACGCTGCAAATGGCGATCCTTGGTGGGTTGTCCTGTTTTGGCTCGGAAGCGAAACCGGCTGTTCCCAAGTTGATGCTGTTGCTGGATAGCCACAATGTAGAGATAAGAGGGGGAGCAATCTCGGCTTTGGGCTGTATCGGACCAGAGGCCAAAGAGGCTGTGCCAAAGCTGATACTTCTTATTCGCGATCCAGCTGAGTCTGTCGTCGGGGCGACAGTCGTGGCTCTCGGCGACATTGGTTTCGTTGACCCAGACGGCCTGAAGGCGATCGTAGAACTCGTGAAGGCCAAGCATGAGTCCAAGGTTCGCTGGTCCGCAGCCAGCGCGCTCGCGAAGCTGTCTCCAGCGCTGCAAGAGGCTGAAGACTGGGCATCGACGAAAACATTCTCGGATGTCTTGCAGGTCCTGGACTCCGTCAAGAAGGAGATTCTCGATGATAAGGAAAGGCGGACCGAGACCCGGTTCAAGACAGAAATTCTAGCGCCCCTTGAGCGGGGCAAGAGGGCGCTGGAGGACAGAGAACGGGCGCAACTCCTCGACAAATGGAGGACCTTTCTGAGCCATCCGGCTACTCTGATTGTCGGAGCGTATTTGCTGTGGTTGGGAATCCGCAAAATCATCTTCCTGGCGTTTCCAATCTGGTTCTTGCGAATGAACGATGACCTTCGTCATTTTCAGGTTACCATACCGTTCGTTGGCATCACGCTGTCGCTGCGCTGGATCTTGAGGATCGAGTCCTTGAATTATCACCCGAAAGTCTTGGATGCCTGGGTGGAAAGGCAGATTCATGCTGTACGGGGTGCCGAAGGGTCGGAGGGGCGCTATCACGCAAAACCGACGGTTAAGGCGCGCGCAAACCCAATCCCGATGCCGGTTACGTTGGGCGAGCGGAAGAACATCATCCTGACAGCCGAGAACCTGACGGACCAATTTCGCGCATCTGGGTCGCGCAACCTCCTCATTAGCGGGGAGGCAGGGGTCGGGAAGACGACGCTGGCATGTCAGATTGGCTTTTGGGCCATGCACGAGCCGCCCGACCAACGCTTGACTAAGCATCTCATGTTGCCCATCTTGCTGGACGAGCTAAGGGTCCAAGAAACAGGCCAGCCCGTGCCCACCGAAGACGAGGCATCGGCGCCCAGTTGGTGGCGCAAGTTTCTCGCGAGACTGTGGCCAGAGAAGAAGCCCGACCCTCATGACGCGTTTATCGATGGTGTGCGGGGAGAACTGGAATCCCTGACAGGCTTGCCAGAAACGCTGTCCGGCGAGTTTGTAAGACAGTTGCTTCTTCAAGGGCGGCTGCTGGTGATCGTGGACGGCTACTCGGAAATGCCGACAGCGTCTCAAGACCTTATCAAGTTGGGAACCGGCGGATTTCCGGTGAGGGCGATGATCTTCACAATGCGCCGCCAAGCCGAGGGAAGCAGCAGCCGCCTGAGTGCTGCTCCAAGCCAGCCGATCGAGTCCTTGCCAATTCCTCGCAAGGCACAATTGTCCTTTGTGTGCGCGTACCTGGAACAAGTCGAGAAACCAATGCTTTTCGATGATAAGGAAGTTAAGCTCATCCCCGACGGGTTGTGCAAGGTAGTTCGTGACCGTGATCAAGGCATTCCTGCTCTATTGTTTGTGAACTACCTCAAGCAAGCCGTCGCAAAAAAAGAGCGGGTGGAGTTGGACTTGCCGGAGACGATCCCCGACCTCATGCGCAACCATCTCCGTCTGGTGAACCTGTCGATTTCGAAGGACGATCGCCAACCCTACGAAGCAGTGGAAAACGCGGCGACAGAGATCGCCTGGCTTTCAGTGACTTCGCAGCAGAGCCGGCTCTCGCCCGGATCTGTGGAAAAGAAGAGGATACTCGCTCATGCGATCACCAAGGAGATGATCGCTTATCTCGAGGTGCGCTTGAACGTTCTCCGAGCGGTTGAGCCGGATCGAGTTCGATTTTCCCTGGACATGCTGGCCGAGTATCTTGCAGCGCGCCGCGCAATTGAAGACTTCAAGGGGGCGTGGACAGAGAGATGGGTGCCCTTTCTGGTATGGAGCATTAGTGGCCAAGACGGGGTCAAGCAAAGCGAGGGATTCTTGGTGGCTGTATGGGAATGGTTGTTCCCGTTCGGTGGTCTTGCGTCGGAACCAACTTGGCAAGCGTGGCAAGTTGGCAAGTATGGCAGGGCGCTCGTCAACGGGGGAACAAGTACCCCAGCTCCCACAGCACCCACGCGATCGCCGCCACCCAGGCCAGGACGATGAGGATGTAGCCGGTGCGCCGCTGGGATTCGGCCTGCACGTCCTCGTTCAGGATCTGGTCGGTCCAGTTCACGCAGTTGCGCAGATCTTTGAAGAGCCGCTCGAACAACTGCGGCACGAAGGCCTGCTGGCCGCGGTCGCCGGTGGCCGCCAGGTAGCAGCCCCCGTATCTCCAGAGGTGCTTGTCGCCCGCGACCGCCTGTTCGATGACGCGGCCCAGCGGGCCGGCACGCATGCGCATTTCATCCATGAGCAGCACGAGCGCGGAATTGCCTTCGAAGAACGAGCCCACGCCCGGTTGATCTTCGGCGGTTTCGAAGCGGAAGTGCTTGGTGATGCTCTGCTGGACGTAATCATTGCTCAGGAACGCGATCGACTCGCGGATGTGTTTCACGGTTTGCTCCGGCCGCAGGTTGGTGGCCAGCGGGTAGCGTTGGCCGAGGCGGCGCTTGTGATCCTCGGGGGATTGCCCCTGCATGAATTGACCGAACCCGGGCAGCGTCTCCATGTCGCCCAGCACGGTGAGCAGCGGGCATTCGAGCTGGAAGATGTTGCGGACGGTTTCGAGGTCGCCCTGGGCGGCGTCAGCCGTCTGCTGGGCGTCGCGGTCGGTGTCGGTGCCGCCCATGGGCACCAGCAGCATGATGGCGTTGATGGGGCAGAACGGCTCGCGATCGCGGGCGATCAAGCGGCACAGATGTCCGAGGCGGGATTTGCGGCGGCGCACTTCGGCGGGATCGGCCAGGAAATCGGGTCCCAGGGGAAGCTGGGCGGCGCGGCGGAGCCGGCGGCGCTGCAGGGTGGTGGACGACTTGCCGAGCTCCTCGAGGTCCTCGACGATTTGACGATGGCCGCGGCTGGGGACGATCGTGTGGGTGCCGTCGTCGCGCGGCGCGCCGTCGCCGGCGACGCTCTCGCCCTGGCCCATCTCCTCGAGCGCCAGGACGCCCGCCAGCCGGCCCAGCAGGGACACGCCGACGCAGGTGACGAAGATCGAGGCGTTGTCGGCGCAGACGCGCAAGGGGGCGCGCGGATCCGCGGGGGTCGGCTTGACTTCCAGCTTCAGCTCGGCGGCGTCGAACAGGTTGCGCTCGCCCGATTCGGGACGGCCCAGGATCAGGAACAGCGGCCGGTTCCGCAGATCGATCCGCGCCGTTTGCAGCGCTGCCTTGGCTTCCTCCCAGGCAGCGTCGATGTCGGGATGGTAGGACGGCACGTCGTCGATGAGCAACCGCCAGATCCACCACAGGATCCAGCTAATGGCGTAGATGGTCAGGCCCAGGATCACCAGCCAGTAGTCTTCCAGTTCGGGCCAGGGCGCGCGAACGCCCAGCCCCTTGCTTTGCAGCCACTTCTGCAGAAAGTAGAGCCCAACCATCGCCGCGGCGACCAGGATGACGTGCAGGATCCACCAGATCCGCCGCGGGACGACGACGGCCTTGCCGATCGGCACGATCAGGGAGAGAGCGCCGGAAATATAGTCCCAGGCGTACTGAATGAACCAGATGCCGGCGATGGCGCGAAAGGCCTTGCCGAAGAAACTGAACATGTGATGCCCTCCCGCGTAGTGAACGCGCCGCGCCAACCTGCCGCCCGGACTGACTGCGCCGCCGGCGCCGCCAGGCGGCCGCTAGCGCGGATAGAAAAGAATGGAAACGACCATCACGATGATGATCATGGCCGAGATGATCGCGAACACCAGCATGCTCTGCTTGCGGCGGACGCCGCGCAGCCGCCGCATGCGGTATTTCGGCTTGATCTCGGTCGGCGGCGAGAACGAGCGCTCTTCCAGCTGGGCCTCGGCCGCCTGACGCCACTCCTGAAGCTGGGCCGGCTCGCCTTCCTTGTTGCCGCGGAAGCCCAGCAGCACGCACAGGTAGAAGACCTCCTGGGCGTCGCGGAGACCGCGGGCCGCGGCCAGCTTGGCCTGCTCCCAGAATTTCCAGGCGCGATCGTTGGTGCGGAACAGGCTGTCGGATTCCTCGAGCTTGTTCTCGTTCCACTGGTCTTTCCAGGGGATGTCGTCCTGAATGATGATCTCGTCGAGCCAGCACGTCAAGGCATAGCGAATGCCCAGGAAGGCGTCGCCGCGCGAATCGATGCTGCGGCGCGGATCGGCGAAGCGCGCGTCGCCGAGGAAATCGACGGCCGCCTCCTCCGGCGGGCGCTTGTTGAGGAGCATCTTGAGCGTTTCCTGCTCGCGCTGCATGTCCATCTCGTCGGCCTTGCGCGTGCCCAGGCGCTTGCGAAGCAGAATCCCGGCGCGAAGGATCGGAAAGGCGAGGTCGGCGACTTCTTGACGCATGATGCACCACAAGGCCAGCAGGACCAACGGCCGGCGCCTGCGGACCGCCGTTTGCCAACGATAGGGTTCAGATCGATCAGTTTAGGCGCGCGTCGGCACCAAGTAAAGCACAAACCGCATGGGCACGGGGTCGCCCTTGGCGAGCTTGATCTTGACCTCGGTTTGCCCCTGGATGTTGCCCTGCTCGTTGAGGACGAGGTGATGCTGGTTGAGGCGAATGGCCAGCTTGAGGTCTTTCTGCACGTTGGCCCATTCGTCGCGGCGGGCGTCGCGCTGGATCTCGAAGTAGGTCTGGTCGGCGATGACCGGCAGGTCGCGCGTGGGCCGGTCCACCGGCTTGAACTGCAAGCCGGCGTCGCCGCGCTCGAAGATGCGGTCGACCTGGGCGGCGCTGCCGATTTTCATCTTGAGTTGGCCGCCGCGGGTCAGCACGCGCACCACCTCGTCGGATTTCAACGCCGGGCTGTAGACGCCGACGTACATCTCGTAGGTGGCGCCCAGCCAGTGGCTCTTGAGCGGCACCTGCAGGCGCAGCGCGTCGCCCACGAACGGCTCCTCCTCGCACCCTTGCGGGCCGAGCTCGAAGGCGTCGAAGTACTGCTTGACGCGCGAGAAGCAGTAGCCGAGCCGGTCGTGGTCGTAATTGGGCAGGTCCGGCACGCGGCGCTCGTGCTGGAAGATCGACAGCTCGCCGACCAGACGGCACAGCTCGCAATACGCTTGCAGCGGGTGGATGCCTTCCGCGAAGGCGATGACGTTGAGCAGCGCGTAGGCTTCATTTAATGCCGTCAACTGGGCGAGCATGATCGCGTCGCCGGGGTTGGTCGTCTCGAAGGTGATCCGCCATTTGCCCACCTGCTTGGCCAGCCGGTCCACATGGGCGCCGATCCGGTGGTAGACCGCTTGCAGAATCCCCTTGGCCAGCGGCTCCCAGGCGTCGCAGGCCAGCAAGGGCGGGATGTAGGTGTCGTCGAGCCGCAGCGGACCTTCGGGGCCCGAGTTCTTCTGGACCTGGAGGATCGGCAGTTTCTCATAGCCGGTCTGGGCTGGATCGGACCCCAGCAGCAGCTTGACGCGCAGCCGCCGCATCGTGATTTGCTGCCGGTCTCCCCCCGTGTTTTCATCGTAGACTTCCGTCAATTCCGTCGAAAAGCGGACCTCCGAGCCGGGCCGGTTGTCCTGGGCCGCCGGCTCGGCGGACACACCCGAGGCGGCCGCCGCTTCATCGGCATCGACCTCCGTCGGCCGCAAGAGCGGCACGGCGACGTACACGGTCAACGGGTCTTGCGCGTCCAGCTCCTTGACCAGATCGGGAACGTCCAGCGACGCGTCGTCGGGGAGGTCCACGAGCGTGCCGTGGCTCAAGCGGGCCTGCAGCCTGCGGATGACCAGCCGGCCTTTCTTCAGCGCCTCCACGTCCAGGTCGAGCCTTCGCAGTCCCCAGTTATGGTGCAGGTTGAACTTGCTCTGACGCGCCAGCTCGGCGCGCCGCAAGCGCTCCTCCTGTTGCATGTGGTGCGGCCACATGAACATGCCGTCATGCCAGCAAACGGAATGATCAGCCATCAGAGAACTCCGACTCCCACCAACAGCCGGGAGATGGCGCGCTGCTGCAAAGCCAATGTCCCTGGAATTGTAGCAGGTTTTCCGCAACCGTTCATGGCGCTGCCCCAGAACCCCCAACCACCACTCCGAACCCGGCGGCGCCGTTCCACGCGGCCGAATTCGCAAGAATTCGGTCAGCATCTGCCGGTAGGGACTTGTAATTCACGCGGCCCGCGGTCAAATGGAAGCCCCAGGACGGGTCGCCGTGCGCGGCCGGATCAATACACAATCCCGGTAGACATCCCCGCACACAGTCCCGGCACACAGTCCCGGCAGAGAACGCTGCCTTTGCCGTTGCGTTGCTATTCGTGCAGCCCCTTGCGACGAGGAACCTCTCATGAGCACCTGGTGCCGCGCCATCGCTGACAATCCCCGCTTCCAGGCTTTCATCATTGCCCTGATCGTCGGCAACGCCGTGCTGCTCGGCGTGGAGACCAATCCGACCGTTGAGGAACGCCATGGCGACCTGATCAACGTCCTGGAGATCACGATCCTGGCGATCTTCGTCTTCGAAATCACCGTCCGCCTGCTGGCCCACTACCCCACGCTGGGGAACTTCTTCAAGGATCCCTGGAATCTCTTCGACTTCATCGTCGTGGCGGTGTCCGCCCTGCCGGCCATCGGCCCCATGGGCATGATCGCCCGCTTGGCCCGCATTCTGCGGGTGGTGCGCTTGCTGTCCTTCTCCCGGCAATTGCGGCTGATCGTCGACACCCTGCTGCGCTCCATCCCGTCGATGACCCATGTGGTGCTGCTGTTGAGCATCCTCATCTACACGTACGCGATCCTCGGCATTGCCCTGTTCCGTGACGACGACGGGATCAAGAACCTGCAACAGCTGAAGGAGGACGTGGCCAAGGCGCCGTTCGGATCTGAGGAGCGCGACGATTTGGAGGAGCAGCTCAAACAGGTGCGACTCAATGAGCTGCGCTGGGGCACCGTCGGCCGGGCCGCATGGAGCATGTTCCAGACCCTGACCTTCGAGAACTGGGTCGGTCTGCAGGATCCGCTGCTGGACAAGTACTGGTGGTCGCCCCTGTTCTTCGGCAGTTTCATCCTCCTGGGCGTGTTCATCGCCATGAACCTGTTCGTGGCGGTGGTGATGAACAACCTGGAGGAGGTGAAGGCCGAGCACCGGGCCGAGGGCCACGCCCACGACACCTACACGCAGCTCATGAACCATCTGGAGAAGATCAAGGACGAGCTGACCGACTTCGAGGCCTCCTTGCAAGGCCTGCGGGACGCGCCGCCGCCGGGAACCCCCGGGGCCGTCCCCGCTTCCGACGGCGCCCCCGCCGTGGACAGCGCGCCGCCGCGCTCCCCGACGCCGGCTTGATGGGCGGTCGGCGGCGTGGTCTCCACCTCAGGCATTGGCCACAAGCATCCGAGCCTGAGCGCCAGCGAAGGGCCCTTCGCTGGCGCTCAGGCTCGGGTTTCCTCAAGGTTACGGCCGCACCGGCAGCGGCGGCGCGGGCGGCGGCGGCAGGATGGCCGGCGACGGCGTGACCGCACTCGCCGGAACCGTGCGCTGGCTGTGCGCCAGCGCCGGCGCCTCCTGCCGCAGCGTGACCACGGCCGGCGGCGAGAACAGCGGCAAGCCCTTCGCGGGCACGTAGCGGACTTGCATTTGCACCTTGGCGATGTCGGGCCGATAGGTCCGCCACGGCAAGAACAGCGTGTAGCCCCAGCCGATCATGTCCTTGCGCAGCAGGCGTTGCAGCGTGGCCGGGTCGATCTCCCAGCGTTCCAGAAGTTGCGGTTTGTTCTGGGCGTTGGCGTGGGTGACGTCGGCCAGCTCGATGATCGCCATGCCGTCGCCGCCGACAGGGTGGCCGAGCTCCTGGCCGAACAAGTACATGCGGCCTGCCAGGCCGATGAGCGGCTTGCCGTTGTTGACCACGTCTTGCGTGATCATGACGCGGTTTTCCCAGGTGGCGTGGACCTGGTACGCCGGCAGCACCGGCGGCGTCTCTTGCTTGGGCCGCTGCGAGGTCGAGGTGGTCACGCAGCCCACGCACAACCAGCAGAGCATGATCGAGGACATCCGTGTCCGGGGAATCATCGCGGCACCTCCCGGCCTGGGGTGTTCGGCGTGGCCGGTTGTTGGATTGGATAGCTCAGCGGCGACAGCGGCGTTTCCTGGTTGGCAGTGGCCGGCGGCGTTTCCCGCCGCGCGGCAGCGCCGGCCGGCCTCGGCCGCGCCAGGTCTTTCGCATTCTGGATCACGACCCGCGACGCCAGCTTGGGCTCCGGGCCCGCAACCGGGACCGGCGTGACTCCCTGGTCCGGCAGCGTCAGCGGCATCGCCGCGCTTGCCGATGCCGGCGCCGAGGCTACCGGAATCGGCGCGATCGGCCGCAGGCCGCCGGACGGCAACGCGCTGGTTTGGGGCACGATCGACTGCGGCACCGTCGACTGCGGCGCGATGGTCTGCGGGACGAGGGGCTGCGACAGCAGAGCTGGGGGCGCCGTTTGCGTCGGCCAGCATTGCATGAGGACGCCTTGCATCGGGACGCTCTGCATCGACACGCCCTGCATCGGCGTCACCTGCATCGGCGCCCCCGGCGTCGGCCCGTTGGCCGGCGGCATCACCGGCCGCGGCGCCGGCCCTTGCTCGAGCACCGGCGTCTTCTCGTCGATGATCGTCGTCACCGGACCGAGCTTGGCGGCCCCGTCCAGGAACGTCGGGCCGTGCACCTTCATCACGTCGCCCAGGATCCAATCCATGCGCCGCGATTCCTCGGCCAGGATCCGTTCCGCGTCGGCCCGGCTGTACACGACGTGCGGCGTCAGGATGATCAACAGCTCGGTCTTCGACTTGTTCTGCGTGCGGTAGCGGAACAGCGCGCCCAGGCCGGGAATGTCGCCCAGCCACGGGATCTTGTTCTCCACCTTGGTGTCCTTGGTCGTGATCAGGCCGCCGAGCGCCACCGTCTCGCCATTGTAAGCGCTGATCGTCGTTTCCACCTGCTGGATGTTGACCGCGGTGGAGAGCTGGCCGTTGCCCAAGGGAATCGGCGGCGACACCACCGACGACACCTCGGGAATCACCCGCATGACCACCCGGCCGTCCGGCATGATCTTCGGCGTCACCTCGAGCTTGATGCCGATGACCGGGCGGTCGATGTTCTGCTGCACGATGCCCGTAGCCGTGACGGTGGTGCTCGTGACGATCGGGAACTGCTGGCCGATGTTGACGCGGGCCGTCTGGCCGTCGAGGGCCGTGACCTGCGGCCGGCTGAGCACGTCGATGCGGCTCTGCACGCGCAGGGCCCGGATCAGCAGGTTGAACGTGTCGCTGCCGGCCGAGAACACGAAGCCGCCGATGTTGTTGGTCGCCGACACGCGGCCCACGCCCAGGTTGCCGAGCCCCTGGAAGCCGACGATGCCCTCGTCGATGACCGTCGAGTTGAGGGTCGTGGCCGGGTTCTGGCCGGGGAAGGCGCCGGGATTGAAGGTGCTGCTGGTGGACACGCCGGGGGGGATGAAGCTGGAGCCGCCGGTGGCAAAGGCGCGGCGGAACAGCACCGGGCTCTGCAGGCCGAACTCGACGCCGAACTCGTTGGAATCGACCAGGTCCACCTCGGCGATGAGCACCTGCACCAAGACCTGCGGCGGCGCCGTGTCGAGCTGCATCACCAGGTCCATCACCTTGCCGAAATACTCGGGCGTGGCGCTGATGATCAGCGAGTTGGTGATCGGCTCGGCCGTGATGATCACTTCCCGCAAGAACGTCAGGTATGGCGTGAACTGATTCGAGTTCTGGTAGTTCGTTTGTTCCTTCGTGATGAAATCGTTGAGCGCCGCCGCCACGTCGCCGGCCAGGGCATTGCGCATCCGGTACGTCTCCTGGCGGCGCTCGGGAATCTTGGCGTCGTCGAGGCGGTAGATGACGCCGCCGATGATGTCGAGGTCGTTCTGGCTGCCGGCGACGATCAGGCTGTTGGTGCGCTCATCGACGGTGACGCGCAGGTCGATGATCGGGGCGCCTTCGGGGGTGGCGCCGCCCAGGGTCAGTTGCAGGGGCCGCTGGGTGGTGGCGCCGGGCTGGACCTGCTGCTGGGCGGGGAACTGGCCGGGCTGTTGGCCGGCGGCGGCGACGCCCAGGAACAGCCGTTGCAGGGCCGTGGCGACCTGGTTGGCGTCGGCCTTCTTCAGCGTGAAGATGTTGATGGTGGCGCGGGCGTTGGGCACCACGTCGAGCTCCGTCACCAGGGCCGAGATGAGCTGCATCGTCTTTTCCGGCGCCGCGATGATCAGCGCGTTCGTGCGGGCGTCCGGCGTGATGCGGATGTCGTCGAGGATGCCGGTCTGGATCGGCTTGCCGTCCTTGTCCTGGACGATGAAGCGGAGCGAGCTGACCTTGGTCTGCCGGGTCTGCCCCTGGAGGGCGCCGAGCTGGTTGAGGCCAAGCTGCTGCAGGCCTTGCTGCTGCTGGCCGGGGAACTGGCCCTGCTGCTGGCCGGGGAACTGCCCGGGCTGCTGCTGGCCGCCGACGCCGGTGGTTGGCACGAAGGTGTCGGAGATGGCGCGGATCACGAGGTTGGCCAGGTCCTCGGCCACGGCGTTGCGGAGCGGGATGATGCGCAGCTCAATCTTGGCGGCCGATCCCGTCAAGTCGTCAAAGGCCTCGATCAGCGAGCGGATTTCGTCCAGGTCGGCGGGCGAGGCTTGCACGATGACCATGTTCTGGTAATCGTCGTAGGTGATGCGGATCTGGTTCTGGGCGCGGGCCTCGCCGGTGTAGCGATCGGCATAGAAGGTCTGGAGCTGGCTGGCGACGCGCCAGGCGGGGGCGCGCTTGAGCTTGAAGGCCGCCGCCTTGCCGCCGCCGGCGCTGGGCACGTCGAGGCGCTCGATCTCGCGGAGCACGTCCTTGGTCCGGGCCTTGGGCGTGGCCAGCAGGATCGCGTTCTGCCGCGGCAGCGGGATCATGACCACCGAGCCGACGGCGCCGGCCTGCTGTTGCCCGGGAACCTGAAACGGCTGCTGCTGGCCGGGGATCTGCAGCTGCTGTTGCGGCTGCTGCGGCCGCGCCCCGGTCTGCGTGGTGGCGTTGGGGCTGATCTGGATGCGCTGGTAGAGCTGGTTGAGCGTGTTGACCACCGACGTGGCGTCGGCGTGCTTCAACGGCACCGTCAGGAACTCGATGTCCGCCCCCGAGCCGATCCGCTGGATGAACTCGATCAGCCGGATGATTGCTTCCAGGTCGGCCTGGTTCTCGGCCTGGATGACGACGCTGCCCAGTTCCGGCAGCGCCTCGACGATCACCGGCCGCCTGGGCCCGGTGACGCTTTCGGCCTTCTCCTTGGGCGCGGGCTCCTTGTCCGGCTGGGCTGCCTGGAAGCCGATGACGTAGGGCGGCGTCAGCGGGAAGGCGTTGGGCGTCGTGCCGCCGTCGGTGGACGGACCACGAGCGCCGGCGGGAACTACCTTGTCGCGCTGATCCGCATCCTGGTCGCCAGGTGTCGGATCGAAGAGAACTGGCTCTTGGTGGTCATCCTTGACCGCCAATCCGAAAAAATCGGGCCCTCGACTCTGCTGGGACCCGCGGCCGCTCCTTCCGGAGCGGCCTCCGCCCCCGCCTCCGCCAAATCCGGTTCGGCCTCCTCCGCCGGGCGTGAAACTGGGGGTGAAGCCTCCGCCGCCGCCGAAGGGGGTGATGCCGCCTCCACCGGGCGTGCCGCCGCCGAAGCCGCCGCGGCCGCCAAAGCCGCCGCCGCCGAAGCCGCCGCCGCTGAACGGCGTCGTGCCGGAGCTGAACCGGTTGCCGGGGGTCGTGGTGGAACTGCGGCCCTGCATGGCGTTGACCGCCTGCTCCACGAGCAACGGATCGATGTTCACCTTCACCACCTTGACGACGCGCTTGCTGTCGGACGCGGCCACTTCCAGGTTCTCGACGAGCTTCTTGATGTCCTCGTAGAGCGGCTTGGGGCAGGCGACGATGATGATGTTGCTGCGGTCGTCCACGCCGACCGACAGGGTGACGCCGCGGGGGTTGCCGTTGGCGTCGATGTTCATGCGTTGCGTAGTGCCGCGGAAGCCGCCGCCGAAGGGCGAGATACCCCCGGCGGCGAAGCCGCCGCGGGTGTTGTTGTTCATGCTTTCGCGGTAGACCTCGCGGATGACCGTCGCCACTTCGACGGCGTTGGCGTTCTTGAGCGGGCCGATGTAGTAGGTGCTGATGACCGCGTTGGAATCGTTCTCGCCGGTGTCGAGCGAGCGGGTGACCAGGTTGCGGATCTGGATCATGTCGAGCATCTTGGCCTTGACCAGGATCGAGTTGGTGGCCGAATCGGCGACGACGCGGATGTTGTCCTCGCGCTTGGCGCCGCCGCCCTGGCCTTGGGCAAGCAGGCTGGCAAAGCCGCCCCCGCCGCCGAACGGGAAGCCGCCGCCTTGCTGGCCGCGGCCGCGGCCGCCGCCCCCGCCGCCTTGCATGGGGCCGTTGTAGACTTCGTCCAGGATCTTGGCGACTTCCACGGCGTTGGCGTTCTTGAGCTTGATGACCTCGAAATCGCCCGACGTGGTGTGCGAGTTCATGATCAGCCGCACCAGCTCCTGGGCCAGGGCCAGCGCCTGCGGATCGTCGCTGGTGATCATCAGCTTGTTGCCGATCGGCGTGATCGTGATCGGCGGCCCCTTCTTCGACTGGCCCCCGATTTGGCTCGGCTGGTTCTGGGACGGCTGGTTCTGCGACGGTTGGGCCCCGTCCTGGTAGCTGATGGGCTGTTCGTCGCTGATCTGCTGCTCGCGGGTTTCGCGTTCGCGCGGCTCGCGCAGGATCGACTTGCGCTCCGGCAGGTTGCGCTCCGGCGGGACCGGCGGCGGCGCGGGTTGCGGGTCGGCGCCCGGCACGAGCACCCGGACGTCGTTGGGGCGCATCTGCGACAAGATCCGTTGCAAGGCGTCGGCCATGGTCGACGCGCTCACCTTGTCCAGGGAGATGACGCGCAGGTTGCCGCCGCCGAGGTCGCCGCCGTACGAGGTGATCGTCCGGATGGCGGTCCGCACTTCGTCGACTTGCTCGGTGGAGCCCTTGACGATGATCGAGTTGCTGGACAGCTCGGCGTCGATGTACGGCGCTCCGGTCTTCGAATCGCCGAACATGGCCTTCAGCATGGTCGCCAGCGGGGCCGCTTCGAGCGTGGCGATCGGGATCTTTTCCGTGCTGGCGCCGGGCGGACGGATGCCTTGAATCTGCCGGGCGATCACGATCTGGTCTTCCGGTCCGGCGTGGACGTAGATCTGGTTGTTGCCGACGGCGGAGATCTTCAGGTTCGCCCCCTTGTGGATCTCCGTCAACGCCTTGGCGAGCTCCACCGCGTTGCCGGCCGGCACCTGATAGACCACCAGCGTCGGCGACCCAGGAATGAACTTCTGCCCGCCGGGGCCGGGCACGTCGAGCTTCGCCATCACCGCCTTGGCCAGGGCGATCTTGTTGGGCGGTCCGTTCACGAACACGGTGTTGGTGCGTTCGTCCGACGAGATCGTGTGCTTGATGATCTTCTGATAGGTCTGCGGCTGGCGCTGGCCGAAGCCGCCGAAGCCCGGTCCGCCGAAGCCCGGCGGTCCGCCGAAGCCGCCGCGCGGGTCGCGCTCCTCGCGGCGCTCGGACCCGCCGCTGCCGCCGTCCTTCCCCGACTGGACCACGCCGATGACCTGATTGGGGTCGCCGAGGAAGTTCCGCAGCACCTGCTCGGCGTCGCGGGCCCGCACGTAGATGCACTCGTGCGTGTACATCTCGGCCTGGTTCGACTCGTTCCCCTCGATCTCCCCCACCAGCTTCAGCAGCCGCTTGAGGTTGAGAACGGTGTCCTGCAGCACGAGCTGGTTGGTGCGCGAGATGACGTTGACTTCGCTGAAATTGCCGAGCATCTTCTTCGCTTCGGGGGCGAACTCGTCCACGTTGAGCGTCTTCAGCGTGTACACGATCTGCACGATCTCGGAAAGCCCGTGCTTGTCGAGATCCTCGACCAGGATGCGCGGCACCAGGTCGCTGGGGATCTTGTCGTCCGCCGGCACCAGCGTGAACGCCGTGGCGCGGCGGAGCAAGATGAACTTCTTGGCCAGGAGCCCTTCGTTGATGATGTCGATGACCTCCGGCAACGTGGCCTTGTGCGGCCGCAACGGCGTCCCTTTGGGGTGGATGTACGTGAACGTGCCGGACGGGGCCGGGATGTCGGAGATGAGCGGCAAATCGGTCTGATCGGTCAGCCATTCGAAGATACCCGACCACGGCTTGTTGCGGAACTCGATGACGTAGACTTTCTCCTTGGGCCCGGCGGTCCTGGCCGGCTGCTTGGCGGCTTCCTTGCCCGTTGCTTTGTCCGCGTCCTTGCCGGCATCCTTGCTCGCTTCCTTGGCGGGTTGGCTCTTGGCCTCGTTCTGGGCTTCGTTTTGCGCAAGCACGGAACGAGCGGCGCCGGCCAAGAGCAGGCCGGTCACCACGGCGTACATCCAGCGGCGGTCATTCATGGGATTCCCCTCGGCAAACAAACCACGAGCGCAGCGGAGCAACGACGATGCTATCGCGAACGATGCTATCGCTAGGAACCGTTTCCGGGGCCTCATAAGTCATGCCCCCCGAAAAGGAAAGGGCGCTTTGATTAGAATTCATTGTGGCACGCCACGCCCCGGAAAGCCAGGCAATTTGGCGAATGCCTGGACCGGGTGTCATGCAGGGCGCGGTGGCCACGCAAAGCCGTCGCCATGGCACCCTAAACCACACTACTTCCCTCGTGGAAACTTCCCCTTGGTCGGCGTCTTCTTCAGCGGACCGAATTTCTTCTTCGCCGGCGCCGCGGTCTCCGTCGTCGCCGACGCCTCCGCGAATTCCTCGTCGTACAGGTCCGTCAGCGCCAGCTCCTCGATGCGGTCGGTGGAAAGCGGCCAGCGCATGGCCTGCTTGAGCGACTGGCCGAGGTGGACGGCGTAGATGTCCTCGCCCACCTGGAAGTACAGATCGCGCTGGTCCACGCGCAGCGCCTTGCCCCGGACCACCACCAGGTCGCGATCCTCGTTGAAGATCCGGAAGATCTGGTAGCCTCCCGATTTGGGCCGCACCCGGATCTCCGGCGCCCGGTAGATGTAGATGCGCAGGAACGCCTCGTCCACCGTGGGGCTGGTCTGCACCAGGTAGGTGTGGGCGAGAACATCCAGGTCGTCCACCGGCGTGTCCTCCTCGACGACCGGCGGCGGCAGCGGGCCGGTGAACACGTTGCGGTTGGGGATGTCGCTGTAGTTGCGGGCCAGCAGCTCTTCGGTGGCGACCGCGTTCTTGACCGCCACGCGGGCCACCGCCCACGAGCCGATCGCCAGGCCGCCGGGGGCGCGCAGGTAGGCGGTCAGGCTTTCCACGGCCGCCAGGCGGGTGTCCGGCGCCGAGATGTACGGCTGCAAGCTGTTCGCCTTGTGGACGACCAGGGCCTCGATGCCCATTTGAATCTTGAGCTTGCCGGCGTTGCTGCCGGCGGCGTCGGCGGGGGCCAGCGTCAGGCTCTTGATGCGGTGGGCGATCGGCGCCGCCCGCAGCGCCGCCAGGGCCTTGACCACGCCGGCCTTGTCGCCCAGGGCGCTGACCATGAACGGCAGCGTCACGTGCCCCGCTTTTTTCCCCTGCGCGACGGGCGCTTTCAGGGCGCCGGCGGGGCCTTGCACGTGCACCGTCAGCCCGGCGCCGCGCAGCAGCATCTGCAGGTATTCGAAGTAGTCCGACTGCGCCTGGTCGAGGTTGTTGGGCAAGCTCAGCGCCTTGTACTTGGCGAGCTTCTTCTGGTCATGCCGCACCGCGCTGATCAGCTGCTGCTTCTGCCAGACCTCGTCCTCCAGGCCGGCGATCTTCACCTTGGCTTCGTGCAAGGGCGCCAGCAGCCACTGGTAGGTGAGGATGCCGCCCCCCATCACCACGGCCACGCCCACCACCAGCACAATCAGGAAGTTGCGTTCCCGGACGGTCATGGCACGCCTCCTTCCTCGGGGTCTTCCTCGGTCGGCATGCCCGGCACGCCCTGCATGAACTGACCCGGATTGAACTGGCCGCCAAATTGTCCGGGGCCAAATTGTCCAGGCCCAAACTGGCCCGGTCCAAACTGGCCCGGCCCACCCTTCTTCTTCGGCGCCGTGAAATGGGCCGTGTAGCGCTCGGGCGGCTGCCGGGCCACGTCGATCTTGATCTGGAATTCCAGGCTGCCGCTCACGTCCTTCACGTACGGCACCGTCACGCGCAGGTGCTTGTCGGCACGCAGCGTGTCGACGAACTGATGGACTAGCCCGTCCTGGCCGATCCTGGCGGTCCCCGAGATCAGCATCTGGGCTACGAAGTTCTCCTTGGCCGACCGCTTGGTGATCGGCTGCACCGCCAGCTCCTTGAGCCGGAAGCCGACCTTCTCCGGCATCCGGGCCGCGATATCGTAAATCTCGTCCAGCCACGAGATGGTCGTCTCCTCCCACTGCTTGAGAGCGGCGATGTCGAGCCGGTCCTGGGCCAGCCGGGCGTACTCCGCGTCCAGCCGGGTCTTGTCCTCGGTCAGCGCGCGGATCCTGGCGTTGCGGCTGGACAGGACCTGGTTGCCGAACACGATGCCGCCGGACAGCAGCACCACGGCGGCCGCAACCCAGAAGATCTTGCGGCCCTTGTTCGGGTCGGTGGCGACGCGCGGCTGCTTGGGGGCGGCGAAGTTGATCGGCAAGGATTCTTCGCGCGCCCATTGGTGGGCGGCGCCGAGCGCCGCGGACAGCAAGCCGCGCTGTTCCGCCGGGACCGCTTCACGCTCCGACCAGGGTTCGAGGCGCTCCACCGGCAGGCCGAGGGATTCGGCCAGGCGCCGCTGCAGCTCCGGATCGGGCTTGCCGGTGACGAGCAAGGCCAGCGGCGGCTGCGCGATGCCGTTGCCGGCGACGAACACCGACAGGCTGCGCTTGACTTCGCCGGCCAGCCCCGCGCCGGCCGCCAGCGACCGCGTGAACAGCACCCGGCCGGCGGTCTGGATCGACAGCTCGGTCCAGCGCTCGCCGACCGCGAGGACCGCCAGCGTTTCGCCGGCCGCCATGCCCGCCGCCATCCTCGCCGACGGGCCGCTCGCCGCCTGGATGCCCTCCGCCTGCGACCGCGCCACGGCGCCCACCAGGGCGTGCGCCCGCGGCGTCAGGGCGAGCAGCTTGACCCCCAGGCCGCGGCACAGCGCCTGCCAGGCCAAGGCCGCGCCCTTGCGCAGCGCCACGGCCATCGCCTGACGCTCGCCCGGCTGGTCGGGCGGCGTCAGCCGGGCATAGTCGATGACCACGTCCTCGGGCAGCTCGCTCAACTCCTTGGCCGCCTGAAAGCGGACCAGGGCCGGCTCGTCGGCCAGCGGCACCGCCGGATAGCGCAGCTCCTTGATGACCACGCGCTCGCGGCCGATGCACGCCACCACCGGCGCGGGGGCGATGCCCGCGTTCTTGAGGGCGTCGCGCAGCTTGCGGCCGAGCGCCTCGCCGTTGGCCACGCTCAGCTCCTCGCCGAGGGGCCAGGCCAGCGCTTTTTCCACGGTCACGCCGCGGCGAGCGCCGTTCACGGCCACGATCTGCAGATGGTCGTGGCCCCAGTCGATTGCCAGCAAACGAGCCAAGGTTTTGCTCCATTTCGATTGTTGATCGTCGATTGTCGGGCACGCGTCAATCAAGAATCGAACATCGACAATCAAAAATCGCTGATCTTTCCGCCTCCCAATTCGGACACATCGCGCCACATCATGATGCGCGGCCGGCCGGCGTTGGTGTCGATCACCGCTTCGATCCGGGCCGTGGGGCCGCCCCCCTCGAAGTAGCCGACCGACTGGATGCGGTACACCTGCGACTTCGTGGTGACGTATTTTTCAAGCTTCTTCAGGGTGGCCGTCGTCAGCTTCGCCTCGGTCAAGAGCCACGCCGGCGTCTGGTAGATCGAATCGGGCGGCTCGCCCGACGACAGCGACGGCCGCAGGGCCACGATGCTCTCGATCTCGGCGCTGGAGATTTCCGGAATGGCCGTCAGCACCTCGCGGCAGGCGGTGTTGACGTTGACGCGGGCGGGCAGGTCGATCTCCTGGAAGATGGTCGCGTACTCGAACAGCTTGGGCAAGAGCTCGCGGCGCTTGGTGGTCTCGTTGAGCGGACTCTGGAACACCACGGTCGGCTCGTTCTTGCCCTTGCCCGCGATCGACACTTGCGAGTTCACCAGGTCGAACAGCGACGAGATCTTTTTCTCCGCCTTCTGTTCGAAATCCGGCGACCACGCCGCCAGGTTGCCGGCGATGGTGGCGGGGGTGCTGCTCTTGCCCTTGCCTTTCGTCTTCCCTTTCGTCTTGCCGCTCTTGCCGCCGGTCTTGCCGCTGGACTTGCCCGATTTCCCCGATTGCTTGCTGCTGGTCGACGGCCCGTACTGGCGATACATGATGATGTACTTGGTCATGTCCTCGCCGATCGCCGGCGCCAGCTTCTCGAAGAACAGGTTCAGGTCGGACTCGTTGACGTAGGTCAGGGCCTGGCCCTTGCTGTCGGTGTTCTGCTCGCGGCTGTACACGGTCAGGTAGGCCGCCAGGCCGCGGCTGAAGCCCTCGGTGTCGCTGACCTCGTCCGGGTCCTGGATGCCGTTGCCGTTGAGGTCGTTGCCGTACAGCACCCCCCGCGTGATGCCCTTGACGTACAGCAATTCGCCGATCGAGTCGAGCGGGCCGTTCTTGCACAGGTACGGCTCCGCGTCGCCGGAGTAGAAATCGCTTTCGGCGCCGTTCTGGCGCGGCTCGCTGTCGGCGTCGAGCCAGTCGACGATGCAGGCGGCGATTTCATCGGTGACGTTGGGCAGCTTCAACAGCGCGTCGTACAGCACCTGGCCTTTCGGATCGAGCTTCATCAAGGCGTTGGGATTGATCTTGCCGGATTCGTCGATGACGCCGGCCCGAACCGTGGTGTTCAACGAATCGTCCGGCTCGCCCGGGGCGACAATCCGGAAGCCGCCCGGCTTGGGTTCGCCGACGAACGCCTTGTGAAATATCTCGGGATTGTCCCAGATGCTGCCGTTGATCGCCGCCAGGTTGTCGGCATTGCTGATGACCGCGGCGGCGTAATGGATGCCGGAGTCGGCAAAGGCGCGGGCCTGCTGGGTGCGCTGGGCGTTGACCACCCCCTTGTACTCGGCCACCATCAGGTCGCTGTACTGGTAGGCCGCCAGCGACAACAGCACGATGACCACGAGCACCGCGAGCAGCACGATGCCGCGCCGCGGTTGACCTCGAACCAAGACTTCCGAAGTCGCGAAGACTTCGGAAGTCTTCTGGATGCGATGCAACATCATGGCGTCATCGAGCTCCCATAATTGTTGCCGGTCGGCACGTTGATCACGTGGCGGTAGGTGCGCGGCTCGGCGGGCTCCGTTTCATCGAGCCGGCCGCGGAATCTCATTTCGAGGACGATCTCGATGGCGGCGGGCGGGCCGATCGGCGTTTCGCCGTCGGCGCCGGGGGTCGAGCTATCCCAATCCGCCACCCAGGCGGCGCCGTCCCAGAACTGCAGCGTCAGCGCCTTCACTTCGGGGATGTACTTGACCGGCTCGTCGGACTCCGTGCTTTCCGCGTCATTGGCGGTGATGCGCTTCACTTCCTGGTAGGCGAGGCCCTTGCTCTCGTCGATCCAGTAGATCATCCGGCGCAGGTCGCTGACCTTGGGCAACGTGGTGTCCTCGAGCCGGCGCGTATCCGGGGCGAGCACCTCGCTGGGCACTCGACTGATGGACAGGATGAGCTGGCTGCCGTCGTAGCGGATGCCGTGGTTGAACACGATCGGGCCGCTCGTTGCCGCCGGCGCCGTGTCGGCGCTGGCGGAATCGGCGTCGGTAGTCGTGCTTGTCGCGCTGGACCCGCTCGGGACCTGCTTGGGGTCGTACGGCCCCAAGCTGCCGCCCACGTCCCTGGCGATGCGGGCCAGGATCGACCGGACCAGCGTGGCCTCTTCCACCGAATCGCGGCCGGCCTGGGTTTGCGCGAGCTGCGTCCCCATCATCGTGTACAGCGCCCACATCAGCACCAGGCCGACGGCCAGGGCCAGGATCATCTCCAGCAGCGTGAAGCCGTTTCGCGATGGCTTCTGGCAACGGAAGGTCATGGCGTGGTCCCTCCGCTGGGCGTCGTGCCGCTCGCCGACGCGTTGAGCCGGTCAAAGGTGTTGCCGCGCACTGCCGGGTCGAGGATCAGCTGGTTCAGGGCGACCTCGATGACCCGGCCGTCGGCGCGTTCGCGCTTCACGGACACCTTCACCTCCTTGATGCCGGTCATGTCGCCGTCGTTGACGTCGATCGAGTATTGATACGCCGACGCTTCCTTCTCCTTGAACGGCGTCCAATCGACGGCGTTGAGCGATTCGCTGCCGATCTTCAGCTCTTCGAGCTTGCTCTGGCACAGCATGGACGCCCGGGCGTGGTACTGCACGTCGATGGCCCGGTCGCTCCCCATCTGCACCAGCGAGAAGATGGCGACGCTGGAGAACAGCAGGATCGCCATGGCGATGACGACTTCGAGCAGGGTGATGCCGGGGCGCTGCTCCCCTCTCCACCGCCGCGGGGGAGAGGGGTTGGAGGGGTGCGTGCGAAGCTTCATGGCGGAACCTCCCCGTTGTTCTTGGAGGGTTCGATGGCCGTGACGGCGCCCGTCAGCCCGCGCAGCCGCAAGCCCAGGGCCCGCTGCCCGGCCTTGCCGAAGTATACCTCGGCGTCGTCGCGGGCGATGCCGTCGGCCAGGTAGACCGCGATCGTCAAGCCCCATTCCGGTCCCGGCGCGGGCGCCAGCTCGGTCCCGGCGAAGGCCGCTTCCGAAGTCGTGAACAGCACGCCTTCGGGCAACTCGCCTTCGATGATCAGCGGCGTGTCTTCAGGATCCTGATCCTGATGGCTGGCGCCGCCCCAGTAGGCGTCGTCGTCGGGGGCGACGCGGAACTTGCCGGTGTTCTCGGTGACGGCGAAGCGATAGGGCCGGCCTTCTTCCAGGGCGCGGGCCCGCATCTCGGCCCACTGGGTGCGGACCATGTCGCGGGCGGCACTCACCTTGTTGCTGGCCAAAAGCGCATCGATGGCGGGCATGCTCAGGGTGGCGACGATGACGATCACCGCGAGCACGAGCACGAGCTCAAGCAATGTGTAACCATGGCGTCGCATGGCAAAGGCCTCGCTCACGCGCCCGGGCTGCGGCGGGCGCGCAGCGCTCCAACGTCATTTCTTGGTGTCGGACCAGTTGCCGACCATTCGGCCGTCGGGGGTCGTCGTGAATACATCGGGGATAGCGATGACCGAGCCGTACTCGATGTTTTTCTGCCCGTTCTGGTCGTACTGGTACTGCTTGCCCCACGGATCGATGATCTCGTTTTGATTGGTCAGGTACGGTCCCTTCCCCAGTTCGCTTTTCTGAAGCAACAATGTCAGATCCGTCGGCCATTCGCCGTGATCGATGTAGTAGGTGTCGACCGCCTTGCTGATGGTGCGGGCCTTGACCTTGGCTTCGGACACCTTGGCTTCGTTGTACTGGCCGATGACGTAATACCCGCCGAGGCTGGCGAGGATGACGATGATCGCCACCACGATGAGCATTTCCATCAACGTGAAGGCCGGCCGGGTCCGGCGGACAATGTCGATCCGGTTCATGCGAACGATCATGGCACTGGTCCTCTGCAAGTTGGCATGATCCCATCACAAGGATAACAGACATCCTCGTTAAGGAACCATGAGACTTTTTAATGAATTTTCCGGCCGCGTTTGGCCCGGTTTTGTATTGCCCCGTTTAGCCCCGGTTCGCAGAACCGGGGCGGACTCCATCCCATGCGTGACATTCATCCATTGCCGCCCGGATTCATCCATTGCCGCCGTCTGCCCGCCCCGGTTCTTCGAACCGGGGCTAAACGTTGGCGCGTCATTGCACGGTCGTCGACATCTTGAACACCGGCAGCAGCAGGCCGGCCACCACCACCAGCGTCAACAGCGCCATCACCAGCAGCATCACCGGCTCCAGCAGCCGCACGAACAATTCGAGCTGCCGGGTGGTGCGCTTCTCCAGGGCGTCGGCGATGTTGATCAGCACCTTTTCCAGGTTGTTGCTTTCCTCGCCGACCGCGACCATCTCGACCACGTCGCGCGGGAAATGCCGGCAGGCGCCCAGCGGCTCGGCCAGGGTGTTGCCCGCGGTCACGTTCTCGGCCGCTTGCTCGATGGCGTCGGTGAGGACCTTGTTGCCGGTGGAGTCCTTGGCGATCTTCAGGGCCTGCAAGATCGGGATGCCGTTGTGCAACAGCGTCCCCAGGATGCGCGTGAACCGCGACAGGGCGAAGCTGCGATAGATGGTGCCGACCGACGGCAGCCGCAGCCGCCAGCCGTCCACCACGCGTCGCCCCGCTTCGGAGCGGGCCCAGTTGCGGAACAGGATGTAGCCGAGGACCACGCCGGCCAGCACCCACAGGCCGTGGCGCTGCATCAGGTGGCTGACGGCGATGAGGATCTCGGTCAGCCACGGCAGCTCGCCGCGCTCCTGGAGCTTCTTGAAGATCGGCTCGAACTTCGGAACGAAGAAGATCACCAGGATCTGCAAGACCAGGAAGCCGACCACGGCCAGGAACACCGGGTAAGCGAGGGCGCCGATCACCTTCGCCTTCAAGTCTTCCTGATGCTCGGTGAAGTCGGCGATGCGCTCGAGCACGTCTTCGAGGAAGCCGCCTTCCTGCCCGGCGCGGACCATGCTCACCGACAGCTCGTTGAACGCCAGCGGGTGCAGCGCCATGGCGTCGGCCAGGCTCATGCCGTCGGCGACCTTGATGTGGATCTCGCGGAGCACCTCGGTCAGGGCCGGCTGCGAGCCCTGTCGCTGGAGGATCTCCATGCTGCGCAAGAGCGGCACCCCCGCGCGGAGCAGGTCGGCGAGTTGCGAGAAGAACGTCGCGATGTGCCGGGCCTTGACGCGCCGCCCGCCCCCGCCCAGGCTCGTCGCCGACGCCTTCTTGGCCAGCTCGATGCGCAGCGGGAACAGCCCGCGGGCGTCGAGCATCGTCATGACCTCGCGCTCGCTGGTCGCGGTCAAGGTCCCGTTGTTGCGGGAACCGGCCGCCGTCATTGCTTCGAAGCTGAATTCCGGCACGATCCTGTCCTGTGGCTTGCCGTTTCGCGCTCGCAGCGCCGACGCGAGGGCTGCTGCGAGCGCGAAACGGTAAACAATCAAACCGCGAAACGGTTAACAATCAACTTAGATCGGCGGCGGTGACGCGGGCCACTTCTTCAATCGTCGTTTCGCCGCGCAGCACCTTCCGCCAGCCATCCTGCCGCAGCGTGATCATCCCCGCCTTCAAAGCCTCGTTGCGGATCACGTGGGCGTTGGTCCGCTGCATCACCAGCTCCTTGATGCGGTCGCCCGTCACCATCAGCTCGAAAATCCCGCTCCGGCCGCGATAGCCGGTCTGATGGCACTTGCGGCAGCCGGCGCCTTTCCACAGCGTCTTCGGAAAGCTCTTGTCGGCAACGCCCGGGAAATCGCAGGGGATGTCGCCGTGGTGCGGCTCGTACTCCACCTTGCATTCCGAGCAGATGTTCCGCACCAGCCGCTGGGCCATCACCCCCTCGATGGTGCTCGACACCAAAAACGGCTCCACCCCCATATCCACTAGACGAGTGAACGCGCTCGGCGCATCATTCGTGTGCAGCGTGCTGAACACGAGGTGGCCGGTGAGCGACGCCTGGATGGCGTTCTCGGCCGTCTCCAGGTCGCGGATTTCGCCGATCAGGATCACGTCCGGGTCGTGGCGCAGGATGCTGCGCAACGACGCCCCGAACGTCAGGCCGATCTTCGGGTGCACCTGGATCTGGCTGATGTGCTGCTGCTGATACTCGACGGGATCCTCGACGGTGATGATCTTCAGATCGTCGCTCTTGATCTCGTTGAGCGCGCTGTACAAGGTCGTGCTCTTGCCGGAACCGGTCGGCCCGGTGACCAGGACGATGCCGTGCGGCCGGTCGATGATCTTGCGGAAGTTGCCGTAGGTGTCGTCCAGCATGCCGACGTTGGCGAGGTTGAAGACCATGCGCGTCTTGTCCAGCAAGCGCATGACGATGCCTTCGCCGTGGATCATCGGGATGATCGACACGCGGACGTCGATCTCCTTGTTATTGACGCGCATCTTGATGCGGCCGTCCTGCGGCAGCCGTTTCTCGGCGATGTTGAGCCGGGCCATGATCTTGATGCGGCTGATGATGGCGGCCTGGAAGCGGTTGATCTCCGGCGGCAGCACTTGCGTCTGCAGGATGCCGTCGATGCGGTAGCGGATGCGGAGGGTGTGCTCTTCGGGCTCGACGTGGATGTCGCTGGCCCGCTCGTTGGCGGCCTCGACCAGGATTTCATTGACGAGCTTGACGACCGACGCTTCCTGGGCCTGCTTGGCGATCTCGCTGTCGTCGGTCTCGATCTCTTCGAGCAGCTCGACCTGTTCCTTGGCGCGGTCGGCCATCATGGCGGTGACGGTTTCGCCGCCGACGCCGAAGTGGGTCTTGATGAGCCGGGAGATTTCGCGCGGGCTGGCGAGCACCGGCTGCACGTGCAGGCCGGTCAGCGTTTGCAGCTCGTCGAGGGCGTAGACGTCGAAGGGATCGGCGGTGGCGACGGTGAGCGTGCCGTTCTCGCGGGACAGAGGCATCAGGCTGCGGCGATGGACCAGCTTGTTCGGCATCGACTTGAGCATGTCGGGCTCGACGCGGATCTTGGTCAGGTCGACCAGGTCCATGCCGAACTGCTCCGCCAGCATCGCCAGCAGCTCTTCCTCCTTGGCGAGGCCCTGGTCGAGGACGAGGAGGTGCAGGGGCCGCTGCGGTTGGTTCCTGGCGGCGGTCTGCAGCGCGGGGACGTCCTCGTTCCGCACCAGGCCTTTGTGCACAAGCAGTTGGAGCACGTTCATACAGTCTCGTTCACCGGCGGTAGGAAGGTTCCCAGTTTGTCCGGTCAGGTGGCAACCCAACCTACAGAACCATCGAGGGTACCGCGGCCGGCGCCCGCTGTCCATGGACACTCGGGAAACGCAGGCCGGGAATGCTGGCAAATCCTTATGGGATATAGCGATTATAACGGAGGCCGCGGACGATAGCCATCATTGTTGTCACGTTCGCGGGGCGAAAACCGCCACTCTTTCTTCGTGGAATTCCGACGCGGCAGGGGTCACAATAGCCGCAGTCGCTACGGTAGTCGGCGGCCCATGATAAAGAAATGAGAACGACATGGAATTGCTCCCCGCGATGATGGTGGCCGCCTTGCTGGTCGGCGGCATGGGCGTGGCCATCCTGGGGACGATCAAGGTGCCGTTCGCCCGGCGCCTGCAGATCGACGAAGCCAAGGTCGGCGGCCTGGTGTCGCTGTTCGGCTTCGCCATGATCCCGGCGATGCTCGTCGTCGGCTTCTTCACCGACCAGGTGGACAAGGGCATCATCTTCATCGGCGGCCTGTCCCTCATCGTCCTGAGTCTCGTGGCGCTGGGGTGGGCGAAGGGCTACCTGGCCGCCCTGGCCGGCGTGCTGGTCTTCAGCATGGGTTGGTCGCTGTCAATCAACGTGGGCAACGTGCTGGTCATTCCCGCGTTCAGCCGGCACGCCCACGACGAGGCCTTCGCAAGCAACCTGGGCAACGTCTTCTTCGGGTTGGGCGCGTTCCTGACGCCGTTACTGGTGACGTGGCTGCTGCGCCAGACCTCGTTTCCCGCGACGTTGTGCGTGCTCGCCGGGCTGGCGTTGGTGCCGGTCGTGCTGGCCCTTCGCGTCGATTTCACGCCGTTCACGCCCGACGCCGCCGCCGCGGCCGTCGGCATCGAGTCGCTCCTGTCCGATCCGATTCTCTGGTTGTGCGGCTTCGCGTTGTTCTTCTACGGGCCGATGGAAGCCTCGCTCGCCGCCTGGACGACGACGTACCTGCGCGACCAGGGGGTCAAGGAATCGACGGCCGCGGGCATGCTGTCGGTGTTCTGGCTGAGCTTCATGGCGGCGCGGTTGATCACGGCGTTTGCGTTGCCGGCCGGCGCGGAACGGGGGCTCATCCTGGCGGCGGGCGCGGTCTCCGCGGGCATCCTGTTCGCGATGGTCTACAACCGCGGCGCCGCCACCGCGATGATGCTGGTCCATGCCTGCGGCCTGTTCTTCGGCCCGATCTTCCCGACGCTGATCGCCGTGCTGCTGGGCCATTTCCCGCCCCAGGCTCACGGCCGCGCCGTCGGCCTGCTGTTCGCCATCGGCGGCGTCGGCTGGACGATGATCCCGATCCTGATCGGCAGCTACGCCCAGCGCACGTCGTTGCAGCGAGCGCTGATCATCGTCGTCTTCGCCGCGGTGGGACTGAGCGCGGTGGCGGGGGCGCTGGTGTTCCTGGCCGCGTCATGATTTCTATTGTTTGCCTCAACAGCGCCGACTAGCATACTGTGGCGGTAAGTTTCAACCGCGGCGCAGCAAGTTGGAAACTTGCTGCCACACAGGCCCGCCGTGAGGGAAGCGCCATGCGTTGGCTTGGTGTACTGTTCGTAGTCTCATCCTTGCATCCCGCCTTCCTCAACGCTCAGGAAGCGACGTGGAAAGCCGGCGTCGCCAAGACGATCATCACGCCCACGAAACCGATGTGGATGTCCGGCTACGGCGGCCGCACCAAGCCGGCCCAGGGCAAGGAGACCGAGCTGTGGGCCAAGGCGCTGGTGCTCGAGGACGCCAAGGGCCACACGGCCGTGCTGGTGACGCTCGACCTGGTCGGCATCGGCCGCGACATTTCCGCGCCGGTCTGCAAGCGGCTGCAGGACAAACACGGCCTCGACCGCGCCGCGATCATCCTGAGTTGTTCGCACACGCACTGCGGCCCGGTGGTCGGCGACAACCTGCGGGCCATGTACTTTCTCGACGCCGAGCAAGGACGCCTGGTCGATGAGTACACCGCGATGTTGCGGGCGAAGATCGACGAGGTGGTCGGCGCCGCGATGGCCGAGCGCCGGCCGGCGGTGTTGAGCTGGACCATCGGCACGTCGGGATTCGCGGTCAATCGCCGCACCAACAAGGAAGCCAAGGCGCCGGAGTTGATCGAGCGAGGCTTGCTGCAGGGCCCGGTCGATCACGATGTGCCGGTGCTGGCTGTCCGAGATCATGACGGCAAGCTGCGAGCGGTGGCGTTCGGCTACGCCTGCCACGCCACGGTCATGGACTATCTGAAATGGTCGGGGGACTATCCTGGTTTCGCACAGATGGAGCTGGAGAAGTCGCATCCGGGAGCGGTGGCGTTGTTCTGGGCCGGCTGCGGCGGCGATCAGAATCCGCTGCCGCGCCGCCAGGTCGAGCTGGCCCGAAAGTACGGCAAGCAGCTCGCCCAGAGCGTCGACGCGGTCCTGGCGGCGAAGATGCAGCCGGTCGCCGGCGCGTGGATCGGCGCGTACCGCGAGATCGATTTGACCTATCACGAGGTGCCCTCGCGCGACAAGCTCGTGCAGGATACGCTGAGCGACAACAAGTACGTGGCGAACCGGGCCAGGCATTTGCTGAAAGAGCTGGAAGCCAAGGGCTCGCTCCGCGGCACGTATCCCTACCCGGTGCAAGTCTGGCGGCTGGGCGACGAAATCACCTGGGTCGCGCTCGGCGGCGAAGTCGTCGTCGATTACGCGCTGCGCTTGAAGAGGGAGCTGACGCCCGGCAAGACCTGGGTGATGGCCTACGCCAACGACGTGATGGCCTACATCCCGTCGCTGCGGGTGCTCAAGGAAGGCGGCTACGAAGGCGGCGGCGCCATGATCTATTACGGGCTGCCGTCGATCTGGGGGCCGCGCGTCGAGGAGCTGATTGTCGAGAATGTGAAACAGATCGTGAAGCAGAGCGGCGCCCGTTGACCCTGTGGCTTGCCGTTTAGCGCTCGCGGCAAACCTGCAGTGCAACGTCGGGTCGTGGCGAGCGCGAAACGGCAAGCCACTATGATTCAGCCGGGGACTGGAGCCGGTCGCGCCAGCCGAGCACGTCGTTGAGGCCGAGCACATCTTTCACCTGCGCGAACGTCAGCATCGACTCGGGATCGGCGTCGACGCGGCCCTTCGTGAGCAGATTCTGGATGAGCCGCTGGATGGCCACGCCGCACACGAGCAGGCTTTCGATGGGACACACGACGATCTTGTAGCCGAGCGCCTGCAGCTCATCCACGGTCAGGATCGGCGTGACGCCGCCGGTCAGCATGTTCACGAGCAGCGGGTGGGGCACTTCCTTGGGAATGCGGCGCAGCTCGTCGATCGACTGGGGCGCTTCGATGAAGCAGACATCGGCCCCGGTCAGCCCGTAGCGCCGCGCCCGCTGGATGGCGCCGTCGATCCCTTCCACGGCCCGCGCGTCGGTGCGGGCGATGATCACGAAATCCGGATCGCGCCGCGCGGCCAGGGCGGCTTTGAGCTTGAGCGCCATCTCGTCGGCGGGGATCAGTTGCTTGCCTTCGAAGTGCCCGCAGCGCTTGGGCGTCACTTGATCTTCGAGCAGGATGCCCGCGGCCCCGGCCCGCTCGAACTCCTGCACCGTGCGGACGACGTTGTGCAAGTCGCCGTGCCCGGTGTCGCCGTCGGCGACGACCGGGATGGCGACGCGCTGCGCCATGCGCCGCACCGCGTCAGCCATCTCGGTCATGGTCAAGAGGCCGACGTCGGGCAGGCCGAGCAGGCTGGCGGTCGTGCCGAAGCCGCCGATGAAGACGGTTTCCAGTCCGGCCAGCTCGATCAGCCGCGCCGTGAAGACGTCGTGCGCCCCCAGGCTGCGGATGACGCCGGGCTGACGGAGCAAATCACGAAAACGGCGGGTGGTCGTCATCGACAGCATCCTGTGGCTTGCCGTTTAGCGCTCGCGGCAAACCCGCAGGGCAACGCGGGTCATGGTGCACGCTCAACGGCAAGCCGCTATTTACTGTGCTTGGCGCAAACCGCACACTTCGGATCACGGCGCAACTGCATCGTGCGAAACTTCAGCGTCCGCAGATCGCCGATCAGCATGCGGCCGCGCAGCGCCTCGCCCAAACCCGGCTCGTCCAAACGTGCTTCGCCCGCGGATGGCGCGACTGGCGCGTCCAGGCCGGAGAGCACCTTGATGATCTCCATGGCGCCGAGACAGCCGGCGGTCCCGGCGACGGCGCCGAACACGGGAAAACGCCGCCGCCACGCCGGCGGTTCCTGGGGATAGAGGCACGCCAGGCACGGCGTCTGTCCGGGGATCACCGTCAGCAGCTGAATCTCCATTTCGTACATGGCGCAGTCGACCAGCGGCTTGCCCTGGCGCACGGCGGCCCGGTTCATCAGGAGCCGTTCGGCGAACAAGGGCGCGCAACTGGCGACCGCATCGGCGCGCCACACCAGCTCGTCGACGTTGTGCTCGTGGACGTTCTCGGCGACCGTCTCGATGTGGATCGACGGGTTGAATGCGCGCAGCCGGCGGGCGGCCTGTTCGACGCGCGATTGATCGACGCCGGCGTCGCTCATGAGCAGCTGGCGGTTGAGGTCATCGACGCGCAGGTTGCCGGCATGGGCGAGGATGAGCTTGCCGACGCCGGCCGCCGCGAGCTCGTAGGCGAGCGTGCCGCCGACGCCGCCGATCCGCGAAATCAGGACGGTGGACGACCTGAGGCGCGCCTGGCCCTCTTCGCCGAAGCCGGCGGCGGAGAGCTGCCATTCGTAGCGGGCGCGGTCATCGGGGGTAAGAGGAGATTGCATCGATTCCAAGTCCAGATCGCAATCGTAGGTCGTATTGGAGCGTCGCGGCGTAAGCCCGACGTGTCTGGAGTCATCCTATCGAGCAGGTCGCGCTTACGCCGCGACGCTCGCTCGTTTCAGATGACGATTCAGGATCAGGACCCGGCGCTACCCGCCCGCCATGGGCGCGAGGATGGTGACCGCATCGCCGTCGCGAAGGAGGCGGTCCAGATCTGCTTGGTCGTCGCCAACGGCGTACAAGAGCGTCCGCTGGGGTTGATCCGCGCCGTCGAGCGCCATGGCGCGGAAGGCGTCGCCGTGCCCCTGGACCAGGCGCTGGATGAGTTGCGCCAGCGTCGCGTCCGGTTCCATCATGACCGTCTCGCTGGCCACGCCGGCGGCGCGCCTGAGCTGCGCGAAATAATGCACGGTCACTCGCATGGTGTTATCGTAGGGTGAGCGGCCAGCTGCCGCAACGATGCCACCCGGTTCGCTGCCGCGCGCTTTGCCAAACAATCAGCGGCCGCCCTGTTCCTCCGCGATCACCTCGATGCCGCACAGGATCGTCGTGCGGTTCGTCGCCCGTGCGGACGGCGTCAGGCGCACCATCAGCACGTCCTCGACTTCAACCCCGGTCACTTCCTTGACCAGCGACCGCAGCGGGCCGCCCGCCTCCTTCACGATATCCAGGTTCGTGAGCGCCTCGCGCCCCTGGACTTCCACGTTGAACACGCGCCCCCCCGGTTCGATCGGCTCCGGCTCGGCGAAGACGAGCCGCACCGTGAACGTCCGCGGTCCGGGTTCCTTGTCGAGCTGGATGCTGATTTCCTCGACGCCCCTGACCCCCGACGCCGCCACCCAGTTCCATGGGCCGCTGACCTGCGACGAATGGCGGCGGAACAGCTCCGGTTGTTCCGGCACGGTCGTCACGCGGACCGCGGGGGAGGCGCCGCCGACGAACGGGTACTCCAGCCAGAGCGTGCCGTCGCCGGCCTTGCGGTCGCCGGGCGCGCCGAAGGCGAGGCCGAGCCGCCGCACCTGGCCCTTGAGGTCCCTGGTTCCGAAGAACGTCCACATCTCCGCCTCGGGCATGTGGACCATCGCGACCGACGTCTGATTCTGATAGGCGCAGGTGCAGGTGCGCGTGTATTCCGGGACAGTCAGCAAGCCGCCGGCGACGATCAGGTTGTTGGTGCAACTGGAGCGGAAGCCGCCGAAGTTGCCGGTGCCGCCGTCGTTGCACAGGTCAAAATAGCCGGCCGCTCCGGACCGGAACGTGAGCAGATGCTCGGACGCCGCGGGTGTGTTGCAGCCGTAGTTGCGCGTCCAGGTCCACGGGACCAGCTCGCCGGTGATCGGATCGACGCGCTTCTTGACGGCGCCGGTGAGCAGGTCGCAGGCTCCCTGTCCTTGAAGGATCGTGTCGCCGTGGATCATCGCCGGGCCGGTGTAGGCCTTGTCGTACCACAGCACCTGGCCGTCACCCGCGCGATAGGCGCGCATGCCGCGCGGCTCGTCGCGCAGGGTGTCGCGGGCCACGCGGCCGGCTTCGATCACGACGTCGTGCTTGGCCGAGTAACTGAGCCAGGTGCCGAAGACCTCGTCGGCGGCCTTCCACACGCCGTCGCCGGTCTTGAGATCGAGCGCGAGCAGGCGATAGGGGTGCGGCGGCTCTTCGTCCTTTTTCTTGAAGTCGGCGAGCTGGTCGCCGGAAAGTCGATCGACGACGTACAGCCTGCCCCCGCCCACGCAGATCGCGTTGTGCCGGAAGGCGTAGTTGGCGGCCCGCGACCAGAGCAGCGTGCCGGTGTGCCGGTTCAGGACGACGATATGCCGGCTCGCGGACAGGTTGTCGCGCGGCCCTTTGATCAGCTTCAGCACCTTGCTCAGGCTGCTCGACCGGACCGGCGCTGCGCCGGGCTCTTTGTCGTCGCCGGCCCGCGGATCGGTGATCGGCGGCGGCAGCGCCTTGGGATCGAACAAGGGGTCGGCGCCGCCGATCAGATAGTCGCCGGCAACGCTGACGTGTCCCCAGCGCGGCGTCTCGTGCATCCCGGGAAGGATCGGCAGCCGAAACTCGCCGATGATTTTTCCGGTCGCCGGGTCGAGCCGCAGACATTTCTTTTCATGGACGACGTAGATCGTGTCCGAGGTGCACACGAAGTTGCTGCCGCTGGCATTCGCGCCCGGCTGATGGGAAAGGTTGTTGAAGAACCGGCCGACGCCGGGGATCTTCGTCTCCCACAACAGCCGGCCGGTGTAGATGTCGAGGGCGCGAATCAGATCGACGCCTTCGATGATCATCCGGCCGTCGATGACTTGCGGCTGCGGGCCGTGGCCGTGGCGCGGCAGGATGCCGTCGTGCGACGGCCCGCCGAACCAGAGGATGCCGAGCGGCGCCTTGACGAGCTGATCTTTCGAGACGCGGGTGTTGGCGGCGTCGGCGTGTTCGTGGGTCCAGTTGGCCGAGCCGGGGAGGGCGCCCGCGCGCGTCAGCACCGTGAACCCGTCTCGTGCCGTGAGCGTCGCGTTCGCGAGCTTGGCTTCGCGCAGCCTGTCCACGACCGTGTCGCGGCGGTCGTTGTCGAGGAAACAGGCGACGCCGCCGTACGGCCGCAAGGCCTCGTGCAACCTGGCGGCGAATGGCGGATCGTTCGGCAGCGATCCGGGATCCTCGCAGACCATCAGACTGGCGAGATACGGCGGCAGGGAAACCGAGGCCGGATCGGCGTGGACGACGGCGATGCGCGTGCCGTACAGATCGGCGTCGGTCAGCCGGTCGCGCACGGCCTGGACGTTGCGGGCATCGGGTTCGACGGCGATGATGTGCAGCTTGCTCTGGCGCGCCAGCTCGGCGAGCAGTCCGCCGTCGCCGGCGCCCCAGACGACGCAGTAACCTTCGCGTTGATTGGTCGCCGCCAGAAGCGCGGACGCGCGCTCCACAACGCTCCGGGGTCTCGCAGACACCCCGTTTAGCGCACGCTTGTCGCCGCCGGCGCTCGTGGGCTCAGTCACCCGCCCCGTTCGCCCCTCAGCGCCAAAACAATAGATGCGCCCTTCGCGCGTCACCGCGAACAGGCGGTCCGCGGCGGCGACCAGACGCAGCACCTTGCCGTCCACGTCGGCGGACCAGCCGAGCGTCATCGTCCCCTCGTCCAGATCGACGTCGATGGCCTGCACTTTCCCCGTGGTCCCGAGGTACAGCCGCCGGCCGGCCTTGATGAGCGTCTCGGCGACCGGCGTCTTGCACGAGGCGATTTCGTCCATCGCCCAGCGCGTCGTCGTCCTGCTCTTGCCTCTCTTGTCCACCGATTCAACATCGTGGGCCTTCGCGCCTTGGAGGTCGAAGGCTCGGCACGCGCCCGCCGAGTAGGCGTAGACAACATCCGGAGTCAACGCCACCTGCTTGCCGACCTCGCCCAGGTATTTTTCGGTGGCAAGCTCGAAGGCGGCGCCGCCGTTGAAGAACACGTCGCCGACGGCCGCGACCTCCGAGCCGCCGCCGCGCTTGCCGTTCGCGGCGAGCTGGTAACGAAGGAACTTGCCGGTCCGCCGATCGAAGCAAGCGGGGACCGAGCGGCCGCCCGGAATCAACAGCGTGTCGCCGATCGCCACCAGCGGACCTTGCGGGGCGACGCTGGCGAACGAATCGGCATTGTGCGGCTGCTTCATGTACAGCGAGCCGTCGCCGTCGTTGGTCCAGACCGTCCGTCCGGTGCGAGCGTCCACCGCGTGGATGAAGATGCCCATGAACGGCCAGATGCTGGCGCCGCAGTAGACCGTGCCGTCGACGAGCACCGGCGCGCCGCGGGCCGGCCAGGTCGAAATGAGCCGCTCATTGCCGAGGATCTTGCGATCGCTGGGCCCGCCGCGGAACTTCCAGCAGGGCTTGCCGTCGGCGGCGGCGACGCAATACAGGCAGCCATCGTCGGACGTGAAATAGACGCGATCTTCCCAGACCAGCGGGGCGAAGCGGACCGGACCGCCGGTGAAGAAGCGCCACTTCTCCCGGCCGCTCGCGACATCGAGGGCGCGGACGCAATCGTGCCGGCTCGAGTTGAAGAACAGCGTCCGGCCCGCGACCACCGGCTCGAAGGCCAGATCGAACTGCATCTTGTCCTGATCGGGCCAGGCGGGAATCTGCGGCGGGTATTCGCGGACCCATTGCAAGTGAAGCGTATCCGGCAGCTCGTGCGGCGTGGCGGCGCTGCGCTGGGCGTCGTAACGCCCCATCGGCCAATCGGCGGCCGAGAGCGAAGGGACATCCGCGGCTGCCGCGGCCACGAACAGCAGACTGGCTAGACCGCGGGTCATCATGGTGGGAGGGCGGTAAGGTAGGGTGAATCGGGTGTTTCCCTCACCTTATGCGGTTCGCGCGGCGATTGCAAACAAAACCCGCTATCGTAGACGAATGAGTATTCCTTGCATCGAGGCGTTGCTCGCCGTATCATGTGGCGTCCATGGACATCGACCTCAACAGCGATTTGGGCGAAGGCTGCGGCCACGACGCGGACATCTTGCCGCTGGTCACGTCGGCGAACATTTCTTGCGGATTTCATGCCGGCGATGTCCACACCGCTTTGGAAGCCCTCATGGGCGCCGGCCAGCTGGGCGTCCACGTCGGCGCTCATCCCGGTTATCCCGATCGTGAGCATTTCGGCCGGCGCGAGCTGCCGCTGGCGGAAGACGACGTCTGCCGGCTGTGCGTCCGCCAGATCGGCGTGCTCTTGAACCTGGCCCGGGTGGCGAAGGTTCCGATTCGCTATCTCAAGCCGCACGGCGCCCTGTACCACCAGGCGTGTCGCGACGACGCCTTTGCCCGACCGGTCATCGTGGCGGCCCAGATGTTCGGCCTGGCGATCATCGGCCTGCCCAGGTCGCGTTTGGAGGCGCTGAGCCGCGGCCGCGCGCCGTTCTTCGCCGAGGGCTTCGCCGACCGCCGTTACCGTCCCGACGGCTCGCTCGTGCCGCGCTCCGAGGCCAACGCGCTGATCACCGATCCGGAGGAAGCCGTGCGGCAAGCGGAGACGCTGATCCGCGAACGCGAGGTGCGCACCCTGTGCGTCCACGGGGACAACCCGGAGGCGGTGGCGTTCGTGCAGGCCCTGCGTGGAACTCTCCAGCGGCGCGGCTTCACGCTGAAAGCGTTCACATGAGCGCCAGCGAATCACCCCCCCTTCATCCCCCCCTTGGCAAGGGGGGGAGCGGTTTCACCGTCGTCGAGCCGGGCTGGGCCACGCGCCTTGTGGACGGCGGCCGGCCGGCAACGCGCAGCCTCGGCGTCCCCGTCGGCGGCGCCGCCGATCGCGCCTCGTGGATGCTGGGCAACGCCCAGGTCGGCAATCCGCCCGACGCGCCCGCTCTTGAAATCGCCGTCAAGGGACCGACCCTGCGCGCCGACTGCGAAATCGGCTGCGTGGTGTTCGGGGCGCCGTTCGTCCTATCGAGCGCTCGCCAGGCTCTTGCTTCCGGACGAACCTTCACGCTGGCGACTGGCGAAGAACTTCACATCGGCGGCGCTCCAGCCGGCCTGCGGGCATATCTGTGTGTTGCCGGCGGGTTCGACGCTCCCGTCATTCTCGGCAGCCGTTCGGCGTTGGAACCGGTCGCACGCGGCGCCGTGCTGGCCTGTTCCCCGAGCCGGTTGAAACCGCGCTTCGTCGGGCCGGAACGTCCGCTCCTGAATGCGGCCGGCGTCGGCACGCTGCGCGTCCTTCCCGGCCAGCAAGCCGACTGGTTCCAGGCAGCGGAGTTCTACGGCCAGACGTTCACGGTGTCGCCGGCCAGCAATCGCATGGGACTGCGCTTGCAAGGAGCGCCCCTGACGATGCCGATTCGCGAGATGGTTTCGGAGCCGGTGTGCCCGGGCAGCGTGCAGGTGACCCGCGACGGCCAGTGCATCATCCTCGGCATCGACGGCCAGACGATCGGCGGCTACCCGAAGATTGCCCAGGTGATCCGCGCCGATCTGGATGCGCTGGGCCAGTTGCGGCCAGGCGACCCGGTGAGCTTTGTACAAGTCGATCTGCCGACGGCAGTCGGGCTCGATCGCCAGCGCCGCGAGCTGTTGCACGAATGGATCACGCGACTGCGGGTGTCGTTGCAGGGAACCACGCCGCCGTCTAGCCCCGGTTCTGCGAACCGGCGCTAATAGACGGGGTTCACTTCTTCCTCGACGTGCATCGTCTCGCGAAACTTCGGATCGGCGATGAGCCCGGGGTGCTTGTACTGTTCCAGTGTACCGCCCGTGCTTGCGAGGCGCTGCCGGTCCCAGACGTGCCAGGCGCCCGTGGGGATGATCTCCAGCCGCAGCGGGCCCAGCCGGCGGCTGTCGCGCTTGGCGGCGTATTCGATGTTGACCGCGCACAGGCGTTGATCGAGCGCCTGGGCCAGCTGCCGCGATTGTTCGCCGCCGTTCAAATCGCCGCGCTCGACGAACAATCCATAGTAAGGCTGCTCGTCGTCCCAGCACGGGGCCAGCGAATACGCGGTGAGATTGAGATCGAGCTCGCGGAGCACGTCGGTCATCGCGCCGGAGACGTGGTACTCGGAGATCTTCTCGCCGGTCAGGTTCGAGAACAACGCGCCCTTGCTCAGGAATTCGACGAGCGGCGTCTGGTTATGGAAGCCGGTGCAGCGGACCACGTCGTAGATGTGATAGCGGTACAGCCCAGACGACGTGGTCAAGAGGATGTAGTAGTTCCGGCCTTCCCGCAACTCGTGAGCGCCGAGGACTGTCGGCTGCGGGCTCGACACTTCTTCCTCAGGAATGAACTCGTAGTAGTTCGTGGTGATGTCGAGGACGCCGCTCGGCGTGGCGTCGGCCCACGGGATCGTCATGCGGCCTTCGGAGGCGATCAGCCCCACGTCGCGCACCGGCGTGTCGCCGTAGTACTTCGGGTAGTGCCGCAGGTAGGCGGCGACGCTGCCGCCGGTCCAGTTGCCGATCAGGCAATCGGTCGGCCAGTAGTCCTTGGGATACAGCGTGCCGGTGCGGCGGACGATGTCCTCCAGGAACTGAACGCGCTCGGGGCGTTTCGTGCGGATGCGGCCGGCGACGGCGTCGCGGACCGCGCCGGGGATGTCGAAGCGGTCGGACAGCGTGCCGTCGCGGATATCGCGAAGCAACTCTTCCTTGTGCTGATCGCCCGCCTTGGCGAGACTGATCAGGGTGCTCGGATTGGCGGCGATGATCAGGCCCACCTTGCGCGGCAACGACAGCCGCAGCGCCAGGTAGTACTTGGCGGCTGGGTCCTTCACCTTGCCGACGCAGGCCGGCACGCAATAGAGCCAGCGGATGATGCGGAGCTGCATCGTCGCGGTCAGCCCGGTGACGGCGCCGCACGGGATGCCGGCCTCGGTGTGGAATTCCTGCCAGTCGCCCGAGAGCTGCACGATCGGCCGGAAACGCACCGGCGCGTGGTCGCGATAGGCCTTGAGTCCCCAGATGTTCCAGCCGCGCTTGTAATCGGCGAGGTATTGCTGCGTCACCGGGATGAACTTGCGCGTGGCCGTGGTGCCGCTGGTCAGGGCGAACATGTGGATGCGCGGGTCGGCGAGCAGGGCGCTCGTGTCGCCCTTCATGACGCGCTGGATGTACGGCTCGAAGTATTCGTAGGGCGCGACCGGCAGCTGGCGGCGGAAATCGGCGACGTTGGCGATCTTCGAGAAATGATGCTCTTTGCCGAAGCCGGTCGCGGCGTGATGGGCGAGGAAACGCCGCAAGAGCGCTTCCTGGACTTCTTGCGGCCGATGGGTGGCTTCGTCAAACGCGCGCAGGCGGCGTCGAACCGGAATCGCCGCGATCTTGCCCAGCACTTTGCGAATGAACCAGTGCCACATGACGAAATCCGTTCCTCAAGGTTCGGGTGCCACATGGCACCCGACCTTCACACCTTGACTGCTCGCGGCGACCGCTCCTTGGTCGCGGCGCCGTTGGGTGAAGCTTGCCCCGCCGGAGCGGCGACACCCTCGCGTCCGGCGGGAGCGGCGTCGGACAAATGCTTGTCGAAGAAATCGCGGACACGCCGCTGGTAATCGCCGCCGGCGGTTTGGATCGCCTGATTGTGCTTGGCCTTGTCCACGAGCCAGAGTTCCTTGGGCTCCCCGGCGCGGGCGAACAGGTCGCGCGCCGACGCGGGCTTGATGTAGTTGTCGGCGCCGCCGTGGATCATCAGCCATGGCCGGGGCGCGATTCTGCGAACCACGTTCTCCAGGACCGGATAGCGGGCGTTGCGGATCCGCGAAATCCGGCCAATGCCGATGTACGCCGCCCACACATAGTACCAATGCGGGATCAGCTTCACGACCCACGGCGCCCGCGAGTAGATGTAGATCCACTGCTTCATGTAGGGGACCATGGTGCTGATGGTGCCGAACGCGCCGTCGGTCACGATGCAGCGAACATACGGATCGTGGGCCGCGATCCACAAGCCGGCGCTGCCGCCCTTGCTGAGGCCGAACAAGCCGATGCCGCGCGGCTCGGCGTCGGCCCGTCTGCGCAAGTACTCCAGCGCCGTCTGAAAATCCTCGATCTCGTATTCGGTCAACCACTGCAACGGCTCGTAACCGGCCTGGGCTTGGCTCTGTCCCTGGCCGCGCATCTCGAACGTGAAGATGTCGTAACCGCTCTGCCGCAGGAACTCACAGTAGGGGATGCAGCCCCAACGGCTCGCCCCGAATTCCGGACCGAACAGGATGACTCCCTTGCGCGGGCCGGCGTGCTTCAAGTAGCAACCCTTGAGCGTCAGGCCGTCGGCGGTGATGAGGTCGACTTCCTCGGCGTCATCGCTGGGCGGCGCGAACGGGATGATGAACAGCGGCTTTTCCTGGAAGACGCGGACCAGGAAGGGCATGTGGTTGCGCAAGATGTGAAGGTGGAAAGCCGTCGCGGCCGTCAGCGCGACTCCCAAGATTCCCAGAGCGATCCAGAGCCACAGCACAGGTGTCACTCCACGAGGTGTTGATCACGCCACGAAGCGGCTCACGATCAACGACACGTTCTGGCCGCCGAAGCCGAAACTGTTGGAGAGGGCGTGATCGATGCGCTTCTCGCGCGACTGATTCGGAATGTAATCGAGATCGCACTCCGGATCGGGGGTTTCGTAGTTCATGGTCGGCGGCAGCACGCCGTGACGGATGGCCATGACGCAGGTGATCAATTCCACCGCGCCGGCGGCGGCGATCAAGTGGCCCAGCATGCTCTTGCTGCTGCTGACCGGCGTCCGGTAGGCCGCGTCGCCGAACACCTGCTTGATCGCCAGGGTCTCCACCTTGTCGTTGACCTGGGTGCTGGTGCCATGGGCGTTGATGTAGCCGATCTGCTCCGGCCGCAGTCCCGAGTCTTTCAGGGCGCCTTCGACACAGGCAATCGCGCCGCGCCCCTCCGGGTGGCTGTCGGTCATGCGGAAGGCGTCGGCGGTCGAGCCGTAGCCGGTGACTTCGCCGTAGATCGTGGCCCCGCGCCGCTTGGCGTGTTCCAGTTCTTCCAGCACAAGCATGCCGGCCCCTTCGCCAAGCACGAAGCCGTCGCGATGCAGATCGAACGGCCGCGACGCTCTCGTCGGGTCCTGGTTGTGCGTGGACAGCGCGGTCAACAGGTTGAAGCCGGTGACGCCGAACGGGTGGATCATGCTGTGGGCGCCGCCGGAGAGGATCAGGTCGGCCTCGTTGCCGCGGATCAGCTCGGTCGCTTCGCCGATGGCCTGGCTGCTGGCGGCGCAGGCGGTCAGGCAGTTGTAGTTGGGGCCTTCGAGCCCGAAGTAATCGGCGAGGTGGGCCGGCGTCGTGTGCAGCTCTTGCTCGTACTCGTGGCCGGGATGGAAATGTTCCAGGCCGCCGCGGGCGAAGCCGGCGGTGTCCACTTCGTTCTTGGCAGGATCGTAATTGAGCGCGATCTGCGACACCAGGTTGTGAAAATCCTGGACCCCCTCGCCGGAGCCCAGGTACACCCCGAAACGCGTGCGGTCGATCGTCGGATGGTCCAGCACGCCGCCGTGTTCGAGCGCCTGCTTCGCGGCCGCCATGGCAAACTTGGTGTTCAGGCCGGAATAGCGCCACCGCTCCGGCTCCTTGACGTACTGGCCCAGTTCGAAGCCTTTGACTTCCGCGGCGAACGTGGTCGGAAACTTGCGGGCGTCGAAGTGGGTGATCGGCCCCATGCCGCTCTTGCCTTCGAGCTGGTTGCGGTACAGAGCCTCCACGCTGAGCCCCAGAGGGGTGATCGCGCCCATGCCGGTGATCACGACGCGTCGTCTCATGTTCACGTTTCGTTGCTCGACAGTTCAGGATATTGTCCGCCACGCCTGGCTGCGATGCCAGTTCCAGTTTCCTTGGAAATAGTCGAAAAACGCGTCCCGGAGCTGCTCGGCGTCGAGCAGCGCTTCGGCTTCATGACGCCGGCCGCTAACGGCGTCGTAATACGCCAGCCGATACCGATCGCTATCCGCGGCGACCGCCTCCAGGCGATCTCCGTAGTTTCGCACCAGGGTGAGCGCGGCGCCGAAATCCGCGGCGAACACATCGTGCAAGTCCTGTTCGCTTGCCTGGAGGACCGGCGGCAGCTTGGCGCATTCGATGTCCATGATTGCTTCTGCGGGGTGGCTTGCAGCTTACCGCGTTCGCCAGCGCCAAGCCGCAAGCGGCCGAGGTCCTTACGCGCCCTCCCAGGTCCGGCACAGCACGGCGGCGCACTGGCCCAGCTCGGTGTAGCTAACCTTCAATACATACGGCTTCGTGACCGGGCGGGCCTGCTTCTGGACCGCGACCGGACACGCCGGATCGGGCTCATCGTAATTCAACGTCGCCGGCAACGTCCGATGCTTCAGCGCCAGCAAGCTGGCCGACAATTCCGCGAGTGGGCCGCCGGCCCCCATGCTGCCGGTGTAGCTCTTCACCGCCCACACCGGCGTGGCGCTGCCGAAGACTTCGTGGATGCCCTTGGCTTCCCACACGTCGATCGCCGGCGAGCCGAGGCCATGGGCGTTCACGTGATCCACGTCGTCCGGCTTCACTCCACCCTGCGCCAGCGCGGCGCGGATGGCCCGCGCCAGGCCGCGACCGGTGCGGCCGCGGTCGAAGCCCGAGCCGAAGCCGGTGACCTCCGCCACGATCGGCGCCCCGCGCCGCTGGGCGTGTTGCAAGTCCTCGACGCACAGCACGCCCGCGCCTTCGCCCGCCACGATGCCGTCGCGGTTCTTCTCGAACGGCCGGCACGCCTGGGACGGCACATCCTGGCGCTTCGACAGATGATTGAACAGGTTCTGCCGCATCATGCTCAGCGGGTTCACCTTGCTGTCGGCGCCGCCGACCAGGAAGAGGTCCGCCTGATCGCGCCGCAGGATGCGGGTCGCCTCGCCCAGGGCCAGGAGCGGGGCCACGTCGCTTTCGGTGATCGTATTGTTCGGCCCTTGGGCGTTGTGCATCACCGAGACATGGCAGGCGTGCATGTTCGGCAGGTACTTCAGCATCCACAAGGGCGTGATTGCCGCCAACCCCTGCTCGCCCCAGCGCGCCATGTCCACGTTGGGCGGCGCGCCGTTGGCGCTCAGCTTCGACGCCGGACCCAGTTCCGGCAGCTCCGAGGCGATCAAGCCGGCCCCGAATTCCACGCCGAAGCGCGCCGGATCGAGCCTGGCCTCGTCCACCTTGCCGTCGTCGAGCGCGAGCTGCGAGGCGGCTACGGCGAGCTGGATCGGCCGGGCCATCACCCGCAGGTTCTTGCGCTCCTTCTTGTCGATGTACTTCTTGGCGTCGAAGCCGTCGATCTCGCCGGCGATGCGGATCGGCAAGCCGCTGGTGTCGAACGACTGGATCAGCCGGACGCCGCTCTTGCCCTGGACAAGACCGTCCCAGAACGCGGCGGCGTCCTTACCGATGGGCGTCAACAGGCCCAGGCCCGTGATCACGACGCGTCGTTGGGACATAGAAAGTTCCGAATTCACGCTAAGGGTGGCCGGCCATCGCTCGTCGTCTGCTCGGCCGTCAACTTTGCCAGGCCCAGCATGTGCTTCAGCTCGCCGCTGAACACGAAGTTGTGGTCGCCGAACAATTGCTGGGATCGGGCCTGGTCGAGATGGGCGAAGAAGATCTCCGCCTCGCCCAGCGACTGCGCCGGCAGCTCCTGCGGGATCGCCGTGCCGCCTGGAAACGCGTGCACCCGACCCTGGACCGAAGCCCCCTCGTCGCGCAGCGTCAGGATGTTCACGTCGTACACCAGCGTCTCGCCGGCCAGGGCCTCGCGCTCGAAACGGGCCGAGACGATCTTCGCCAGCACCACCTTTTCACGGAAGTCACGAGCTTCGCCGACCAGGATGCCGCCGGTCTGGGCGAGCCCCTCCAGCATCAGGGCGGCCGGCATCACCGGGTAGCCGGGAAAATGATCGGCAAACAAGTCCTCGGCCAGGCTGAGGTTCTTGACGGCGCGAGCCGATTGCCCGCGCTTGAATTCCAGGAACCGATCGATCCAGAGCCAGCGCATGGTTAAAAGGTGTCAGGACCCTTTCTGGCGTCCTTAGGGCAAGCAAGCCCACGGAGGCGATCCGTGGGCTTTACAGGATGAACGTGTCGGCAGCGTTAGTTGCCGAGCTTGCCTTGGATGTACTTGGTGATCATCTCCACCGTGAACAGGTCGCTGATCCCGGTCAGGTCGGGATTCTGCTCGAACTTCTTCAGGTCGGCGAACGGCATCCGCGTCCGCAGCTCGGCCAGGCCCTTGTCGGTAACCTTGCCGTTCTGCACGAACTCCGGATCGCCCTGGAAGATCGATTCCGGGAACAGTTCGCCGCGCGGGATCTTGATGCCGAATTCCCGCTCGAGCCGGAAGACGATGTCCAAGAAGTCGATGGATTCCGCGCCCAGGTCTCCCTGCAGCGTGGCGGTGGGCTTGATTTCCTCTTCGTCCACGTTGAGCGCCTCGATGAGGGTCGCGGACACCTTCTGATAAATCTCTTCCTGGCTCGGCATGACAGAACTCCTCAAACGTTAGGGATACATGGTCGTCGATCGTTGTTTCGTTTCGCCGCTTTGGGGCTTGGCGTTCGGGGCTGCACCTGCGAACGCCAACCGCAGGCGGCGTTTGATTTACACGGCCGCCGCGCCCAGGCTCAAGCCGCCGTCCACCGTCAGCACCTGGCCGGTCATGTAGCCGGCGGCGTCGCTGGCGAGGAACACCGCCACCTTGGCGATGTCGTCCGGCTGGCCGAGGCGGCGCATCGGGATCATCTTCTTGATCAGGTCGCCCGCCTTGTTGCGAACCGCCTCGCTCATATCGGTCTCGATGAAGCCCGGGGCGATCGCGTTCACCGTCACGCCCCGGCTGGCGAGCTCCACCGCCAGGGCCCGGGTGAACGAATTGATCGCGCCTTTGCTGGCCGCGTAGTTCGTCTGGCCCGGGTTCACATGCTCCGCGGCCACGCTCGACACGTTGATGATGCGGCCTTTTCGCTGCTTCATCATGCTGTAGGCCACCGCCCGGCAGAAGTTATACGTTCCGCCGAGGTTGGTCTGAATCACTTTGCTCCAGTTCTCTGGATCTAAGCGCACGAACAGGTCATCGTGGATGACGCCGGCGTTGTTCACCAGGATGTTCACCTGGCCCCATTCTTTTTCGATGCCGTCCACCACCTGTTGAACGTCATCGGCTTTCGTCACATCGCACTGGCAGGCCTTGATGACGCCGCCATTTGATTGCACTTCCTGTACCAAACTCTCGGCCGCTGCTTGACTTCCGCGGAATACGAAGGCCACCTTGGCGCCTTCCGCCGCCATGGCTTTCACGATGGCCCGGCCGATCCCCCGGCTGCCGCCCGTCACCAGTGCCACCTGATCCTTCAGCCGCATGTTGATCCTTATCAGGTCACTCGTAGGACAGGACTCCGCCCCTGTCCGTTGGCGTCCGGGGGGCCGGACAGGAGCGGAGTCCTGTCCTACGCACCCGTGCCCAATGTTTGTGCATCCAGATCGCCACGCAGCACCGCGTACAACGTCCTTAGATGCTGCCGGATGCGGTCATCCACGCCCGCGAGGGCCGGATTGCGGTCGCCAAGGTTGTAGCGGGCCACGGTGAACTTGGCGGACACCGTAGAAGCCCCGTTGCATTCGCCCTTGCCCTTGAACGTCGCGCTGTCTTCCTGGCTGTCCACCGCCTCAACGGTCACCACCATGCTCTTGCCCGGCTCCATGAAGGCGCCGTATTTCACGTTTTTCGCTTCGCGTAGCACGATCACGCTGTGGCGAAAATCGTCGCTAATCCGCAACAGCCACGCCCCGGCCTCCACCAGCGTCTGCAGCATCAGCACCCCCGGCATCACCGGGAAGGTCGGAAAATGGTCGGCAAGATACTCTTCGGCCAGAGTCAGGTTCTTGACCATGCGAATCCGCCGGCCCGGATCGATCTCGATGAGGCGATCGACAAGCTGGAAACGCATGGCGTCTTGCGGCACCTTCCTGTTCGGAAACTGCTGGCGGACAACCGCTTAAAAGGAACTTTTATATCGACACCCAGAGTTGCCGGCAACCCCGATCACCGATTGACGGCCGGCGGCCGCGGATGTGCGTCCATTGCACCGAATCCTCCTGGATTATTCGCGTTTGCGGGCGGCTTCGCAATGCCGAACAACTGAGAAATCTGGAGGAAACGGGGTAAATGACTCGACTTTGTCGATTGCAACGCGTCTTCCACATCACCGCATCCGCGGGCTTCGTGACAGGATGCATCGTCGAATCAGTTTCTCTTGGACACGCCTCCGCGGCGCCGCTAGCGTAGCGGGTAGCGCCGGTCAACGTTGGAACGAAACGGATGGCGCCAATCAGGCCGCCTTGGATCGCGGCCCGGGGTTGCTTAGAATCAAGTCTATGAAGAAGCGCACGCACGCGGCGGAAGGGCAATCGTGAACAAGTTAAGCATGAAAGCACGCCTCGAAACCTCGCACGCCCGCCGACGCCGCGGCGACGGCTCTCCAGACAACCCCGCTCCCGGCAACGGCGCCGTGTATGTCATCGGCGACCACGTGCGCGTTCCCTTGTGGGTGCGAGACCTGGCCTCCTTTCGCCGGTGGGCCCGCAGCGACGACTTTCCGGAACACGGCTGGTTTTCCCATCTGAACGGCGAGCTCTGGGTAGACGTCAGCATGGAAACGGTGGCCCACAATCAGCTCAAGACCGAATTCAGCCGCGTGCTCAGCAATCTGGTCAAAGCCGAACGGCTCGGCCGCTACTTCTCGGACCGCATGCTGCTTACCAACGCTGCCGTGGCATTGTCCACGGAACCGGACGGGATGTTCGTTTCACACGAGGCCCTGCGGGGCGGTCGGGTAGCATTGCGCGAAGGAAACGACACTCTGGAAGTGGAAGGGGCGCCCGACATGACGCTGGAGATCGTCAGCAGGTATTCGGTGCGCAAGGACACGATCGTCCTTCCCGACTTGTATTGGCGGGCGCGCGTCGCTGAGTACTGGCGGGTGGATTCGCGAGGCGCCGCGCCAAGCCTGGAGATTTTCCGCCGCGCCGCCCGCAAGTACGTCCCCGCTCGTCCACAACGCGGTTGGGTCAAGTCCGCCGTCTTTGGCCGATCGTTTCGCCTCGACTGCCAGGCCAATGCGCATGGGCTGGCCGAGTACACGCTGGAAGTGGCGTGACGAAGGACGTTGTTTGTGGTGAAAGCAACACGCGTTTTTGGGCATCACTGCCCGACGACCGCGATCAATTCCACTTCGATCAGCCAATCCGGGTGCACCAGCGCCGGCACGCCGACCAGCGTGCTCGCCGGCGGTTGCTGCATGTTGAAATAGCGGCCGCGCACTTCCCGGATGATCGGGATGTGCTCCGGCTTCAACCCGACGACGTACAGGTTCGACTTCACGACGTCCCGAAACGTGGCGCCGGCCGCGGCCAGTGCATGCTTGAGGTTCTCGAACGTCTGCTCGACCTGCGTCCGCAAGTCGCCCTTGCCGACCACCTCGCCGCGCTCGTTGACGCTCACCTGACCGGAGATGTAGATCGTCTTGCCGCCGGCCGCGGCGACGACGTGTGTCCAGCCGAACGTGGGGCACAACGCCGGCGGGTTGAGGAATTCGGTGGGCATGGGAGGATCCTCTTGGGATGAACGACGCACATCGGCGCGGCGACCCCCAGGGCTCCCGATGGTCGCCCTGGGGCTTGTTCTGACTTCTGACTTCTGACCTCTGACTCCTGACCTCTGACTCCTGACCTCTGGCTCACCCGAACCACTCCTGCAACGGCTTCACGGTCAGCTCGCCGTGGCGCAGTGCCTTCACCGCTTCCACAGCCGCGTGGGCGGCTGCCAGCGTCGTGATGCACGTCACCTTGTGCTGCACGGCGGCGGCGCGAATTTTCCCTTCGTCGGTGCGCGCGCCCTTGCCCGACGGCGTGTTGATCACCAGGTCCACGTGGCCGTTCTTCATGTGGTCGATCAGGTTGGGCCGGCCTTCCTGCAGCTTGGGAATTTCTTCCACCTCGACGCCGGCGGCTTGGAGCGCCCGCGCCGTGCCGCGCGTCGAAATGAGGCGATAGCCCAAGGACGCGAGCGTGCGCGCGATCGGCGCCAGCTCCGCCTTGTCGCGGTCGGCGACGCTCAGGAAGATCGTCCCCGCCAGCGGCAACGAGCTGTTGGCGGCAATCTGGCTCTTGGCGAACGCGATCGGAAACGTCTCGGCGATGCCCATCACTTCGCCGGTCGAGCGCATTTCCGGCCCGAGGATGATGTCCACGCCGGGGAACTTGTTGAACGGGAACACGCTTTCCTTGACGGAGTAGTGCCGCGGAGTGACTTCGTTGACCACGCCCAGCTCGTCGAGCGTCTTGCCGGCCATCACCAGGGCGGCGTACCGCGCCAGGGGCACGTTGGTCGCCTTCGCCACGAACGGCACCGTCCGGCTGGCCCGCGGATTCACTTCCAGGATGTAGATGGTTGGTGAGTGGTGAGGGGTGAGTGGTGAGTGGTCGCCTGCCGCTTGAATCCCTGGCTCCTGACCTCTGACCCCTGCCTCCAGACCCCTGGTTCCCGTAACCGCGAACTGCACGTTCATCAGCCCTTTGACCTTCAGCTCGCGGGCCAGCTCGCGGGTTTGCCGCTTGATCTCCTCGATCACGTCGGCCGACAAGCTATACGGTGGGATGACGCACGCGGAGTCGCCCGAATGGACGCCGGCTTCCTCGATGTGCTGCATCACGCCGCCGATGATCGTGCGCTGCCCGTCCGACAGGCAATCCACGTCCACCTCAACCGCCGCTTCGAGAAACTGGTCGATGAGGATCGGCTTGCCCTGCGACGCCTCGATGGCCTGGCCGACGAACGCCTTCATCCGCTCTTCGTCGTAAACGATGGCCATGGCCCGACCGCCCAGCACGTAGCTGGGCCGCACCAGCACCGGGTAGTTGATTTGCCGGGCGGCGAACAGCGCGCTCTGCAGGTCGCGGGCGATGCCGTTGGCGGGCTGCTTCAGCTTCAGTTTCTCGACGAGCACCTGGAAGCGCTCGCGGTCCTCGGCGATGTCGATGGAATCGACGCTGGTGCCAATGATCGGCGCCCCCGCGCTCTCCAGGGCCCGGGCCAGGTTCAGCGGCGTCTGGCCGCCGAACTGGACGATGATGCCCTTGGGTTTCACGCGCTCGACGATGTTGAGCACGTCCTCGACCGTGAGCGGCTCGAAGAACAGCATGTCGCTGGTGTCGTAGTCGGTCGAGACGGTTTCCGGGTTCGAGTTGACCATGATGGTCTCGAACCCGGCTTCCTTGAGCGCGAACGCCGCCTGGCAGCAGCAATAGTCGAACTCGATCCCCTGGCCGATGCGGTTGGGGCCGCCGCCGAGGATCATGATCCTGTCTTGGCCGAGACCGGGGCGCGTTTCGTCCTCCAATTGCAGATTGCAGATCGTCGATTGCAAATGGTCGGCTCGTTCTTCCATCTGCAATCTGCGATCGGCAATCTGCAATTGTCTCGTGGGTCGTTCATACGACGAGTAATAATACGGCGTGTACGCCTCGAACTCGGCGGCGCAGGTATCGACGCACTTGAACACCGCCTCGACGCCGCGCTCCTTGCGCACGCGCCTGACTTCGTGCTCGTACGTGTTCCACAGGTGGGCGAGTTGGCGGTCGGAAAAGCCGTGCTGCTTGGCGTCCCATAGCAGGTCGTCGTCGGCCGCGTCCAGACCGGGGCACGCGCGCAGGCGGTCCTCCATCGCGATGATGTCGCGGATGTTGTTGAGAAACCAGCGATCGATCTTGGTGCGCTGGTAGACGTCGTCGATCGTCAGCCCGGCCTTGAGGGCGTAGCGGACGTACCAGATGCGCTGGGCGTTCGGCGTCGCCAGGCGGTTGCCGATGGTCTCCAGCGTCGGCTGCTCCGGCGTGCCCCACTTGTCCTTGAGATCGCAACCCAGGCCGAAGCGGCCGGTTTCCAGGCCGCGCAGCGCCTTCTGCAGCGATTCCTTGAACGTCCGGCCGATGGCCATCGTCTCGCCGACCGACTTCATCTGCGTGGTCAGCGTTGGATCGGCCTCGGGGAACTTCTCGAAGGTCCAGCGCGGGATCTTGGTGACCACGTAATCGATGGTCGGCTCGAAGCACGCCGACGGAAAAAAGGGGACATTCTGCTGTTCTGCGTCGCCGGCCCCAGAAAAGCAGAATGTCCCCTTTGTTCCGGGACCGGCGGTGATGTCGTTCTTGAGCTCGTCGAGCCGATAGCCGATGGCCAGCTTGGCGGCGATCTTGGCGATCGGGAAGCCAGTCGCCTTCGAGGCCAGCGCGCTCGACCGGCTGACGCGCGGGTTCATCTCGATGACGATCATCCGGCCGGTGTCGGGGTGGGTGGCGAACTGGATGTTGCTGCCGCCGGTCTCGACGCCGATCTCGCGGATGATCTTGAGGGCGGCGTCGCGCATCCGCTGGTATTCCTTGTCGGTCAACGTCTGCGCGGGCGCGACCGTGATCGAGTCGCCGGTGTGCACGCCCATCGGGTCGAAGTTCTCGATCGAGCAGACGATGACGACGTTGTCCGCCTTGTCGCGCATCACCTCCAGCTCGAACTCCTTCCAGCCGAGAGCGGACTCCTCGATCAGGACTTCGTGGACGGGGCTCAACTCCAGGCCGCGCGTGACGATGTCCAGGAACTCCTCCTTGTTGTAGGCGATGCCGCCCCCCGTGCCGCCGAGCGTGAAGCTGGGACGGATGACGCACGGCAGGCCGGTCATCTCCCGGATCTCGTGGGCTTCGTTCAGCGATTTGGCGACGCCGCTCCTGGGAACTTCGAGGCCGATCTTGAGCATCGCATCCTTGAACTTCTGGCGATCCTCGGCCTTGTCGATGACGTCGGCCCGGGCGCCGATCATCTCGACGCCGAACCTTTGAAGCACGCCGTGCTTCCACAGGTCCATGGCGGTGTTCAGTCCCGTCTGGCCGCCAAGCGTCGGCAACAGCGCGTCCGGCCGTTCCTTCTCGATGATCTTGGCGACGATTTCCCAGGTGATCGGCTCGATGTAGGTGCGGTCGGCCATGTTCGGGTCGGTCATGATGGTCGCGGGATTGGAGTTGACCAGGACGACCGTGTAGCCTTCCTCGCGCAGCGCCTTGCAGGCCTGGGTGCCGGAGTAATCGAATTCGCACGCCTGGCCGATGACGATGGGCCCGGACCCGATGAGCAGGATTTTGTTGAGATCGGTGCGTTTCGGCATGGCGCGGGCAACTCGAGAAGAGAGTCTCGATACATCCTATGGGCGCGTCGCGGTTCTCCAAGAGGCGGCCGGGGTCGGGGGAGCCGCGCTGCCCGAATCGTGAGTCGCCGCCAACCACTTGTGTGGCGCGCGCGTCGCCGCGGCATCTGCCGCGATATGACGGTCAAGCTACTTCTGGAAAGTCGAACCCGATCGGGCGTCGGCGCCGCGCCGCAGGCAGCGGTCGAGGAGGCGGATGTTCCAGGCCGCGATGCCGGGGGCGCTGGCCTTGGCCTGCCAGGCTTTCGCTTCGGCGCCTTGGCCGAGGGCGTCGTGAACCAGGGCAAGAAAATGGCGGGCGCACACATGGGCGCCGTCCTCGTCGGGCCGGGCGAGGGCGGCCTTGAGTTCGGCGAGCGCTGCTTCATGGTTGCCGGCGCGATGGAGGGCGCCGCCATGGAGGACGCGGGACCAGGCGCCGTTCGGGCGCTGTGCGGCCAGCGCCCCGGTCGCCGCGACCAACCGAGGCGCGGACAAGCTGCTGCTTTTCCAGATCACGCCGGCGAACACGTCGGGCGCCACAAAGGCAGGGGCGTCGCCATACGCCTCCCACGCCAGATGGCTGCCCAGCGCATTCAGCGGTTGCGGCAGCGAGTCGGCAAGCCTGGCGATGGCGGCCGCCGGGCCAGCAACCGGCGGCGACTTGGTTCGCTCTGCCAGCCAGCATCCCAGGTGCACCAGCGCGCTGAACGACTGGTTGCCTTGTTCGAGATTGATCGCTTGCCATTCGTGCCAGAGCGCGTCGGGCCGGGTGAGCCATTCGCGAAAGCCGGTTGCGGCCGGCGTCACCCCCGTGGGCACAAGGTAGGCCAGGTTGCCGGCGGCAATCGCCGTCACGGCGCCGTCCGGACTGACGGGGCTGGCCGGCGACAACCGCAGCGACGGCGGCGGTTCGCAGCGCTCCCCGTCGGCGACGCGCCAGCCCAGCACCGCGCCCGATCGGCCCTGGGCGTACACGTCGGCGCCCTCCCGCGAAAACCCCAGAGCGACGATCGGCTGCACCCGGCTCGCCGCCAGCGTGTAGAGCGCGTGGCCGGTGCGTACGTCCCAGAGCTTGACCGTCCCGTCCGAGCCGGCCGACGCGAGCAGCCGGCCGTCGGGGCTGTACGCCAGGGCCTCGATGGCGCGGCCGGGGCCGGCCAGCGTCTTACGCTCGACACCGGAGGCCACGTCCCAGAGTTTGATGGTCTTGTCGCGGCTGCCGGTGGCCAGGGTGTCGCCGGCCGGATTGAAGGCGGCGCATTCGATGGCTTGCTGATGGCCGCGCAGCACGCGCCACCCTTGCGTGTGCCGCACGTCCCAGGTCTTGGTGACGCCGTCGGCGCCGGCGGAAATGAGCCTGTCGGAGCAGAACGCCAGGTCGACAACGCGCTGCCGATGGCCGCTCAGGGTGCGCAGCTCCTGCCCGGTATCGGTCTCCCACAGTTTGATGGCGCCGTCGCCGCCGCCCGAGGCGAGCACCGCGCCGTCCACGCTGAAGGCCACCGTCCAGACGTGGCCGCCGTGGGGCAGCGTGCGCAACTCCTGCTCGGAGGCGGCATCCCACAGTCTGACCGTGCCGTCGGCGCTCGTCGACGCCAGGATGGGCAGCCGTGGATGAAACGCGACGCTGGTGACGATAAAGGTGTGGCCGCTCAACTCGCGCGGCTCGGTGTCGCCTTCCAGGTCCCACAGCTTGATCGCCGTGCTCTTGCTGCCGGTGGCGGCGAGCAGCCGGCCGTCGGCGGAGAAGGCAATGCTGTTCACGTCGTGCTGTCCTGGCAGCGTCCGCAGGGGACGCTCGGATCGGCCGTCGCGCCCGGATCGCGCAGCCCACAGCTTAATCTCGTCGCCGCCCGCGGAGGCCAGCGTCCGGCCGTCGCGGCTGAAGGCGATGGCGACGACTTCACCCTTGTGCCCTTCACCCTTGTGCTTGGGCAGGGTGCGCAGCTCGTCTCCCGCTTGCGAGTCCCAGAGCTTGACGCTCCCGGCGGTACATGCCGACGCCAGCACGCGGCCATCCGGGTGAAACGCCAGGTCGGTGATGGCGCCCCGATGGCCGCGCAGCAAGTGCAGCGTCCGGTACGTGCGCGGGTCCCAGACGCGGATAACGCCGTCGCCGATGCCGGAGGCGACGGCGGTGTTGTCCGGGCGGACCGCGACGGCGTCGGCATAGCTCGGCGCCGAGCCGACCTCCTCGCCGGCGCGGGCATTCCAGAGCTTGACGGTCTTGTCGGTGGCCGCGGAAGCGAGCAGCTGGCCGTCGGGCCGAAAGGCAAGGTTCACGACCTCGGCCTGATGGCCGCGCAGCACGGCGAAGGGCTGTCCCTGCGTTGCGTCCCAGAGGCGAATGCCCCGGCCGCCGGCGGAGGCGAGGCGCTGGCCGTCGGGGCTGAACGCGACGCTCGCGACCCGGCCGGCGTGGCCCTTCAGCGTGGCCAGCTCCTTGCCGTTCGCCATGCTCCACAGCTTGACGCTGCGGTCGGCGCTGCCGGAGGCCAAGGTCCGGCCGTCGGGACTGATCGCCACGCACAAGACCTCGTTGCCATGTCCGGTGAGCGTGCGCACCTCAACCCCGGTATCGGCCTTCCAGAGTTTGATCGTCTTGTCGAGGCTCGCCGAGGCCAGGAAGGCGCCGTCGGCCGAGTACGCAACGCCGCGGACGCCGCCGCCATGGCCCTCGAGAAGGCCGAGCTCCTCGCCCGTTTGCACGTTCCAGATCCGTACGCGCCGATCGAAGCCTCCCGAGGCGACCAGCTTGCCGTCGGGGCTGAAGGCGACGCAGGCCACGCCGTCGGTATGGCCGGCCAGGGTGTGGAGGACGTGCCCGGTGCGAAGCCGCGACAGCGTGACGGTGAGTGCGCGGTCGCACGCAGTCGCGAGCACTTCGCCGTCGGGGCTGACGGCGAGGCACGTTCGCTCGGCGGGAGAGTAGCGGTCGGGCAGCCGCAGCCGCTCGGTTCCGGAGCGAGCGTGCCAGTGGATGAGCGCGCCGTCGGTGGCCGCGCCGATCAGGAGCTGGCCGTCGGGACTGAAGGCCAGGCTGCCGACCGCCATCTGCCCGGGGAAGAGCGTGAACCGCGACGCGTCGAACGTGTTCATGAGCAAACCCCACGCGGTTTGACGCAGCGCCGGAGGGACTTGATTCATTTCGTCCTGGGCCAAGTCATCGCGCCCCTCTTCGAAGCTCTTCGCGGCCAGGGCCATGCTCTTCCCGGCGGAAGCCGCCTCCGCGTGCTGTCTGGCGAGGCGCTCGGCCTGCTCGGATTTCTTGAGGTCTACGTTGGCGGCCACCTTGGCAGCGATCGCCTGGACGAGGTTGGCGTTCGCTTTCTTCGTTTCGCGTTCGCGTTCGACGATCGTGGCGTTGGCATCCGACAAGTCTTGGTTGGCGCGCGACAGCAGCAGGTTGGCGACGATCAGACTGACGCTGCCCACCACCAGGATGGCGGCGGCGGTGGCGACCAGCGTGCGGTGGCGGCCCGCCCAGCGCCGCAGCTTCAGGGTCGCCGGCTCCGGCCACGCCCGCACCGGCTCATCGGCGAGCCAGCGCTCCACGTCGTCGGCCAGCTCGTTGGCGCTGGCGTAGCGGTGGCGCGGCTCGCGCGCCATCGCTTTGAGACAGATGGCTTCGAGCGCGGGCGCCAGCTCGGGATTGAGCGTATGCGGCCGCGGGAAGTTGCCGCGCTTCACGTCGGCCAGCACGTCGGCGACGGTGGTGCTGCCGAACGGGAGGGCGCCGGTCAAGATGCAGTAGAGCGTCGCGCCCAGGCTGTAGATGTCGCTGGCGGGGCCGACCAGGTCGAGCCGGCCGGCCGCCTGCTCGGGGCTCATGAAGGCGGGGGTCCCGAGGGCGATGCCTTCCATGGTGGCGGCGCCGGGGCCGACGCGCAGGGGCGGTTCGTCGGTGATGGAAGCGTGCCGCGGCGGCGTCGCCGGGGCGCTGACCGGCGCTGCCGGCGCTGCCGGCGCTGCCGGCGCGGCCCAGGATGTGGCTGCTGCGGGTGCGGCTGCTCTGGGCGCGACTCCACCCGGCGCGGTCTTCGCGGGCTCGCCCCCTCCGGGCTCGCCGCCTGCAGGGGCGGCAGTTCCCGGGGCGACGTCGTCCGAGGCGGCGTGTTGCGACGGCGGCAGCATCTCGTCCGAAGGCGGCAACGGCGCCGCCTGACGCTGCGGACTCGCCGGGCTGCCGGCGGACGCCTGGGACAGCACCTTGGCCAAGCCCCAATCGACCACCAGCGTCTCGCCGTACTTTCCCAGCAGGATGTTGCCCGGCTTCAGATCGCGATGCAGCACGCCGCGATCGTGTGCGTACTGAATCGCCTGGCAGACGTTGACGAAGCGGCCGAGCAAGTGGCGCAGGTCGAGCGGCGGCGGCTCGCCGGCCGGCGCCTCCGCCCCGGTTCGCGCCTTGTGATAGCGCTCGACCGCCGCCATCAGGTCGTCGCCGCGGACCAACCGCATCGCGTAATACGGCCGGCCGTCGCGATAGGTCCCCAGGCTGTAGACCGGCACGATCCCCGGATGCTCCAGGCCCCCGGTGATGACCGCCTCGCGCACGAACCGCGCCCGGCTGTTGGGCTCGTGGGCGTGGCTCACCTTGATCTCTTTGAGGGCGACTTCCCGGCCGAACTCGCTGTCGCGCGCCACCCAGACGCGGCCGACGCCCCCCTCGGCGTGCAGGCGCAGCATCCGGAAGCGCTCGGCCTGGGTGTCGCCCTCCTCCGGAATGCGCCGCGTGGCCACCAGGTTCTGCAGCGAGGACGGCTGCCTCGCCGGATTCACCGTGACGACAATCTCGCTGATGCTGGCGAGCGCCGCCGCGCCGTGGTCGAGCGCGGCCAGGCTTCGGTGCGGATCGTTGCCGTGCTTGCGGAGATGGGCCGTCACCAGGGTGTTGAGCAACTCGAAGTGGCTCGCGTCCAGGTCGCCGCGCTCGCGCAGCAACTCGCCGAGGGGCCGCTCCTGATTGTGCAGCCACGCGGCCATGGCGCTGGCGAGCGCTTCCTTGCTGATGAAGTCCATCTGCAGCGCCAGGACGCCGAAAATGAGATACTGATCGGCCGCGCTCGCCATGGACAGGCTCCGAAAGACAACCGCCAACCGCCATTCTCACCGTCGGCGCGGGAAACGACAAGGCGGGAGCTCGGAAGTCAGAAAGCCTGGCGAGCCGAACCGGGCAAAGTGAACCTGGCGAGCCGCGCCGCTCGCCGTCCGACCTACCCGCCCGCGATGGCCCCGACGATCCAGAACGGTTCCTTCCCCGAGGCGATGGCCTCGGGCAGCGGGATGTCCGGCGACTCGTGGGACCAGTCCTCCTCGCAGGCGAAGAAGCGCAAGAGCGGCCGGCGCTGGTGCGTGACGTGGTCGCGGATCGTGCCTTTGAGCATTGGGTAGCGAGCCTCGAGCGCGTCGAGGATAGCGCGCGGCGTGACCGGGGCCGCCACGTCGAGGCTCACCTCGCCGTGGACCTGGGCCAGGGTTTGCAGATGGTAGGGAAGGATGACGCGGATCATTGTCGAAAGCGCCTCTTCGACTACGACGCCAAGAGAATGCCAGAATCACGAAACACGAAAGCCCGAAATTCACGAAATCAAGGGAATGTCATTATCGAACCCTCGCATTGTCGAGCTTTCATCCTTTCGTGTTTTCGTGATTCGTCTTATCCTACGCCAGCGTCTGCACCTCTACCGACAGCACCGCCGGCAGATCGCGGACGACCGGCGACCAGTTGTCGCCGCCGTCGGGCGAGCAGTACACCTGGCCGCCGGTGGTGCCGAAGTAGACGCCGCACTGGTCGAGCGTATCGACGGCCATGGCGTCGC
>JAKEET010000086.1 GCA_022616435.1 Gemmataceae bacterium
GTCGAGGCGGATGTCGAGTTGACGGAACCTGAAGCGCTGGCCAAGATCGAAGCCGGCCAGCGCGTCCTGTTCGACGACGGCCGCATCCAGGCGCGCGTGACCGCGGTGAGCCAGGATCGTGTCACGTTGACGCCGGCAGTCGGCGGCACGCTGTTGCCCAACAAGGGCCTGAACCTCCCGGACACCGAGCTGACCATTCCCGCCGTCACCCAGCGCGACCGCGACGCCCTCGCGGTGGCGGCCCAGGCCGGCGTCGACTGGGTGGCCCTGTCGTTCGTGCGCGAAGCCGCCGCCGCGGACGAGCTGCGCGGCGTGCTGCGCGGCTGCGGCCTCGATGTGCCGATTCTCGCCAAGATCGAACGGCCCGAAGCGGTCCGCAAGGCCGACGAGATCATCCAGGCGTTCGACGGCGTCATGGTGGCGCGCGGCGATCTGGGCGTGGAGATTCCGCTCGAACAAGTGCCGCACGTGCAGAAGCGCCTCATCCATCAGGCGCGCATCGCCGGCAAACCGGTGATCACCGCGACCGACATGCTCGATTCGATGCGGCACAGCCCGCGGCCGACCCGCGCGGAGGCCAGCGACGTCGCCAACGCGGTCTACGACGGCACCGACGCGGTGATGCTGTCGGGCGAGACCGCGGTCGGGGAATATCCCGTGGCGGCATTCACGTGCATGCACCAGATTCTGTTGGAGGCGGAGGCCAACCAGGTCGAAGACGGACCGCGCCGCGTGGCGGTGCCGCGCGGCGAGCTGATCGACCACATCTCCCACGCGACCTGCGAACTGGCCCGCGAGCTGCAAGCCGCCGCCGTCATCACGCCGACCGTCACGGGGCGAACGCCGCGCCTGGTCGCCCGGCATCGGCCGAGCGCGGCCATCGTCGCCGTCACCAGCGCCGCGGTCGTCCGCCGCCTGAAGATCGTCTGGGGTGTGCAGCCCGTTGCCGAGCCGTCGGAGATCAAGCCCGGCGACGATCGGCTCCAAGCGGCAGTCCGGGCCGCGTTTCAAAGCGGGGTTGTCAAACCCGGGGAGTTGGCCGTGCTCTTGGCCGGGCATCCGGTCGAAGGCGGCGCGGGCTTGCCGACCCTTCGCGTCGTCCGGATCGGCGCTGAGGGCAACGCGCGCGCGCCGTGAACCGAGCTGCTACAGCAGATCGATGCGTCGGAGGTAGACGATCTTTCGCAGGTCGTCGACGCAGAATTCGAGCGACAGGGGAGTCACGACCGCGGCGAAGTTCAGCAGGCCCAGCGAATGGTAGGTGAAGGTCTGTTCGCCAAGCGACTTGGGATCGCTTGAGAGACGCTCGTGGATTCTCCGCAACGCCGAATCAAAAGCGCTCGCCAATCCGCGACGTGCCGCTTCGTGATAGAGATCGCGAATGCGCGCATTGATTCGTCCCGACGACCGGACTTCATAGGCATCAGGCATCGCGATCTGTCTCTGATGTCTGCGGCTTGTGGGCTTCGTCTAGCAATTGCTCTGCGGTCACCGGGAAGTAGTCGGAAAAATCGAGGCTGTCTTCTGGCTCCGGAGGAAATAGAGCTTTCAACAAGAGGCGGCGTTCGTTTCGCAGTTGTTCGTTTTCAGCAAGAACCTGCTCCAAGGACGTTGGGTCGGCAGGCGTCGGAATCGGCGCTCCCAATGTGCCTTGATCTGGATGGCTCATGTTGAATCCCTCGCGGCCTCGTCTCCATGAACATTGTTTCTGATTGGCGGCCATGTTGCAAGACGATCCTGCCGTTTGGCCGTTTGGCGACTTGACCGACCGCGCTAATCCAGCACGAACAGCGAATCCGCACGCTCCTCGTGCCGGATCTCGTCGACCGCTTCCTTGCGGCCGTGGCCCTTGTACAGGCGATTGGGGCAGTTGACGACCAATCCCGCGACCTCGCCCACGTTCTTGTAAGCATGCACGACGCCGGGCGGCACGATCAGCGCCATCGGCTTGTCGGCGCCGACGACGTCGACTTGCTTGACTTGATAGGTGCGCGACGATGGCCGGATGTCCCACAAATACATCTTGAAGTTGGACGGGCCGAGGAAACAGAAGTAGTCGGTCTGATCGACATGCTCATGGGGGCCGCGGGCAATGCCGGCCTCGGTCACGGACAGGTAGCTCATCGCCGGAACGTGCTCCGGTTGCAGCTCGTCGTTGCGATAGAGCTCACACAGCCAGCCGCGGGCGTCGTGGAACTTTTTCAGCGGGATCCAGAGGACGCCGTCGATCGAGCCGTCGATGAATTGCATGGTCATTCTCCCGGCTGCGATGGACCTTGATGACGCCGGTATTGCTCGGTCGTGTCCAGCGTCGCTGCGACCGGCGCTGCGACCGGCGCTGCGACCGGCGGCACGACCGGCGGCCGGGCGTAGACGCGCCAACGGTCATGCGGCAGGTTCTGCCACGCGAGCACTTGCCAGTCGCCGACCGGCCGACCCAGCAAGAATGCTGCGCCGTCGTCGCCTGGACGTTGCTCGATCTGCCGCAGCGACACTTCGTTGAGATGAACGAAGTTGATGCCGCGCTGTTCGAAGAACTTGTCCAGCGGCGTCTGTGGAGGCCAGGCGCGCAGCAGATCGTTCCAATAGGTCGGGCCGCGGCCGCGCGCCAAGTACGCATTGATCTCGAAAGCAAAGCCGCCATGAAACGCCACGGTCGTCGGCCGGCGCAGCAGCTGCGCGTACGGCTCCATGCGCTGCAGGAGCTGGGTAAGCCGCGGCGGCGCGTTGGCGAATCCCCGATAGGCCAGCGGCGTGACGAGCGCGCAGGCGATCATCGCGACGGGCGCGATCGTCGAGCACAACCTCGGCACGCGGCATTGGGCCAGCAGGACCATCAAGCAGGCGCCGGTGGCAGCCATGAGCGGCACACTCAGGCTGAACAAGTAGGAGGGCCGCGGCCTCTGCGTGGGAATCACGACGAGGGCGACGGCGGCCACGGCCAGCAAGGCGCACCAACCCATGGCGCGCGGCTCGAACCAGGCTTTCCACCAATGGCCGCGTTGCCGCAGGCCCACGCACAGGCCGCCAACCCAGAGCACTGCCACCAGGCCGCTCAGCATCGCGGCCGCGGGAGATGCCGTGACGACCGGGGCATAGTCCGGGTTCTCGGCGCCGGAGGTTGCATTGAACAGCAGCACCTGCAAACCGTTGGGCGTCAGCCCGAGGTTCCAGCGGAAATGTTCCCAGACCGCGCGCGGATTACGGGCGAGCATTTGCCCCAGAGTCACCAGGTGGTCGCCGAAATGTTGTTCCATGATCTGGTGGTACTCCACCCACGGGCTGACTTGTTCGGCGTCCGGATGACGCTGAAGATAACCGAAGGCGAAGACCTGCGACATGTTCAGTGCATGTTTGCAATGCATGGCCTCGCGCAGGCGCGCCGACCGGACCGTCGAGCGCGCATAGAAGAAAGCCGTGAGCAAGGCGCTCGCCAGCAGCGGCACGAAATACGCGGCCAGCGTGCGCCTCCAGCCGATGGCCGCTGCCGTTGCTGCGCGACGACAGCGCCATTCATACACCAAGCACGCCGATCCGAACAGCAGGCATGCCACTCCCAGCTCATTGCGCACCAGAATCGCGGCGGCGGCCAGGACGCCCAGGCAAAGACCGCGTCCCCACGGTCCAGGAATCGACAACACCGCGAGCCAGGCGACCAGGACGGGCACGAGCGCAAACAGATGAACCTCGTACAAGGTATTGAAATTGATGGGCAACACGGCCCACCAGACCGCGATCCACCAGGCGACGTTGGCGGTCACGAGCCGCCGCATCACCGCCAGGACCAGCAGCGTGGCCGCGCAGACGATGATGAGGCGATGCAGCATCGTGGCGACGTAGGGGTCGGTGGTGATGAACAGCATGCTTCCGTAAAAGGCCGTGTACAGCGGCGACCAGGCGATGTTGACGCGGCCACGGGCGTACCAATCCCAGGCGGTGACGAAGTAACTCGACGTGTCGCCGCTCGTCAGGTCTCTACCCTGCCACGCAAAGCGCACAATTCCCAGCTGAAGAACCAAGATCGCGGCGAAGGCGAACCATGGGTTCTGCGCCAGCGTGTTCCATCGCTGATGAAACGACGCCGTCGACGACCTGTCCATCGCGGTCGCGGTCGCGGCAACGACATCCATGGCGGACTCCGATTGGCGCCGCGTCATGCCGCGGCTCGCTCCGTCGCCGGTAAAGACGCTGGCGCGACGGCAACGGCATGCGCCCGCGCCACCAGGATGGTCTGGTACCCCAACAGGCCCGGCAGCAGCACGGTCGCCAGCCGCAAGCACCGATTGAGCAACACCATGAACGGGTTGCGCGGCGAAAGGCCGAACGCCAGTTCCAGGGGCATCACGGTCATCTTGGTGTCAAGCACTTCATAGCCGCTGTCTTGGAGCAAGCGCCGGGCCGTCGTGCGGGTAAAGAAGCGCAGGTGCGTGCGGTCGAGGATGCCGCGATCCGCGTACTGAAAGCGGCCGAACAGGAGCCCCAGCCGCACCGTGATGTTGGCGACGTTCGGCACGGACACGAGCACAAGTCCATTGCGTTTCAAGAGCGCGGCGCAGTCGCGCAACACGCGCTCCGGGCGGCGCAAGTGTTCGAGAACGTCCGGCAACAAGACGCAATCGAAGCGACGGTGCTGAAGGGCGCCGGCCACATCACCGAGACCACCGTCCAGGTCCGCCTGGAAATAGGCCTGCATGCAGTCGCGCCGTTGCGGCTGTTCCAGCAGATCGATGCCGACGATGCGGTTTCCGTCGGCCGCCAGCTTGGCGCTCATGAAGCCCTCGCCGCAGCCGACTTCCAAGATATCGTGGTTGCGGCCGGCCAGCCGGGTCAGGTAATCGTGGCTGGAATGCCGACTTTCCTTGAGCGCGTAATGGACGTGGTACTCGGCGTATTCCGGCGCCTTGGCCAGACCCAGCACCGTGCGGCGATACCGAAGCACGGCCTTGAACACGTCCTTGGCGTATTTCATGCCGTTGACGTAGCAGATCTCGTTGCCGTAGTAGGTCGGGATCGGCACTTCCTTGATGCGGAAACCCTGGTGGCGCAGCTTGATGATGATCTGCGTGTCGAAGTGGAAGTCGTCGGTCATCTCCGTGAAATCGATGTGTTTCAAGGCGTGCAGGCTGTAGGCGCGGTAGCCGCTGTGGAACTCCGTCAGGTTCATGTGCAAGAAACGGTTGGCGAAGCCGGTCAGGATCCGATTGCCGAGGAACTTGTACAGCGGCATGCCGCCCTTGAGCGGCCCGCCGTAGTCCGACATCATGCGCGAGCCGAAGACCGCGTCCGCCTCGCCGGCCACCAACGGCGCGTACAGGTGGGCGAGAATCTCCGGCGCGTACTGCCCGTCGCCGTGGAGCATGATGACGATGTCGAAGCCCTTTTCCAGGAAGTATTGGTAGCCGCGCTTCTGATTGCCGCCGTAGCCCAGGTTCGTGTCGTTGCGATAGATCTTGAGCTTGTCGCGGCCGAAGATGGCTTTGTGCCCGATCGCCAGCTCATAGGTCTCGTCGGGACTGGCGTCATCGAAGACCGCCACCTCCTCGATCATCTCCCAGACGTCGGGGGGGATTCGCTTCAAGACCGCCGACAGGGTCGTCAGCGCGTTGTACGCGACGATGAGCACGCCGATGCGCTGGCCGCGGTTGGCGCTGGATACCTGGCCGGTCGCAGCGCCGGCCGGGATGAACGGCCGACATGGTTGGGCCTTCCGGCCATCGCGCCGGCGATACATCCAGATCGCGAGCCCGGCGATCAACGTCCCCACGAGTGCATAGGGAAGCAGAGGCATTGCCAGACAACTCCATTGGCGGCGCGAACGACCTTCCGTGGCCGTGGCGATGCGGCCTATAAACCCAAAAACGGGACGCGAAGTCAAGTCAGGTTCTAACGGCAACCCAGGCGCACCAGCCTGCCGCAATGAGCCCGCCCCGCGCAATTGCGGCACTGGCCCATCGTCAGGCGGCGCGGCGCCGTTCAGCTGGTGAAGCAGCGACGGGCTGGATCCGTCCAGGTCGGCCGACGGCGACGTACTGCGCCCCCGCCGGGCACCAGGCGAGCAGGCGTTCCAGCGGACGCAAGCGTCGCAGGCAGCCCGGAAAGAAGACCCGATAGCGAATTCCAACGGCAGAGAAGCCGGCGTCGCGGAAGCGCCGTTGCATTTGCCGCCCGGTAATCAGCCGGGCGTTGGCGTCGAAAGGACAGGTGTTGACGGCGTGCCGCGTCAGGGGATTGATTGGATTGTGCTCGAACACGCACGCCAGGCCGCAGGGCGCGAGCACACGGCGAAACTCCCGCAGAATCGACACGTGCTCGGCGTGGTCGATATGGTGAAACACGCAGGCCGCGAACGCGATGGCCACGCTCGCCGATGCCAGCGGCAGCGCCTTGCCGTCGAAGCACAGAAATTCGGCCTGCCGCGGAAAGCGCGCCGCGGCGATCTCCAGGCTGCGCGGCGACACATCAACGCATACGATGCGGCTTCGGGGAAAGGTCTCGCGAAAATGCGGCAAGCAATTCGCCACGCCGCAGCCGAAGTCGAGGATGGTTGGATTCCGGTCGCCGTTGCCCCACCGTTCCCAAAGGCGGCGAACGTCCGTCACCTTGTACCGGGCAAAGTACTCAGGCCCTTCGCCAGATGCCCTGATGCTGCGATCGACCAGCACGTGGTACTCGTCGGCAAATCGATCGAATTCGGCCTGGTTCATGCTCCCCCTCGATGGGCTCCCTTATGGTCAGCCGGGTGGATCCTTGTCAAGCGAGTTGAGCGGTCGGGATGAGATTGGATTGCACTGCAATCAATCGCTTTCCACAACCCTTTACGGAGAATGGACTTGATAGATTGCATTGCACCGCCTACATACACACACACACACACAGCAGTGTTGCCTTCAGGGCACTCGACTTTGAACCATGCCCTGGATTCATTGCATTGCGCGCACACACACACAAGGCCACAAGGCCCAACATGGCATTCATGGCATTTTCTCACGAAGCCAACGCTCGTGAGATGAGATGAGAAGAAACGCCGCATTCCGGATCGCCTCTGGCAATTCGCGCGAGCATGGACAAATGGCGCAAGCTGCGCAGGCCGTGCACAGCTCGCATTGACAGCGTTCGCGATCTCGATCAGTTTGTGCGTCCATGAAAGTGATCCTCCTCGCCGGCGGCTTCGGCACCCGCCTCATGGAAGAGACCGTCGCCCGCCCCAAGCCCATGGTCGAGATCGGCGGCGTGCCGATCCTCGTCCACATCATGCGCCACTACGCGGCGCACGGCTTTGGCAACTTCATCATCGCGTGCGGCTACCGCGGCGACTTCATCAAAGATTACTTCTGCAACTACCCCATCAAGCACGCCGACTGGTATTTGAACCTGCGCACCGGGGAGCGGCGCGTCGTCCACTCCGCGGCCCCGGACTGGAACGTCTGGGCCATCGACACCGGCCTGCACACGATGACCGGCGGCCGCATTCGCCGGCTGCGCGACCATGTCGGCGCCGAGACGTTTCTGGCGACGTATGGCGACGGCCTGGCCGACCTCGATATCAACGACTTGCTGACATTCCACCGCCGCCACGGCAAGCTGGCGACCATCACGGCCGTCCATCCGCCGGCGCGGTTCGGCTGCCTGGAACTCGACGGCGACCAGGTGACGACCTTTGCCGAGAAGCCGCAGGCCAGCGAAGGCTGGATCAACGGCGGCTTTTTCGTGTTCGAGCCGGGCGTGTTCGATTACCTGACCTGCGACACGACCGTTCTGGAAAAGGAGCCAATGGAGCGCCTGGCCGGCGACGGTCAGCTCATGGCCTATCGCCACACCGGGTTCTGGCACCCGATGGACACGGTGCGCGACCGCCAGTACCTGGAGAACCTGTGGAACGGCGGCAACGCGCCCTGGCACGTGAAAAAGGGTCCTGACACCTTTTTCCGGGAGATGGCGGCATGACGGTTGGCGAGTTCTATCGACGGCGGCGCGTGCTGGTGACGGGCCTGACCGGATTCAAGGGGCTGTGGCTCGCCAGCTGGCTTGAGCGGCTCGGCGCCAGCGTCGCCGGACTGGCACTGCCGCCGACCACCGAGATGCTGCGCGGCTGGCCAGGGTTGCTCGAGCGCTTCCCCTGCGTGATCGGCGACATCCGCGAGCAAGCGGTGGTCGAGCAAGCCCTGGCCCGGACGCGGCCGGAATTGATCTTTCACCTGTCCGCCCAGCCGCTCGTGCGGCTCAGCTACGAGCGGCCCGTCGAGACCTTGGCCGTCAACGTCCTCGGCGTCGCCCATGTGCTGGAGGCGGCCCGCACGTCCGGCACGGTCCGCGGCGTTGTCGTCGTGACCAGCGATAAGTGCTACGAGAATCGCGAGCAGGACGCCGGCTATCGCGAAGGCGATCCGCTGGGCGGCCACGATCCCTACAGCGCCAGCAAGGGTTGCGCGGAGATCGTGACCGCCGCCTATCGCCGCTCCTTTGGCCGGGACGACTGGCGCGTGGCGTCGGTGCGGGCCGGCAACGTCATCGGCGGCGGCGACTGGGCCGTCGACCGGCTCGTCCCCGACTTCGTGCGCAGCCTGATCGCCGGACAACCGTGCCTGGTGCGCCGCCCCAGCGCCGTTCGTCCCTGGCAGCATGTGCTCGAGCCGTTGTCCGGTTACCTGCTTCTGGGGGAGCGGCTCGTCCAGGGCGAATCCGGGTTTGACTCCGGCTGGAACTTCGGGCCCCCGGCGGGCGACGCCGTCAGCGTCCGCGCGCTGGCGCGGCTGCTGGCGATCAACTGGCCCGACGCCCGGATCACCGAAGCAGCCCACGAAACCGGGCCGCATGAAGCCCGGCTGTTGCGGCTCGATTCGACCAAGGCGGCCGCGCGGCTCGATTGGCGGCCGTTATTGTCCGCGCCCGAACGGGTGGCCTGGACCGCGGCCTGGTACCGGGCGTGGCACGACAATCCGCACGCGGTGTGGGCGATGGTCGAGCGTCAGCTTGCTCAGTACGAGGAAAGGATGCGGCAATGTCCCAAGCTCAGTGCGCGGTGGTGGCCGGCATCAACGGCTTCATCGGCGCTGCCCTCGCACGCTGCCTGAAGGCGCGTGGCTGGCGCGTGGTCGGCTTGCTGCGCGCCGGGCGGTCGTGGGACCGCCTGGCCGAGATCGCCGGGCTGGAGCTGCTGGAGATTGAGGCGTACCAGCCCGACGCGCTCGGACGGGCGCTTGGCCGCGTTCACGCCGACGTCGTGATCAACCTCGCCGCTGCCGGCGTCGCGCCGGAGCCCATCGATGCCGCGGAGTTGTGGCACGGCAACGCGCTCCTGGTCGGGCATCTGGTGCAAGCCGTCGCGGGGCGCGGGGTGCGCCGTTTTCTTCACATCGGCTCGTACTCCGAATACGCCGCGGGACAGGCAGGGACCTTCATGAGCGAGTCGTGGCCGCAAGAGCCGGCGTCGCCGTACGGCGCGGCCAAGCTGGCCGCGACCCACTGGGCTCGCGTGCAGGGATTGCGGCTGGGTGTGCCGGTCACGGTGTTGCGGCTGTTCGGCGTCTATGGACCAGGTGAAGCCGGCCACCGGTTGTTGCCGGCGATTGTGCGCGGTCTGTTGAACGGCCACGGCGTGGACCTCACCCCCGGATTGCAGCAGCGCGACTGGTTGTACATCGAGGATGCGGCCGAAGCCCTGGCAAGCGCGGCCGAAGCCGCGGACCTGGGCCCGACCGGGTCGATCCTCAACGTGGGCACCGGCGAGCCCGTGTCGGTTCACGATGTCGGCGAAGCGGCGCGGGCGGCGTTGAATGCCGACCCCGGCTTGCTGCGCTGGGGCGCCCTGCCCTACCGTGCCGACGAGCCGATGTGGACCGCCGGCGATGCCAGCCGCCTGCGCGGGCTCACCGGCTGGCAGCCGCGGCACGCCTGGCACGAAGGCGTCCGCGCCACCGTGCAAGCGCTGGCGCCGCAGCGCGTGCAGGCCGGGGCGAGCATCGCCGCGCACGCTGGGGCGAGCGTCGCGGCGTAAGCGCGACGTGGATCGGACGCCGTCACGTCGGGCTTACGCCGCGACGCTCGCCATTCAGATTGGGAATCGACATGGATCGGCCGAAACTGATCACGATCTGCGTGCCGGTGCTCAACGAGGCGGCCAACATCGCCAAGCTCTACGCCGCCTTCGACGAGCTGCGGCAATCGCTCCGCGATGGCTACCGCTTCGAGCTGCTGTTCACCGACAACCACAGCACCGACGGCACCTTCGACCTGCTGAGCGACCTGGCCCAGCGCGATCCGTCGGTGCGCGTGCTGCGCTTCTCGCGCAACTTCGGCTTTCAGCGCTCCGTGCTGACCGGCTACTTGAACGCCCGCGGCGACGCGGTCATCCAGCTCGATTGCGACTTGCAGGATCCGCCGTCCCTCATCCCGCGCCTCCTGGAATTGTGGGAAGCCGGCAACCACGTCGTCTACGGCGTCCGGTCGAAGCGGCACGAGGGCCGGTTCATCACGTTCACGCGCCACTGCTTCTATCGGTTCATTCACAGCCTGAGCGAACACGCCCTGCCGCTCGACGCCGGCGATTTCCGGCTGGTGGATCGCCGCGTCATCGACGAGCTCGCCAAGATCGACGACGCCACGCCGTATGTGCGCGGCACGATCGCCACGCTGGGGTTCAATCAAGTCGGCGTGCCGTACGAGCGGTCGCCGCGCCAGCAGGGCAACAGCAAGTTCCGCTTCAAGGACCTCGTGAACCTGGCGCTCGACGGCATCTTCAATCACTCGTTCGTGCCTCTGCGGCTGGCGACCTATGTGAGCCTGGCGATCGCGCTGGCGACCTTCGTGCTGATTCTCGCCTACGTCGCCGGCCGGCTGTTCTTCACGCATTCGTGGCCGCCCGGCTTCGCCACGCTGGTCGTGCTGATTCTCGTGTCCATCAGCTTGAACGCGCTGTTCTTCGGCATCCTCGGGGAATACATCTCGCGCATCTATCGCCAGGTGAAGAAGACGCCGTTGACGATCGTGGAGAAGGAACTCAACTCGCCGGAGAAGCACAACGAGCCGCCGCTGGCGGCTTAGCGTTGGTACGGTCACACGTGTTCACTGTCATTCCCGTTTGCACATCGTGGGGCGTGACCTATAGTTGCGCGCCCGAGCATCCCTGCGCTGGGGCGCGCTTGCTGCTGGCACACTGCCAATTGATCGGGCACTCGGTGCGAGAGAGGACTCCCCCCATGAGTTTCCGCGGCAAATCTCTGCACAAGCATCGTGCGCCTGCAAGCAACAGCAGGATCCTGTGCATGACCCAGGCAGTGCACCACGCGATCCCCAAGGCTTCCCTGTCTCGCGATGTCCCTGCGAACCTGAAGGAGTGGTTCGACGCCTCGCTCGTCTTGCAGGAAGATTGGGAAACGCTGCCGCTGGAAGTCAAGGAAGAACTCGCCAACTGCGGCGACGAAGACCTGCTGTTCCGCCAGCTGGTGCAGTACAGCCTGCTGACCGAATACCAGGCCGCCCGCATCGTCGCCGGCACCACCTTCGGCCTGGTCCTGGGGAGCTATCGCGTGCTGAGCCGGCTGGGCGCCGGCGGCATGGGCGTCGTCTTCCTGGCCGAACACATCCGCATGCGCCGACAGGTGGCCATCAAGGTGTTTCCGATGCATCTCGAGCAGGACCCGCGCCTGCTGCATCGCTTCTTGACCGAGATGCGCACCGTCGCCCGCCTGCAGCACCCCAACATCGTCTATGCGATCGACGCCGGCGAATGCTCAGCGCCGGACAACCGCGACACGGTGCTCCATTACTTCGTGATGGAATACGTGCCCGGCGCCGATCTGGAGGACTTGATCCAGGCGCACGGCCCGCTGACCCTGGCCAAGACCTGCGACCTGATGTATCAGATGGCGTCGGCCCTCGCCGAGGCCAACAAGCACAAGCTGGTGCACCGCGACATCAAGCCGTCCAACATCCAGGTGACTCCCGAAGGCCAGGCGAAGCTGCTCGATTTCGGCCTGGCCCGCAGCCTCGGCAACTCGTTGACCGAGCCCGGCGTGCTGCTCGGGACGCTCGACTACATCGCCCCCGAACAGATCCGCGACGCCCACGCCGTCGATATCCGCGCTGATCTCTACGGTCTGGGCGGCGTGCTCTTCTGGTGCTTGACCGGCGCGCCCCCCTTTCCGCAGGTCACCAACATCTTCGAGATCGCCAATCGCTTCAAGCAGCCGCTGCCGTCCTTGTGCGCCAGGCGCCCGGGCCTGCCGCCGCAGCTCGACCAGATCGTGCAGCGGCTGCTGGCCATTGCCCCGGAAGAGCGCTACGAGACGCCGCAGCAGTTGATGAACGCCCTCATGCCGTTCTTGCGGGCCGAAGGCGAAGAACTGCTGACGCCGACCCCGCCGCCCAACTGGACCGAGCAGATCGCCGTCGCCGGCTACACGCCGCGCGTGCAGAACATCCTGATCATCGACGACGAAGCCAGCATCCGCACATTGTGCCGGGCCGTGCTCCATTCCGAAGGCATGCGCTGCGAGGAATGCAAGGACGGCGCCCGCGCCCTCGACCTGGTCGGGCACAAGAGCTTCGACCTGGTGCTGTGCGACGTCAACATGCCCGACATGCCCGGCACCGAGATCTGCAAGCGGCTCCGCGAGAACCCGCCCTGCCCCAACTTGAAAATCGTGATGATGTCCGGCGGCGTCAACGCCGACATCATGGCCCAGCTCTTGCTCGGCGGCGCCGACGACTTCATCACCAAGCCGTTCAGCGTCATCCAGTTGCAGGCGCGGGTCAAGGCGGCGCTGCGCCTCAAGGAGGCCCAGGACCGCGGCGACATGCTCAACCATCACCTGCAGCAGGTCAACCAGGAGCTGGAGCGCAGCCTCGACGCCCGCGATCATTCGCTGGTCGAATCGCGCAACGCCATCGTCTTCGCCCTGGCCAAGCTGGTCGAGCACCGGCTCGGCGAAGACGGCGTGCACCTCAACCGCATGCAGAAATACGCCCGGCTGCTTGCCGAGGAAGCGGCCAAGACCCCGCAATTCGCCGGCCAGATCAGCCCGGCGTTCATCGAGCTGCTCGAAAGCTGCGCCCCCCTGCACGACGTCGGCAAGATCGCCCTGCCCGATCACATCCTGCTCAAGCCGAGCAAGCTCGATCACGACGAGCGTTTGCAGATGCAGACGCACACCACCATCGGCGCCGACACCATCGACGCCATCTCGAAGAAGCACACGTTCTCGATGGCGTTCCTGCAAATGGCCAGGGAAGTCATCCGCCACCATCACGAGCGCTTCGACGGCAACGGCTATCCGGATCGGCTGGCGGGCGCCAACATCCCGTTGGCGGCGCGGATCGTCAGCATCGGCGACGTCTACGACGCGCTGCGGACGCGGCGCGTCTACAAGCCGGCCCTGTCCCACACCGCCGCCCTGCAAATCCTGCTCAACAGCAGCGACGGCCAGTTCGACCCCGCCCTGCTCCAGGCCTTCCACCGCCTCGAAGCGGCGGTGGAACGCGTGTATCGGGAGAGTTTGGGTTAGAAGGGGACGCGCGGCGTGCCGCGTCACTTGAGGGGTTTGGCGGGAAGCCGCTTCAGCTCGCGCGTGACGGGGTCGACGACGACCCCCGTATTCTCCAGGGCGACCACGCCAAGAATCGGCTCCGTGTCGGGCGGGCCGAAGATGACTTGGGCTACGGTCTCGTCCCCGAAGAACGCCACCCGCGCGAAGCCATATTCATACTCGATCGGCTGGCCGCTCGCGAGCTCGTAGACCCTTTTTCCTTCCGGCCGCACTCCGGCCGCACGCAGCTTTTCGCCGGGAGCCATGCAATCGATGGAGCCGGTGTCGACCAAGAACTCGGCCTCAAGAGGGCTCGCGGTGGTTCCGGCAAGATCGCGGATTCGCGCGGTAACGTGCGTAAGGCCCATGCTTGACTCCCGGGGGGAATGCCCAACTGCTTGCTGGAATTATATCGCCGCCAGGCGGGGCGGACGAACGGACCTGAAAGCGAACCACGTCGATGGTGGGATGGATGACTTCGATGACCATGCCGCGTTTCGGATCCGGTTCGCGCGCGCGCGCATGGCAGCAATGGCGGCTTGGGGTGTTTTGGCCACGGCGATGATCTGTCCATCGAGCAGCGCCACGCAGTCGCCTTCGTGAAACGTCTGGTCGTTCCAGGCAAACCGCGTAGTGATCGCTTCTGCGACTCGCAGGTTGCGGTCCTTATCGCTCATGGCATGTCCTCGCTCTTGGAAACTCAACTATTCTACCGCTTGGCTTGCGGTCGCGGAAGCGTTTTGCCCGGTTGCCGGTTGCGTTTCATGGCGAGCGTCGAAGCGTAAGCTCGACGTGCTCGCGGCATCTGGCCGAATCGCCATCCCGTCCATATCGTTGTTTCATCCAACTCGTGGTTTCATCCACCGAAGGAGACCGCCATGGACGCCAGACCGCGCACGAAGGCCGCCAAGAAGCGCCGCATCCGGATGAAGGCCGAGCGGCGCTTGAAGAAGACGCAGAGCAAGGTGATGCCGATGCTGTCGCGCCCCAGCAAGCTGCGGGCGAACAAGCGCGCCGCGTCGTGACGGACGGCTCGTGTCGCGAGCCCGAAGCGCCGGCGAGGGAGGGCCTCGCCCCCTCGCCGGCGCTTCGGGCTTTTTCGTTGTCTCCGCCCGTCAATCCCTTTAGACTGGATGCCGGCTTCGTCGCGCTCGCTTCACGCGGAACTTCGGCATGTCGCTTGTCCAGCCCATCACATCCTGGTTTCGCCGTCGCGTGTTGTGGTCCACCAGCGCCGAATCGTGGCACGAACGCCGCGTCCACTGGACGATGCTGCTCGCCGCCGTCGCGCTGGGCCTGCTCTACGGCCTGCGCGGCATCGCCTTGTGGACCAGGGCCGACGGCTCGACCGTCAAGTTCCCGCACACGCCCGACTGGCTGCTCCTGACGCTCGCCGGCCTGTGGCTGGTCGCGGCCGTCGTGTTGATGCGGCTGGGGCAGCTCAAGTTGTTCGGGCCGGTGCTGTTCTACGACATGATCCGCTCGGCGCGGCGCAGCCGGTACTTCATGCTGCGCGGATTCTATTCGCTGGTGCTGCTCTTGGTGCTGTTCTTCGTGTGGATGACGGTGCCGCACCTGAACATCACGGCTCGCGAACGGGCCAGCCGGCTGGCGATGGACTACTTCGAGATCTTCTCGATCGTCCAGTTGGTGGCGGTGATCTTGCTGACGCCGGCATACGTGGCCGGCGCGGTGTCGGAGGAAAAGGACAAGAAAACGCTCGAATTCCTGCTGGCGACCGATCTGCACAACCGCGAGATCGTGCTCAGCAAGCTCCTGTCGCGCTTCGCCCACCTCGGGCTGTTCCTGATCACCGGGCTGCCGATCTTGAGTCTGCTGCAGTTCCTGGGCGGCATCGATCCCAACCTGGTGCTGGCCGGGTTCGGCTTCACGGCGCTCACGATGCTGGGAATCGGCGGCATCAGCATCTTGAACTCGGTGATCTACAAGCGGCCGCGCGATTCCATCGCGATCTCGTACTTCTACGTGATCGCGTACTTCTTCATCACGCTGCTCTTGTTTCAGTACCACATGCCGGCGGTGTTTCGGGCAGGACCCGGCCCGGCGGCGTCGGGCGAGGAGGCGTTCTTCGAGGTCCTGTACACGGGCAACATCGTCGTCTTGCTGGCCAAGGTGTTTCGCTCCGGCATCGCCGGGACGCTATCCGCGGATTTGCCGGGCCTGCTCGGCGAGTACGCGCTGTTCTACGGCGGCCTGGCGCTGATCTGCATCGTGTGGGCGATCGCGCGGGTGCGGCGGATCGCCCTGCGGCAGACGTTCGCGCGGCAGAAGCTGTCGCAGCAGGCCAAGGACCGCCCGCCGGTCGGCGAGCTGCCCATGCTGTGGAAGGAAGTTCACGTCGAAGGCAGCTTGCGGCTGAACTGGATGGCGTGGACCCTGGTCAGCTTGCTGGTGATCGGCAGCTTCGCCAACCCGTTCGTGTGGCTGGTGGAGTGGACCGTCATCGGCACGCAGTGGCAGGAAGGGACGATGGTGCGCGACATGAACCTGTGGACGCGCATCACCGGCGCCGCGGTCGGGTGTCTGACGATCCTGGGCGTCAGCATCCGGGCCGCCAACAGCATCGGCGGCGAGCGCGACCGGCAGACGATGGATGACCTGCTGGCGTCGCCCCTGGAAAGCACGGAGATCCTCGCCGCCAAGTTCGTGGGCGCCCTGTGCAGCATCCGGCTGGGGCTGATCTGGTTGATCGGGATCTACGCGATCGGCATGATCACCGGCGGCTTGCACCTGTTCGCGTTCCCGCTGCTGCTGGCGGCGTGGTTCGTGTTCGCCAGCGCGGCAGCCCTGATCGGCCTGGGTTATTCAATGGCCTGCCACACGACCCTGCGGGCCACCGTGTTCACGGTGCTGACCTGCGCCGGGCTGGGCGTGGGCCATTGGCTCGCGTGGTTCTGCTGTGGGCCGATCTTGTTCTTCTCGGGCAGCTCGGGCGACGGGGCCATGTATCTGGTGAAGTTCCAGGCGGGCATGACGCCGCCGGTGGTGCTGTTCGTCCTCGGTTTCTCGGGCGCGGAGCTGCGCGCCGACGGCGTCAGCCGCGACATGGCCGAGCTGCTGGCCTTCTCGATCTTCGGCCTGTTCCTGTGGACCTTGGCCGGGTTGTTCTTCTGGAACGGCGTGCTGGTGCCGCGGTTCCGGGCGCTGACGGGCCGCGCCGAGGGAACGGATGCGGAGCGCTGGCACGTGCGCCGGGCGCCGGCGCTGAGCGATAATGAAAAAGCCGGCGCGGCCGCGGCCGGCACAGCCGCGGCCGAAGCAGCCGCGGCCGAAGCAGCGCCGCGCGACGCGATCAAGGAGACGATATGATTGCGCGAAGAGCCGATGGGTGGCCGGGATTCTGCACCAACCCGACGCGTAAGCGAGGGACTCCCTCGCTTACGCGTCGGGTTGGTGCAGCGGAATCGTGCACGCTCATTTAGCTTTCGAATTTGTGATTCGACTCAATCATGCCGCAAGTCTTGTTCGTGACTGGTAAGCTGGCGGAGCCGGCGCTGCGGCGGACGCTGGCCGAGCTGGCGCCGCGAACGGGACTGGATTGCGCCGTGGCGGTGTTGCCGATCACGGTCGCGGCCCTGGCCACCACGCCGTGGATCGCCCGGCATCTGACGCCGCCGGCGGGGATCGAGCGCGTCGTGCTTCCCGGCTTGTGCAACGGCGATCTCGACGTGCTGCGCCAAGCCTGGGGGTCGATTGCCGTGGAACGCGGACCGAAGGACCTGCGGGACTTGCCCGATTTTTTCGGGCAGTCATCGACGCCGCGCCCCGGCTACGGCGACCACGACATCGCCATTCTCGCCGAGATCAACCACGTTCCCCGGCTGCCGCTCGCCGAAGTCATCAGCCAGGCGAAACGCGCCCAGGCGGACGGCGCCGACATCATCGATCTGGGCTGCGATCCCGGCGACGCGTGGACCGGCATCGGCGCGGCGGTGAGGGCGCTGCGAAACGAAGGCCTGCGCGTGTCCATCGACTCGTTCAATCCGTGGGAGGCGGAGCGGGGCGCGAAGGCCGGCGCCGAGCTGGTCCTGAGCGTCAACCAGACCAACCGCGACGCGGCCCGGTCGTGGGGCTGCGCAGTCGTCGCGGTCCCGGATCAACCGAAGAACCTCGAAGGCCTCGACGCCACCGTCGACTTCTTGTCGAACGCCGGCGTGCCGTTCCGCATCGATCCGGTGCTGGAGCCGATCGGTTTCGGCTTCGCGGAATCGCTGGGCCGCTATCTCGAAGCGCGGCGGCGCTGGCCGGACATCGACATGATGATGGGCGTCGGCAACCTGACGGAGCTGACCGACGTCGATTCGGCGGGCGTGAACGTGGTGCTCCTGGGCATCTGCCAGGAGCTGGGGATTCGCAGCGTGCTCACGACCGAGGTGATCAACTGGTGCCGGACCTGCGTGCGCGAGCTGGACCGGGCGCGGCGGCTCGTTCATTACGCGTGCCGGAACCGGGTGTTGCCGAAGCATCTCGAGCCGGACCTGGTGATGCTGCGCGATTCCAAGCTGCGCGAGCACGGCCCGGCCCGGCTCGCGGAGCTGGCCCGGCAGATCACCGATCGCAACTTCCGCCTGTTCGCCGAGGGGGGCCAGTTGCACGCCATCAACAGCGAGATGCGTGTGCAGGGGACCGATCCGTTCGCGCTGTTCGAGCAGATGCAGGCCCGCGCGCCGATCGATCCGGCCCATGCGTTCTACCTGGGTTATGAACTGGCGAAGGCCGTGACGGCGCTGACCCTCGGCAAGAACTACGTGCAAGACCAGGCGCTGCGCTGGGGGATGCTGACGCGGCCGGAGGATGCGCAGGGCAACCGCGATGTTTAGCCCCGGTTCGAAGAACCGGGGCGGACCGCATCCCATGGCGGAAGCACACATCCGTCGCGTGGGATGCATTCCGCCCCGGTTCTGCGAACCGGGGCTAAACAAAGCGCGCTGCCCTACAATGAACGCATGAGCCGCCTGCTGGAGCAACGGACCGGTGCGCCCGTGGTCGAAGAGTTGACCGGGCTGACGCCGTGGGATGCCTGCCGCCGGCTCGCGGATTTGCCCCATCTGTTGTTCCTCGATAGCGCCCACTCGTCCAGCCTCGGCCGTTACTCGTATGTGACGGCCGATCCGTTTCAGTGGAAAACGTGTGCGACGGACGCCGTGGCCCGCGTGCAACCCCTTCATGCGTTGCAGAGTCAGCTTCGACAGTTCAGGATCCGGGCGGTCCCGGATTTGCCGCCGTTTCAGGGCGGGGCGGCCGGGTTGTTCGGCTACGATCTCGGCCACGAGATGGAACGGTTGCCGCGGCCGGCGGTGGATGACTTGCAGACGCCGGCGCTGGCGGTCGGGCTGTACGATTGGGTGATCAGCTTCGATCATCGGGAGCGAACGGCGTGGCTGGTTTCGACCGGGTTGCCGGAAACGACGCCGCCAGCCCGAGCGGCGCGGGCGGTGCGGCGGTTGGCTGAAGTGCAGCGGCATCTGGACCGTGGCGCAGCCGGATCGTCGGTTCGTGCAAGCGAGCCGCTGGCGCTGCGAACATCGTCATGGCCCGTGCCGGGATTGCGGGACGTGAGCAGCAACTTCTCGCGCGAGTCGTACTTGGCGATGATTCGCCGGGCGGTCGAGTACATCCACGCGGGCGATTGTTTTCAGGTCAACCTCGCCCAACGGCTGGTGGCGCCGCAACGGCATGGGTCTTTGGAAATCTACGAACGGCTGCGCCAGCGCAACCCGGCGCCGTTCGCCGGCTACTTTGATCTGGGTGAATATGTCATCGCCAGCGCGTCGCCGGAGCGGTTCTTGCGCATGGACAACGGCCACGTCGAAACGCGGCCGATCAAGGGGACGCGCTCGCGCGGCGTGACTCCCGAAGAGGACTTCGCCCGCGCCGACGACCTGCGGACCAGCGCCAAAGATCGGGCCGAGAACGTGATGATCGTCGATCTGCTCCGCAACGACCTGGGCCGGGTGTGCGCGTACGGATCGATCAACGTCGCCGCCTTGTGCCGGCTGGAGAGCTTCCAGTACGTGCATCACCTGGTCTCCGAGGTGCACGGCCGTTTGCGCCCTGGGCTGGACGCGCTGGATCTCGTGAAGGCGACGTTCCCCGGCGGCTCGGTCACCGGCGCCCCGAAGATCCGGGCGATGGAGATCATTGCCGAGCTGGAAGGCGTCGCCCGCGGGCCGTACTGCGGCTCGCTGGGTTTCATCGGTTTCGACGGCGCCATGGACTTGAACATCCTGATCCGCACGCTGCTCCTGGGCCGCGGCTGGGCCAGCATCCACGCCGGCGGCGGCATCGTCGCCGACTCCGACCCCGAGCGCGAATACGAGGAAACCTGGCACAAGGCGGAGGGGATGTTGCGAGCGTTGAGTCAGTAGTCAGCAGCAAATGCACCACTGCCTTTGCTACTGACTACTGACTACTGACTACTGACTACTGACATGATTCTAGAAGGCATCGTCACCACGATCGCGCCCGAAGGCACGCTCAACATCGCGCCGATGGGGCCGATGGTCGATGAGCGGATGGAGCGGATCGTGCTGCGGCCGTTCCACACGGCCGACACGTATCGCAATCTGAAGGCCCACGGCGAGGGCGTGCTGCACGTGACCGACGACGTGCTGCTGCTGGCGAAAGCGGCGCTCGGACCGGTCGAGCCGCTGCCGGACGTCGAACGGGCCGCGCGTATTCTGGGCTACAGGCTCGTCGCTGCGTGCCGCTGGCATGAATTCGTGGTGCGGACGATCGACGATCGCCAGGAACGGGTGACGATCGAGGCCGACGTGGTCCACAGCGGCCGGCGCCGCGACTTCTTCGGCTTCAACCGCGCCAAGCACGCGGTGCTCGAAGCGGCCATCCTGGCGACCCGGACCGCGTTCCTGCCGCTGGACGAGATCGCCGCCGACTTTCGCAAGCTCGCCGTGATCGTGCACAAGACCGGCGGGCCGCAGGAGCACGCGGCGTTCGCGCTCCTGGAAGAGCATTTGCGTCAATGCATCGAACAACGGGCGAAACCCAACCAGCCATGATTCGCGTCACCGCCGCCAGTCGCTTGCACTTCGGCCTTGTCGCGCTGCCCACGGACGGCGTGCCGCCTGGGCCGAACGCCGAAGGGCAGCCGGCGCTGCCGGTGCGCCAGTTCGGCGGCGTCGGGCTGATGATCGACCAGCCGGGCGTCGAGGTGACCGTCCAGACCGCGGACGGCTGGTCCGCATCGGGGCCGTGCTCGGCGCGGGCGCTGGCGTTTGCCCAACGATTCGTCGCATCGCTGCCGGCCGAGCGCCAGGATCCGTTTGCCATCGCGGTGGAGCGGTGTGCTCCGGAGCATGCTGGTCTCGGCGTCGGCACCCAGTTGGGACTGTCGGTGGCGCGCGCGCTGGCGCTGGCCACGGGGCACGGCGCTTGGGGCGCTGCCGAGCTGGCGCGGCGAACCGGCCGTGGGCTGCGCTCCAGCGTCGGCGTTCACGGCTTCCAGCACGGCGGCCTGATCGTCGAAAGCGGCAAGACGAGCGGCCCCGCCATCGCGCCGTTGCTGGCTTGTCAACCGTTTCCCGACGATTGGCAGGTCCTCGTGATCCTGCCGCGCGGCCGCCAGGGAACCCACGGCGCCGAGGAACGGGACGCCTTCGCGGCCTCGACGCCGCGGGAGCGCGACCTGCGGCGGACCGACATCCTGTGCCGCCTCGTCTTGCTCGGCCTGTTGCCGGCGCTGGTCGAGCAAGATTTGCCGGCGTTCGGCGAATCGCTCTACGAGTTCAATCGCCGCGCCGGGGAGTGGTTCGCTCCGTGGCAGGGCGGCGTCTACGCCGACTCGACCACCGAAGAGCGCATCGCCTGGCTGCGGCGGCACGGCGTCCGCGGCGTCGGCCAGAGCTCGTGGGGTCCGGCCGTGTTCGCGGTTGAACGGCCGGATGTGTTGCACGACGTTCGCCGGCGGATGCTGGACCTGGGCGAGCTACACGAAGATGAGTTGTTGCCATGCCGGGCGGCGAACCACGGTGCACTGGTCAACGACACGTGAAACCATGTCGAGGATGCATCATGTCGCGCCTATCACTAGCTTGGATCGCCCTGTTCTTGTCGGAAGCGACCGTCGCGTCCCAACCGTTGCCGCCCGGCAAGCTGCGTTACCTGCGCCCCGCCGGCGCCGGCTGGACCAACGAGTGCCTCTTCACGATCTCCAAGAAAGGAGCGGGCTGGTCCATCGACAGCGTCACCGAACGCGGCTCGCTCAAGCTCAGCTTGTTGACGCGATATCGACCCGACGACGTCTTGGAGGCAAGCATTCTGACTGTGCGGAACGGCGCCAAGGAATCCATGGCCATCGCCGCATGCTTGAAGGAAGGCGTGGCCCGCGTCCAGCTTCCGGAGAAGCCCTTGAAAATGGTGGACGTGCCGCGCGGCGTCATCGTCACGTCCGCCCCCGACTGGACCGACGTGCTGCTGTTGTGCGCCCGTTACGACCAGGCCGCGGGAGGCAAGCAGGCGTTCGGGGCGCTCTGGTATCATCCGGAGCAAGGGGTGCAGCTCTTGAAGCTGCACATCGAGCGGCAAGGCCATGACACGATCCGGCACGGCGGCAAGAACATCAAGCTGACGCGCTTCGCCATCCATCTCCGCGGCAACAGCGCCTACGCCGCCTGGGCGACGCCCGACGGCACGCTGGTGCGGTTGATTCCGCTGCCGGCGAAGGAGAAGCAGCGAAGCGGGTTGATCCTGGAAAGCTACGAAAAGACGGAGGCCGCTGGGCTGGCGCCTGCGCCGCGCTGACGATGGCTGCTGTTGGCGCTATGCAATCCGATTCTCGCGGCAGGTTCGTTCATACACCGCTTCCAGGTCCACCTTCATGCATGGCCGGCCCGATAGCGGCGGGTGAAAGTGATCTCTGAGCGGCATGGCTGGGTCTCACGCGGCCGGCGACGCATTCCATCATATCCTATGCGACGGCGAACGGCCCGGACGTGCGGCGGTGGACTTCATGGTAGTCTCACAATCCCTTAAGGCGGTCCACGATAGGGTGTGATGAAGGCGGGCCGGTCGGAACAGGCCCGCCCGAACGTATCGCGCTGCCGTTCTGGAACAGATCATGCCGCCGATTTCGCGCCGCCGAATTCTGGCCTGGATTGCCACGCTGGGCGCCATGAGCCTGTGCTACCTTGTCGGCGCCGCCACGATGTTCTTTGCGCTGCCGCCTTGCGGTTTTCTCGACAAGGCCTTTACCGGCGCCCAGGCGTGGTACGACCAGCGCAACGAATTGGCGAAGGCGCCCGGCGCCGCCGCCCGTCGCGCCGTTGTCGGCGAAATCGATCATCGCGCGAAAACGTTCGACGGCTTCACGCTGTACACGACCTACCCGGGCGCCCAGGCCGTGCTCATCAACATGCGCGGCGACGTCGTGCACAAGTGGTCGGCCCCGTTCAGCCGGATCTGGCCGCGCGCGCCCCACGTGCGCCGTCCGGTCGGCGATCCCAACGTCCACTTCTTCGGTTGTCACCTCTATGCCAACGGCGACCTGCTGGCCGTGATGCACGGCTACCCGGATACGCCTTACGGCTATGGGCTCGTGAAACTGGACAAGGACTCCAAGGTCCTGTGGCGATACGCGCAAAACGCCCATCACACCGTCGATGTCGGCGACGACGGCACGATCTACGCGCTCACGCACGAGGTGGTGCGCGAGATGCCGCACAGGCTGAAATTCCTCCCCACGCCTGGCCTGGTGGACTCCGTGGTGTTGCTTTCGCCCGAGGGCGAGGAGTTGAAGAAAGTGCCGGTCCTGGAAGCCTTTCGCGATTCGCCGTTCGCCGCGCTCCTGCCGGTGCAGCCGCGGGTGGAGAACACCGCCTGGGACGTGCATCACACGAACTCGGTGGAGGTGCTGAGCCGGCAGCTGGCGTCGCGGTTTCCGATGTTTCAAGCAGGCCACGTGCTGATCTCGGTGCGCGAACTGGGCGTGCTGGCCATGTTGGATCCGGACGGCGGCACGGTGACCTGGGCCGCGCGCGGACCGTGGCGCCTGCAGCACGGCCCGCACTTTCTCACCAACGGCCGCCTGCTGATCTTCGACAACCTCGGCCATCCCGAGCATTCGCGCGTGCTCGAGTACGATCCGCGCACCCAGGCGATTCCGTGGTCCTATCCGCGTGACGGCGACCCGGCGCTCGTCAGCGATCAGTGCGGCGAGAGCCAGCGCCTGCCCAACGGCAACACCTTGATCGTCCATTCCACCGTGGGCGAGCTGCATGAAGTGACGCCCGACAGGGAACTCGTCTGGTCGGCCGCGTGCGGCGCCGGCGTCCCCTGGGCGCGGCGCTACGCGGCGGACCAACTGCCATTCTTGAGAGGAGAGCAGCATGCGCGCCCGTGAGTTATCGTTGATTGCTGCCGTCGCCTGCGCGGTGCTGCTGACAGCGCCGGCGCCGGCGCTGGCCTATATCGGTCCGGGCCCGGGCCTGGAGTTCATCCCGTACTTCATGTCGTTGCTGATGTGGGCGGGGCTGGCGCTGGGCGGAGTCCTGCTGTGGCCGTTCACGTCGTTGGTCCGGCGCATCCGCGGGCAACGCGGCCAAGCGCCTGTCTCGGCCGATCCCCCGCCCGCTCCGGCCGACTCGAAGTAGCTGCCGGTCGGCCGCGGCGGGGCTTGGCGTTGGCCGCCGCGCCACGGGCAAACGAGGTCACGCGACGGAGCGTCTCCGTGCAGGCAAGCCCGGCATCGCCGTTCCACGTCCCACCGTTCCTGGACCTGCTCGGGGCGCTCGTTCACCGCCACCCCGACTTCTGGATCGGACTGGGACGGCTCGAGACCCAGCTCCTGGCCGAGTAGCTCCGCGGCGTCGCGGTGCGCATGCCCATCTACATCTGCGGCCTGGCCCGGGCCGGCAGCACGCTCCTCCACGAAGCGGTGGCGGCGCACGCCGCCGTGGCCACGCATCGCATCAAGGACTTCCCGCTGATCTTCACGCCCTGCTGGTGGCGCCGCGCCGCGGCCGGGCTGCGGCCGCGGACGCCGCACGAGCGGCCGCACGGCGATCGCATCATGATCACCACGGACAGTCCCGATGCCCTGGAGGAGATGCTCTGGATGGCGTTCTTCCCGCGGTGCCACGATCCGACGGTGTGCCACGTGCTGCCCGCCGGCGCGCGTCATCCTGAATTCGAATCGTTTTACGAAGCGCATCTTCGCAAGCTGCTGCTGGCGGAACGCAAGGACCGGTATGCCGCCAAGGCGAACTACCACGTGGCGCGCCTCGCGTACTTCGTCCGGTTGTTTCCCGACGCCCGCTTCATCATTCCCGTTCGCGGCCCGGAAAGCCTCTTGCGGCAGCAGCAACGGTTCTCGAAAGCGCAGCGCAACAATCGCCGCGCGCTCGCGATCATGCGGCGCTCGGGCCATTTCGAGTTCGGCCTCGACCGGCGTCCCATGAACCTCGGCGATCCCGCGCGGCTGCGGCAGATCAGCGCGGCCTGGTCCACGGGCGACGAGATCCGCGGCTTCGCACTGCACTGGGCCATGGTCTACGACCACCTGGACCGATTGCTGGCCGCCGACGAGCGGGTCCGCTCGGCGGCGCTGGTGGTGCGGTTCGAGGACCTGTGCGCCGCGCCGGCCGACACGCTCCGGGCCGCGCTGGGCTTTTGCATGCTGCCCGATGCCGAGTCGGTCGTGCAACAATTCGCGCCGCGGATCTCATTCCCCGACTACTACAAGAGCGGTTTGAGCGATGGGGATCGCGACGTGATTCGCGCCGCGACGGATGACGCGGCGCGGCGATGGGGATACTGACCTGGATGCACCATCCATTTGCTCGCGGTGTCGCTACTCCATCAATTCCACCCTCGTAACGTACACGCCAATGAACTCTCCGGCGCCGGTGTTCTGCGGCTTCATACTTACGGAAAAATGCACCGCAACCGGCGCGATGGCGGCACCACACGACAGCAGACCGAGGTGTCTCAGCGGGAACCGAGCCTCGCCGAAGGTGTCACAATGATCGACCGGCGGCAACGGTCGATGCTCCAAGGCGTCCTGTACGCTTGCGAGTGATTTGGCGAATGCCCGGAGCCGACCTTGCTGATGCGCGAACTGCGCGAGGGCTTTGATTTGATCCAGCAGCGCCTGTGAATAGATCACCCGGCGCGGAATTGAGTCAGCCATGGGCGGCATCCTGCACTTCCGCCAGGACCTTCTCGATTTCCTGGAACTCAACCCATTGATTGTGCCGCATGACCCGTTCCACGTCTTCCGGCGTGTGGACCAAGGCGCCGTAGTGACGCACGAGGGCCGAGTAGTTGGCACATTTCTCCTGCAACTGGGACACGGTTTGTCTTAGCTGGACGCACTCATGTTCCAGTTGGTTCTTCTCGGCAACAAGCTCTTGAAAGCGCCGGTGGAGGTCGGCGAACAATTGGTTGAGTTCAGCTTCTGCGTCGCCGTTTCGTTCGGTAGGCATGTCATCACCCAAGTGAGTCTTCAACTCCCTCCTCTATGCTACAACAACGCAAAACCCCCGGCGACGGGAAAGTCGTCGGGGGTCGGGGGTCGGGGGTCGGGGGTGAGCAATTCGGTCCCAAGAACTCAGCACGTTCGAGTTGGGTTGGCAACTCCGATCAAGAATCGCAAATCCAAATTCGAACTCAGCTCGCCTGCCGGATGTCCGCCAGCTCTTCCTTCACCGGCGCGTAATGGCTCGGCTCCATCGTGAAGCTGGCCGTGCCGCTGGAGAAGTTGCGCAGCTCGCTGGTGTAGCCGAACAACTCCGACAGCGGAATGTAGGCGTGCACCATGCAGCGGCCCTTGTCGCTGGACAGGTTCAGGATCTCGCCGCGGCGGCGGTTGATGTCGCCGGCCAGCGCGCCCTGGTACTGCGCCGGGGCGTGGACCACCACGTTCATGATCGGCTCCAGGATCACCAGGCCGGCGTTCATCTGCGCGTCGCGGAAGCTCTCGATGGCCGCCAGCTTGAACGTGTCGGCCGAGCTGTCCACCTCGTGTGACTTGCCGTCGAGCAAAGTCGCCTTCACATCGACCAGCGGGAAACCGTACTTGGCGCCCTTGACGCAACCCTGGCGGTAGCCGGCTTCGACGGACGGGATGTATTCCTTGGGCACCGCGCCGCCGAAAATCTCGTCGACGAAGTAGATGCCGTTCGGATCGGGCTTCTCGTCCTCCTCGAGCTGGGCTTCCCATTCGGCCCGCGCCTCTTTCGAGAGCGGCACGTACTTCATGCGGATGACGGCGTACTTGCCGCGGCCGCCCGACTGCTTGATGTAGCGGGTCTCGAACTCCACCGGCTTGGCCAACGTTTGGCGATAAGCCACCATCGGCTTGCCGACCTCGCACTTGACGCCGTGATCGCGCTCCAGCTTGTGGACCGACACCTCCAGGTGCAGCTCGCCCATGCCGCTGAGGATGAGCTGGTTGGTTTCCGGGTCCATCTTGGTCTTCAGCGTCGGATCGTCGCGGACCATCTTCGACAGCGCCTCGGCCAGCTTGGTCTCGTCCACGTTCTTGGCCGGGAGCAACGCCTGCGAGATCACCGGGTCCGGGAAACGGATCTCGTCCAGCAGCATCGGCTGATCCACGCTGCACAGCGTGTGCCCGGTCGCCGTGTACTTCAAGCCGACGACCGCGACAATCTCGCCCGGGCCGGCCACTTCGAGCCGGTCGCGGCGGTCGCCGAACAACCGGTAGATGTGGCTGATGCGTTCCTGCTTGCCCACGGTCGTGTTCATGATGAACTCGCCCGGCTTCAACTCGCCCGAGTAGATGCGCAGAAAGACCAGGTCGCCGTGCTTCTCGCTCACCGTCTTGAACGACAGCGCCGCGAACGGCTCGCTCGCTTCCGGCTTGCGCAGCACCTTTTCCTTGGTCTTGGAGACAATGCCCTCGACCGGCGGCCGGTCCGCGGGCGACGGCAGGTAGTCGCGCACCGCGTCGAGCAGCAGGCGGACACCGTGGAACTCCTTCGACGAGCCGCAGTGCACCGGCGTCAGCTTGCCGGACAGCGTGCCCATGCGCAGGGCCTTGCGGATCATCTCCTCGGAAATCTCATGGCCTTCGAGGATGGCGGTCAGCAGCTCGTCGCACGCATGCGACGCGGCGTCGAGCAGCTTGTCGCGCCACTCGGCCGCCTGCTGCTTGTAGTCGGCGGGGATCTCGGTCCACTGGTAGCGCACGTGCGCGGGATCGGTCGGATCCTGCTTCCAGAACTTCATGCGGATCAGGTCGATCACGCCGGTGAACTGCTCGCTCTGACCGGCGGGGATCGTGCACACCGCCGGGATGACTTGCAGCTTCTCGCGCATCTGCTCGACGCAGTCGTAGAAGTCGGCCCCCATGCGGTCGAGCTTGTTGACGAAGCAGATGCGCGGCACGCCGTGGCGGTTGGCCTGGTGCCAGACGGTCTCGGACTGGACTTCGACGCCGCCCACCGCGCAGAAGACGCCGACGGCGCCGTCGAGGACGCGCAGCGAGCGCTCGACCTCGGCCGTGAAATCGACGTGGCCGGGCGTGTCGATCAGCGTGACGCGCGTATCGCCCCACTCCAGCGACACGGCGGCGCTGTTGATGGTGATGCCCTTGGCCTTTTCGAGCGGGTCGAAGTCGGTGGTGGTGTTGCCGTCGTCGACGTCGCCGACCTTGTGCTTGGAGCCGCCGAAGTAGAGGATGCGCTCGGTGGTCGTGGTCTTGCCGGCGTCGACGTGGGCAATGATGCCGATGTTGCGCAGATGGTCGAGCATATCGTTATTGATGGTGAATCGCCCCGGAAGGATGCGACTCAGCCATCCCAAAGAAACCGACCGTCGCGGCGGCTGGACGACGCGTCCAGATGCCGTGGCGGCGCTGGGACACCAAGATTGACTGGGGATGGACGGCAGGTTCGGCGTCGCGCAGACGCCGGCCCCGACCAGGAGAGCGTCAGAAAGCTGGCAGACGAACCACGTTGGTCCCCAAACATCGCCTCCTGGTCAAGCCACAAGCTCCCCCAGGGACGAGACCATAATTATAGCTGCATATGAAGTTACGTCCAGGAAAATGCGATAGATTTCACGAAGGTTTCCGACCACGCCGTTGACGTGGCTTGTGTCGCATTCATTCATGACCAGCCCTTGAGCGCAAATCTATGCGCGGACTTTGGTTGCTGCGAAAAACCCCTGGCTGTTGACGCGTGCTAGCGCCACATGAAAATGCTCAGCACGTTGGAGAAGTCATCGGTCCACAGGGCGACGTGGTCCTGGCGCACGGGGGGCCGCCAGTTCGGCAGGCGGTGCCAGGGGACGAGGTCGGTCTCGGCTCGGGCCATCACGGCCCAGGTAGAGGCCCGCTTGCCCGTGACTTCGAACGGCGCCGCGTCGTGACAGACCAGGGCGCACAGGCGGGCGTCATGAGCGGCGGCGGCGAGCACCGGCTCCAGACGTAGATAGCGGTTCGAGATGTGGAAGATCAGCCGGCCGCCGTCGGCCAGCTTGTCCATGTACACCCGGATTGCTTCGCGCGTCAGGAGATGCACCGGCACCGAGTCGGAGCTGAACACATCGAGCACGATCAGGTCATATTCCCCGCGCGGCGCCTCGGCGATCTTCAGGCGCGCGTCGCCGAGCACAACCTCCATCTGGGCGCCGCGCTCCTGGGCGTCCTTCAGGTAGCTGAAGTAGCGCGCGTCCCAGGCCAGGCGTACGACCGCCGGGTCGATCTCATAGTAGGTCCAGTGCTGGCCGGACCGGGCGTAGCTCGCCAGCGTGCCGATGCCCAGGCCCATGACGGCGACGCGGCGCGGGGCCGCCTGGCCTTCGAGCCCGGCGAAGAGCTGGCCCACCGGCCCGGTGCGATGGAAATAGGTCAACGGCTCGCCGCGCACGGCCGGGTCGCGGCTTTGCATGCCGTGCAGCGTGGTGCCGTGCACGAGCTGCAGGTAGCCGCCGGTGCTGTCGTGGCGAACGTGCAAGTCGCCGAAGAAACCGCGTTCGCGGTAGAGGACCTGGCCGCGCAGCTCCTTGCACACCAGGCTGGTCAGGAGCACGCCGGCGACCGCAAGGCCGAAGCGGACGGGGCGCGTCGAGCAGGCGAAGCAGATCACCAAGGGGGGCAAGAACACGACCAGGGCGCTGACGGCCCCCGGCAGACCGCGCAGAAAGGAAACCGCGGATTCCTCGGCGTCGGTCGTGCCCAGGAGCCCCAGGACCAAGCCGCCCGTCAGCAAGGCCGCGAGGGCCGGCATGGCCAGGTCGAGGAGCCGCCGTCCGGAACCTGCGGGAGCGCCGCTCGATGATGCGCTTGGCACGAGGAAGCAAGCCAGCACCAGCGAGAGCGGATACTCGATCACGTGGGTGAAGACCAGAGGCGCCACCAGGGCGTTGAAGAGGCCGCCGAGCACGCCGCCGAGCGACATGCACAGGTAGA
>JAKEET010000087.1 GCA_022616435.1 Gemmataceae bacterium
CTTGAGGAAGATGGCCACCAGTCCTTCGCGGCCGACGGCCTCGATGCAGGCCCTCCGCAAGTCGGCGACCAGGCGGGCGAACGGGTTGCCGGGACCGCCGGCGTTGCCCGGGGCGAAGCGGCCATCGGCCTCGCGGCCGTTTGCTGACGGGGTGTCAGCGGAATCGCCGTTTGCTGACGGGCGGTCGGGGTTGGCGGGTTGGGGTTGAGGCGTGGGATTGTGTCCGCCCCGGTTCTTCGAACCGGGGCTAAACGACGCGGGGCCGTTTGGTGACGGCGGTGGTCCGGCGACGGTGGCGGTGGCGGTGATGCGGTTGTCGGATGACATGGCTGCGTCCTCGAAAGGTGAATGACGGACGCCGGACGCGGATCCTCGCACGGGATCAATCGCGCCGGCGTCTCCGCAACGGCCGATTGTAACAAATGTACAGTAGTTATGCAATACGCGCAGTTCGGAATGTCACGTAAGTTGTTTACCAAACACGAGTTAGACTTGATCAATCAGCAACTTACTTCTGCCCGCCCAGCTTCTCGAAGAAGCCGCGGGCCAGGTCGGCGGCGTCTTCCGGGATGCGCTGGCGGTCCAACGCCTCGGGGGCGTCCTGGGCCGCTTGCTTGAACGCGCCGCCGATCTCCTGGGAGGAGATCTTGGTGAAGTTGCCTCCCTTGGCGAAGCCGATGACGCGCTGCTGGCCCTTGGCGTCCACGCGCGCCTTTTGCCGCTGATTGACGATCTTGCTGTTGGGGTCGTCGGGGTCGATCGGCCGCTCGGCGCCGGGCGGGCCGCCGCCATTGAGGCCATTGCCCCGGAGTTGCCCGAGGATTCGGTTTTCCGCCTCTTCCAGGTTCTCCAGCCGGTCGAGGATCTCCTGCAGCTCCTCTTCGGTCAGCTCGATCGTTTTGACTTTCTCCAAGGCCTTGCCGATCTCCTCGCCGGCCTTTTGCATGTCGCCGTCGTTCATGCACTCCTTGCACTGGCCCAGGAGATCGGCGAGCTCCTGCCACTCCTTCAACTCGTTCTTCTGGTCTTTGAGGTTCTGCATTTCGCGATCGAACTGCTCCTTGTTGATCTCGCCCTTCTTGAACTTCTCTTCGAGCTTCTTCTTGAGGTCCTGCTGATCGAGGGCGCGCTTCATCCGGGCGTGCAGCTCTTCGAACTGCTCGGCCAGCTTCTTGAGCTTGTCGGCGTCGAGCTTGCCGGCCTTCATGTCCTTGGCGAGCTTGTCGAGGATGTCGCGGACCTTGCCCATATCGCCGTTCTTGAGCGCGTCCTCCAGGTCCTTGGCCGGGCCGGGGTCGAGCTTCTTGTTGTCGAGCTGGGCCAGCTCCTTCAACAGCTGCTGGATGTCCTTCCCCTTGGACGATTGGGCCTTGAGCTCGTCGGCGCGGCGCTTGAGCTGATCTTCCATCGCCTTCATCTCGCCGACGCGCTCGCGGATCTTGTCCTCGTTGTTCGGGTCGAGCGGCTTGTTGACGAGCTTGTCCCACTGGGCTTCCAGGTCCTTCAGCTTCTCCGATTTCAGCTCGGCGTCCTTCGGGGCAAACGTCACCTTGCGGAGGTTGTCGAGCTGCTGCTGGATCTCCGCGGCGTCGATGTTGGCCGGGTTCGTCTTCGTCGTCCGGGCCAGCGAGATGGAGCCGAGCGCCGGCGCGAACAGCGCGGCGACGATCGCCAGGGCGCCGGCGCCGACCGGCAACAGGGCCGTCCGCCAGCGCAGCGCCAGCCCGAACCGGCCGGCGGTGTCGAGCTTGGCGATCTGATCTTGCACGTCCCGGGCGAGGGCCTGGCCGGCGGGTTGGTCGAGCATGTCGCTCGGCAGCGTCAGGAAGGTGGTGACGCGCTCTTTCAGTTCGCAGCGCTCATCGAACACCAGCGACGCGGCCACCAGGGGCGGCGCGGTCAGCCAGGCGTGGACGAGAGCGGCCAGCGTCCCCGCGCCCAAAAGCGCGGCCGGCACGGTCCAGCGCACCCACGGGAGGAACGTGCTGGGCAACAGGGCCTCGACCAGAAACCACACGCAGGAGACGCCGAGGGCAACCGCCCAGGCGATCCACAAGGCGTGGATGAAGTTCTGCAACACCAGCCGGCGGCGGACCCCGCGAACGTGCTTCTCGATCAAGCTGCGCGGTGAGGTGGACATGACCGTTTCCCCTGCAAGGGTGATCGGCGAGCTATCGTCCTATTATCCACTGCCGGCGGACGAAAAGCCAAGAGAGTTTTGCATTTTGTGAGAGGATGGGGGAGAATGGCGGTCGGCTACGGGATTGCGAAGCTGCGTGGCTGGAGCGAGCGCGAAACGGCAAGCCACTGACTTCTGACTTCTGACCTCTGACCTCTGACTTCCGACCTGGAGGTGTCCGATGCGTTGGGCGCTGATTTGCCTGTTCAGTGGGATGACGTTGACGGTGGCGGCGGCGGAGCTGGAGAGCCGGGCGCTGACCCATTACGTGCCGCAGGATTTGTTGCAGACGATTGTGCGCAAGCAGGGCTGGACCGAGATCGAGCTCAAGCCCTACAACGGCGTGCGGAAGGGAGACATCGTCCGCGTCTGGTCGGGCGGGGTGATCGACCGCGGCGGCGGCGACGCGCCCGGCATCAACGTGTGCGGCCCGACCGGGGCCGACGCCGGCACGATGGGGGTCGATCCGGCGAAGCTGTCGATCTCGACGAACCCCAAGCACGCCTGTGCCATCGTGTTCAAGACCGAGGATCAGGTCGCCCACGCCTGCCAGCCGGCCGGCAAGCCCCTGCAATTCCCGCTCAAGAAGGACGGCGCCCGCGTGTGGATCGGCTTCAACGACGAGAAAGGCGCCTTCATCGACAACCACCTCGGCAAAGGCCGCCGCCACGAGCTGGACCCGCTGTGGGTGCGGATCGAGGTGATCCGGATCGTGGTGGACTAAATGACCGTGCGCGATTCCGCTGCACCAACCCGAAGCGTAAGCGAGGGATTTAGACTGTTCCCCGCGCATACGCTTCGGGTTGGTGCAGCGGAATCGCGCCCGACGAGATAGGCAGAGCATCAAGCGAAGTTTGCGCTTGCAAGCGGCCCGATTTCGTCAACAATGGCGCTTGACTGACACATTTGAGCATGTCGAGGGTTGCCATGGCCAGTCAGTGCCCGGCTTGTTCGAAGACGAACCCCGCCGACGCGGTATTTTGCTACTACGACGGCCGGCCGCTGTCGCAGGGGCGTCACGACGGTCCGGTGCAGATCGGCAGCTTGCCGTTTCCGATGCCGTTCTGCTTTTCCGACGGGCAAAGCTGCGCCAACTTCAACCAGCTCGCGCTCGCTTGCGATGAGCGCTGGGACGAGGCGCGGACCCTGCTGGCCCAGGAAATCTGGCCCTCGTTCTTCGCGGCCATCGGCCGGCTCGACCTGATGGCGGCCGCCAAGCAAGCCGCCAAGGAGCCGGACCGCGACGTCGGGTTGAGCCAGCTGCTGGAGCGTTTTCCGGCCGACGCGGACGCACTGCGGCCGCCGAAGCTGGCGTTGCCGGCGCCGGCCGAGGACCTGGGGACGCTCGAGCCGGGCCAGGACCACAAGTTCGAGGTGCGGATCAGCAACCAGGGGATGCTGGTCCTGCGCGGCATGGTGATGACGGATTGCGATTGGCTGTCGTTCGGCGACGATCGCGGCAGCGACCGCGGCGGCAGCGACCGGGCCGGCGCCGAGCTGCGGATGTTTCAGACGCGGAACATCTACACGTTGCCGGTGCGCGTCCTGGGCCACAAGCTTCGCGCCGGGCGCAAGCCGCTCGAAGGGCAGATCGTCATCGACACCAACGGCGGCTCGATCACGCTGCCGGTGCGGGCGAAGGTCCCGATCCGGCCGTTTCCCCAGCACGCCAACAACGTGCTGGCGGGGGCCAAATCGCCGCACGAGCTGGCGGTCAAGGCGAAGGCCCATCCGCACGAGGCGGCGGCGCTGTTCGAGCAAGGGGCGGTGCGCGCCTGGTACGCGAGCAACGGCTGGACGTATCCGATCCAGGGGACGGACGGGACGGGCAAGGGGGCGGTGCAACAGTTCTTCGAGGCGCTGGGTTTGACGAAGGCGCCCAAGCTGGAGATCAACACCGCGCAGGTGGCGTGCAAGGGCGAGGCGGGACGCCGGCTGACCAAGCAGGTGACGATCAGCACCAAGGAATCGCGGCACGTGTATGCCCAGGCGTGGAGCAATCAAAACTGGATCAAGGCGGGAGCGGGCAAGTCGCAGGGCAACACGTTGACGATCCCACTGCACATCGACGTGCCGCCCCGTCCGGGCGAAACCTTCCAGGCCAGCGTGACCTTCGAAGGCAACGGCAAGCAGCGTTTCGTCGTGCCGGTGGCCCTGACGGTCGTGGCAGCCGTGCCAGCCGTGCACGACGAGGCCGAGGAATCGAGCGGCCCGCTGCCGTGGGGCTGGATCTTCGCGGGGACGTTTGCCGTGCTCCTGGTGGCGGCCGGCGTCTTCGGCTTCATCATCAGCCGGCAGGCGAAGGAGGGCGAGGGCGGAGGGCCGCCGGTGGCGGGGAACAACGACAAGCCGGGGATTGCGCCGCCGCCGGCGGCGGCGCCGACCGGGGCATGGTGGGATTCCATCCCCGACGCCCAGCTGGGCGCCACGGTGGCGGCGCTGAAGGAAAGTGCGCCGCACGAGCAAGCGCTCTTCGACGGCATCGCGCTCGCGTCGGACGTCGAGCGCTACAAGGCGTACGAGCAGCTGGCCGCCAAGCTGCCGGAGCTGGCCGGCAACGCCAAGGTCAAGGACCCCCTGGGCCGCTTCCTTGTCGATTGCTGCGTGTTCGAGCCGTCGGAGCTGAACGTGGCGCCGGTGCGGCGGGCCTTGACGAGCCAGATTCCGAAGGACGGCGCCGCGTTTCGGCCGGAGGACAAGGGCGCCGAGCTGGACCGCGGCGTGTGGTCGCTGCAGGTCGGCTTCGACGCGCTGACCCACAAGGCCATGCGGCCGGAGCGCGGCCGCAGCATGGCCCACGACCTCGAAACGGTCTTTGGCTTCGGGCTGGACGCCGGCGCGCCGCCGGACGAGCTCAAGGCCCAGACCGAGAAGCTGCTGGCGGTGCGCTGCTATCGCAACACGCTGCCGACCGCGGCCAAGTCGATCGACCACGCCCTGGCGATGCGCGCACTGCTGATCGAACGGTTCCCGAAGCACCTGTCGCCGGCGTTTCGCGAGAAGATCGACGTCGACCTGTTCGCCGTCGGCCTCGCCACGGGAGGCGACGTCTGGCCCCAGCTGGAGCCGATCTTGACGACGTGCCTGGAGAGCAACGACCTGACCATCGGCCTGAAGATCGCCGGCATCTATGACAAGGCGAAACCGGAGCTGGCACGGAAGATGGAAGGCCTGCTGGCCGCCAAGTGGAAGGCGGCGGCGGGCCCCAACCTGACGCAGGCCGAACGGGCGTCGGCCATCCAGAAGAGCCTGATCGGCGCGGCGGCCCGGGCCAAGATTTCGCCGGCCGAGCGGCTCAAGCAACTGCAACAGTTGGCCACCGGCAGCCTGGCGGCGTTGAAGACGCCGACGAAGAAGGACATGGCCTTCCTGCAAGACACGGTGCGTCTGGCCCACGCGTCCACGATGGCCTGCGCCCTGTTCCACAAGGAGCTGGGCCTGGAGCGCTTCGACGAGCTGGTGTCGAAAGCGCCGGAGCTCGAGCCGGCGGAGACCGCCAAGTCGGGCGATACCAAGCCGGAAGAGAAACAGCCGGCCGCCAACGCCGGCATGGCGGTGGGGGCGCAGCCCAAGGCGATCCGCGGCCAGCTGACGGCGTCCAGCGCGCGCGACGCCAACCGGGGCGGCGCCTTGTGCACGGTGCACGTATTCTCGTTGAAGGCGGGTCAGCTCTACACGATCGACCTGTTGAGCACCGCCTTCGACGCCTTCCTGCGGCTCGAAGATGCCAAGGGCCAGGCCCTGGCGGCCGACGACGACGGCGGCGCCGGCTTGAATTCGCGCATCGTGTTCGTGGCCCAGGCGGACGGCGCCTA
>JAKEET010000088.1 GCA_022616435.1 Gemmataceae bacterium
CGACGCTCGCCATGTGGGGCAAGTTCGCCACCTTCTTCATCTTCCGCAACCCTGCGACTTTTCCTTTGCCCGACCATCATTCTCGGAGTTCCCGTTACAACCCGCAGCTTCGGCAGACTTTTCCTCATTTGCCATGGATGACTTGCCGATAAGCTCAGCATCTCTCGCGCTGCGCGACGGACATCCGAACGCGGGCCGCGCGACGTCGCAGGCTCCTTGTGGGGTGACGGATGATGGACTGGCGTGCCAAGCTGTTGGGACTGGCCCTGGCGTGCGGCCTGGCGGCCGGCTGCGCGCGACCGGTGTTTCTGGCGGAGCGCGACCTGCACGCCATCGCCGATCATCTTCCCGCCAACCTCGAAAAGGACGTTCGCGAGGTCATCGTGCCGGCCCTGGGCCCGGCGCCGACGCCGCCCGACGTGAACAATCCCGATCGGCCGCCGTATTATCTGTCGCTGCAGGAAGCCATCGCCAGAGGCCTGGAGAACGGCACGTCGAACAGCCGCCGGCTGGACGGCGTCATCGACGACAGCCAGCTGGGGTCGTTCGCCAACAACAACTTCAACTTTGATGCGGAATCGGTCCGGGTGCAGGCCTTGAAGCCGGCCGAAGGCATTACCAATCTCGAGCTGCAGTTGTCGCGGTTCGACGCCCAGTTCATCAACAGCATCAACTTCCAGAACACCGACAGCCTGCAGCAAGGCTTGCAATCCTTCCAGAACGGCGCCAATACGTCGTTCGCCTCCAGCTTCGTCAAGTCGTTGCCGAGCGGCGGCACCGCCAACATCAGCTTCCTGACCGACTACCGGCTGTTGTCGTCGCCCCCGACGGGCACGTTTGGCGTGCTCAACCCGTCGTACACGAGCCGGATGGTCTTTGGCTTCGATCACCCGCTGTGGCGCGATTACGGCGTGGACATCAACCAGATGCTGGAACGGGTCCCCACGTCGTCGGTGTTCAGCCCGATTCCGGGCGTCCACCAGGGCGCGGTCGCCGGCCGCCGCGCCGGCCTGACCCTGTTCCCGCAACTGCAAAACGACGGCATCCTCGTGTCACGCATCAAGCACGACCAGCGCAAGGCCGAGTTCGAGCGGCACATCAACGCCCTGGTGCTCAACATCGAAGTCGCCTACTGGAAACAGCTCGAGGCGCAGGGCCGCCTGGCCGCTTCGACCCTGGTGCTCGATATCGCTCTGAAGCTGTGGTCGCAATCGCTGCAACGGCTCAACGTCGGCCAGATCGCGCCGCCGGAGTTCTACCAGGTGGACGGCCTGGTCCACGAGCTGCGCGTGCAGCGCGAAACGGCGCTGGCCGATGTCCTCGACAAGGAGCGCATTCTCCGCCGTCTCACGGGGCTGCCGCTCGAGGACGGCACGCGGCTGGTGCTGATCACGCCGCCGAACAAGGCGCAGTATCAGCCGAACTACGAAGCCGCCATCCACGACGCCCTGGTGTTGCGTCCCGAGCTGACCATGGCGCGCGAGGAGCTGCGCATCCAACACATCAAGCTGCTGCTGGCCAAGAACCTGCTCAAGCCCGACCTGCACTTCGCCGCCCAGTATTCGCCGGTCGGCTTCGGCACGCGTCTGGACGGCGCCGGCGTCTTCAAGGACGAAGCCGGCAAGGAGCACCCGGTCAACGCCTTCCGGTCGCTGGCCAGCACGCACTTCAACGACTGGAGCATCGGCCTGATCCTGAACGTGCCGATCGGCTACCGCGCCGAGATGGCCAACGTCCGCCTGGCCCGGCTGACCCTGGCGCAGCAGTATTACATCCTCAAGGAAAACGAGGACCGCGCCAGATCGTTCGTGACGCAGCAGTATCAGGAGATCGCGAAGTGGTATAGCCTGATCGCCATGCGCATCGACCAGCGCAAGGCCTACAAGAACAGCGCCGACAAGCAGATCGAATCCTACAACGCCGGCAGCACCAAGCTCGACGTCAACCTGGTGGACGCCATCCGCCGCTTCGGCGAGGCGCTGACCGGCGAGTATGAAGCCGTCGGCGAGTACAACATCAGCCTGGCGCGCTTCGAATGGGCCAAGGGGACCATCCTGCACAACAACAACGTCTACCTCTCGGAAGGCCCGCTGCCGGAGTGCGCCCAGGAGCGGGCGGTCGACCGTGAGCGGCGCCGGACCAAGGCCCACGTGCTCCGCGATCCACCCCGGCCGCTGGCGACCCTTGAAGACCTGGGTCACCACGTCGGCGAGGTGATTGTCGAGCCGCCTTCCGAACATGGGGTCCCGCGCATGACGCCGCCGGGCCAGGCGCCCTACGTGCCCACACCGCCTTTCCAGATGCCGGGTGCGCCGATGCCGGGTGCGCCGATGCCGGGCACGCCGATGACGGGCGCGCTCCCGCTGGTGAGAGATATTGAGGGGCCGCCGAGCAGGTCCCCGGTCGCGCCGGCAGTGAGAGAAGTTGTGGGCGACAGAATGCCGGTCGGCACGACCGTCGAGTATCGTCGCGAGGCGGTCGCCGTCCCGGCGGCGGTCAAGGGCGCGTCCGCCATCGCGCCCGGCGCGTCCAAGGCGCCGCCGGTGACCGTCCCGAGCGCCGACATGTCCCAGACCTTGGTGATCAGCCCACCGGCCAGCCCACCGGCCGTCAACCTGCCGCCGGCGCCGGACCTGATCATCCCCAACGTGCCGCCACAATGATTTGGAGTGCGGCGCTGTAGCGCCGCTTTTGTTTTTCTCTTTCGTCGGTGAGGGGTGAAAGAAAGACGGCGTTACAGCGCCGCACTCCAAAGCCTACTTCTTCTCCGGAATGTTTGTCGCCTTGGTGATGTCGACGAACTCGCCTTGCGGGTCGCCGACGAAGCGGAACGAATCGAGAAACTGCGTCACCTGATCGGGGCCCAGCTTTTCCTTGTCGCCGGCCACCGAGATGTGGAACACGTGCTCCTTGTAGACCACCCAGCGCTCGAACGCGAGCAGCTTCTTCTCGCCCAGCAGCAGCCGCAGCTCGAGCGCGGGCTGGCCGCTCAGCTCGATTTCCTTCCTCTCTTCGATGGAGGCCTTGTACTGGTCGGCGATCGCGTCGAGCCGATCCTTGACGGGCAGCTTCACTTCGTCTTTCTTCAAGCGATGGAAGGTGATGTCGTACTCCGCGCCGGCCGCCTCGGCCTTGGCTGCGTAGAAGATCACGTCCTCCTCGCGCTCCATGAGCTGCCGGGGGGCGCCCGGAAACATGACCGCGAAACCGCCCTTGGGAGACTTGAACTCCTTCCACTCCGCCGGTTTGGCGGGCTTCTGGACGCGGGGCCGGGCGGGCTGCGGCGTGTCTGCCTTCACAAGGTTGGTGCGATCCTCCTTGCCGTCGTTGTTCGCCAGTGCCGTGTTGTCTCGCGCCTTGCCGCCTTTCCCCTTGCGCGTGTCGGCCGATTTGTCGCCGCTCGTGCCGCCCTTGCCCTGGCTCTTGCCCTGGCCCTTGGCCTGGCGGGCCACCGGCGTCTCCGGCGCCATCATGTAGTAGTACATCCCCGCCGCGCCGCCGCCGACGGCCAGGACCAGCAGACCGATGATCCCGAACGCCAGCAGAACCTTGTGCGAACCGTTCTTGGGGGGATATTTCTTGGCGGGATGTTTGCCGAGACGGTCGCCGGACCTGGACGCGGCGGCGCCCGGCGGCGCCGGCACGGTGAAGTCGAGGTCGAGCGAGCTCGTGCCGGAAGACGAAGCGGGCTCGGACGTCGCCGCCACGAACGGCTTGTGGCAATGCGGGCAGGTGATCCGCTTGCCGTTGGGGATCGGTTTCTTGCTGCTGAGGACCGACGTGCACGCCGGGCACAGGATCTTGAACTCCCCCATGGTCAACCCCTCCCCGGGCCGATGACGGGCTGCGACGCTCATCATATCTCGTCAAGATGGGGATGCCAAGAAATTCTGGATTGTCCGCCGCTTGCGGCTTAGCGCTCGCCACGTTCCCACGACAACGCGAACGCCAAGCCGCAAGCAGCGGACTGCTGACACGCCGTCGCCCTCTTCCTACAACATCCTCCATGAAACTCGGCAAATCGACGCGGGAAGCCTTCGGCCTGGCGCTCGCGAACCTGGGGGGCGCCGATCCGCTGGTCGTCGTGGTCGACGGCGACGTCCACAATTCGACGCGCACCGAGCACTTCGCCAAGAAGTTTCCCGAGCGCTTCTTCAACCTCGGCATCGCCGAATCGAACATGGTCGGGGTCGCCGCCGGCCTGGCGTCCTCGGGAAAGCGGGCCTGGTGCGCCAGCTTCGCGGCCTTCGTCATGTGCAACGCCTACGACCAGTTGCGCATGTCGGTGGCGTTTCCCAACCTCGACGTGAAAATCGTCGGCACCCACGCCGGCATCAGCATCGGCGAAGACGGCCCGTCGCAGATGGGCATTGAAGACGTCGGCCTGGCCTGTTCGTTGCCCGGGTTCACGGTGATCGTCCCCGCCGACGAGCCGTCCATGCACAAGGCCGTCGAAGCGCTCGGCAAGTTGCGGACGCCGGCGTACCTCCGGGCCGGCCGTCCGAACGTGCCGGTTGTCTACGAACAGGGCTGCGACTTCGAGATCGGCAAGGCCATTCGGCTGCGCGACGGCAAGGACCTGACCATCATCGCCAACGGCTTGATGGCGGCCCTTGCCCTCGAAGCGGCCCAGACGCTGGCGGGGCAAGGCATCCAGGCGCGGGTGCTCGACATGCACACGGTCAAGCCGGCCGACGACGCCGCCATCGCCGCCGCCGCCCGCGACACCGGCCGCATCGTCGTCGCCGAGGAGCATCTCTTGCACGGCGGCCTGGGAAGCGTGGTGGCGATGTCGGCCGCCCGCCAGCACCCGGTCCCGATGCGGTTCGTGGGCATCCACGACACGTTCGCCGAGTCCGGCAAGCCCGAAGAGCTGCTGGCGAAGTACGGCCTGACCGCGGCCGCGATCGTGACGGCGGCGCGGGAGCTGATGAAGTGACTACCTCGTCTTCGTGAGGGGCGACGGGCAGCTCCTGCCCATCAATCTCCACTGTGTCCGTCGTGAAGATCCAACGGCGTGGGACCGACCTGGCGACGACGGCGTGCGCGACGCCGTTGTGTTCCAGGGTGCCGGTCGCGGAAAACTTCTCCAGGCTATTGAGAAGTTACTCGCCAGGCCGCCGGCGGCGCATCCTCACTCCGGCGCCTTCAACTCGCGGGTCTGGCTGAGGAATTGGACGACGGGCAGGCGCGCGGTCAGCGTGAAGCGCAGCGCCGTACCGCCTTCGAGCGACAGCCGGACCAGACCGTCCTTGCCGCCCGGGAAGATCTTCTTGGCGGAGGCGCGCAGCTCCTTGGTCGGGGCCAGGAGCGGCGCCAGCCGCGCCATGTCCAGCTCATACAGGAACAGCGGGCTCGGCCCGGTCGACTGGGCCGTGATGGCGTCCTTGATGGCGGGCAAGCTGTCCTTGCCGACGGCGACGAACACGGCGTCCTCGCGGAAGGCCACGTACAGGTTCGACTCCCCCAGCGCCTCCTGCAGCTTGCGGACAGGCTCCTGGTCGGCGGGGAGTTCCAGCCGATGAATCTTGACGGCGCCGGCCGAGGCGTGGTCGAACTGGACCTTGTTCCGCTGGGCATCCGGGGCCTGCTTGAGCGCGTCGCTGACCAGCTCGCGCAGCGTGGCCCCGAGCTTGACGCCGCCTTTGACCTTCAGCGCCGCGACCACGGCGTACTTCTGGTCGGCGCTGGGGCCCAGCAACTGGATGCAGCCGTCGATCTCGCCGGCTTTCAACGTCGGCATCAAGACGTCCAGGAGCTGCTGGGCCTGTTCGCGCTTGCGGGCATCCTGGATCTTGGCGAGGCTTTGGGCGGCGCCTTCGTCGAGGATCTTGTTCAAGCCCTTGTGGATCTCGGCGGGCAACACCACGTGCGACAGGCCGCGGAAGGCGGCATTGGCGCCGCGCATGGTCCCGAACTGGCTCGTCCCCTGGCCGAGCTTCTGAATCGTCTGGGCCAGCTCGGTCCCCGGCTTGCCCGCCAGGGCCACCTTGGCCGACAACTCGTTCTTCTTCGCGTCCAGGTCGATGGTCAGGCTGAATTCGCCGCCGTCCTTGAGGACGCCGACGACGTGCTTGCCGAACTCCTTGACCGCGGCCGTGCGGACCGCGCGCTGGCCGGCGGTTTCCCCCGGAATGTCCTTGGCGGCGAGGTCCTGCAATCCTTGCTCGATCTGGCCGATGGCGAGCTGGCGGGCCGCCTCGGGAAGCTGATCGATGCGGACCGTGGCGGCGAACGTCGGACCGTCCTTGCCCAGCACCTGCACCGGATCGACCAGCTTGCCTTCGAGCGCCGCGGCGTTGAGCGCGGTCACATAGGCGTAGCGATTGGCGAACCGCAGGAAGATTTCGACCGGGGCGCCGGTTTGAATGGAGTAGATGTCGTTCTTGCCCTTGGTCGCCTTGTAGCTGAGGTTCTCGAGCAGCCCCAGAAACGCGCGCTCGTCGGCGATGGGGATGAGGATGGCGCCGCCGATGTCGTCGAGCTGCTTGCCGAAGACGGCGTAGGCGCCGAGCGGCCGGGCCGGATCGATGCCCTCCAACCCCTGGACGCCGATCTTGGCCTTGATCAGGCCTTCGACCTGTTTGGCGATTTCCTCGCGGCCGGCCAGGCTGACCAGCAGCTTGGCGTTGTCCACCAAGGTGTCGAGCGAGCGCACCCGCACCACGGCGGCGGGCTTATCCGCGCCGCCGGCCCGCGCCGTCAGGGGCAGCGCCGTGAACGGAAGCGCCGCCGCCAGCGCCAGACCGACCGACCATCGTTTCGCCATGACACTCTCCTTGCAAGAATGCGCGGGGCAAGAATGCGCGGGGCAGAATGCGCGGGGCAAGAATGCCCTGGGCAAGAATGCGGGCAGATCGCGCCGAATGCTGGAACTACCCCGCCGCCGCGGTCCAGGTTTCGCGCACCGGCGTGTAACGGACTTCGCAAGAATTCCGCGCCGTCGGACCGTGTTGGCGCTGCTTGCAGCAACCACCATCGCCTCAACCAGTTGCGGCATCCGCCCGTCGCGGCCAGTTTTCAAGCGCGCGTGAAAACTCGTGCTGCGCCGGGTCCGGAAATCGATCGAGAATCGCCGCAAGTCATGGCAAAAAATATGGTTGCGGCCAATTCACCGTTAGCGCCCACGCACATTGGGCGGCAAGCTGGCAAACTGGCGAGCCGGGCTGACCGATTCAGTTCCCCCTGTCCGCTCCATCCGCCGGCGTCAGCCGCGTGCCGGGCGCCAGCGTCTCCGACATCCCCAAATCATCGTGGTCCAGCCCCAGGACGTGGCCCAGCTCGTGGGTCAGCACGCTCAAGAGGTCAATGCCGGCCGGGCGGGTCAGGCCCGTGAACTCGCTATCGCTTCGCGGCGTGCGGTCCACGAACCAGCCGTGGCCGGCTGCGTCACGGTCGATCTCGATCAGCTTGCCCGTCTGCCGGCCGAGCATGCCGTCGGGCAAGTCGGCCAGCACGAAGCGGACACCGGCGAGCTGCGCGCGATCCGCGCCGGCCGCCACCCAGCGGGCGAGCGCCGCCCCGCCCAGCCGCTGGAGGTCGCGGTTGGACAGTTCCGCCGTGGGGGCGAACGATTCGAAGACGACGTCGGCGGCGGCCGTCGCCGCCATCAGCGGCACGCTGCCGGCGCTTTCCAGCACGCGGATCGTCTGGTTCGCCGCCACGTTGTTGATGCGCGTCACCCGGCCCGAGCCGTAAAACTCCACGGCCACGTCCACCGTCGCCCGGGTCCCAAGCCCGAAGTGGCGCTCGGTCTCGCTGTGGCCGTAGTAACTGGTGGCCACCTGGAAATCGTAGGTTGCCACCTGTTCGTACCACAGCAACTGGTTGGTGCCGGCCGCGTAGATGCTGATCTTGGCGCCGGCAGCGCCCTGGTTGCCCGCCAGGCCCACCGGGCGGATGTTGGCCCAGTTCTTCGCCGCCAGGTCGTTGCGATAGACGTTGAGGGTCCGCGTCGGCCAGATCTCGTTGTAGCCGATGATGTCGAGATCGCCGTCGCCGTCGAAATCGCCGAAGCACAGGCCGTCGTCCACCGCCGAGGCGGCGATGTCCTTGATGTTCCAGGCCTGGTTCATGGACGTGAAGTTGCCGCCCCCCGTGCCGCGCAGCACCTTCAAGTAGTACTTGCCGTCCATGATGATGTCGACGATGCCGTCGTTGTCGAAATCGGTCGAGATCGCCGTCCCCCAGGCGCTGTAGTCCATCGTGCCCGGCGCCACGCCGCTGATCGCGCCCGGCTTCTTGGTGAACATCCCCTGGCCGTTGTTCAGGTAGATGGCCGGCGGCATCGACTTGTTCTCGACGGCGATGAAGTCCGTGTCGCCGTCCTGGTCGTAGTCGCCGATCCCCTTGGCCAGCGTGCCGTTGGCCGGGATGCCCGCGCCGGCGGTGACGTCGGTGAAGGTCTGGTTGCCGTTGTTGCGCCAGTAGTAGGTGCGTCCCAGCGTGCCGTCGTAGCCGCCGCCGGTGAGGATGAGCAGGTCGAGGTCGCTGTCGCCGTCGAAGTCGGCCGGCAGGAAGTTGGCGTTCTCGTTGGAGGTGGTGCCGGGAATGGTGAAGCTGAGGCTGCCCGCCGCGAAGCCGCCCTGGCCGTTGCCGAAGTCCACGACCAGGCCGGGGGGCGCCGAGCGGAGCCAGTCGACGTTGCCGTCGCCGTTCACGTCCATCATCACTTGGGCGCGGGCCGTGTTGGTGCCGCGGGTGATGCTGGTGGCCGTGAAGTTCACCGTGCCCGGCGTCGAGTTGTTGATCCACCACCGGCCGCCGCCGTCCTGGTAGGTCATGCTGACGTCGACCTTGCCGTCCTCATTGATGTCGACCATCTGGTGGATTTCGCTGTCCGGGAAGCTGCCGGTGGTGAGGCGGGTGAAGACGCCGCTGCCGTTGTTGAGAGCGACGACCGAGCCGCCGCCGTGGTTGCTCAGGTACAGGTCGAGGTCGCCGTCGTTGTCGAGATCGACGAGGTGCTGGCCGCTCATCCACCAGTTGGGCGTTTGCTGATACTTCTGCGTGATGATGGCCCCGACGCCGCTGGCGGCAGTGACGTTGGTGAACGTGCCGACCGGCGCGGCGACTTCCTGGAACGTCGCGGTGTAGGTGGTGTTGCCGGCCGGCGTGGTGATCGTGTGCGTCTGGGCGCCGCCGTCCGACCAGGACACGAAGTTGTAGGTCTTGCCGCCGACCACCTGGCCCGACGAAGCGCCGAGCGTCCGCACCATGCCGACGACGCCCTGCGTGGCCGTGCCCGACGCCACCGGCTGGCCGTCGAGCGTCAGGCTCAGCCCGGCGATGTTGGCCGCCAGGGTGAAGGTCGAGACCCGCGGGTTCACGTCGCGGGTAACGATCGTGGACAGGCCGCCCGCGTCGGTCGCCCTGAGGTGGATGCGATACCACTGGTTCGCGTCCACCTCGCCGCTCGTGGGGATGGTGAACGAGCCGCTGGCCGCGCCGCTCGCGTACGGGCTGCTTTCCGAGCCGAGGAACGGGTGGGTGTGGTCGTCGTGGTGGAAGACGATCCACCAACTCAGCGATCCGGCCGGGAGCGTGCCCTGCTCGGCGTCGGTGGCCGAGCCGCTGAAGCCGATCGTGTCGCCGGCGTTGTACAGGGCGCCGGCCGCGGGCGTGGTGATCATCGGCGACGGGGCAGTATTCGTTGTCACCGTCAGCGTGGCGGCGCTCGAGTTGGTGCTGCCGGCGCTGTTGCTGACCACGCAGCGGAATTGGTCGTTGTGGTCGGCCGCCGTGGTGTTGCTGATGGTGAAGCTGGCCGCGGTGGCGCCGCCGATGTTCACCCAGGTTGTCGTGCCGCTGTCCATCTTCTGCCACTGGTACGCGATCGGCAGCGTGCTCGACGCGGCGACGGTGAACGTCACGGGCTGGCCCTGCGTCACGGTCTGGCTGGCCGGGTGCTGCGTGATGCTCGGCGGCTGGGCGGCGGCCGAGTACTGAATCTTGAACACGCCGCCGCCGAGCCGGTTGAGGTAATAGAGCGCCCCGTCGGTTCCGACTTCGAGATCGACCGGGCCGCCGTCGTAGCGGGTCGGGATGTTTGAGGCGAAACTGGTCGGCGTCTTCGGGTTGGCCGCGGCCGGGTCGACGTAGTCGATCCAGCCGTTGACGTAATCCATGAAGAAGTACTTGCCGAGGTACTGCGCCGGGAACGTGGCCGTCGCCGGATTGTAGAACGCGGCGCCGACGATGGCGAAGCCCTGGTGGGCGCCCGATCCATGGCCGTAGGCGTAGACCGGGCTCTGGTACTGCGGGTTGGTCGTGTAGCCCTCGCTGTTGGGCCAGCCGTAGTTGGCGCCCGCGACCCCCTGGTTGATCTCCTCCCATGCCGCTTCGCCGACGTCGTTGATGTACATGAGCCCGGTGCCCGGCTGCACGTCCAACGTGTAGGGGTTGCGCAACCCCCTCGCCCAGATGGCCCGGTTGACGCCCGTCGTCTGGTTGTAGAACGGGTTGTCGGTCGGGATCGTGCCGTCGGCGTTGATGCGGAGGATCTTGCCGAACGGTTTGGTCAGGTCCTGGGCGTTGTTCCACTCGACGTCGTTGCCGACGACGATGTACAGCTTGCCGTCGCCGCCGAACCTCAGGGCGCCGCCGTTGTGGATGCGGTACGTGGTGTCGGGCAGGTCGAGCAAGATGGTCTCGCTGCCGGGCACGGCCACGTCGCCATTGAGCGTGAAGCGGCTGACGCGGTTGTGGGCGGGGCTGGGCGACGGCCCGCCCACGGTGTAGTAGACGTAGACGAATCCGTTGGCGGCGAAATTCGGATCGAAGGTGATGCCGAGCAGGCCGCGCTCGCTCTCGGCGATGGTCTGGACGGTGAAGGCGGGAGTGGCCAGCAGGGCGCCATTCTTGATGACGCGGACCGCGCCCCCCTGCTCGAGGACGAAGATGCGGCCGTCGGGAGCGGCTGCCAGGGCCGTGCCCGACGAAATGCCGGTGGCAACGACCGACTGCGTGAACCCGTCAGGCAGCACCACGCCGGGCGACGAATCGTTATCGACGATGGTGAACGACGCCGACGCGGGGCTGCCCAGCGTCGCGCCGCCGGTAGGGTTGGCGAGCGTCAAGGTCAGCGTCTCGTTGCCTTCGACCGCGCTATCCTCGAGGACCGTGACGGTGAACGTCTTGCTGGCCTCGCCGTTGGCGAAGGTCAGCGTGCCGCTGGCGGCGGTGTAGTCGCTGCCGGCCGACGCGGTGCCGTTGCTGGTCGCGTAGTCGACGGTCACTGTGCCGCTGGTGCCGCCGGTCCGCGTGACGGTGACGGTCAGCGTGCCGCCGCTTTCGCTCAGGCTGTAGGAGCCGGCGTTGAACTGCAGAGCGCCCGGCTGGCCTGCCACGTCGTCGTCCTGGATGGTCAAGACCGCCGTGGTCTGGCTGCCCAGCGTGGCGCCGCCCGTGGCATTGCTGATCGTGAGGTTGATCGTCTCGTTGCCTTCGAAGGCCGTGTCGTTGGCGATGGAAATCGTGAAGGTCTTGCTGGTCTCCCCCGCGGCGAAGGTCAGCGTGCCGCTGGCGGCGGTGTAGTCGCTGCCGGCCGTCGCCGTGCCGTTGCTGGTCGCGTAGTCGACGGTCACGCTGCCGTCGCTGCCGCCCGTGCGCGTGACGGTGATGGCGGCGGTCGCGCCGTTCTCGTTGACGGCATAGGTGGCGTTCGAGAATTGCAGCGTGCCCGACTGCGGCGTCGTGCCGCCGTCGGTGTAGGTGACGCTGAGCTTGGGCCGGGTCGCGGCCGTGCCGTGCTCCGAGGCATTGACGCGGACGATCGCGCTGGGCGTCTCGTTCACCAGGATGATGCCCTGGTTGGCCGACGGGTTGTCGATCCAGCTCTGCACGATGACGGGATCGAGGTTGACGGTGATCGTTTGCGCCCCGTTGCCGGCGATGCCGGAGAGGACGAAACTCTTGCCCGCGACGACATCGGCGCCCTGGCCGCGCGCTCCGGGGGTGGCCCAGTCCTGGCCGGCGCCGCGGTGCAGCCAGCCGAGTTGCGTGGCGTTCGTGCCGGGGATGCCGCTCCACGGCGGGAGCAGGTAGTAGCCGCGAATGGTCGGGTTGGCGCTCCACGTATACACGCTCAGCGTGAGCGTGGCGCCGGTCACCGCGGCGCTGGCGGGAATGCCGAGGTCGCTGAAGCGAATCAAGCTCTCCATGATATAACTGCCGGCGCCAGTGGTCTCCCACACGCTAAGCTGGGCGCCCGTGAACGAGGTGATGCCGTTCCCGCCGGTGTACTGGGCGTACTGCGTCGTGATGCTCGCGTCGGTCGTCCCGGCATAGCCGCTGACGCCCTGCTGGAACGTGACGGTGACGGGCTCACCGCTCGTGTCGTCGGAGTTGATGGTGAGCGTCGCGGTCGCCGGGCTGCCGAGGGACGCGCCGCCGGTGGCATTGCTGAGCGTCAGCGTCACTGTCTCCGCGCTCTCGACGTCCGTATCGTTGATGATCGACACCGTGAACGTCTTGCTCGTCTCGCCGACGCCGAAGCTGAGCGTGCCGCTGGCGGCGGTGTAATCGCTGCCGGCCGTCGCCGTGCCGTTGCTGGTCGCGTAATCGATGCTGACCGCGACGTCGCTGCCGCCCGGGCGCGTGACCGTGATGGTGGCGGTTTCCTGATTCTCGTTGACGCTGTAGGCGGCGGCGCTGAACTGCAAGACCCCCGGCTGCGCCGCGTCGTCCGAGGCGATCGTCAGCGTGGACGCCGCCGGGCTGCCGAGCGCGGCGCCGCCGGTGGGGTTGCTCAGCGTGATGTTGACCGTCTCGTCCCCTTCGACCAGCGTGTCGTTCGTGATCGGAATCGTGAAGCTCTTGCTGGTCTCGCCGTCGGCAAACGTCAACGTGCCGGATGCGGCCGTGTAGTCGCTGCCCGCCGTCGCGGTGCCGTTGCTGGTCGCGTAATCGACGGTCACGCTGCCGTCGCTGCCGCCCGTGCGCGTGACCGTGATCGTGGCCGTGCCTTCGGTTTCGTTGACGCTGTACGTCGTCGCGCTGAGCTGGAGCGAGCCGGGCTGTGGCGCCGGCGTGCCGTCGGTGTACGAGATGTTGAGCTTGGGCCGCAACGCGGCCGACGCATGCTCCGAGGCGTTGACGCGGACGATCGCGCTGGGCGTCTCGTTCACCAGGATGATGCCCTGGTTGGCGTTGGGATTGTCGATCCAGCTCTGCACCACGACGGGATCGAGGCTGACGGTGATCGTCTGCCCCCCGCTGGCGGTGATGCCGGAGAGGACAAAGCTCTTGCCGGCGACGACGTCGCTCCCCTGGCCGCGCGCTCCGGGACTGGCCCAGTCCTGGCCGGCGCCGGTGTGCAGCCAGCCGAGTTGAGTGCTGTTGGACCCGGGCGTGCCGCTCCACGGGGCGAGCAGGTAGTAGCCGCGGATGGTCGGGTTGGCGCTCCACGTGTACACGCTCAGCGTGAGCGTGGCGCCGGTTACCGCGGCGCTCGCCGGAATGCCGAGATCGCTGAAGCGAATCAGGCCCTCGACGATGTAACTGCTCGCGCCCCCGGTCTGGTACACGCCAAGGTCCGCGCCGGTGAACGACGTGATGCCGTTCCCGTCGGTGTACTGGGCGTACTGCGTGGTGATGCTGGCGTCGGTCGTCCCGGTGTAGCCGCTGACGCCCTGCTGAAACGTGACGGTGACGGGCTGCCCGCTCGCGTCGTCGGATTCGATGGTCAGCGTGGCACTCGCCGGGCTGCCGAGCGCAGCGCCGCCGGCGGCGTTGCTGAGGGTCAGCGTCACCGTCTCCGCGCTTTCGACGGCCGGATCGTTGAGAATCGACACGGTGAACGTCTTGCTCGTCTCGCCGTCGGCGAAGGTGAGCGTGCCGGAGGTCGCCGTGTAATCCGAGCCGGCCGTCGCGGTGCCGTTGCTCGTCGCGTAGTCGACGGTCACGCTGCCCGTGTTGCCGCCGGATCGCGTGACGGCGATGGTGATGCTCCCCTGGTTCTCGTTCACGCTGTAGGCGGCCGCGTCGAACTGCAGCGTGCCGGGCTGGCCGGGCTCATCGGTCCCGTTGAGCGCCCACGAAAAACTGGCGCTGTTCTTGTACTCCCAGGCGTAGCGGCGCGGCGGCGACACGTTGAAGTTGGTGCCCCCCGGCCGCGTCCAGTAGTTGACGCCGACGTCGTACGTCGCATAGAGGTCGTTGGCGAGCTGGCGGAGCGTGTTGTCCGGCGTGCCGCGCAGCTCGGCGAAGTACGTCGCCCAGGCCGCCGCCGCGCCCACGTCCATCGCGTGCTGCACGTCGGTGTCGGAGCGGTTCTCGGTGGTCCCGTCCGCCCGCATCAGGTAATCCGGATAACGCGTGAAGCCGCCGAACTGACCGCCCGCGTCGGACTTCGAGGCGGCCTTCTCGAAGTTGCCCATGCGGACGATGAAGTCGGCGATCTGCGCGTCCTGCCAGACGCCGTAGGCGCGCACCATCGGATCGACGATCAGGGCCGACATCCACGACGAGGCGATGATCACGTTGGGGTCATCGACCTCGCTGGCGTCGTGCTGCCCGCCCTCGTGATACAGGCCGCCGTCGATGCGGTTGCCCGGCAGTTGCCCGCCCGCGCCGTTCTGGTGCCAGATGAGATCGTTGACGATGGTCTGCACGTTGGTCTTGAAGTTCGTGTTCCCGGTCACTTCGTAGGCGATCTCGTTGGCCAGCAGCTTGTAGCCGACGTTCCGCTCGGTCCAGAAGTTCAGGTTCGGGCTCCAGCGCGACGGGGTGCCGTTGTGAGCGCTCACCACCGTGGCGATGGGGGCCAGCATCCGGTTGTCGCCGAGCAGCCAGTACGTGTAGGCCAAGGGCTCGTTGTAGGCGTACTTCGGATCGCCCGCCTTGAGCGTGAAGAAGCCCGACGTGTTCACATGATCGACGTAGAAATCGCTGCTGCGAATCGCCTCGCGCAGCGCCGTCGCGAACCCGCTGCGGAGATACAGCGCGTACATGGCCGACGAGCGGTCGTACAGCCACGGCTCCGATTGCGTCTTGTAGTCGATGGTGATGCCGGGGTTCTGGTTGATGAGGGTGTAGAAGAAGTTCTTCTCGGCGTAGTCGTACTCGGTGTAGCCGGTGAAGGTCATCGAATCCATCACGGCCGGATCGTCGCGGGTCTCGGCGACGCCGCCCGGCGTCGGATCGGTCCGCGCGTCGAGCATGCCCTTGGACAGGTGGTCCTTGGGCAACAACGGCAGCACGTCCGGCTCCTCGACGTTGTCGGCGGCGACGAAGGTGCCGCTGGTGACCGTGTGCCATTCCAGGCGCGGGTCCTGCAGCGCGGCGCGGTGGAGCGTCCGCGCCGGCCCGCCCCATTGCACCGTGATCGACTCGGGGGCGAGCGCCGTGAACGTGTACGGAATCTGGATGCGGGCCACGCGGACCGATTGCCCGTCGATGCCCGGGTCGTCGATGCTGCGCCACGGCGTCAACTGCTCGACGAACGCGGGGATCTCGACGCCGCTCTTGAGCACGCGGACCTGGGACAACTCGGACTGGCTGACCGAGCCGCGCGTGAACGGGACGCCGAAGGTGACGATTTCCTCGATGCCCGCCGCGACGTTGGCCAGCGGCACGAGCTGGACGTTGACGCTGCCGGCCGGCTCCACCGGCGCGAAGAATGCCGCCGCCATGAGCTGCCGGTCTTCCAGCGCCTCGACGGCGAGCCTTGCGGCTCGTCGCGGAACGCGCGCCGCGCCGGCGCCGAACATCCGCTTCACGGACTTGCGAAACTTGTCAACGAGATCGATCGTGTGCCTCTTCATGGTCATCCTCACAAGGTAAGTGCGACGGACGCTCAGCGCGCGGCGCGCACGGTGTACGAGCCTCCGGTCGAGGGTTTGACGGCGGACGGGTAGATAACGAAGATATGCCCGCAACAAGATCGGGCGTTCGATATCTGACTCACCGTGGACGAAGCGGCTCGCTGCGTCTTTTCCTTCAAGGACTCGCTTCGTCCGGTCCCACCGACGAAGCGGGCCGCTTCGTCTACGGACCTTGCTCCGCGATCACAATGGTCCCGCCGGCCGGCACGCTCTTCCGTTCGAGTCGCCGGCCGGACGGGTAATACTCCACGCTCACATCGACCACCGAACACTGGCCCAGCCCGAAGTGGCGCTCGGTTTGCCGGGCCGCGTAGTAACTGTGAAAACTCTGCCGGCCCCAGACGGCGACCTGCTCGTACGCGAGCAATCGGCCCGGGTTGCCGGCTTCGCACACGCGGATCTTGGCGCCGGTGGCGCTGGCGTTGCCGGGCGCGCCGACCACCTGCACGCGCAGCCAGTGATGATCCGTCAGCCGATTCAGAAACAGGCCCAGAGGCCGGCGCTCGTCATTCAGGTGGCTGCTGGCCGTCACGAGATCGAGCCGGCCGTCGCCGTCGACGTCGCCGAAGCACAGCCCGTCATCCACGTCGCTGTAGGAGACATCCGGGATTCCCCAGCGGTCGTTGACATACTCGAAGCAGCCGCCGCCGGCGCCGCGCAGCACATACAGGAAGAACCGGCCGTTGATGATGATGTCGGCCATGCCGTCGTTGTCGAAGTCCACGACGACCGCCCCGCCCC
>JAKEET010000089.1 GCA_022616435.1 Gemmataceae bacterium
CCGTCGACTGGCGGGGGTGGACTCATAGCGGTTCCTTGCCACAGACGCAATGGTGCGTTGGCAGGACCGCTGCGGTTGCCAAGGGTCAAAACGGAGTGGTAGACTGGAAAGGATGAAAAGAGTGGAGGGTCAAAGATGCTCGGATGCACCCGAACCGATCCTCTCCCAAGTTCCTTTCGGCAGCCTGGCGATCCCTGAGGGACCCATGGCTTTGCGTCCCACCCTCGCGGATGGTTTGCCTTTGTCGAGAAACTAGGCGGGGCATGGCCGGCCCGAGCCCGTCGGGCTGGCCGGCAGCTCTTCCGCCCCCAGATTCGAGCCTAGGTTATCCAACACATTTGTCAAAGGGCGGAGAGAATTTCGTTAGTAACGAAACTCGAACCCAAAGGACAACCCGTGGGCCCAGAAATCGGAGTCACCGAACGAGGATGCCGGCCTGGCTTGGCCGACAAGACCGTTGCCCAGCGGCGGCTGCGAAGTGTTGACGGCGAGATCGATCTGGTCGCCCGGTCGGGCGACATTTGTCCAGTAAAGAAATGAGTAGCCCATCATGACCCTGAGCCGGGGGGTCAGCTGATAGCCGAGGGTCAGGCCCACTTCGGGAACGACCGCGAATTCCGTGGAAGTGTACCGGCCGATGTTGGACGGCAATGCCAGGAAACCACCGGTTTCCGGCGCGAGGCCGTCCACGCGCGTGACGCCGTTGATGGTGACGGTGCGGCTGTTGCCGCCCAGCGCCACCTTGCCGACCAAACGCACGAACGTTCGGCAGCGAGCCCATTCGGCAATGACGCCGATCTGGCCGCCATGGAAGTCGTTGCTCGCGCTGAAGCCCTCGTCGATAAAGAAGGGGACGCCGCGCAGCGGGTCGTCCGGGCCGGTGCCGATCTCGATTTCGGAAATGGTCAGGTCTTCGTCGAGGCTCAGGAACCGATAACCGGCGAGCAGATCGACACGATAGCAGCAGCCGCAGCAGTGTTCTGGCGCAGATACACGTCCGCTCCCCAAAGCTCACTGGTCGCTCGAGCCGTGAAGCTGCCCGTCACCAAGCCAGGGAAGGCGATCTTCCGAGAATTGTTGGCCCCGGCAAGCACGTCGAAAAACGGCCGCGCCAGAATCGGCGTGCCGTTCGAGGAGATGCTGTAATCCGTCGTCTCCTCGCCGAGAAAGAAGATATTGCCCTCGATCCCGGTGGTGTGCGCGCAGTTCAACCAGAAGCCGGCCGTGAAGCGGCCGCCGGAACGGGCGTCGTCGTTGACGCGCTCGTCGCCGAACAGAACGCTGGCGCCTGGTCGGCCAAGCACACCGGCATCCGCGAGCGGCGTGCCCGGAGGACTGGTGGTCAAGAGCGGCGGCAAGCGGTCGCCGCTGGTCCACCAGAGCAGGTACTCGGCGCTGATCCACGCCCGCCCTGTCGGAAAGCCGCAGTAGCCGCAGCCGTCGCAGCGACTCTCCGTGCATGACGCGGAGATACACGACGCGGACATACACGACGCGGATACACGCGGCGCGGACACACGCGGCGCGGACACGCACGGCGCGGATACGCACGGCGCGGATACGCACGGCGCCGCGGGCAGGCACGACGCGGACACGCACGACGCGGACACGGCGTGGGACCATTGTTCCGCGCAGACAGGTTGGGACGCGCCCAGGCGACAAACCGCCGGCGCAGCTACCCTGGCTCCTGCACATTCAATATCCTCGGCATTGACGGGCATCACCAGCGAACCAACCAACGGCTGTGACACCAAATCGCGAATGCTTCATTGGCCACCTCTCCTGGTGCAAACTTGCACACCTGTTGCGGAGCGTCCATTCCACGAACACATTTCATTTCGACCGCACGCACCGCGGGACTACATTCCATGGCGCACTCCTTGCGACTCGAACCGCCGCCGATCCGGCTAATTGATACACCCATCAATGTCACGTTGGATATCCGAGCTTCAAGATTGAGATTTGCTGGAACGCTTGCCGGCGCGCTTGCAGCCGCCGGAGCCGGCGGACGTGTCCGCTTCCTCCTGATGGGCGTAGAATGGCTTCGGGAACGTCGGTCAGGGGTTCGGTCCCCTGCGGCCCATGCCTTGCTTTTCCAAGTTTTCCGATCTCACCAATGGCTCATCGTTGCTTCGGCCTGTTCCTGATCTGTCTTCTTCCCGCCTTGATTGCCGGGCAAGACAACGCGCCCACCGGTTCGATTGTCGGCGTTGTCCGCTTCACCGGCGATGTCCCCGCGCCGCAGAAGATCATCACCAGCGACGGCGCCGTGTTGATGCACAGCGACCTGGTCGTCGATGGCAAAACCAAGGGCTTGCGCGACGTGGCCGTCTATCTGCAGGGCGCGGCGCCGCGACCGCTGGCCAAGGACGCCAAACCGGTCGTCATGGATCAGCGCGACATGATCTTCATTCCCAGGGTGATCGTGGCCCAGGAAGGCCAGACGGTCCGCTTCGACAACAACGACCTGTGCAATCACGCGGTCCAGTCCGTGTCCACCAAGACCGACAACCTCTTCAACGTCCTGACGCCGATGGGCCAGCCGTTCGACTTCAGGTTCAAGTCGCAGAAGTCTCCGGTGCAGATCGGCTGCCCGATTCATCAATGGATGCGCGCCTGGGTTTACGTGTTCCCTCATCCGTTTGCCGCGGTCACCGACGGCAAGGGGCAATTCAAGATCGACAAGGTCGCCGCCGGCAAGCACACGGTGATGTTCGCCCATCCGGACACGGGTCTGCGCGAAACCCGCTCGGTCGCGGTGGAAGCCGGGAAGATGACCCGCATCGACATCGAGTGGAAGCAGCTCAAGAAGTGACAATCGACGCCGCTTCGATCGAATAGCGATACAGCCGCTCGTGAATCTGCGCCACCGAACGCGTTTCCTCAATCGGCCGCTCGCAATGCCAGTCGCGGTGCGCCGGCATCAAGTCGTCGCCCACGGGCCAGGCATGAAACGGCTGCGTCCCCAGCAGCCGCAGCAATTTGGCGCTGTTCATGCTGACGTTGCCGGCTCGCGGCGGCATCGGCCCGGCTTCAATCCGCGGACATCCTTTCAGCAGCCGCGGGTCGTAATCGCCCACGCGATTCACGATCTGTGCGATCTGGTACAGTGTGTTGGCACGCGGAGCGCCCAGGTGCCAGATGCCGTGCTCGTCCCCGCTGATGAAGCGCTCGAACACGCGGTTCAGATCGTCGCAATAGGTGCACGAGCGCACCTCGTCGAAATACAGCGTCGCCGGCCGGCCGGCGCGGAAGCGCGACTGGATCCAGTCGATCGCCCCGGCGTGCCGGTTGAAGCTCGGCCCCATCGGCAACGAGATGCGCAGGATCGCCGCCGCCGAACACGTCAAGCGCAGCAACTCCTCCGCCTGGGCCATCGTCTTGCCGTACACGGTGACCGGATCGGTCGGATCGGTTTCGACGTAGTTGCCGGTCCCCTTACCGGAATAGACCAGGTCCGACGACAGATGGACCAGCCGGCAACAGTGACGTTGGACGTTCTCGACAATGACGGCAGCGCTCGTGACGTTGAGCGCGTGCGCCATGGCCGGATCGAGCTCGCACGACTTGAGGGCGCAGTTGCCGACGCAGTTGAGCACCGACCGGAATCCGAATCGGTCGAACAAGCGCCGCATGCCGGCGGCGTCCTCGGCATCCTGCGCGACGATGCCCGGGCCGCGCAGCTTCCACGTGCGCGCCGGCCGGATGCCGACCACCTGGTCCGGATACCTGCGGTGGAAATGGTGAAAGGCGTTGTAGCCGGCCACGCCGGCGACGCCGGTGATCAGCAGCGGTAAGCGTGCGCGCATGAGCAGTTTATACGCCACGCCCTGTTACTGCGACAAGTTCAAGGTCACCTCATTCGCGCCGGCCTTCACTTCGAATCTCAGGTCCGACGTCTTGGGATCGGCGTACTTCGCCGGCAGCCGATTCGGCCCCGCCTTGCCGGTCAGATCAAAGAACGGCTGCCGCAACGTCACGCTGGCCGCGTACTGGCCGGTCGGCAAGCCGTCGAACGCCTTGTAGGTGCTCATGGCAAAGGCGCCGTCGCCCTCGGCAAACGCGTCGCCGACCCGGCTCAGCGTCTTGCCGTCGGCGCCGATCAAGAAGCACGTAACATACGCGTCCGCGATCGGCGAGCCGTCAAGCGTCACCTTGCCGCGCACCGCGTGCACCGGCTTGCGATTGTAGATCGGGTGCGGCTCTTCGTCCGTGAACGTGCGCTTCAGGTCTTCGGGATAGATGCCGTCGAGCATCACGTTCGCCAGCACCGGGCCCTGCTTGCCCATCGTCACCCAGACGATGTGATCGAACTCGCCGTAGCGGAGGCCGCGCAGCTTGCTGCCGCCGCCGGTGGTCGCGAGCTGGTAGTAGCTCATCCCCTGGCGGACGAATTTCTGGTAGCGATGCACGTGTCCGGCGAACACGGTGTACGGCCGGCCTTCCAGGGCCTTTTCCATGTCGAGCCAGCCGTTGGTGGCCAGGTTCTTGTGGGTCCACATCGGCTTGTGCAGGCACACGATGGTCCAGCGGACGTTCTTGTTGTCGGCCAGCACCCTCTGGAAGTACTCGACCTGCTCCTTGGTGAGCTGCGAGTATTCCTTGCCCTCGTACGGGTCTTCCGAGCACACCCCCAGGAACAGCACGTCCTTGAACAGGAAATGATAGTAGCGCCGCCCGAACCGCTCCTTCCACACGTCGCTCTGGTTGGCGTTGGCCAGGTCATGGTTCCCCGGCACGTAGAAGAACGGCATCTGCAGCTTGTGCGCGTAGGTCTGGAACTCCTTCCATTCCTCGGCCAGCCGGCCGGTGTCCTTCGTGTAACCCTCGATCAAATCGCCGACCGAGATGACGAACGCCGGCTGCATCAGGTTGATCTGCTCGACCGCCTGCGAGAACACGCGGGCGCGATGGCCGCCGGTGCGGTCGCTGACCACGACGAAGTGAAACGACTCGTCGGCATCGTTGAGGCGGAGGTGCGTCCACGGGTTGCGCTCGGCGATGTCGATCTGCAGCTCGCCGTTGGCCGCCTTGCGGTTGCCGGAGAACGCGATGGCCCCCGCGACGACGCTGAGGGTGAGCAGGCTGAGCACGATGCGCTTCATCATGGCGGTTCGCCTTTCGTGGTGAGCGAGATTGAGGAATAGCATAGCGTCGGGAGGGAGCGGCTGCACATGAAATATTCGCGAAATTCCTCTCAATCTGATCACCTTCGCCTTGAACACACGACACAGCAACTGCCGAGCCTGGAATAGGCCAAACGAAACAGACGAAGGGAGCGGCGGGTAACGCTCGGCGGCAACGGATCGTGCTAAATCACCGCCTTGGCGGTGATGCGCACTGGGATGACCGTGTGCAGTTTGGCGTGACGCAAGTGGTGCGTCGTCCGCTCAGCGGGGGAGAGTTCGTATACGGCGCGATCGATGTAAGCAATTGCCAGGCGATTCTCATCGAGAAGCCGGCGCAAGTCTTCTACAGTAGCTTCCTCGATCTCGGCTGCGATGTTGAAGTGCCGTGCGAGGCGTTGCAACTCAACGATGTCCGTACCTTTCTCTTCTAGCCGTGCCGCCGCTTCAATGGTCGCCTCGCTGACCTTCGTGCCGAAGGCCGCGAGCACCATTCGCAGGCAAGCCAACGCGCAGGTATTATCCTTCTGTTGCTTGTAGAGCGGAAGCTTGAAGCCCATTCCATTTTCGATCGCGCTCGGGGTCCGAGGCGATGCGCCGGACCCGCTCGCCCATCGCCGATTGTTCGGTCAAGAACGTGAACGTCTCGCCGTCATACAGCAGGTCGCCGACATAACCTTCATGCCCGGTCGGATAGCGCAAGGTCACCGTCAGGATCCAGACCGGGATTCCTTTGATGCGTATTTCGCGGTGGGCTGTCGGCACCAGCAAGCCGCCGTGGTTGAACAAGAGATACTTGATGGCCGCGCGGTACATCCTTTCTTCCTGCGCGTCGATACGTTCAGCCTTCTTTCGCCGTCTCGTCGCCATGGCGAGCTTCGAGCGTGTCGGCTTCATCGTCTTTTTCAACACGGCAGGCTCCCGCTTGGTGACGACTTGAAAGCGTTCCCTTGCCACGGTTCGCGGCTTCACTCGCTCCCGATGCCAGATTACCCGGTCGTCAGGTTCTGTCAAGCAACGGCGTAGTTGCCCCGTCCTCCGCACGGACAACCTTCCCTCTTAACAAAAAAAGCTTGGACAAGCCGCCGCCCATGCTGGTACTATGACAGAATGTCTGACCTCAAGGCCCGCATCCGCCGCTGGTCAAAACGCATCGCGATCGTGCTGGCGGTCTTCGGGCTGCCGATCGTCGCGTTCTACTACTACGCCGCCTGGCAGGGGGAGCGTGAGCTGCGGGCGGTGCTCGCGGAGTTGGATGCCAACGAAACGCCGTGGCGCTGGGACGACTTGCTGGCCGCGAGCGGGAAGGTCGCGGCGGCGGACGATGTCCGCGCCATCGTCCTCAGCGTCCATGCGCAACTGCCGCGGGGGTTTGCCGTCAAAGTCGCAACCAGTGGGAAAGATCTGCGGCCGAACCTGCTCATGTGGCCGGAAGAGGCGGAATCTTATTCCAACGAGGTCGCGTCGCTGGAGGCCGCGTTGACCGAGGCGCGCCAGGTCGCGAGGATGCCGAAAGGACGCCTGCAGGTGCCGTGGGGCACCGACCTGCTGGGCCCCAGCCCCGACGACGTGCAGAAAGCCCGCATGTTCGCTCACGTGCTGCACATCGACGCCTGCCGGCAGGCGCACCATGGCGATCTCGAACGAGCGCTGGAAGACTGCCTGGCCATCCAACGGATCAGCCAGGCGCTGGAAGAGGAATTCGGCATGATGACGCAGCTGGTGCGCATCGCCCTCCAGGCGATCAGCCTGACATGCCTGGAGCGCGTGCTGGGCCACGGACAGCCTCCGCCTGAGCAGTTGGAACGCGTTCAAAACGCCTGGGAACAATTCGACCGCGAACGAGCCCTGGCGAACGCGCTCCGCGGCGAGCGTGCCTTCTTGCACTGGCTATTCGAAAGGATCGCGGAGCGCAAGGTCGCGATCCAGGATATCTTCCCACTTCCGAATAGCGGTCTGCAGCAAGCGTTCACGGACATCTATCTGCGAACCAACCTCAAGCAGTCGCACGCCTGGTCGCTGCGCCACTTCACCGAAGCGCTCAAGACACTGGACTTGCCCGAGCCGGAGCGGGCGGCCCGCCTCCGTCAACTGGACGATGACATCCGCAAAGCCCCGCCGGCCGCGAAAATGTTGACGCCCGCCTGGGCCAAAACGTTTGACGCGCATCAGCGCACCGAGGCGCGGACGCGCTGCGCCATCACGGCCCTGGCCTGCGAGCGTTTTCGTCGCGTCCACGAACGCTGGCCGCAAGCGCCGGCCGAGCTGTGTCCAGAATTCCTCACCAAGGTCCCGCTCGACCCGTGTACCGGACAGGCGCTGCAACTGCGTGCGACTCGCGACGGCATCGTCGTCTATTCCGCCGGCCCCGACCGCAAGCTGCGCGGGACCTACTACGACGACGCCAGCCCCGACGCGCGGCATTCGAGTTACGAGTTCCGCCTCTGGAACGTGAACCAACGCCGCCTCGTCGATCACCGTCAGCCGTGAGGTTTCCATGCGTCGCCGCGTCCGCCGAGTCATCGCCGGCCTCGTCATCCTGGCCCTGTTGACGGCCATCGCCTACCTGTACTACCGCTGGCGCGCCAACCATGACCTGGCCGACGTGCTCGCGGAGCTGGACGCCTCCGGCGAGCCGTGGCGGCTGGCCGATCTCGAAGCGCGCCGCCCGGACCTTGCCGACGACCAGAACGCCGCGGCGCTGATCCTCAAAGCCCGGCTGCCGGCGCCGTGGAAACTCAAGCCGCCGCTCGACGAGATCAAGCTGGCGCCCAATGAAGTGCTGCACCCCGCCGAACAGATTCAATTCCGCGAGTTCCTCGACAACTTTGCCGAAAACCTGCCGGAAGTGCGCGGCCTCGCCGACTTTCCCCAAGGCCGGTTTCACGTCAAGATCGCGCCCGACGTCATCAGCACGCTGATCCCGCACGTGCAGACCGTCCGCGAGATCGGCGCGGTGTTGCACCACGACGTGTGGTGGCGGGCGCAGCAGGCCGATTTCGAAGGGGCGGCCCGGTCCTGTGAGGCGGCCATCAACGCCTCGCGCACCCTCCGCGACGAGGTGTTCTTGATCTCGCACCTGGTGCGCCTGGCGGTCCTGCGCGAATCGACGAAGGCCGTGGAGCGGATGCTGGGCCAGGGCCAACCGCCGCCGGAGGTGCTGACCGCACTGCAGAAGCGCTTGCAAGAAGAGGCCGACTTCGATTCCTGGACCCCGGCGATGAAAGGCGAGCGGGCGGGGATGCACCAGCTCTTCGAGCACATGGCGGCGAACAAGGTGGACATGCGGCTCTTGCGCGGCCTGGCCGGCGGCCGCAACCACTGGCACGACCCGTTCACCGACGTCTTCCTGAACGTCACCGCGGACCAATCGCATGCCTGGCTGCTGCGGCAGTGCACCGACGTGCTGGCTGTCCGCAAGCTGCCGCCGCCGGAGCGCCACGCGCGCTTGAAGGAACTGCACGAGCGCATCGACCAGGCGCCGCCGCTGGCCAGGACCCTGGCGGCCCCGATCTGCAATCCCGTGTTCGATCGCAGCGACGCCCGGCTGGGCTGCACGCTGGCCGGCCTCGCCACCGAGCGGTTCCGCCGCCAGCACGAGCGCTGGCCGAAGGCGCTGGACGAGCTGACGCCGGAGTTCCTTGTGAAGCTGCCGCTCGATCCCTACACGGGCGCGCCGCTGCAACTTCGCGCCGCCGCGGACGGGATCGTGATCTTCTCGGCGGGGCCCGACGGGATGCTGCGCGGCGCCGGGCGCGATGAGCCGCCGGCCACCAACGACCCGCAAGCGCTTCTCGATCATGAGTTTCGCTTTTGGAACGTGGATCAGCGGCGGCGGGTGGCGAAGTGAACAATGGCACGCGAAATCGCGATGTCATGCAGTGCTGGATGTGCCGCTGACCGCCGGCGACAGCGTGATCTCGGACTGAGCTGGGGTAGTGGGCTTGGCCCACGACCGTGCGGCGTGGACGATCGCGGCCGCCGCGGCCAGGCTGGTCAAGGCGAAGCAGAGAAAACCGCCGGTGTAGCTGTCGGTCAGGTGTTTCAGACTGGCGAGGAAGTTAGGCAGCAGGAAGCCGCCGACCCCGCCGGCGGCGCCGACCACGCCGGTGATGACGCCGATCTCGCGTGGGAACCGCAGCGGCACCACCTGGAAAATCGCGCCGTTGCCCATGCCCAGGAAGCCCATGCCGACGAACAAGAGCGCTACCGCGGCGCCCAGCGGCGGCAACGTCGCGACGGCCAGCATCACCGCGCCCACGAGCAGGAACAGCAAGGTCAACACGCGCACGCCGCCGAAGCGGTCGGCGAGGTGGCCGCCGACCGGCCGCAAGAAGGAACCGGCGATGACGGCCAGGGTGGTGAAGACGCCGGCGTCGGCGGGCCGCAAGTGGTACTGGTCGTGGAAGAAGATGTTGAGGAAGCTGGCCAGGCCGACGAAGCCGCCGAAGGTGACGCTGTAGAACAGGCAGAACCACCAGGTGTCGCGGTAGCCGACGACGCGGCCGTACTCGGCGAGCGGCTGCGGCGGGGGTTGCGTTGGACTGTCCTTGGCGAACACCGCGAAGATCAGCCAGGTGAGCAGCGTCGGAATCAGGGCGAGAGCGAAGACGGTGTGCCAGTCCCAGACGTCGGCCAGGCGCGGTCCGAAGAACGTGGCCAGCGCCGTACCGCTGTTGCCGGCGCCGGCGATGCCCATGACCAGGCCCTGGTGCTGGGGCGGGTACCACCGGCTGGCCAGCGGCAAGGCCACGGCAAAGCTGGCCCCGGCCACACCCAGCAGCAACCCGACGACCAGGACCTTGGAAAAGCTATCGGCCCACAGCCAGCCGAGCAGCAGCGGCGCCACGGTGATTCCCAGGCCGAGGAGCGCGGTGCGCCGGCAACCCACGCGATCGGCCATCACGCCCAGAACCAGCCGCAGCAGGGCGCCGGCCAGCAGCGGCAGCGCGACCATGAAACCCTTGGCGGCCTGGCTCAATCCGAGGTCGGCAACAATGGAGTTGGCCAGCGCGCCCAGGAGCACCCACACCATGAAACTGACGTCGAAATAGAGGAACGCGCAGAAGAGGGTGGGCCAGTGGCCGGCGCGGCGGAAGTCGCGGAAATGCATCGTCAAACTCCTGTCTCTTGAAGCCCCTTCACCACGGCGACCGCTCGCTGCGGTAGCGTTGACCGGGACGCCGGGGCCACCTTCTCGAGGTTCACGGCGCAGAACTTCAGCTCCGGCTGCTTGGCGACCCGGCCCAGGGCACTGATCGTCAGATAGTTGGCGGCGTTCTCCGGGGCGTACAGGTCTCCCCAGTGAAACGGCAAGAAGACCATGCCGGGGGACACGCCGTCGGTGATGCGGACCGGCGCCTGGATCGTCCCGCGCCGGCTGGAGAGCTGGACCTGGTCGCCGTCGGCGAGGCCCAGGCGGGCGGCGTCTTCCGGATGTACCTCGACGAACGGCTCGGGCTCGCGGCTGACCAGCTTGGCGCACTTGGCGGTGCGGGTGAGCGTGTGCCAGTGGCTGTAGAGCCTGCCGGTGGTCAGCACCAACGGGAACTCATGGTCGGGGAGCTCGCGCGGCTCGCGGTGATCGCGCGCCAGGAACTGGGCCCGGCCGTCCGGCGTGGCGAAGCGGCGGTCGAGATAGCGGCGCTTGCTGCCGGGATGATCTTCGCTCGGGCAGGGCCATTGCAAGTGCCGCTCCGACCGTAGCCGTGCCGCCGTCATGCCCGACATGTCGCAGGGCCGGCCGGCGGTCAGCCGACGGAACTCATCCCAGACCGCGGCGGCATCGGCGTAGTCGAAGCCAGCGCAGCCCGCCAGGCGTGCAAACCGCGCCAGGATTTCCCAATCGGGCAGGGCCGTGCCGGGCGGCTCCATCACTTTCGGGCTGTAGCTGACCAGCCGCTCACTGTTGGTGCTGGTCCACTCCTTTTCGCCGCACGGGGCGGCCGGCAGCAGCACGTGTGCGAGCTGAGTCGTCTCCGTCGGATGGTAGGCGTCTTGCACGACCACGAGCTCGGCCTTCTGCAGCGCCCGGCGGACCTGATGCAGATCGGGAATGCTGACCATCGGGTTGGTGCCCGCGATCCAGATCGCCTTCAACTTGCCTTTCTCCAGGGCGCGGAACATTTCCACGGCCGTCAAGCCCGGTGCGGCGGTGATGCTGCCGGGGTCGCGGTCCCAGGATTGTTCCAGCTCGCGGCGATGATCGGCGTTGTCCACGAAGCGATACCCCGGGAGCTGGTGCGACAAGAGGCCCGCTTCGCGGCCGCCCATCGCGTTCGGCTGCCCGGTCAACGAAAACGGCCCGGCGCCCGGCTTGCCGATCTGTCCCGTGAGCAGGTGGAGATTGATGAGGCAGTTGTTCTTCCACATCCCGACGGTGCTCTGGTTCAGCCCCATGCAGTAGAAGCTCAAGAAGCCGCGCGCGTGACCGATCCGCCGGGCGGTCTGCTCCAACAGGCTGCGACTGATGCCGGCGGCGGCGCAGAGGTCGGCCAGGTCCTGCTCCAGCAGAAACGCACGGAACTCGGCGAACCCCGACGTGTGGGCCTCGACAAAGGGCGCGTCCAGACGCTGCTGCTCCACGAGGAGCCGGGCGAGGGCATTCAGGAGCGCGATGTCGCCGCCCGGCGCCACGGGCAAGTAGGTGTCGGCCGCGCGCGCCGTGGGTGTGCGCCGCGGATCGGCGACGATGATGTGAAGGTCCGGACGGGCCTTCTTCGCCGCCCGCACCCGATCGAAGGTGACCGGGTGGGCTTCGGCCATGTTGCTGCCGATGATGAAGATGACGTCGGCCTCGTCGATATCGTCGTAGCAGCACGGCGGGCCGTCACTGCCCAGGCTGGTTCGATAGCCCGCCACTGCCGCCGCCATGCACAGGCGGCTGTTCGAATCGGTGTTGTTCGTGCCGATGTGGCCCTTGAAGAGCTTGCAGGCGAGATAGGCCGTCTCGGTGTCGAGCTGGCCGCTGCCGTAGAAGGCGACGGCGTCGCGGCCGAACGTGTTGAGGACGTAGCGCAGCACCTCGTGGACGTGCCGCAGCGCGGTGTCCCAGTCGGTGGGACGAAAGAGGTCGGTGCGCGTGTGCCGGACTTGCGGGTGCGTCAGCCGATCGGGTACGCGGAAGGTCTCGTGAAGCAAGGCGCCCTTGGCGCACAGTCCGCCGAGATTGGCCGGCGCGTCCTCGACGCCGCGCGTGCGTTCAGGTTGTCCGGGTCGGCCCTCGAAGCGCAGCCGGCAGCCGACCCCACAGTAGGGACAGATCGATTCCCCCAGGACCGCGAGTCCGTTGCTGGTCATCGCCAAGCTAACCTCGTGCGTCGTGGGTGCGCGGCACGTTGCGCGGCAGGTACTTCACCAGTGGCGCCAGCGCCTCGCCGAGCTGTTCGCACGGGACGTCGTACATGAGATCGTCGCCGACGCGCGCGTTGGGACCGGAGCTGCCGTTGACGCACACGTGGGCCGCCTCGACGATCTTGCCGTCCACGCGCGAGCGACAGCCTTGCAAGCCGATGGACGCCGTCTGGTGCAGGCCGCAGCCCGCCGAGCACCCCGACCAGTGGATCGTCAGCGGCATGACCGTTCTGCCTTCCGTGCGGCGCTCCAGCTCCCTGGCGACGCGGATGGCCCAGTCCTTGGTCTCGATGAGGGCCATGTGGCAGTAATCGATGCCCGTGCACGCCACCAGGCCGCGCATGATCGGCGACGGATCGAACGGCATCTCTTTCAGCAGGGGCTCTTCGGTGAACTGGGCCAGGCGGTGTTCGGGAATGTTCGGGATGATGACGTTCTGCTGCACCGACAGGCGGATGTCGCCGCTGCCGTAGCGTTCGGCCAGGTCGGCGACGCCGCGCATCTGCTCGGTCGTGATCCTGCCCACCGGCACGAGCAACCCGGCGGCAAAGAGCGGCGGGCCTTCATCCTTGGCCGAGCGCCGCTGCGGATGGATGCCCAGGTGATCGGCGTGGTGCTTCTTGCGAAGGTCCGGCCCGGCAGTCGGCAGGGCTCGCCCCCAGCGCTTCTCCAGCTCGGCGCGGAACCAGGCCGCGCCGCGTTCTTCCAGCAGGAACGCCAGCCGTGCCTTGTTCCGAGCTTCGCGCGAGCCATGATCGCGAAAGATCAGCACGACCTGGCCGCACAGTTGGGCCGCGTCCTGGGGCCGGACGAACACGTCGAGATCCTTGGCCGGCGTGTAGCCTCCCGACCCTTGCTTGCCGCCGGCCAGCACGTTGAAGCCGTTGACCTGGCCGCCGTCGAGCTCGCGATACGACGGGACTAGGGCCAGGTCCTGCGTCTCGCTGTGGCAGCAGTTTTCCAGGCAGCCGGTGATGGTCACATTGAACTTGCGCGGCAGGTTGGTGAACTCCTTGTTGTCGAGAAAGACCTGGGTGAACTCGCGGCACACCGCCGCGGCGTCGAACAGCTCGTGCGGCGTCAGCCCGGCCAGCGGGCAGCCGCAGACGTTGCGAATGTTGTCCATGCCCGTCTGTTTGCCGTGCAGGCCGACCGTGGCCAGCCGCCGCCAGATGTCGGGGACGTCGGCGATCGTGAACCAGCGCATCTGGATCTGCTGGCGCGTGGTGATGTCGCAGAAGCCCTTGCCGTACCGATCGGTCAGGTCGGCGATGAGGCGGAACTGCTCGGCGCTCGTGAAGCCGTTCGTCATCCGCACGCGGAGCATGAAGTTGCCCGGCGTCTGTTTGCGGTAGAACAGGCCGTGCCATTTGAAGCGCTGCTTGTGGTCCTCGTTCAGCTCCTGCCAGTTGCCAGTCTCGGCGAAGCGCTCGATGTCGGGCAACGCGTCGAGCCCGTCTTGCTCCAGCTTCATCAACTCGACCTTGTTGGGTTTCGCCGGCTTGGCCCGTCCAGCCTGCGCGATCAACTCGCCAAGGGTGGCGTGACAGGTGCCGCAGCCCTGCCCCGCGGCGGTCTCATGGCCCAGAGTTTCGAGCGTGCTCTGACCGGCACGGATGGCTGTCAGAATCGTTCCCTTGGTGACCTGCCGGCACATGCAGACCAGAGCGTCGTCGAGCAGCCGCGCCACCGACGCGGGAGGCGGCGGCAACGATTCAGGCATGCAGGGACGGCGCGGCGGCAAAATAGGATCGCAGGCGGTCGCCATCGAAGACGGTCCCTCCTCCGCGCGCACCTGCAGCGCCGCGGGTAGCGCTGGGCGCGGATTGTCAGCGGAATGCGCTGCCTGGGGAGAGGACCGGAGAGGGAGACAGCAACCGGATGGTTCTTTGGGATGAAGGAAGGGCAAGTGTCGTGCCAACCATCGCACCGACCGACGCCGCTGGACCTAAGTTTCAGCGCATGCGCCAGATACGATTGGCGATCAACGATCCGGAACGGCCGGCCGCACCGGCGAGTTTGCCTAGCCCCTTGGCACTGCCCGCCGGACTTGAGGCGTACGGAACCTCGGACGACGTTGGCGCTCATATCAAGAAGGAGCGACTTGCCGAAAAATCACATCGCGCCAGTCGGAATCCATCTCGACGACATGAATCAGGTTTCGGTTCAACGTTTGGTGTCCGACATTGGAACAAGGCGCCAGAGGTAGGCCGTACCATGATCAACCTGCATCGCTGGCTTTGCCGCGGCGGCGCGGCGTTGGTCGTCTTTGCCTTCGCGGCGGAAGCAGCGATCGCCGACGCGCCGACCCTGGGCGAACCCGTCGCCCTGACGCCGGAAGAAAAGGCGGCTTGGGCCGCAGTGCCACCGCCAACGCCGGCCGCCTGCCCGGACGCGTGCCGCGATTTCGACTGGAAAAACGTCCCGCCGGTTCGCCTCGCGGTTCGCGTCGGCAACTTCGCGATCCCACCAACCGGCGCCGGCTACTATTCATTGCACGACCTGGCGCTGGGCGAGTATCGCGACAAGCCGCCGCGCTTCCCCTACGCCGCGTTTGCCCTGATGCAGCCGCCGTTCTACGACGTCGACTTCCGCTATCTCGACGATCCCAAGAACACGCAACACGACTTCTTCGATCCGCTGCATCGCATCTACGTCGGCGACCACTTGCTGTTCAGCACCGGCGGCCACGCGTCGTATCGCTGCAGGAGCTGGACAGCCGGCTCAGCGGCAAGGACAACGAATACGGCCTGTTCCGCACGCGGGTGTTCGGCGATCTTTGGTACCAGGATCGCCTCCGCGCCTACGTCGAGTTCATCAGCGCCCAATCGATCGATCAGGAATTGCCGCCGCTGCCCATCGATCGCAACTACGCCGACTTCCTGAACCTGTTCGTCGACGTGAAGGTTGCCGACATCGACGGCAAGCCCGCGTATGTCCGGATCGGCCGGCAGGAGGTGCTGCTCGGCTCGCAACGGCTGGTGTCGTCGCCCGACTGGGCGACGACGCGGCGCAGCTTCGACGGCGTCCGCGCTTTCCGCCAGGGCGACAAGTTCGACGTGGACCTGTTCTACCTCGCCCCGGTCAAGGTCGCCCGGGACAAGCTCGACTCGCACGACAACAACCAGAACTTCGCCGGCGGCTGGCTCACCTACCGGCCGGAAAAAGGCACGTTCATCGACCTGTATTACCTGTTCCTCGACAACACCAACAAGGCGACGTCATCCGTCGGCGCCGCGGCCTTCCCGCTGACGACCGCGCCGTTCAACGTCCACACCTTCGGCACGCGCTACACCGGCGACAAGAACAACTTCCTGTGGGACGTGGAAGCCATGCTGCAGTTCGGCGACCGCGGCGCCAGCGACACCCTGGCCGGCGCCGCCACCGCCGGCGGCGGCTACCATTTCAAGTGCGCCCCGATGAACCCGACCTTCTGGCTCTACTACGATTACGCCAGCGGCGACCGCAGCCCGAACACGAACGACTACAACACGTTCAACCAGCTCTTCCCGTTCGGCCATTACTACCTTGGTTTCCTGGACCTGGTCGGCCGGCAGAACATCCACGACTTGAACCTTCACATCTACCTGTATCCGACGAAGTGGATCACGTTCAACGCCCAGTACCACCACCTGCGGCTCGACAGCGCCAACGACGCGCTCTACAGCGCCGGCGGCGTGCCCTTGCGGATCGATCCGACCGGCGCCGCCGGCAAGGACGTCGGCAACGAGCTGGACATGACGGTCAACTTCCATCTCGGACCGCACTCCGACGTGCTGCTGGGCTGGTCGAAGCTGTGGGCCGGCGGCCTCATCCGCAACACCGGCAGCGGCCGCGATCCGGAGCTGTGGTACGTGATGTACAACGTGCGGTGGTAGATGTTGGCCGCCACGATCACGTCAACTGTCCGCCACGACATTTTCTTGGAATAAACCAACCGTCCGGAAACATTGCCTAGATAGCGATCCCATCAACCGCCGGGCGCCGACCCTTGCGTGGAGACGTCAAAGCCGAGACCTTCATGCGCCACCTGGAGCCGCTCCAGGCGTCCCTGGAGGCATATTGCCGCCGATCGCTCAACCATGGCGATGCGATCGCGGACGTGCTGCAAAGCGCGGTGGCCAACGCGTTTCGCGACTTCGATCGCTACGCGGAGGGGACCGATTTCCGCGCCTGGATGTTCCGCTACGTTCACCTGGAAATCCTGAACACCAATCGCAAGAGCGCCCGCTTGGGGCACGCCGAGCGGCCGCCGGAAGTTGCGGTCGAGGACATCTGGCAATTGGCGCTGACGGAGCCGCTCGCCAAGGTTTTGCTCGATGATCCGGAGCCGATCTTGGATCAGTGCGACGCGGCCGTTTCGGAGGCCGTGCGGGAATTGCCGGCGCTGGAACGATCTGTGCTGCTCTTGCGCACGATCGGCGAATTCAAATACCGCGAGACGGCCGAGATCCTGCAAATACCCATCGGCACGGTGATGAGCGCGCTGGCGCGTGGCCGGTCGCGGCTGCGCGAACGCTTGTTGAGCTACGCCGAAAAACAAGGTCTGCTGCGCTCCTAGACTTCGGAAGTCTGCGTGGTCTGCGAGGTGACTCATGAACTGCCACGAAGTCCGGCAACACTGGAACCTGTACCACGATTCGGAGGGGGATGCCGGGCTGCACTTCCAAGTCAACGAGCACCTGGCCGCCTGCGCCGAATGCGCCGAGTGGTTCGCGCTGCAGAGCCGGTTTGAGGATGCGCTGGCGGAGAAGCTGCGGTCGCGCGCCGGCACGCCGGTGTTGTGGAATCAGGTTCTGAGCCGTGCCGGACTGAAGCGGCCGGCGTCCGTCGTGCGCTCGTGGCTTTGGCTCGGCGGCATGGCGGCCTGCGTGGCGCTCATTGGGGCGATTCTCGGGATCGTCAACCGGGCGTCGCCGCCCGATCTGGCGAAGCTGAGCGCGGCCTGGCACCAGCGTTTGGCGACCGGCCAAGAAGCGGTTCAATTCGCGAATGAATCCGATCTTGAAGTCGAGCGGTACTTGCGCAAGCGCGTCGCGTTTCCGGTTCGCTGTCCGCCGCGCCAGGACACCGGGTTTGCCGTGCAGGGCGCAGGCGTCGGCGCGCTGGCGGAACAGCCGGCCGCGTACTTGTCGGGCCATGTGGACGACGCGCCGGTGTCGATTCTCATCCTGCCGCGCGACGGTCTCGCTTCGTTTCCCCGTCAGCAAGCAGCGGTTCGCACGGAGCCAACGCATCACAGCCGCGAAGGGCAGTACGCCATGGTCCTGGGAGTGATCGACCAGAACGCCGTTCTCGTGGTGGGCGCGACGGACCCCGCACGACTGGAGAAGGTGCTGCGCGCTTATGGCACCTACCCCGAGATTCATTAACGGAGCAAAGCGATGGCCAGTCCCGTCGACCAGCGGCAAGACATCGACATCAGCGCCAAGCAAACCACTTGGCTCGTGCGCGTGGCGGTCTTCAATCCGTACCTCGTGATCGTGCTGTGCTTGTTCATTGTCGTCATCGGCTCGCTGTGCGCGAGCCGGGTGGCGGTGGACATCCTGCCGGTCTACAACACACCCGCCGTCCAGGTGTTGACCCTGTATCCGGGCATGCCGACGGAGTTCATGGACCGCACGATCACCAACCGCATCGAGCGCTGGACCGGCCAGGCCGTGGGGATCGAGCGCCAGGAATCGCGGACGATGATCGGCGTCTCGGTGGTACGCGACTATTTCACCGAGGGCTACGATCCCAATGCCGCCTTTGCCCAGGTGTCGAGCCTGGCGATGTCGGACCTCTACTACCTGCCGCCGGGGACCGTGCCGCCGATGGTCATGCTCTACGATCCAACAGCGCCTTTACCCACGGCGTACCTGGCCGCGAGTAGCGACGTGCTCGACGAAACCAAAGTCTACGAGCTGGCCTATTTCAATGTTCGCAACATGCTCCAGGGCACGCCGGGCGTGATCGCGCCGGCCGTCTTCGGCGGCAAGCTGCGGCGAATCTACGCCGAACTCGACCCGCAAGAGTTGCATGCCCGCAACCTGTCGTTCATGGACGTGCAGCAAGCGTTGGCGCGTGGCAGTCCCATGATCCCGCCGGGACGGCTGGTGATTGGCGACGAAGCCGGCGTGCCGCGGCACCTGCACCACAAGGACGTGCTGCTGGCCATCAATAACATGCCGGACAAAGCCTTCGACTTGAACTATGTGCCCGTGAAGGTCGGCAGCTCCGCTCAGGGCTCGCTGCGGCAGCAGGTGGATGTCAAGGCCGTCGGCGGCATCACCGACCGGGCCGCCATTCAGACCAACGTGGTGCGCATCAACCGGGCGCCGTTGTGGCAAGGGCAGCGGACGGTCTTTTTGCCGATTCTGCGCCGGCCGGGCAGCAACACCATCGAAGTCGTCCAGGGGGTCAAGAACAGCATCCCGGGCTTCATCGACCGCCTGCCCGCACAGCAAGATGCCCAGGGAAACGAACTCAAGGACCCTCTCAAGCTTGACGTCGTCGCGGATCAATCGGTGTTCGTCCGCAATGCCGTCAACAATCTTCTCTGGGAAGGCGGGCTTGGGGCGGTGCTGGCCTCCCTGATGGTGCTGATCTTCATCGGCAGCGTTCGTTCGACGGTCGTCATCGCCCTGACGATCCCGCTCTCCGCGCTGGTGGCGATCAGCGGCTTGTACTTCGCAGGCCACACGCTCAACCTGATGACGCTGGGCGGACTGGCGCTGGTGATGGGCCGGCTGGTCGACGACCCGATCATCGACATCGAGAATACGTTCCGCCATCTCGACATGGGCAAGACGCCAATGCAGGCGGCGCTGGACAGTGCCCGTGAGATCGCCATGCCCGTGCTTGTGGCGACCATCACCACCGTAGCCGTCTTCTTTCCGGTCATCTTTCTCTACGGCATGGGCAAGTATCTGTTCCAGCCGTTGACGTTGAGCGTGGCCTTCGCCATGTTCGCGTCGTGGCTGCTGTCGCGAACGCTGTCGCCGGCGTTTTGTGCCTACTTTCTGAAACCCCATGCCGAATCAGAGCGTTTTTGGCTGTTCCGAGTTCTTGACGCCGGCTACGAGCGCGTCCGCGACGCGTATGCTTGGAGCCTGGCCCGCGTGGTGCGCGCCCGTTGGGTGGTTGTGCCCGGGGTCCTGGTCCTGCTGGTCGCCAGCTTTGGCCTGTATCCCTTCCTTGGGCAGGAATTGTTTCCGGCAACCGACGCCAACCAGATCGTCATCAACGCGCGTCTGCCCGCCGGCACGCGGATCGAGAAAACCTACGAGCGCATCAGCGGCGACATCGACATCGTTGAAAACGGCGTGAAACGCAAGCAGCAAACCGGGCGGGGGGTCGAAAACGTCATCATGAACGTGATCCCCGAGGAAGACCGGCAGTTGATTCTTACCGACATGGGCGTGCTCTTCGATTGGCCGGCCGGCTACACCGCCAACGCCGGGCCCATGGACGCGACCATTCTTGTCCAGCTCAGCGACGCGCACCGCCGCAGCACTTCCAGCCAGGAATATGCCAATCGTCTGCGGCGGGCGCTGGCCGAAGCTCCCGACTTCCAGGACACCGACTTCGCCTTCAACACCGGCGGCATGATCTCGGCGGCCCTCAACTTCGGCCTGCCCGCGCCGATCAACGTGCAGATTCGCGGCCGCGACATGTTCAAGCAGTACGAAATTGCCAAGGAGCTGCGCGCGCGATTGAAGGCCGTGCCAGGCGCCGTCGATGTTCGCATCCAGCAAGCGATCGACTACCCGACGGTCGGACTCGATCTCGATCAGCAGCGCATGGCCGACGTCGGCGTGACGATGCGCGACGCCGCCGAGAACATGCTGAGCGCCACCAACGGGTCCGACGTTCTCAAGTCCGACTTCTGGCTCGACTACAAGAGCGGCAACCACATCTTCATGGGCGTGACGATGCCCGAGGCCCTGATCAACTGGCGCAACCTGATGCTCATCCCAATCCGCGCCACGGAGCCTGAGGCGAAGGCGCAGCAGCTTCAGAACCTCGTCAAGCAGGTAGACTGGTACAAGAAGACCCCGGTGGAGATCAATCACCAGGACCTGGCGCGGGTCATCGACATCTTCGTCAACATCGAAAACCGCGACGTTGGCGCGGTGTCGGCCGACATCGAGCAGCTCTTGACACAATGGGGAGGCGAGCCCAAGACCACGCGCAACGTCACCTCCTGGTCCGTGCCCGATCCCCAGGCGCCCGCCAAGTCGTTGCCTGGCTACGCCGTGCAGATGCGCGGCGAAGTCGCCAACATGAAGGAATCGTTTCAGAGCCTCGGCTTCGGCTTCTTGCTGGCGCTCGTCCTCATCTACTTGATCATGGTCGCCCAGTTCCGGTCGTTTCTCGATCCGTTCATCATCCTGTTCGCCGTGCCCTTGGGCCTGATCGGCGTGCTCGTGATCCTGTTCCTGACCGGCACCACGTGGAACATCCAGTCGTTCATGGGCGTGATCTTCATGATCGGCATCGCGGTCACGAATTCGATCTTGCTCGTCGAGTTCGCCAACCGGTTGCGGGCCGAGCGCGGCCTGTCGGTGATGGACGCGGCCGTGGAATCGGCCAAGATCCGCTTGCGGCCGATCCTCATGACGATGCTGGCAGTGATCGTCGGCCTGATCCCGCTGGCGCTGCACAAAGGCGAGGCGACCACGCCCTTGGCCCGGGCGGTGATCGGCGGGTTGTCTGCGTCAACGGCGCTTACGATTTTTGTGGTTCCGTGTTTGTACGTGATGTTCAAGGGGCGCAGCCAGGCTCCCAAGCCTGCCGCGCACGATGCTTGGTGAGGATCATCCAATGACTAGAAAGTGCACCATTCGAATGTGGGCCTGCGTGAGCGCTGGTGTCGTCGGGATATCGGCCGCGGGGCTCGCCGCTTGCTTCGTGCTCGGTTTGCCGGGTTGTTCCAACCAGGAATCTGCCGCGCAGGCGCCGGCCGCAAAACAAGCCGTCTCGACGGTATCCAGCGCCGCTGCGGATCAGCCAGTGCGAGTCAAGGTCCTGCGTCCGACGCGCGAGCACCTGAAGCGCGTTTCGACGCCCCAGCCGGCCCACGTCGAGCCTTACGAGAAGACGGAGATGCACGCGATGGTTTCCGGCTACCTGGAGTTCATCGCCCCGTCCCTTGGTCCGGACGGCAAGGCACGTCTGGAAAAGGACGGCGAGCCGCGGCGTTTGGACATCGGCGACCGCGTCAACAAGGGTCAAGTGCTGGCCGTCGTGTCGGTCCCCCAGATGAAGCAGGAAGTGGTGCAGAAGGCGGCCTTGGTGGACAAGGCGCGGGCCGAACTTGGCCAGGCGAAAGCCGCTGTCCAAGCCGCAGAGGCGTTGGCAGCGGCCGCCCAGGCCAAGATCGATGAGGTCAAATCCTTGGTCGCCAAGTACCAGGCCGACGTGAAGTATCGCGAAGGGGAGTACCGGCGTTATGCCGGGTTGGCGAAGCAAAACGCCGTGCAGGGGGACGTGGTCGACAAGGAAGAGAACCAACTCCGGGCAGCAGAGGCAGCGCTCATGGCGGCGCGTAATGCGGTCACGACCGCGGACGCCAACGCGCGAGTGGAAACGGCTCGACAAATCCAGGCCGTGGCCGATGAGAAGGCCGCGGACGCCCGCCTCCAAGTCGCCCAAGCGGACCTCAAGCACGCGGAGATTATGGTGGATTACGCCACCATCAAGGCGCCCTGGGACGGTGTGATCACGCGCCGCCTGGCCGATCCCGGCGATTTCATCCAATCCGCCACCACAGGCAAGGGGACGCCGCTGTTTTCCTTGGCGCGCGTTGACCGCTTGCGAATTGTCAGCACCGTGCCGGAAGCGGAAGCCGGCCTGGTGAAGATCGGCCAGGCCGCGAGCTTTCAGCTCCATGGTCAGCCGCTGACCGGCAAGGTCGTTCGGCTCGCCGACGCGTTGGACTCCGGAACCAGGACCATGCGCATCGAGGTGGAACTGGATGCTCCGCAACCCACCTTGCGCCCGGGCATGTTCGGATCGGGCACGACGATCACGCTTGTCGACATCCCCAACGCGCTGACGTTGCCCGCGAGCGCCTTGACGACCGGCAGCAAGCCGTGTGTCCTGTGCGTGGAGGCTGGGCAGGTGCAGCGCAAGGAAATCGGTGTTTGCTACAACGACGGCGTTCGCATCCAGGTGATGGAAGGACTGACGGCCGACGCGCAAGTGATTGCCGATGGGAAAAGCTCGCTCCGCGAAGGGCAAAGCGTCGCGGTCGCTGACTGAACGTCGGGCCATTCGCACTTCTGGCGATGCCCGGGATTTGCCTGTGGCGGCAGTTTCCGGGCGGATGAGGGGAAACTCCGCGCTTTCCTGGCTTCGCTGGCCTGCTCACTCCGCGTAATCCTCGAATTTGATTCATTCGTCCTGGCACTTGAATCCGATGTTACTGGAGGATTCGGACCTGCTCAGGTGGGGAGATGCCATGCACGGCACGAACGAAAGTCGGCACAGACCGCAGGTCATGACGCTGGCAGTCATTTCATGGTGCCTTGGGGTGGGTAACGCCGAGGCCCAACAGTCCAAAGCGCCTTATGCCGCACCATCCGCGGCTTCAATTCAATCGCCGCAACCTGCCGTTGATCGCTTCCCGATCGACTTGCCCACGGCTCTACGGCTCGCCGGCGCCTCCAACTTGCAGATCGCGATCGCGGTCGAGCGGATCAATGAGGCTGAAGCCCGTTGGCAGGGCAGCAAGGCGGCTTGGTTTCCGTCGTTGTATGGAGGAGCGGGTTACACACGGCACAACGGCCAGATCCAGGACACGAGCGGCGAGGTCATCGAGGTCACGCGCAGCTCGCTGTTCGTCGGCGGTGGGCCGGCGCTGGGCAGCACGATCAGCGGCAGCGCGGCCAGTCCCCGCGTGGGAGCCGACTTATCGCTAACTGACGCCTTTTTTGGACCTTTGGTGCAGCGGCAACTCGTGCAGGCCGCCCGAGCGGCGTACAACTCGACGTTGAACGACACGCTGCTCCAGGTAGGACTCACCTACTTTGATCTGACGCAAGCCCAGGGGCAGGTGGTCGTTGCCCAGGAAGCGGTCAAGAACGCCGACGAGCTGGTCCAGATTCTTGTCAACCGTGTGAAGGCGAAGACCGCGCCGCCGGCGGACCTTTACCGCGTCCAGGCCGAACTAGCCGAGCGGCGCTGCCAGTTCTTGCAGGCGGAAGAGTTCGTCCGTGTCATCTCCGCGGAGCTGGTGCGCCTGCTGCGGCTGGATCCAACCACGGTGCTGTTGCCTGCCGACCACAAGGCGCTGCCCGTCTCGTTCGTGGACGAGAATGCTGCATTGACCGAGCTCATCGGCCAAGGCGTGGCCAATCGGCCGGAGGTCGCGGAACGGCAAGCGGTCGTCAATGCGAGCGCCGAGCGTTGGCGGCAAGAGCGCTGGCGGCCGGCCGTACCGAGCATGCACGTCAGTTTCAGCGCCGGCGGATTTGGGGGGGGCAAGGATGCCTTCGTGGGCGACTTCCGCGACCGTGCCGACTTTGACGCCATGCTCGTGTGGCAGCTCAAGAACCTCGGTTTCGGCAACCGCGCCCTGCAGCGCGAGCGCGCCTCGCAGTCGCAGCAAGCGCTGCTCAGCGCCGCGCAGGTCCAAGATCTCGTTGCCAGCGAAGTCGCTGCCGCCTACCACCAGGTCCAGTTTCGCAAGAAGCAGCTCGATGCTTCGCGCACGCAAGTCGAGGCAGCCGAAAAGGCCCTGCCGCTCAACTTCATCGGCATCAAGGGGGATGTCCTGCGCGCCATTGAAGCACAGCAGGCGATTCAAGCCCTGGCGTCGGCCCGGGCCCGTCATCTCGAAACCGTCGTCAGTTTGAATCGAGCGCACCTGGCGCTGTGGCGCAGCGTCGGCATACCGTTGCAATCGGTTCCCGCGGATTGATCGCCCGTGCGTGAGTTGCAGCAAGGGCGGAGGTCGCTGGTCGAGGTTGTGGGCCGGCGGTCGCATCCGCGACCGGCATCAACGACACGTCGGCGTTTCCGCTTGCGTTGTAACCAGCCGACAGCGAAGATGACAACTCATTGAGCCATTTCACTCCTTCATTGGAGGACACAACCATGGCGGCGCGCTGGAAAACCTGGGCCATCCCTCTCCTGCTGTTGGGCTTCGGGATCGGCGCCGGCATCGAGTTTGGCCGCGGACTGCGGCAGCCGAGTCAGGCACAGGAAAACCCGCTCAAGCAGACGCGAAAGCCTGCCGCGGGAAAGAACCACAATGTCATGATACCCGACAGCCCGGCCGCCGTCGTCGCCGACTGGGAGCGGCCCTACCCGCAGTACCAGCCCTTGGGCAAAGTGCTCCAGCCGTTTCCGACCGTGCGCCCCGGCGAGATCGTGCCGCAGGACCTGTACCGCTACGGCGGCCGCAGCCCCAGCTCGTTCGCCTCGGTCGATGACGTCAAGGACTTCGACGAGTTCTACCGCGAATGCAGCGATATGAAGCCCAAGGTCCTGGCCGAGCGGACCAAGTACATGCAGCGCCGCTACGACTTCCACGGCAAGGTTCGCACCGATGTCGCCATGACCCGCGGCAAGCCGATCCCCGTCGGCCCCGTGGTGCGGCTGCCCAAGGGGATCAAGAACTGGGAAGAGCTCGGCGAACTGACGCCGCGACAACTGCGCGAGCGCGATTTGTTCCCGGAAGGTTTCCGGCCGCTGTCGCATCCCTTGCACTCGACGGGCCATCAGCTCTTTCCGCAAGCGTGGACGGCGCAGCACCCGGAGCACGAGCGCTTCGACGTCGACTTTGACATTCCAGCGACGTGCCTCCCTGAGTTTCCGCCCCCCTTGTTCTTGATCACGCGTCCCGACCTGGGCGACGTCTCGTGCGGCCGGGAAATCACCCAGGCCAACTTTCGCGAGCTGTTCGACGGCATCCTGACGCCCGAGCAGATGGAGGGGCTGCGTCTGTTGGTCACCAAGTTCCCGACCACGTGGTTCAATCAGACGAAGCACCGGGTGACGCTGCAGCCGGTCCGCGGCACCGCCTGCTTCGACTGCCACGTCAACGGCCACACGAACGCCGCCATCGAGATGGACCCCGGCACGCGGCCGACCCTGGCGCGGGTGCGGCTGGACACGCCGAGCCTGCGCGGCAATCACGTGAACCTGCTGTTCAGCCTGAAGCGCTCGATCCGCTCGACCGACCATTTCGCCGAGGTCGAGGAGTACTTCGACGGCGACATCAGCCTGCAGCCGCAGATCGGCGGCCGGCAGCTCGATCGAGTCTCGACCAACCGCATGGGCGATTTCAATTCGATCATCGGCTTCCCGCCGGCGCCGAAACTGAATCGATTCGGCCGGCTCGACGCGGCCAAGGCCAGCGCCGCGGAGCTGCGCGGCGAGAAGCTGTTCCACGGCAAGGCCCGCTGCGCCGAGTGTCATCCGCCGCCGTTCTATCTCGACAACCAGATGCACGACCTGTGCCTGGAAGACTTCTACCCGGGCCGGGCCCAGGGCTGGTCCAAAACGTTCTCGCTGCGCGGCATCAAGGATTCGCCGCCGTACTTCCACGACGGCCGGTTGCCGACCTTGGAAGACGTGGTGGAGTTCTTCAACGTCGTTTTCCAGACGAAGCTGACCGCGGATGAGAAGCGGGATTTGGTGGCATTTATGGCGTGTTTGTGAGATTCGGCAAACGCAGTGACCGCCCGGTGGAGCTGTTCCGGCAGGCCTGCCCGAAGCAGGCCAGCCGCGGAAAGCGGCGTCGGCTGCCATAATGGCAGTCTCGAACAGACATCCCTCCCCTCGCTGAGTTGGCCAAGTACGGGACGATGTGTGTCGTAACCAATTGAAAAGCAGCAAGTTGTGATGATCTCCCTTGTTGGCCAACTCGATTTTGAGTTGGCCAACAAGGGGGCGAGTCGGCGCCCTTCGCAGAGCGTTGTCAGTGGGGTGTAGGCAAAACTCGCAGGCGCAAAGCACTCCATTTCTCGCCGCGGAAGGGCAGTTCCCAGCAACCACCCTTCTGCCGGTCATGCCGGCGGTCGCGATTGTCCGTGCCGCAGCGATCGCGCCAGCCGTGATTTCAATTTGTGCGAAGGTCATTGTCTTAACTTCATAAACGCAACTTACCGAACGGCCCGAAATTACCATTAGTTCCGCGGCGAAGCAGTTGAACTGACTTGCCTGGAATACGGACACCCCACGGGCTTCGCTCGACGCCAGGCGCAATCGGAACGCGCCGTCGGCCGGGCGGCAATTTCCTGAAAGGACTCCCTCCATGATGCGGTCTCTGTGGCGCAAGACCTGGCGGAAACTGGCCGCCGTCGCGGTCACCGGCGTGCTCGCCGGGGCGACGGTGGACCAGGTGTACAGCCAGGACACCAGCCCCAATGCCCTGTTGCAACGGCTGGAACGGCTCGAACAGCAGAATCGCGAGCTGCAGCAAAAACTGCAATCGGTCCAGACGCCGGTTGCCGCCGACGGCGGCGTCGACGCCAAGACGGTCGAGAGCATCGTCAGCAATTACCTGCAGGCCCAGGCCAAGAAGGAAGAAGCCAAGAAGAAGGACGAAGCCAAGAAGAAGGACGAGCCCGTGGCGGTCGGCAGCGACCTCAACTTGAAGGCTACCTGGAATAACGGCATCAGCTTCTCGACGCCGAACAAGGACTTCAAACTGCACTTCGGCGGCCGGGCCCACTACGACATGGGCTGGTTCGATCCGGATCCGAATTCCAACATCCCGGAGTACGAGGACGCCTCCGGCTTCCGCCGCGCCCGTCTGCGTGCCGACGGCACCTGCTGGGAGGTGATCAACTGGACGACCGAATTCGATTTCGCCAGCCCCGACAACACCAACTCCACGGCCACGTTCACCGACGTCTACATGGACATCACGCAGTTGCCGTGGATCGGCAACTTCCGCGCCGGCCACTTCAAGGAGCCGTTCAGCATCGAAGAGCTGACCAGCAGCCGTTACCTCAACACGCTGGAACGGTCGCTGCTGAACTCCGCCTTCACGCCGTCGCGGCGCCTCGGCATCATGGCCTTCAATACCATCGGCGACGAGGATCGCGGCACCTGGGCGGCGGGCCTGTTCCGCGCCAACGGCGCCGGCAACCGCGGCTTCGATCAGGGCGACGGCGAGTATTCGGCGACCGGCCGCCTCACCTTCCTCCCGATCTACGAGCACAGCGGCCGCTGCCTCCTGCACGTCGGCGGCGCCTACAGCCACCGCAGCTTCAACACCAGCGACGGCCCGACCCCGTCCTATTCCAGCCGTATGTCGATCCGCCTGGGAACGCCGGCGCTGGTCACCGCCTCGGGCAACATCCTCACCGAGATGGACAGCGAACAGCTGTACCAGGGTGAAGTGGCGCTGGTCTGGGGGCCGTTCACGGCGCAGTCCGAAATCATCGTCGCCCAGAACAATCATGAAGAAGGCAACGACGGCCAGAACCCGCAGTACTGGGGCACCTACGTGCAGGCCTCGTACTTCTTGACGGGCGAGCACCGGCCCTACAGCAAGAAGTCGGGCGCGTTTGACCGCGTCAAGCCTCTGGAACCGTTCTACCTGGTCCGCAGCGGCGAACATGACGGCCGCCGCATCCTGTTCGGCCGGGGCGCCTGGGAAGTGGTCGCGCGGTGGGCCTACATCGACCTGACCACCAACAGCTTCCAGAACGCGCCGAGCAGTTCCACGCGGGCCGGCGGCACGGGCTTCCTGCAAGACCTGACGCTGGGAGTCAACTGCTACTTCAATTCCAACTTCAAGTGGCAGCTCAACTACGTCCGCGCCTGGCGCCACTCGGACGCCGACCCGGCAGAGCGTTCGGGCGCGGTCGACGGCGTGGCGATGCGTTTCGCCTGGGATTTCTAACCTGCAACAATCCTGCGGGGACCGGCGCTCCAGCCGGTTCCCGCTTCCCCAGGGGGCTGTGGATGCCCGCCCTGACGTGACCCTGAACACTTGACATGGACCACTCAAGACAAGGAGCTCTTCACCATGCGTCGGATTTGGCAATGCTGCTTGACCCTGGCCGCCTTCGGCCTCTGCGCGGCGACCACCGCCGTGGCTCAGGAAAAGCTGAAAGCGCCGGCCCACGCCCCGGCCGCGTCCTGCGATGCTGCCTGCCTGCACAAGGTCTGCATCGCCGTGCCGGATAAGAAGAAGACCACGACGTACGAGTATAGCTGCAAGGAAAAGGACGTCTGCCTGCACAGGTGCGTGTTCGGCGGCTTCCATTTCGGCGGCTTGCTCCGCGGTCACGGCTGCAGCGATTCCGCTTGTGAGTCGTCGTGCGGTTCGTGCGATCAATGCGGCCGGCCGCGCACCGTGCGCGTGCTGATGAAGAAGCCGGTCTCGTGCGAGACCGATACCACCAAGTGCATCGTGACGCACCAGGAAGCGTGCGCTCCGGCTTGCCCGACCTCGTGCGCGCCGGCCTGCACGACCCATTCGGCGGCCACCACCATTATCACCCATCCGGTGGCGACGGCCCCCGTCCGGATGGCGCCGGTGACGATGGCGCCGGTGCGGATGGCCCCGGTGACCGCGGCGCCCGTGCGGATGGCGCCGGCGGCTCAGCCGATCAGCATTCAGCCGCAAGTGGTTCCGCAAACGCCGCCGACCATCACGATCGAGGGGGTGCGGTAACATCGTGCATTGAGCCTGGTCTGCCGACGTCAACCAGCCAGGATTCAGTGTTCCGATTCACCGGATTCCTTCTCCCTGCCTGAACAGGCCGCCTCCCGAAAAGGAGGCGGTCTGTTTTTTTGTGTGCCAGGTATGTTTTGCGTCAGGAGGTGCAAGTCCTCCGCGGGCGGTGATGGCCCGAACCGCAAGGCTAGGCAAGGGTGTCCGTCGCGAG
>JAKEET010000090.1 GCA_022616435.1 Gemmataceae bacterium
CGCCGGCGCCATGAAGACGCACCAACAGGAATGGGTGGCGTCGGGCAAGCAGGAATGCTTGCCGCACGGCAAACCGAAGCGTTTGCCGCACGACGAGGGACCAGGAAGCGCTGGCGCGGCGGAAGTGGTCCGCCCAAGCCAAGGACGTACAATAAGGGGTGATTTTTTCCGAGGTTGCGGCGGCCGATCCCGAGGCGCCCAAGGAGCATCGCTTGCAAAAAGAGAAGATTCGCGTGTACATCCTGGCACGCGAGCTGAATGTCGACACCAAAGACTTGCTGACCATGGCCCAGCAAGCCGGCTTTGCGGTCAAGAATCAGCTCAGCATGCTGGAACCGGAGCAGCGGACCGTGCTCGAAGATCTGATCAAGAAGGGCGCGAAGTCCAACGCTGCGCCTACCAAGCCCGCCGCGCCGCCAGTGCTCCCCGGCGTCGGTAGATCGATCCCGACGCTGCCCACCACACGTCCCCGACCCACGCCGCACGCGACGCCCCCCGTCAGGCCCGCCGAGCCGCCCCCCGCCCCGCCTGACATGGCCCCACCGCCAACGCCGAGCGAACCGACCGTTCAACCCGCCGCGCAAACGCCGCCGACGCCTCCCGCGCCGGAGCCGAAAAGGCCGGCGCTGCCGACGATCCGCGACCGTGTCCCCCATCTGGGGCCGGGCGGTCCCGCGCCCACCGCGCCTCCGGCGGCGCCCAAGCCGGCGGAACCACCTCCCGCGGCGAAACCACCCGAGCCCAGGCCGGAGCTCAGGCCCGCCGCCGAAGTGAAACCGTCGCAGCCCCCGGCGTCCGCGCCCCCGCCGGCGCCGGCGCCGAGCCGCGTCCCCACCTTGCCGCAAGGTCCGGGGAGCGTCCGTCCGCCGGGCGGAGGCCGGTTGCCGCCGCGCCGGCCCCTGCACCCAGGTCTGGCCGGTCCGCGGCCCGCCACACCGCCGCCGTTGCGGCCCCTCAAGCCGCCGCCGGCCAAGCCCGAGGAGAAAGTCCTCAAGCCGATCGCCCGGCCCACACAAGAACAACTGACGCAGAACAAACCGATCCGTCCGGAAGACTTGCTCAAGCCCCCGCAAGCCCCCGGGTTCGTCGGCGAGCTCGAAGAAGAGGACGATGCCAAGGGAAAGAAGCTCAAGGCCGTCCCGGGTCGCGACAGCCGCCAGCGCGCCCGCAACGAACGCGCCGAGAAGCGCAAGACGACGCGGGCCGAGGAAGTGAAGATCATCGGCGGCAAGCGCGTCGAGGAAGACGACGACGGCCGGCCGCGCAAGACCCTGATCCACATCAAGAAGAAGCTCAAAGGGACGATGCCGCGCAAGGCCCGCGTCGAGCTGGTGCCGCCGATCAGCGTGCGGGCGCTGTCGGAAGCGCTCGGCGTCCGCTCCGGCGAGTTGCTGTTCAAGCTGCGCGACCACGGGGCCTCGCTCAAGACCAACATCAACTCGATCGTCGAGCCCGACCTGGCCGAGCTCCTCGCCGTCGAGTACGGCAGCGAGATCAACATCCGACGCCCGCCTTCCTTCGAGGAACAGTTGCTGAACAGCTACGAAACGCCGGACGAACCGGCCGACCTCAAGCCGCGGGCGCCGGTGGTCACGGTGATGGGCCACGTCGACCACGGCAAGACGTCGCTGTTGGACAAGATTCGCGAAAGCGACATCGTCTCGACCGAGGCCGGCGGCATCACGCAGGTGATCCGCGCCTGGCGCGTCGAGCACGGCGGCCGGCCGATCACCTTCCTCGACACGCCCGGTCACGAGGCGTTCACGAAGATGCGGGCCCGCGGCGCCCAGGTCACCGACATCGCCGTCATCGTCGTCGCCGCCGACGACGGCGTCATGCCCCAGACCGAGGAAGCCATCAGCCACGCCAAGGCCGCCGGCGTGTCGCTGGTCATCGCCATCAACAAGGTCGATCTCCCCAGCGCCAACGTCAACCGCACCCGCCAGCAGCTCTACGGCCTGAACGTGCTCCCCGACAACATGGGCGGCGACACCCCGTTCGTCGAAACCAGCGCGGCCACCGGCAAGGGCGTGGCCGAGCTGCTCGACCAGCTCTCGGTCGTGGCCGAATTGAAGGAGCTGAAGGCGAACCCGAGCAAGCCGGGCAAGGGGACCGTGCTCGAAGCGATGCTGTCCGAAGGCGAGGGCGTGCGGGCCACGCTGCTGGTGCGCGAGGGGACGCTGCGCCGCGGCGACGTGATCGTGTGCGGGCACGCCTTCGGCCGCGTCCGGCAGATGTACAACGACCACGGCGCGGCGATCGACGAAGCCGGGCCGAGCGTGCCGGTGCGCATCACCGGGCTCGACGACGTGCCCAACGCCGACGACCCGTTCCAGGTGCTGCCCGATCTCGCCGCGGCGCGCATGGTCGCCGACGCCCGCAAGACCAAGATCCACGAGGCCAGCCAGACCAAGCGGCCGTCGCTGACGTTGGAGAACGCGGCCGACGCCAAGATCGCCGAATTGAAGGTGGTCCTGAAGGCCGACTTCAAGGGTTCGATCGAGGCCATCAAGAAAGAGCTGGACAAGCTCAGCCACGCCGAAGTCAAGCTGCGCCTGCTGCACAGCGCGGTCGGCGGCATCACGGAGAGCGACGTGCACCTGGCCCTGACGTCGCCGCAGGACACGATCATCGTCGGCTTCAACGTGGTCCCGGACGACGGCGCCCTGTGGCTGGCCGAGGAAAAGGGCGTGCAGATTCGCGAGTACGACATCATCTACAAGCTGACCGAAGACCTGAAGGCCGCCCTGGAAGGCAAGCTCAAGCCGCGCGAGGAAGTGGTGCACCTGGGCCGGGCGGTGGTCCGCGAGACGTTCAAGATCAGCCGCGTCGGCACCATCGCCGGCTGCCACGTCACGCAGGGCTCGATCAAGCGCAACGCCAAAGTGCGGCTCATCCGCGACGGCGCGGTCATCTATCCGCCGGCCGACCGCTCGGCCGGCCTCGATTCGCTCAAGCGCTTCAAGGAAGACGTCGGCGAAGTCCGCGAGGGCTTCGAGTGCGGCATGAAGGTGGCCGGCTACGACGACATCAAGGTCGGCGACATCATCGAGGCCTTCCGCGTCGAGCAGGTGCAGCGGACCCTGGGGGACGGGGCTAAGTGATTTTCGATTTTGATTTTTGATTTTCGATTGGGTTGAGGATCGAAAATCCATGATCGTCGGAACGTTGCGTGTCCGCTTGCTCCTTCGTCAGGCGCGCAGCCTGAAGGACAAGCGCCAGGTGGTCAAGAGCATCAAGGACCGGCTCGCGAACGATTTCAATGTGTCGGTGGCGGAGATTGAAGATCAAGACAACCGCCAGCTCGCGGTGCTCGGCTTCGCCATGGTGTCCAACGAGACGCACCACGTGAAGACCGCCCTCGGGCAGATTGTCCAGGCGCTGCGCGTCCACCCCGTGGCCGAGCTGCTGGACCATGAGATTGAAGTTTAGCCCCGGTTCGCAGAACCGGGGCGGGCAGGCGGCGGCGATGGATGAACGGTAGCGGCGATGGATGAATGTCACGGATGGGATGCAGTCCGCCCCGGTTCTGCGAACCGGGGCTAAACGAATCAGCGATGAAAACCCATAGGCTAGCCCGTGTGTCCGAGGTCATTCGTGAAGTGGCCGCGGAGACGATCCTGTTCGAGATGCAGGATCCGCGCATCAAGAACGTGACCGTGACGCGGGCCGAGGTCGCCGCCGACTTGCAGCACGCCAAGGTCTACGTGTCGATCATGGGGACGCCGAAGGAGCAGGACCTGTGCCTGCACGGCCTGCGGCACTCGGCGGGGTTCATCCAATCGAGGCTGGCGTCGCGGCTCAAGACGCGGTTCACGCCGACACTCAAGTTCGTGCTCGACGAGGGGGTGAAAAAGAGCCTGGAGATCACGCGGATCTTGAAGGAAGCCCAGGCCGAGTCGGCGAAGGCGGCGCCGGAAACCGCCGCCGACACGGTGAAGGACAAGATCGTCGAGGACGAGATTGTCGAGGACGAGATTGTCGAGGACGAGATTGTCGAGGACAAGATTGTCGAGGACAAGATTGTCGAGGACAAGATTGTCGAGGACAAGATTGTCGAGGACAGGGTCGAGGACGAACATGCTTGATCACCCGGCAGGACGCTACTGCTGAAAGCTCCTGGCTAACAGCTGAAAGGTTACGGATATGGCCACGACCATGAACAAGCAGAAAGTCGTCAGTCAATTGTTTGCCGCGCTCGGCAAGCAGGCGAAAGAGCTGGAGGACGCGCCGGCCCGGCCGGTGCTGGAGCAATTCATCTACGCCGTCTGCCGCGAAGGCAGCACGCGGGCCCACGCCGACCAGGCCTATCAGGCGCTGCAGGCGCATTTCTTCGACTGGAACGAGATCCGGGTCAGCGCGCCCGAAGAGCTGGCCGAGGTGCTCGAAGGCCTGGCGCCCGATCCGTTGACCCGGGCCCAGCGCATCATCGGGTTCTTGCAAGAAGTGTTCGAGACCACGTTCGCCTTCGATCTCGAATCGCTGCAGCAGAAGGGGCTCAAGCAGGCGGCCAAGCAGCTGGCCCGCTATCAATCGGCCAACGACTACGCGGTCGCCTGGGTCACCCAGCACAGCCTGGGCGGCCACGCCATCCCGCTCGACAACGTCCTCCTGCGCGTGCTGCGCCGGCTGCAGCTCATCGACGAGGACGTCCATGATCTGGAGACGATCCGCACGTCGCTCGAGCACCAGGTGCCCAAGGCGAAGGCGGCGTTGTTCGCCGATCTGATCAGCGGCCTCGGCCAGGACTTGTGCCACGAGACCCGGCCGCTGTGCCAGAACTGTCCCTTGAAGCCGCACTGTCCGACGGGGCAATTGGCGAAGAGCCATCCGGCGAGCAAGAAACCGCGGTGACAACCGATAGGGCAGATGGGCTCCGTCCTATTTCGTGACTTTGCCCAGGTCTGTCTTCAGCCGTTCCAGGGTCTGTTCCAGGCGTTCGCGGCGTTCCGTGGAGTCCTGGGCTTCCTTGAGGGCGTCGGCCCATTGCGGCTGGATGTAGGCCTTCTCGAAGCGGATGCGGGCCTGGGCCTGGGCTTCGTGCTCCAGCAATTCGTACAGGCCCACCTTCGTCTTGTTGCCGTCGTCGTCCAGACCGTTGAGCTGCGCCGTGATCACCCGGGCCTTCTCCGTCCAGTCGCGATGCTCGGCGACCAGCTTGTCGATCTCCTGGCGCCGCTTGGCGAGCCCTTCAAGCTCCTTCAAGTAGGACTTGTCCATGCCGGGCACATCCTCTTTGAGGACCGGCTTGCCGGTGCGCCGGACGTCGAGCTCCAGGGCGCCGTCGGTGAAGGCCACCTCCTTGACGACGAGCTTGTCGGGAGACTTCTCCAGCCGGGCCAATTCGTCGCGGTAGAACAGGTGGTTCTGAGCGTAGCGGTCCATGGCGTCGAACAAGGCCTCTTGCGACTTCTTGAGCGCGGGGAGCGCCCGGTCGCGCGACTTGACCGCTTCGTTGTACGCCGCGAGGCGCTTGTCGAGCTCGGAGGGGACGTGCTCGCTGACCACGAGGCGCGGCGTGGTCCAGCCCCAGTCCACGAACTGCAGGAAGACCGCCGCCGCCCACGTCAGCGCCAGCAAGCTGAGCGCGACGTGGATCATCACCAGCACCTTGCCCAGGACGTTGATCATGGCTTGGTCCCCTTCACGCCCGACAACTTGTTGATGCGCGCCAGCAGCCGGGCATTGATCTCGGCGGCGTCCGCCAGGATCTTCTGATTGTCGAAGAGCTCGCGCTGCAGCTGCCGCAGCTCGGCGATCTGCATCTTCGTGATCGCGCGCTCCTGCTTGATCCGGGCCTCCAGCGCCGCCAGGTCCTTGGTCCGCACGGCCACGAGCTTCGTGGCCCGGTCGATCTGCTCCTGGAGGTCCGTGATGCGCCCGTCCGCCTCGCGGATCTCCTGCTGCACCTGGCGGATGCGGAACTGGAGGGCGGCGTGCTTCTCCGCGAAGCTCGCGCTGCGCTTCAGGTCGTTGTTGACCTGGATCTGGAAGCCGTCGCGGTCGAGGGCGATGGCCGCGATCACCCGCTCTTCCCACTTGCGGAGGGCTTTGTCATAGGCGCTGGCGGCCTCGGTGAAATCGTACAGGCCGCTGATGCGCTGGGCCCGGTCCAGGCCGTTGGGGTACAGGAACGGGCTTTCTTCCTTGGCGAGCGGCGTCAGGTGGTTGCGGGCATAGGCCAGGCTGACCAGCAGGAAGGCGGCGTTCTGCCGCTTCTCGATGGTCCAGCGCTTCTGGTTGTCCCACTCCTTGCCGAAGTGCACCGAGCCGTCGTGCGTGGCGCTGGCGGCGGCGGCCAGGCGGTCATTCAGCAGCTTGCGCAGCTTGTCGATGCCGACCGCGCCGGCGTCGGCGCAGTTTTCGAGGATCGGCTGGTCGCTGCTGCGGAACATCTCGACCGGCAGCAGGATGTCCGCCAGGATGCGGCGCTCGACGGCGTCGGCCACCATGCTGTCGAGCATCGCGCCCTGGGCCCGCTTGATGGCCGCCTCCACCTTCTCCACCTGCATCGGCGTGCGGCACAGCGGGTACAGGAGCATGGCCGCCTTCCGCTGCTTTTCCAGGTCGGTCGCCTTTTGCAGCCGCTCGGCCTGCTTCTTGACCACCTCCTGGATGTCGCCCGGCAGGCGGCCCTGCAGCCGTTTCATTTCCTCTTCGACGCTGCCGACCGGATCGCCGAGGTCCTTCAGCTCTTGCTTGAGGAGGTCTTCGGGCATGCCGTAGAGATGATAGGTCAGGCCGTCCTCGACGCTCATGAACGGGGCGGTGGCGCCGCTGCCGCCGCGGCCGCGAAACACGGGGGCGATGGCGTCCTGGCTCAGCTTCGGGCGGGGCAGGGCTTCGACGCCGGCGGTGATGCCCTCGCGATCTTCGGCGACGCCGAGGCCGATCAGGTGGAATTCATTCTGGGCCGCGGCGAACGCGTAGGCCTGCCGCTTGGAAAAATCGAGCATCAGCATGAACAGAAACCCGGCCGCGGCGATCACATTGAGGAAGCACAGCACCAGCGTCAAGGCCGTCACCTTCGGCTTCTTGCGCGGCTTTTCTTCCTCGTACGGTTGCGGCTCGTCGGGTTCTTCCTCGTCCGGTTCTTCCTCGTCCGCACCGGCATCCGCCTCCGCTTCGTCGGCTTCATCCGCCTCCGCCTCGTCCGCGACGTCGGCGTCGGCCTCAGCCGCGTCCGCCATGGCCTCGTCGGCCTCGGCGTCAGCCATTTCGGCTTCATCCGGGCCGGCTTCATCCGCGCCGGCTTCATCCGCGCCGGCTTCATCCGCCTCGAGCGCATCGGCCTCTTCGGCGTCGGCCTCTTCGGCCACGTCGTCGGCGTCCAAGTCCTCATCGTCGCGTTTGGCCATGACAAACCTCAGCGCGCCAGCCCGGTTCCGAAGATCGGGCTTCGAGAAATGATGAACGCCCCGCCGAGGGCGGGACTTCCTTCTTGTATTGTGACCGAGGGCTTGAGCAAATCCAAGGGAATTATCCCCAGCCGGGCCGCAAAACCCGCGTTCCGGTCAGAAAACACCCAATTTGCGTGATGTAACAGGTTGGTTAGTGGTTAGTGGTTGGTGGTTTGTAGTTGGTGGTTAGTGGTTGGTGGTTAGTGGTTGGTGGTTGGTCAAATCGCCTGGGTCCCAAACTGGCGATCGCCGGCGTCGCCCAGTCCGGGGACGATGTAGCTGTGTTCGTTCAGGTGGGTGTCGAGGGCGGCGAGATGGATGGCCACGTCCGGATGGGCCGCTTGCAGGGCTCGCACTCCTTCGGGGGCGGCGATCAGGCCCAGGTATTTCAGGCGCGTCAGGCCCCATTCCTTGAGAATGGCGAGCGCCGCCGTCGCGGAGCCGCCGGTCGCCAGCATGGGATCGACGACGAAGCACACGTCGATGGTCGCCTGACCGGTCAGCTTGTTGTAGTAGGTGATGGGCTGCAGGGTCTTGTGATCGCGATACAGGCCCAGGTGCCAGACCTGGGCCTCGGGGACCAGCTCGAGGATGGCCTCGGCCATGCCGAGGCCGGCCCGCAGGATCGGCACGAGCCCGATCGTTTCGCCGAGCCGCTGGGCGGCGCAATCGGCCAGGGGGGTCTGCACGGTTTCAGGCCGAAGACGGAGATCGTGGGCCGCCTCGGCGAAGAGGAGCTGGGCGAGCTGCCGCACGAGCAGGCGGAACTCGGCGGGCTGGGTGCGGACGTCGCGCAAGCGCGTCAGGTGGTGCTGGATCAGCGGGTGGGAGGAGATGCTGAGGGTGCTCATGCGAGCGGAATCTCAATGCGCCATGGTCATGTTCATCATCGGGATTGTGGCTGGCGCTGTCAATTCCTCAGCCGGCAACCCCTTGCCCGCGCACTCCTTTGCCCGCGCAACAAAAAGCCCACGAGCTTCGGGCTCGTGGGCGGCCAACCCCCAACCCGTCATCGGTCAGCGGGCGTACCAGTAGCTCGGTGCGCCGTAATTCGGTGCGCCGTAACTCGGAGCGCCGAAACTCGGCGCACCGTAACTCGGCGCGCCGTAATTCGGCGCGGCGTGGGAGAAGCTTGCGGGGTGAACCGCGGGCGCCGAGCCGAAGCTGTGGGTGACGTTCGGTCCCGGCGCGGCCTGGCGCGGCATGGACGTCGGTTGAGCCGCCGGCGGAAACTGGGCCGGCCAGTGCGGGTAGACCGTGCCGGAGGCGGGCGCCATGCCGTGCCCGCCTTGCGGGAAGTACGCCCACCACGGGGCCGTGGGCTCAGGATGTTCGGTCGAAGTAATCTTGAGACGCATGCTGAAATGGACTTTGAAGGGGGGAAGGCAGATCCCCTCGGCGTGCGCAGGTTGGGCCCAGGCGAAGGCGCCCAGACTCAGCGCCGCCAGCCCCAGGCGCGTGATTCTCATGTGCGGCGTCCAAAAAGGAGTTTGTGCAAACAAGAGTTTGGCCGGGCGGCATGACCGGTCATGCCGCCCAGCCAAACCATGCGCCACGAACGCCGCGCGGGCTACCGAATCGTCGCGGCGAACCTGCCGGGCGGCGGAACCGCGATGTCTCGACCTGCATCATCGGCAGTTATCGATCAAAGGTCATGCTCGGCGCGTGGTAGTAGCTCGGGTAGCCGTAGTTCGCCGGGTAGTGGTAATGCTGCGGGTAATAGTACGTCGCCGCGGGATGGTTCGATTGATGCTGCTGAGGGTAATAACTCACCGGATGGTAGTACGAATAGCCGAGGCTCGGATAACCCCATTGCAAGTTGACTTCTTCCCGCTTGCGGTCGCCGCGGCGTTCCGGCTGCGGCGGGAACGGCTCGGCGTCCGCCGCCGGCGCCGCCGGCGCGTGATTGGCATGCCCCGGCATGACCGCGATGTAGTCGCCGTCGTGATGGCCGAAGCAATCGCCGCCGTGATGCCCGTGGCCGCAGCCCCAGGCGAACCAGTGACTGCCGCTGTACTCGAAGTTCAGGTTGAAGCACAGGCCCAGGTTGAACTTGAAGTTTGCGGCCGCTTGTTGTGTCGGCACGCCGGCGAGCGCCAGCGCCAGCGCGCCCATGCCCAAGAATCGCTTCATGTCCTCTTCTCGTGTGATGGATGCGGGCGCCGTCCTCGCCATGGAAGAACTCATCGGAGCCCTCAGGCCAAGCATGCGCCGTGAAGGCCGCGCCGATTGGAATTCCCCCGCGAATGGCGTCGAAAACAGCGAGGCTGCGGCGCTTTCCACGGCACGAGCCGCGATCTTCCCGGAGTGCGCGAATTCCGCTCAAGTTCCGATGTTTGCGCCTTGCGCTTGCGCGCTGCGATCGGCAAGCCCGTTCCACAACTTGACAAATTCGCGCCGATTCGCGGCGAATCCTCTTGCACCGCGGCGGAGGCGGCAGTCAGTCCGCCTTTTTTCGTTTGAATCTCGGCTCCGCATCGGTTAATGTCGGAGCATCTCTTCCCAGTTCCATCGCATCCCCGTTTCAGGGCCTTGCGGGCCCGAGCCTTGCAGGCCCGGCGACGGCCGATTCCAGGGTGGACCATGTGGCATGTCGAATGTCCCGAGTGCGCCAAGCCGCTCAAAGTGGCTAGCGACCGCGCCGGCAAGTCGATCCGTTGCCCGGGCTGCAAGCATGTGTGGACCCTGCCGGACCACGCCGGCGGCGAACCGAGCGCCATTCAGACCGCTCCCGTGCGGACGCCGCCGAAGTCCGGACCCGAGGCGTCGCGGCGCGCGCCGCCGGCCGGGCGCGCCGGCAAGGAGTACGACCCCGACGAGGACGATCGCGATGGTGATCGCGAGGATGATCGAGACGACGAACGCGGCTACGATGATGACGAAGCGCCGAGCGCGCGGCGTCGGCGCCAGGGGCGGCGCCGGCCGGTGGACGCGCGCGAGCCGCGCGGCAAGCTGGTATGGATCCTCGCGGCCGCGACGGTGTTGCCGGGCGTGGCCATCCTGGGTGTGGTGGGCTATTTCCTGATCAAGGGCGACGGCACGCAGCCGGCGCCCCCGGTTGCGGAAGGGGCAAGGCCGCCGGGGTTGGCGATCCCGCCGCCCCCGCCGCCGCCTCCGCTCAACCGGGGCGCGCCGGTGGGACCGGCGCCGGTGCAGCCGCCGCCGGCCGCCGCGCCGGCCAACGTCGATCCGGAGACGGTCCAGCGCGTCAAGCGCGCCACCGTGTACCTGCGCGTGACGTTGCGCACCGGCCATGTTTCGGAAGGGACCGGCTTCCTGGCGCTCGAGCCCGGATTGGTGCTCACCAACGCCCACGTTGTCGGCATGAAGAACTCCGATCAACCCCCGTCGAGCGTGCAAGTCAGCATTCATAGCGGCGAGCCGGAGGAAATGCGCCTGAACGCCCAGGTGCTCGGCGCCGACGGCAGCCGCGACCTGGCCCTGCTGCGCATCACCGGCGCGCCGGGCCGGCTGCCCGAGCCGCTTCCCCTGGAATCCGCCGCCACGCTCACCGAGCTGCAGAAGGTGTACATCTTCGGCTTCCCGTTCGGCGCGAACCTCGGCAAGAACATCACCGTCAGCGAATCGTCGGTGTCGTCGCTGCGCAAGGACGCGACCGGCGCCATCACGCAAGTCCAGGTCAACGGCGGCATGCACCAGGGCAACTCGGGAGGCCCGGTCGTCGATTCCCGCGGCGTCGTCGTCGGCGTTGCCGTGGCGATCATCCAGGGGACGCAGATTAACTTCGCCGTGCCTTCCGATCATGTCACGCACTTGACCGAGGGGCGGGTGCGCGACCTGGACGTCGGCGTCGCCTACTCCGAGGGCGACGCCGTCAAATTGCCGGTGCGCGTGGCCTGCCTCGATCCACTGGCGCGCCTGACCGACGTGCAGCTCGAGATGTGGACCGGCCAGCCTGGTCCGGCACGGCCCGACGGCCAGGCGGTCGCTTACCCGGGCGACGGCCCCCGGCAGACCGTGAACCTGGAGTACAAGAACGGCAGCGCCCAGGCCGTGATCGACGTGCCTGCCCTGGAGGCGGGCACGGCGCTGTGGCTGCAACCGATCGCCGTCCGGCCTCAAGACGTTCGGGCGCCGGGAACCGCGGTGACGGTCGCCGACGCCGTGCGGCAGCCGGTGCAGCGGGCGCCGACCACATTCCGGCTCAGCCATGCCGAGCATCCCGAGCGCACGCTGCGGATCAAGAACTCCCGCGTCGTCAAGATCGTCAAGGACAACCAGCCGCAAACCATCGGTCAAGTGCTCGACGCCAACTTGCTGGAGGTGCTGGACGCCAAGCCCGGCGGCATCAACGTGGCGCTGCACGCGGGCGACATCCGTTCGCAGCGGGTGGTGGCCGGCAAGACGCTGCCGAATTTCAACACTCACCCGCAAGAGATCGTCAAGAAGCTGCCGTTCATGTTTGCCCTCGAGTCGCGCGGCGGGCTCCGGATGCGCCACCATCCCGGCGAGCTGCAGCGGCTGCCGCTGCCATGGCGGTTTCTCTGCGAGGACCTGTTCAACACCATCGCCAATGGCTTCGAAGCCACGTCGCTCACGGTGCCGCAGCGGGACATGAAGCCGCACGAAACCTGGACAGCCCAGACGCCGTTGCTCGCGACCGTCAAGGGCATCATCCAGATGGCCGACCTGAAAGTCACGTGCCGTTACGAAGGTCGCCGGCAGGAGGATGGCCGCGCGGTCGCCTTCATCGGCGTCTCGGGCCACATTTATGCGCGGAATCCGCTGACGCCGGCGGCGGCCGGGCGGGTGCGCGGCTACCTGGTGTTCGATCTGGATCGGGGGCTGGTGGCCGAGGCCGCGTTGACGATCCTGTCCGAGGCCGGCGCCGGACCGATGGTCGTATACAGCGAGTCCACGTACGAATTGACCCGCGACGTGGGCAACCCGCACAAGATCGCCCGCCTCAAGCCCGGCACGCCCTTGCCGATCGACCCGAGCCTGATCGCGCCGGTCGCCAAGGGCAAAGTGCTGCTCGACGTCCAGGGGACGGTGATGATGGGCGATCCGGTCGCCAAGCTGGCGCCGTTCGGGCGCTTCAAGGTCCACACGATCGCGCTCAAGGCGGGCGTGCGGTACGTGATCGAGATGGGCGGCGCCGTGCCGCTGCAGTTCGATCCGTTCCTCCGCCTCGAGGACGCCAAGGGCCAGGAGCTCGCCGTCGACGACGACAGCGGCGGCAACTTGAACTCGCGCATCGTCTACACACCGAAAACGGACGGCGATTACCGAATCATCGCCACCGTGTTCGAACCGCAGCAACTTGGAGCGTACACGCTGACGGTGGCGGAGGCGAAGTAGGGGGGAGATCGGCTTGATTGAATCCCGTGGCCGCGATCGCGGTCGGTCTTGACGCTGTCCGCCGGACCCATTACCCTTCTGGCAGTTGCTACTCGTTCTCCAGTCTGGAAATGCGACTTTCCATGAAGCCCGTCTACCTGGGCGTTTTCGCTGCGTTCGATTGGGATGCACACGCCTGGTGGCTGATCCCGCTCCTCGTCCTCGCGGGCCTCGCCTTGATTGTGGTGTTTCGGTATCCCATTTTCGTCCGCTTCCCGCTGTGGGTGCTGCGGCACACGTTTTACCGGATCTACGTCCACGGCGCCGAGCACGTGCCGGCCACCGGGCCCGTCTTGTTCGTCAGCAACCACGTGAGCTGGCTCGACGCCCTGCTGATCCTCGCCGCCCAGCGCCGCCGGGTCCGCTTCCTCATCTGGGCGCCGTTCCTCGGCGTGCCGTTCCTGCGCTGGTTCCTGCGCCTGGTCCGGGTCATCCCGATCGACGGCACCGCCGGGCCGCGGGCCATCATTCAGGCGCTGCGCATGGCGAGCGAGGCGCTGGCCAAGGGGGACGCGGTCTGCATCTTCGCCGAAGGGGGCATCACCCGCACCGGCTTCATGCTGCCGTTTCAGCGCGGCTTCGAGCAGATCGTCAAGCGCCAGCCGGCGCCGATCGTCCCGGTCTGCCTCGATCACGTCTGGGGGAGCATCTTCAGCTATCGCGGCGGCCGCTTCTTCTGGAAATGGCCCAAGCGCATCCCGTACCGTGTCTACGTGAGCTTCGGCCAGCCGTTGCCGCCCACCGCCGACGCGTTCACGGTGCATCAGACGATCCAGAAGCTGTCGGCCGAGTCCGCCATTCGCCGGGCCCCGCAGCGGCGGGCGGTGCATCGCCAGTTCCTCCGCCTGGCGGTCCGGCATCCGTTCCGGCCGTGCATGATCGATCCGAACGCCCCCAAGCCGCTGCTGAAATACGGCGAAGCCCTGGTCGGCGTCAAGCTGCTCAACAAGCGGCTCAAGCCGCTCTTGGGCGACAATCCCATGGTGGGCGTCTGGTTGCCGCCGAGCACGGCCGGGGCCGCCGCCAACATCTGCCTGGCGTTCCTGGGCAAGACGTCGGTCAACCTCAACTACACGGCCACCACCGCGCTCAACCAGTCGGCGCTGCGCCAGTGCAACGTCCGCCACGTGCTCACGTCCCGGCTGTTCACGCACAAGGTGCCGCTCGATCCCGGGCCGGGGGTGGAGCTGGTCTATCTCGAAGACTTCCGCAAGCAGATCAGCAAGTGGGAGCGGATTCGCTCGTTCCTGGCGGTGCTGCTGTTGCCGGGCTGGATGCAGGAGAGCTTGCTCGGCCTGCGCCGCCAGGGGGGCGACCAGATCGCGACGGTGATCTTCTCGAGCGGCTCGACCGGCGAACCCAAGGGCGTGGTGCTGACCCACGCCAACGTCGCGGCGAACTGCGAGTCGGTGACTCAGGCCATTGATCCGACGCCGAAGGACCGGCTGCTGGGCATCCTGCCGTTCTTTCATTCCTTCGGGTACACGGTGACCTTGTGGGTGCCGTTGCAGGTCGGGGCGTCGATCATCTACTATCCCAATCCGCTGCAGGCTCGCGAGATCGGCGAACTGTGCAAGAAACACGAGGCGACGATCTTCCTGTCGACGCCGACGTTCCTGCGGTCGTACATCAAGCGCTGCGACGCCGGCGATTTCGCCACGGTGCGGATCCTCGTGTGCGGCGCCGAGAAGCTGCCGCCCAGCGTGGCCAAGGGCTTTCAGGAGAAGTTCAAGGTCACCCCGCTGGAGGGCTACGGCTGCACCGAGCTGTCGCCGGTGGCGTGCGTCAACGTCCCCGACTGGCAGCAGGGCAACCAGCGCCAGCTCGGCAACAAGCTGGGGACGATCGGACAGCCGATTCCCGGCGTGGCGGCCCGCATCGTCCACCGCGAGAACGGCAAGCCGTTGCCGCCCAACGAGGAGGGCTCGCTGCAGATCTTCGGCGCCAACGTGATGAAGGGCTACCTCGGCCGCGACGACTTGACCCAGAAGAAAATCGTCGACGGCGGCTGGTACATCACCGGCGACCTGGCGACCATGGACGAGGACGGCTTCGTCACCATCACCGGCCGCGAAGAGCGCTTCGCCAAGGTCGGCGGCGAGATGGTCCCGCTGGAGAAAGTCGAGGAGGAACTGCACACGGTGCTGGAAAGCAGCGAGCGCGTCCTGGCCGTGACCGCCATTCCCGACACCAAGAAAGGCGAGCGCCTGGTCGTGCTGCACCTGCCGTTGCCGGTCGGCGTCCAGGAAGTGTGGAAGCGTCTCAACGACCGCGGCCTGCCGAACCTGTACGTCCCCAGCCAGCGGGACTTCTTCCAGGTGACCGAGCTTCCCATCCTCGGCAGCGGCAAGCTGGACATCAGGAAATGCAAGGAGAAGGCGCTGGAAGTCGCCGGCTCGGGGGAGTAACACACCGGCGAGCGGCGCGGCGTCAGCCCGCCGTGTGATGCGGCCAGCGGCGCGGCGTCAGCCCGCCGTGTCCGGCGGTCACCCGAAACACGTCGGGCTCACGCCGCGGCGCTCGCCGGTTGCGAATTGCCATGGCTCTGCAACATTGCCGCGTCGTCCTGGTCCGCACCCACTATCCCGGCAACCTGGGCGCCACGGCCCGCGTCATGCACAACTTCGGGCTGCGCGACCTGGTCCTGGTCGCGCCGCACGCCGACGTCCACGACCGCAACGCCCGGCAGCTGTCCACGCACGGCGAGCCGATTCTCGACGCGGCGCGCAGCGTTCCCGATCTCGGAGCGGCACTCGCCGACTGCGTGCTGGTGCTGGGCACGTCCGGGCCGACCGGCGGCCTGTTTCGCCGGCAGCCGCTGGGCATGCCGCATGAAGTCCTGGCACACGCGCTCGAGCCGTTGCGCGGCGGCCACCGCGTGGCGCTGGTCTTCGGTCCGGAGCCGACCGGGCTGGCCAACGACGAGGTCACGCGCTGCCATCATCTGATCCATATTCCGACGGCCGACGAGTACGCGTCGCTGAATCTCGCCCAGGCGGTCGCCGTCTGTCTGTATGAGCTGCGCAAGCAATGGCTGGCCTGTGTCGCTCCCCCGGCAGCGGAGGAAACGCCGGCGACCTTCGCCGAGCAGGAGCACATGTTCGCACAGCTGCGAACCGCCCTGGACGAAATTCACTTCCTGTACGGCCCGAAGGCCGACGCCCTGATGCACGCGGTCCGGCACCTGCTCGGCAAGGCCCGGCTGAGCGCGATGGAGGTCAACGTGCTGCTGGGATTGGCCCGGCAAATTCGCTGGTATGTCGCCCACCACCCGCGCACAATGGGGGACAACGAAGCGGGGTACGACGAAGCCGATCAACATCGAGGCGATCAAGAATCAGGGGGCACGTCATGAGCGATCATTCGATGGCGGCGCTGGCGCTGTTCGTGATGCTGGCGCCGCCTGCCGCGGCGCAAACCGACCTCGTCGACGCGATCAAGAACCTCGATGCCCGCGTCTACGCGCCCAAGAGCGCCGAGGCCAAGGAGCTCCAGCAGCAGCTCGGCAAATGGCTGCGCGGCCAGCGCGACCAGGTCAATCGCCGCGACGTTCAGGCCTGGGACGCGATCCGCACGAAAGAGGACTGGGAGCATTTCCGCAAGCAGAAAATCGACGCCCTGCGCCGATCCCTCGGCAGCGCCGTGGCGTTTAGCCCCGGTTCGAAGAACCGGGGCGGACCGGCAGTCCACATCACCAACACCATCCCCGGCGACGGCTTCGTCATCGACAACCTCGTCTACGAAAGCCAGCCCGACCTGTGGGTGACCGCGAACCTGTATCGACCCGACAAGATCGGCGGGTCACACCCCGGCATCCTCGTCATCCACAGCCATCACAACCCGAAGACGCAGGGCGAGCTGCAGGACATGGGCATGACCTGGGCCCGCGCCGGCTGCTACGTCCTCATCCCCGATCAGCTCGGCCACGGCGAACGCCGGCAGCATCCGTTCGTCAACGAGAAGTGTTATCCCGGCCCGTTCCGGGTCGGCCGGCAGGACTACCACTTCCGCTACAACGTCGCCATGCATCTCCATCTGATCGGCGAGAGCCTGATCGGCTGGATGGCCAACGACATGATGCGCGGCGTCGATCTGCTCTACGCCAAGCCCGGCATCGACAAGAAGGCGATCATCCTGCTCGGCTCGGTGGCGGGCGGCGGCGATCCGGCCGGGGTCACGGCGGCGCTCGATCCGCGCGTCACCTGCGTGGTGCCGTTCAACTTCGGCGGGCCGCAGCCGGAGACCAGGTTCCCGCTTCCCGCCGACGCCCGGCTCTCGTTCAACTACATGGGCGGCGGCAGCTGGGAATCGACGCGCGGGCTGCGGCTGGCCGGCCGCGACGGGTTCTTGCCCTGGGTGATCGTCGGCTCCGTGGCACCACGGGCCCTGATCCATGCCCATGAGTTCAAGTGGGACCAGGAGCGCGATCCGGTGTGGGCGCGATACGGGCAAATCTTCAAGCTCTACGGGGCCGGGGACAAGCTGAGCTTCTCAAAAGGCGCCGGGGCGGTGACCGGTTCCGGCCCGGGCAATACGCACTGCAACAACATCGGCGTCGTGCACCGCAAGGCGATTCACCCGATGTTCGAGAAATGGTTCGGCATCAAGGCGACGGAGTACTCGATGCGGCTGCCATCGGAGAAGTTGCAATGCTTGACGCCGGAGGTGAAGGCGAAGATCAAGCTCACTCCGGTGCACGAGCTGGTGGGACGGATGGCGGACGAGGACGTGCAGGCGTTTCGCAAGCAAGTGCGCGGCAAGCCGCCGGAGAATCAACGCGCCGAGCTGGCCCGACGCTGGAAGCAACTGGCGGGCATGCCCGACCTGGGCAGGGCGGTCCTCACCTACGACAAGGATCGCACGCTGCCGGACGGCACAACAACACTCCTGGGTCTCATCACAACGAACGAGATCAGGGTGCCGTTGTTGAAGTTGCTGCCGGCGCAACGGCAGGGCGGCGCCGCCGTCGTCATCGCGGTTGCCCAGGAAGGCAAAGCCGCCTTCCTGAAGAACCGCGGCGACGCAATCGCGCGGTTGCTGCGCGACGGCGTCACCATCGTGCTGCCCGATCTGCCCGGTTGCGGCGAGGCGGCGAACCCCGGCGAGGGCCGTGGCCGCACCAGCGGCAGCACATCCACTTCCGCCACCGCCCAGATGCTCGGCACGACGATCTTCGGCCTGCGGCTGCGATGTCTGGGACACGTCATCGATCACGTCGGCGCGTTCGACAAGAAGGCGCCGATCATCCTCTGGGGCGATTCCTTCGCGCCGGTCAATGCGGCCGATACACGATTCGAAGCGCCGTACGACGTGGACAAGATGCCGCGCCTGGCCGAGCCGACCGGGCCGATGCTGGCCCTGGTCGCCGGCGTCGTGTTCGACGCGCCGATTCAAGCGATCTACACGCGCGGCGGCCTGGTCAGCTTCCGGTCGTTGCTCGACAGCCGGTTCATCTACGTGCCCCACGACGCAGCGATTCCGGGCGCGCTCCTGGCCGGCGACCTGGATGATCTGGCTGCGTTGTATTTGGTTCGCAAGGGCACACGCTTGGCGATCGAAGCGCCGGTGGATGGGTTAAATCGCGCCCTTGGACAGGCCGCGATCGAGAGCGCGTATGCGTCGGCGTTGAAGGCGCGCGGCGTCGACGCGGGCCGATTGCGGTTGTCGGCGCAACCGTCGGCGGCCGCGGATGTGGCGGCGTGGTTGCGGGGCGCCAAGTAGCCGGTTTTCGTTTAGCCCCGGTTCGAAGAACCGGGGCGGACAGCGTCCCTTGCACAACGATACGGGTTCCGCGTGTGATTCATTCCGCCCCGGTTCTGCGAACCGGGGCTAAACAATGGGGTGCCCGTGGTTCTCGCGTATCATGTCATCTTCGGCACGTATGGCTTCTGGCTGCCTAACGATCCGCGGAGCTCGTGGTCCGATTTCGTCCACGCCTGGGAGCTGTTCCGCTTCGGCGGGCCGGCAACCAGGACAGACACGCGCCGTTCGCTCGCCGGACGCAAGCACGACGCGGCGTTTCGCCACGAGGCCAAGCAACATCTGAAGTACCCGCCGGTCGTTCTCACCGACGACCAAATCGCCAGCGCGGCCAAGGGATTCCAGGCGATGGTCAACAAGTCCCGTTACCGGATGTTCGCCTGCGCGATTCTGCCGGAACACGTTCATATGGTGATCGGCCGTTACACGTACAAAGTGGAAAGCATGGTTCGGCTCTTGAAGGCGCAAGCGAGCACACAATTGCAGAGCGATCAACTGCACCCGATGCAAGCATGGCCGCTTGCTGATAGTTCGTTGCACAGCCCGTGGGCGGAAAAGTGCTGGAAGGTGTTCCTGGACACGGCCGACGGCATCGTCCGGGCGATTCGCTATGTCGAACAAAACCCGATCAAGGAAGGCCGGCTGGCGCAGTTGTGGCCGTTCGTGATCCCGTTTGGACCGGACGACGTGTAGCCGGTTGTCGTTTAGCCCCGGTTCGCAGAACCGGGGCGGACAATGTCCCTTGCCCAACGATACGGGTTCCGCGTGTGATTCATTCCGCCCCGGTTCTGCGAACCGGGGCCAAACGGGGGTTGTCATGATTCGTCGTGTCGTCATCGCGTTGGTTGTCGTCGTGGGCGTCGCTGCGCCGTCTGCCGCCCAAACCAAACGCCCCATCACCGTCGAGGACCTGTGGAAGGTCCAGCGCCTCGGCAAACCGGCCATCTCGCCGGACGGCAAGTGGGTCGCGGTCGAGGTCACCACCTATTCGCTGGACGACAATGCCGGCGACTCCGATCTCTGGCTGTTCTCGACCGACGGCAAGGTCCGCCGGCAGCTCACGACCGCCAAGGGCAAGGACTCCGGTCCCGCCTGGTCGCCGGACTCGAAGACGATCGCGTTTGTCTCGAAGCGCGCGGGCGATGTGGCGCAGATTCATCTCATCGCGCCCGGCGGCGGCGAGGCCCGGCAGCTCTCGAAGCTGCCGATGGCGCCCTCCGGCCTCAAGTGGGCGCCCGACGGCAAGTCGGTCTTCTGCATCGTACAGACCTGGCCGGACACGCCGGATGATGAGTCGTTCAAGAAAAAGGAGAAGACGCGCAAGGACGACAAGGTCCAGGCCTACATCATCGACGACGCCCTGTATCGCTACTGGGACCACTGGATCGCCGACGGCAAACGGCCGGTGATCTTCCGGGTCGATCTTGAGAGCGGCCAGCACACGAACCTGTTCGCGGGGCTGAAGCTGTTCCTGCCGGTGGCGAACGCGTCGGCGGATTCGTACGACATCGCGCCCGACGGTAAGGAGCTGTGCTTCACGGCGGATTCGACGAAAGAGATCGGGATGGATTTCAACCTGGATTTGTACACGCTGGCGCTCGACGCGAACGCTATGCCGCAAGCGGCGGTGAAGAACCTGACCACGGACAACCCGGTTGGCGATTTCAATCCGGTGTATTCGCCGGACGGCAAATGGCTGGCGTACACGCGGCAAGCGATCAAGTTCTTTTACGCGGACCGTTCACGACTCATGCTGCGCGACCGCGACAGCGGCGCCACGCGCGAATTGACCGAAAACCTCGATCGCAGCGTCGCCTCGTTGCAATGGATGGCGGACAACCAGCGGCTTGGATTCGAAGCCGAGGACGCCGGGTACAGGAACATCTTCTTCACGTCGATCAAGGGGAACGACGCCAAGAAGTTCCCCACGCCCGGCGTCAGCGAGTTCGCGTTCGACGTCGCCCGGCACACACGCCTGGCTGCGTTCTTGACGACGAGCTTCGACCTGCCGGCCACGCTGTTCGTTCACGGGCCGAAAGGCGCCGCGCGGCAGCTTTCACACGTCAACGACGACCTCGTCAAGCAATGGGACCTCGGCGAAGTCAAGAACGTCGCCTACAAGGGCGCCGACGACGAGGACGTGCAGATGTGGATCGTTCATCCGCCGAAGTTTGACCCTGCCAAGAAATGGCCCCTCCTCATGATCATCCACGGCGGGCCGCACAACGGCATCACCACCGACTTCCACTTCCGCTGGAACCTGCACCTGTTCGCGTCGAAGGGCTACGTCGTCGCCTGCCCGAATTTCCACGGCTCGTCCGGCTTCGGGCAGAAGTTCACCGATTCGATCACCGGCGACATGTCCACCAAGCCGTTCATCGACGTGATGAAGGCCACCGATTACATGGAGGCGCTGCCGTACATCGACAAGGACCGCACCGCGGCGGCCGGGGCGAGCTACGGCGGGTTCATGATGGCCTGGATCAACGGCCACACCGACCGCTACAAGGCGCTCGTGTGCCACGCCGGCGTTTACAACTGGCACAGCATGATGGCGTCCGACATCGTCCGCAGCCGGGAGCGGCCGCTGGGGGCGATGCCGTGGGGTGATCTGAAGCAGATCGACAAGCAGTCGCCGCAGCGGTTCGCGGCGAACTTCAAGACGCCGACCTTGATCATGCACGGCGAGAAGGATTTTCGCGTGCCGGTGACGCAGGGCTTCGAGTACTACAACACGCTGCGCATCAAGGGCGTGCCGACGCGGCTGGTCTACTTCCCGGACGAGAACCACTGGGTCATGAAACCGCAGAACTCGCGGCTGTGGCACCGCGAGTTCTTCGCCTGGATCGAGAAGTACATCGGCAGCGGACCGACCAGGTAGACGGGTTCCTACATGCAACCCTTGAGCCGGCGGATGAGCTCTTGCTCCAGGGCCAGGTCGCGGCCGCGGTAGATCCAGGTGAATTCGTACAGCGTGGGGTCGATCACCTCGAATTGCCGTTCGACGTTGTTGTCGTTGCGGAAGATGGCGGCGCCGACGGTGGAGCGGACCGGCCGCGGCAGGTCTTCCAGCTCCTTGTTGGCGGTCACTTTCACGAAGAAGCCGCCGTTCTCGGCCGGCTGGATGTCCACGAGCACGCGATGGCGGTAGGTCTGCAGCGTGGCCAGCACGCGATCGCGCAGGTCGGGGCTCCCGGGCTTGGCGAACAGGAGGATTCCCGGCGCGATCCGCGGGATGGTCTCGATGCGGCCGTCGTAGCGGTTCGATTCCCGGATTTCGAAACCGAAGTCGCCCAGGACCTGGAGGACGTTTTCGAAGACCTGGCCGTAGGATTCGGGGCCGAGCGGGAAAAACACGGGGTTCTGGTCGACCACATACTCGACGCCGTGCGGCACGATGGGCGCCAGCTCGACGGCCTGAAACCCGGCCTGATGGCCGGTCTGATAGGCGGGCTGAAAGGCAGTGTGGCAACCCGCCGCGACGCACAGCAGCGCCGCCAGCAGCAACGTTCGCGGATTGGCCATGGCCGGGCTCCTTCCCCAGTCTCCCATGCAACGAATGCGGCCTTATGCCAAACGAGGCGCCAACGTGCAAGGCAGAAATGCATCCGCAAGCCGGCTGGTAAGCCGGGTTCTGTCCCGTGCCGGGCGGCACGGCGACGGTCATTTCTCTAGCCGCGCGGTTGCCCGTGCGGTCCAGCAGCCTACCCGGGAGTCGTGGCGGACCGGACCGGTCCTGCTCCCATATTTGGCCTTGCTCCCGGCGGGGTTTGCCGAGCCAGCCTGTCACCAGGCTGCTGGTGGGCTCTTACCCCACCTTTTCACCCTTACCCCGAAGACGGGGCGGTATCCTTTCTGTTGCACTTTCCCTATCCTTGGCCCCCACCCTCCTCTCCCGTAAAAGGAAAGGAGAACGCGGCGCCTTGGATGGTGGACGTTATCCACCGCCGTGTCCTGTGGAGCCCGGACTTTCCTCGGATCGGCGCAAACGCCGACCCGCGACCGTCTCACCGACTCGCGGATGCAGGTTTCATGATATTAGAGACGCGGCGGGGGCGGAATGGTTCGTGTTGGCGTCTGGCCCCGATCACTTACCCGCCAGCACCTCATCCAACAGCTTGTACGCGGCTTCGCGCATCTCCGGGGGGAAGTCGTGGCCGCAGTCGGGATGCTCTACCTTGAGCCGGTCTTCGTGTCCGAAGAGCTTGAACACCGGCCGGGCGGCGGCGACGATCCGGTCCACGCTGTCCATGCGAAAGTTGGAGTCCTTGGTCGGGGCGACGATGAACGTGTGCCGCGGGGCCAGGGCGCCGATCATCTCGTGGAAATCGAAAGGGATGTCGGCGAGCCGGCCCTTGTAACCGGCCAGCTTCAGCATGTAGCGCGTCTGGCACCAGCCGCGTTCCGGATCCCAGTGCTTCGGGTTGCCGCCATAATAGTCGAGGTATGAATCCAGGCCGCAGCTCGACACGATCACCTTCAGGCGCTCGTCGAATACCGCGGTGTAGACCGAGTTGTGGCCGCCGAGCGAATGCCCGATCGTGCCGAAGCCGTTGCTGGAATCGACAAACGGCAGCGACGCCAGCAAGTCGAGGCCGCGCATGTTGTCCCACACGGCCTTCAGCGTGCCGCTTTCCCAGCCGAGCTTTTTCAGGTCGGGCTGGTACTTGGCGAGCAGCGGGTAGTTCGGGGCCAGCGTGACGTAGCCGCGCTGGGCGAGTTCAAGCGCGTAACCACGGTTAGCCTTCCCGAGTCCGACGACAGTGCCGTGGCCGATGACGTTGTCGGTGCCGTGCAGGCACAGCGCGGCCGGGGCCTTTCGCTTGCCGGCGAGCGCGTCCTTGGGAATCAGCAGGTACGCCAGCGCCCGGCCGCCGGGTTCCGAGGCGTAGGTGATGAGCCGGCGGACGTGGGTGTCGCAATCGACCTCTTCCTCGATCTTCATGTCGAGCGGGCAATGCTTCTCCGCGCCGGGCAACCGTCCCATCACCGCTTCCATGCCGCGGACCACCTCGGCCCGGCGCTTGGCCCAGTCCGCAACCGTCGTCGCGGGGACCGGCTTGCCGTCCGGGCCGCGGTAGACGAGCAGCTTGTCGCGCGGCAGCCGCGGCTGCGGGCCGGCGAGCAGCTTCTTCATCCCGTCCATCAGCACCTTGTCAACGTGAGGCGCCGTATTCGAGACGCCCGGCCCCGTTTCGTAACCGCCCTGCGAGTACGCGATCTCGGTGCCGATGTAGAACGGGGCGTAGTCGCCATACGCGGCCATGCACACGGTCTCGAACGGCCGCAGCGCCTGGGCGGCGAGCTGATACTCGACGAACAGCTCGCCGGGCATGTGGACCAGGTAGACGGGGCCGAGCGTCAGGCATGTCAGGTCAACGGGATACGCGCCGTTCTTGCAGCGGCGCAGGAACGCGATGTGCCCGGCAGCGTTGAACCGAGCCACGGCGTTCGCCTTGGGGTCGGCGAGGATGGCCGTGGCTTTTTCCAGGTTCAGGTGGGCCGCGGCCGGGAGCTGGACCGGCTCGATGCGCCATTCGATGGCCTTCGGCTCGACGGCCACCCGCTGGCGTGCTTCCCACGCGGCCTTCATTCCCGCGGCGACACGGTCGGTGAGGATCGGCCGCAGCGCCGCCGAGCCGTCGTTGTACTTGCCGGCAGCGACGTTGCCGCCGGCGCCGTTGAAGTGGATGTGCGGCAGATCATCGAGGGCCTTTTCACGGGCGGCGCGGGCCAGGCCGATGAACTCCGCGGTTACGTCCCCCTTGCCATAATAACTCTGCGGATGGCAGGCGTAGTACGACAGGCACGCGATCGGCTTGTCCTTGTTCCAGAAACTGACGAGCCGGACATGCGGATCGATGACGCCTTCCGGGGCGGCGATGGCGCCGGGGATTTTGGAGGCGCTGTAGCGCACGATCTTGACCTTCAGGTCCGGCCCCAGGATGCGGCGATTCGACGCCACCTTCTCCACCCTGGCCTCGCCGGCTTCGAGGTGCGTGCAGACCTGGGCCGACTTCACCGCCTCGGCCACCGCGGCGCTGGTCCGTTGGATGCAATCGCGCATGTAGCCGACATCGAAGCGCTTGCCCCCCAGGCCGTGCTTGTCGAGGATGGCCTCGACCGTGAAGTCGTGGCGCGGGGCGTCGTGCTGGTGCAGCACGTGCACGGCGACCCGGTTCGGCGTGGTCCCGGCGGCGCGGGCCAGGCCTTCACGCCACTGGTCGAAGCCTTCGTTGCCGATGCCGATGGAATCGACCGCGCAGAGAACGATCGGCTCGCCGGCGCCCAGCAGCACGATGCCGCGCGCGCTCAAGGGATCCTCGATCTTCCGCGCCGGGGCGTACGCCACCGGACTGCCCAGCGGCGGGCTGACGTCCACCCGGAACACGCCCACGCGCACGGATTCGCCGGCGGCGGCGAGCGACGCCGGACCCATCAGTGCGAGTGCGACGGAAACGACGGCCTTGGTGCTGACATGCATGGATTGCTCCTGGCGAGGCCGCGAGGGCGCGGCAAGTCGTGATCATCAGGGTTGATCGCCATTCTACGGGAGCCTTCCTTGGCGTCACGGGCGGCGTGATCCGGCTACAACGTAGGATAGATTTCCAATCTGTCCCGCCCCGGTCCGGTTGACAACGGTGACAACCTGACCTGCGGCGGCCAGGTTGAAACCTAACCCACAGCCGAAGGAACCTCCATGGCGACCCAGCAATCGGTTGATTCGGCGGCGGCAACCGGCGAGTTCGAGCCGGCGCCGGAACTTTTCACTCAAGTGCCCTGCATGACTTCGGTGTAGCGCCTCTGCATCTCCTCGGGGGAGACATTCTCGATGTTGTGCCCGATGTTCCAGCGGTGGCCGAAGGGGTCGCGGACGCACCCGGAGCGCTCGCCGTAGAACTGGTCCCTGGGCGCCATCTCGAGGGTGGCGCCCGCGGCCACGGCGCGGGCAATCGTCGCGTCGGCGTCATCAACGTGGATGTGAATCGTGACGGACGTGCCCGCCCCCGCCTGTGGCCCCTGGATGCCGTATTCAGGGTACTCGTCGGACAACATCAGGGTCGCGGGGCCGAAGTCGAGTTCGGCGTGGCCGATGCGGCCGCTCGGCTCGGTCAGGCGGAACTTCTCGCGGGCGCCAAAGGCCTTCACGTAGAAGTCGATGGCGGCGGCGGCGTTCTTGACGTGCAGGTAGGCAAACAACTCGTGGACGCTCATGACGGGCTCCTTGGCTCGCTGTCAACACGGGATGGGGGCGACGGCACGATTCTAGCCAAGCCACGAATCCTTGTATTGAACGGATTTGACCCAGCAACGTGGACGAAGCGGCCCGCTTCGTCCGGGCACGCCATCACGAAGCGGCCGTTTCATCCGGATGAGCGGCTCAAGTCGAGGACCGGAACATGCATTGGCCAGCGCGGCGCGATCTTTCGATACTCCTCGGGTGTGACCCCGGCGAATTCACGAAACTCGCGATGGAAGTGCGCCTGGTCGCTATAGCCGGCCGCCAGCGCCAGGCCCGCCCACGACTCGACCCGCCCCGCCTTGACGCGGTCGATGGTCCGCCGGAAGCGGAGCAGCCGGCAGTAGAGCTTGGGAGTCAGGCCCACCGCCCGGCGAAACAGCACGATGAAGCGGCGATGGCTGTAGCCGCTCTGCTTGACCGCGGCGCGAACGTCGGGCGTCGTCAGCAATTGCCCGAGCGCCTGGGCCACGGCCGGATGCAGTCCGCGGACCGGCGGCAGCCGGGCGGCCAGGATCGATTCGAGAACGTCGAGCCGGCGTTCCAGACCGCGCGCTTCGAAGAGCCGCTCCGACGCCGCGACCGCGGATCGGCCCCAGACGTCGTCGAGCGCAACGTGCCGGCCGGAAAAAGCGTCGGCGCTGTCGCCCAGCAGGGCCTCGGCCGCCCCCGGGCGCAGCACAGCCCCGACCGAACAAGCCGGTTCGCGCGTCTCTTTGACGTAGAAGCCTGCCCGAGCGCCGCCGATCACCGCGTGACCGACAGTGTGGCCGTGCACGTCGTCCACGCTTTCGAAAATGCGCACCGGTTGGTCCGACAGGCGAAAGGCGAGGTGCATGTCGCCGCTCGGCAGCAGGCGCTCCCGCGCCGCCGGCGCGGCGTTCCAGAGACTGGACAGATCGGCGGCCCACAAGGTCTTGACGAAGGGCCGAAGCGCAGGCCGAGGATCGCGCTGGAACAACATGCGGGCCATTGTACCCCGTGTCCGGTGGCCAAACCATCACGGACACCTGCATCGTGCATCGTGCATGGTGCATCGTCGTGCCACAAGGAGATGCCATGAACACCACGGACAACGTCTTTCACCGTGCCCTCTCGAAACTGCTGGGCGAGATCTTCAACGGCCCGCCCGGCAACGAGTGCTACCTGCTCAACCCCGGCGATCCCGGCCTCGTGCGCCAGCTCGACTCGATCACGGCGGAAGCCGCCTCGGCCCGGCCCATGCCCGGCAAGACGACGATCGCCGCCCACGTCGATCACGTCCGCTACGGCCTGTCGCTCCTGAACCGCTGGGCGGCGGGCGAGGCCAATCCGTGGGCGAGCGCCGACTGGGACGCCAGCTGGCGGCGCGCCAGCGTGAGCGCCGAGGCCTGGCGCACGCTGCGCGACGCGCTGCGCCGCGAAAGCGACGCCTGGCAAAAACACGCGGCCGCGCGCACCGACTGGGACGATCTCACGGCCGCGGGAGCGCTGGCGAGCGCGGCGCATACGGCGTATCACCTCGGCGCGATTCGTCAGATTCTGGCGGCGCAGGGCAAGTAGGCATCCCGATCGATGCCGCGGCCGGAACGCAAAAAGCCCGCGAGGGTTGCTCGCGGGCGGGCGGGTCGGTGACTGGGACCTAGCGATTGAAGTTGTTGGGGATGACCTTGATCAGCTTCTCGAGGTTCTCCAGGGAAATGTCGCCGCGCAACACGACGTTGTTGCCCTCGGAGGTGATCCGCAGCGTCTTGGCGACGTCGACCAGCGGCTGCAGCTCGGCCTTCTCCTTGGCCTTCTGCGCCGCCAGCGTGCGCACCGTCAACAGGCCGAAGTTGCCCATGGCCACGGCCTTCTTGGTCGTCTCTTCATCCTTGCAATTCATGCCGATCTGGAACTGAATGTCCTTGTTCAGCGTGATGGCGATGCTGAGCCCGTCGAGGTCCTGGAACATGGCCACGGCCATTTCGGCGTTCGGCACCGGGGCGTCCTGGATGAGCTTGGCCAGCGCCGAGCCGGTCGCCACGAAGCTGAAGCTCTGCTTGGCCGACGTGGTTTTCAGCAGCGACTTGAATCCTTCCTTCATCTTGCGCGCCGAGCCGTTGACGGCGTCCTTGAGCGCTGCGTGGGTCGCGCAGGCGACCAGCGTCTTGTCGTTGATCAGGGCCGCGTACATCCGCTTGTCGCCGGGCGGCGTGATCTCGAAGACATCCACGTTCCCCAGCTTGGTGACCTTGAGCACCTCGGCGTTGTCCCGGGCAATCTCCTGGGCTGTGGCCACGATCTTCGCGGGGTTGAACGTCCCGTCGACAACAATGAAGATGGCTTCTTGCTCCTTGCTGCCGTTGGACGCGGCCGCGACACTGTGCACGTCGCGGAACAGGTCCAACCCGGCCTTGTCCAGGTACTTGGCCGCCGGGTTATTCTGAATCTGGCCTTCCAGGGCGCCCCGCGCCTGGTCGATCAATTCCTTGTATTGCTTGGCGAGCGGCGAATCGAGGATCTGCTTGACGTTGAGCGACAGCAAGAGCTCGGTGTCGCCCGGCAGCAGCTTCGGATCGACCGCCCGGGCCGGCGACGCAGCCAGGGCAACCAGGGTCAGGGCAACCAGGGTCAGGGCCATCGTTGGCCAAACGATACGGCGCGGAAAGCTCATTCTCATACCTCCTGAAGGTGGCACGCGGCGCACGGGCAGCGTTGGTGAAGATTCTACCAAGTCGTTCGCGATCCGGTTTCAGAAATTGGGGCGAATCTCTGTTCCGTAGCCCAGGTTGATCGATGTCAGCGCGGATTGACTTTAAAGTCAAAGCAGCGTACGTTGACAATAACTCGAAACCGGACGGTGCTGGGAGATCGGCCTTGCCTGACATCGTCATCATTTGGGACGACGAGGACGACCCTGACGGCAATTTCTGGCACATCTGTGTCGAAGGGCATGGTCTGACGCGCACGGAAGTCGAGGAAGTGCTGCGGGATGACGACAGCGACATCGAGGTGAGCCGGTCGAGCGGTCGCCCGACGGCCTTCGGCTGGACTTCATCGGGCGAGCGCATTGCCGTGGTGTTTGAACAAATGTCCGAAGACCCGAGGATGGTCTATCCCATTTCCGCCTACCCGGTGCCGCCGCCGCGAGCGCCGCGGCCCAAGAGAAGGAGAAAGCGATGAACGCTAAGCAAGTCCGACAACGACGATGGACCGCGGCGGATCGCGCCCGGCACAAGGCCATCCGTGCGAAGTTTGCCCACGGTCCTAGCCAGGAGGACCTGGAGGCCGGCGGCGCCTACGAAGGCCCGATGAAGAACGGCGCCTACTTTGCGGTCAAGGTCTTGGTGCACGAACTGAAAAAGGCGCGGCTGGCCGCGGGGCTGACCTTGGCGACGATGTCGAAGGCGACCGGCATGGACCAGGCCAGTCTGAGCCGCCTGGAGAACGGCCGTCAACCCAACCCGACCGTCGATACCCTGTGGCGCTACGCCCGTGCTGTCGGGAGGCGACTCGTGCTCACCCATGCCGAGGCGGCAGCGTCACCGCGCGACAACGGCAAAGCCGCCAGGTCAAAGCAACGATCGCGAGATACGGACCGTCATTCGACGCCGGCGTGACCTGTGCTCACCCCACCCGGCAAATCACGCACTTCAGGTAGTTCGTTTCCGGACACGTCGCCGACACCGGATGGTCCGGCGACGGCCCACGCGTTTCCAGAATCTGCATCGAGCGCCTCGTCTCGCCGGCCAGTTGCGCCAGCAACTCGTGCAGCATCGCCGCCGAGATCAGGCCGGTGCAGCAGCACACGACCAGGATGCCGTCGGCGTCCAGCAGGCGCAGGGCCTGGCTTTGCAGCCGCCGGTAGCCGCGCATGGCCTCTTCCACCGCATGGCCGGCGCGGGCGAACTTGGGCGGGTCGAGCACGATCAGCCCGAAACGCTCGCCGGCGGCCACGAGCTGGTCCAGCCGATCGAACACATCGCTGCGCTCGAAGGTGAGGTTGTCGAGGCCGTTGAGCCGCGCGTTGGCGCGGGCCAGCGCCAGGGCCGGCGCGGATACATCGACGCCCAGGACCGACGTTGCCCCCGCTTTCGACGCGTGCAGGCCGAAGCCGCCGGTGTAGCAGAACGCGTCGAGCATCCGCCGGCCGGCCGTCAGCCGCGCCACCACCTGCCGGTTGTCGCGCTGATCGAGGTAGAAGCCGGTCTTTTGCCCTTCGGCAAGGTTGACGTGAAAACGCACCCCGGCCTCGTCGATCACGATCGGCTCATGGGGCACGTGGCCGCGCAGCGGGCCGTCCTGCAGTTGCAAGCCTTCGAGCTGGCCGATCCCCTTTTCGGTGCGAAGGTAGATCCCCTCGGGCTGGAGCAGGTCCATGAGCAAATCGGCGAGCAGCTCGCGCCGCTCGGCGAGCCCGAAACCGGTGAATTGCAGGCACAGCCAGCGGTCATACCAGTCGACGGTCATGCCGGACAGGCCGTCGGCCTCGCTGAACACCAGCCGGCACGCCCGCCCGGGCCCCGACATGCGCAGCAGGTCCCGGCGAAGCCGCACCGCCCCCGCCAGGCGTTGCCGCCAGAAGTCGTCATCGAGCTGGGTCGCCTCGTCCCAGGTGTAGAGGCGAACGCGAATCTTGCTGCGGCTGTTGAACAGTCCGCGGGCTACGAAGTTGCCGGCATGCGAAATCAGATCGACGACGGCCCCGTCGCCCGGGTCCCCCTCGACCCGGTCCACGGCGCCGGCGAAGACCCAGGGATGCAGCCCGAAAAAGGGCCGCGCCCGCCGAGCCCGCAAGATGACACGCGGCAACGTCATGGGCGCTACCTGATACAGCAAGAGATACGCTTCAACACGCGCTCGACCCCGCCCGCGTTTGCTGGCAGGCTGGCAAACTGGCATTTTGGGTGGGCGCCGCCCCTCATTCACCGCTTCAACACCCCGCCCACCAGCTCCGGCAGATACTTCACCGGCAACGTCCCATGCGCCAGCGTCGCCTCGTGAAACCGGCCCAGCTCGAAGCGGTCGCCCAGCTCGTTTTGCCGGCGTCGCCGCAGCCGCTGGAACGCCATGCGGCCGACGAAGTACGTCGAGAGCTGGCAGGAACTCTGCTTGGCGCGCTGGATCTTCAGGATCGCCTCGCCCTCGGACTGATACGCGCGGATCACCAGCAGCCGCAGCGCTTCCTCGTCGGTCATGCCGCTGCAGTGCATGTGGTAGTCGAGGATGGCGTTGCACACCGCCCGCAGGTACCACTTCAGTTGATTGAGCCGCAGCTTCAGATCGCCGTCGCCGTAGCCCTCGTCCAGCATCACTTGCTCGGTGTACACCGCCCAACCCTCGGCGAACACGCCGGAGTAGAGCACCTTGCGGATCAGTGACGGGTTGCGGTTGGAGTATTCGAGCTGCACGTAATGGCCGGGGTAGGCCTCGTGGATGGTGAGCAGTTGCAGCATGTGCCGGTTGTATTCCTGCATGAAGCTCTTGACCTTGCCCGGGTCCCAGTCACGCGGCGGCGGGCTGATGGCGTAGTAGCTCGACGCCTTGGCGTCCAAGGGGGGCGCCGGATTCAGATAGGCAATCGAGTAGCCGCGTTGAAACTCCGGCATCTCCACGATCCGGCAGCGATCCGGCTCCGGCAGCCGCAGGATGTTGCGGTCGCGGAGGAACGCCTTGATCTTCGCCGCCGTCGCCGTGGCGTCCTTGACGAGGTCGGCCGGCGCGCCGTGCTCCTTGCTGACTTCCTCGAGCACCGCGCGGATGATCTGCCGCTTGCCGTCGGCGTCGTCGGCCGGGATGGTCTTCTTCGGAAACACCTGGCGCCAGAGCTGCCGGGCGATGACGTACATCTCGGCCTCGACGCGGTCGGCTTCCGCCTCGGCGTCCTTCAGGACTTCCTCGGCCGTGACGCCGGCGTCGAGCTCCAGCTCCAGTTTCTGGGCGAACTTCTCCTTGCCCAGCCGCCACTCGCCGTTGGAGCGCGGCAGCACGTCCTCTTCCAGGAACTTCAGATAGTCGCGCAGCACCGGCAGGATGCGCTGGGCCGGCGCCCGCAACTCGCTGAGCTGCGGCGTCTCACCGGCGATCTCGTAGATGCCCGATTCGTAGAACGAGATGGCGCCTTTCAGTTGCCGCAGCGCGACCTCGGTGAGCACCTTGGGCGGGTTCTTGATGCTGGCGCGGGCCGCCGCGACGATCCGCGGAATGAAGGTCATCCGCTGGGCGGCGTTCTTGATGTTGACCGGCTTGGGTTCGGTGGATTGCGTCAACAGCACGTAGACGCTCTCGGAGATGTAGTCGTTGTACACGCGCGGATCGTCTTCGAACGGTTTGGTGTTGTCGGCGAGCCACAGGTTGCGCTGGAGATGATGCCGCCAGATTTCGAAGTCGATCTGCCCGGCCCGCGTCAGCCTGTTGTAGTCGATGCGCTTGGGCAGCTCGGCCAGCATCTTCCGCACGCGAACCGTCGCGGCCGCCCGGGCAGGCGCGGACACGTCGTCGAGGAGATGATCGAAGCGATGATCGCCGGCGCGGCTGGCATCCAGCGGCCGGTGCTTGAATTCCTCGTCGAGATAGTCCTTGAAGAACGCGTCCAGCTTGGCGTCCTCCTTCCCCGAGTTCTGAGCCTCTGAATGAGCCAGCGGCTGAGCGATCATCATGGCGATTCCCAAGAGAAGTCCGCGTTTCATTGGTCTTTCCTTTATTTTCACCATTGGTCCCGACGCCCGAATCGCTTACGATGACCCACGATACGCCATCGAGCGGCAGACGGCGAGCCTGAAACGATGAATCCCGAAGCGAACGCGATCCTGATCACCGCCGACCGGCTGTGGGACGGGACCGGCGGGGCGACGCTGGTCCGGCCCACGGTGCGCGTCGTCGGCGAGCGCATCGATGCCGTCGAGTGCGGCCTGCTGCCGCCGTCCTCGTGCAGCGGCGACCGCATCGACTTCCCCGGCTGCACCATCCTTCCGGGACTGATCGACACGCACGTGCATCTCGTGATGTCGGCCCAGGCGACGAACGAGGCCATCATCGATCAGGTGTTGCGCGAGAGCGACGAGCAGCTCCTGGCGCGGTCGCTGGCCAACGCCCAGGCCGCGCTGCGAACCGGCATCACCACCCTGCGCGATTGCGGGGGCAAGGGGACGATCGTCCGGCAGGTGCGCGATCGCATCCGCCGCGGCGAAGTTGCCGGGCCCGATGTGCTGTCGTGCGGCAGTCCCATCACCACCACGCGCGGCCACTGCTGGTGGCTCGGCTTGATCGCCGACACCCACGACCAGGTCCGCCAGGCGGCCGAACGCATGCTCCGCGAGGACGCCGATTTTCTCAAGGTGATGGCCACCGGCGGCAACATGACCGCCAGCTCCGACCCGATGCGGGCCCAGTACGACCCCGAAGCCCTGAAGTCGATCGCCGACATCGGCCGCCAGTCCGGCAAGCACAGCGCCGCCCACGTGCTCAGCCGCGTCGCGCTCCCCGGCGTGGTCGCGGCCAACTATCGCACCATCGAGCATTGCGACTGGCGCGTCGAGGAGTTTCGTTACGAGTTTCAACCGGACCTCGCCCGCCGGATGATCGACCAGGATCAGATCGTCGGCTTGACGATGTCGGGCCTGGCGCGGCGGGCGTTCTTGCCGGAGATCAAGCACATCAACATCGGCCCGGTCCAGCGGCTCGACATGCGCTTCGCCTGCGAGCGGCTGATGCTCGATCTCGGCGTCCGCTACACCATCCACTCCGACGCCGGCGTGCGGCTGTGTCCGATCGACCGTTTCGACCTCGGGTTGCAGGCGGCCCAGGTTGAATTGAAGCTGACGCCGAACGAGATCCTGCGGGCGGTGACGGCGACCGCCGCGGAAGCGATCGGCTTGCCGGACCGCGGCACGCTGACGACCGGCAAGCGGGCGGACCTGATCGTCGTGGACGGCGACCCGCTGAAGGATCTCGCGTGCATGGGCAAGGTCAGGGCCGTGATGAAGGCGGGCCAGTGGCAGGTGAAATGAGGCTCGCCCGGTGATCACTTCGCCGCCAGGAACCGGCTCAGGGTTTCCACGTTGCGAACGAACGTCGCGCAGTTGATGACGCGGAGCGCCGGATCTTCGGGCACCGAGCGCAGGCGGCCGGCCTCGACCCAGCGGCCGCGGTCGTCCAGGGCGGCGAGGACGGATTTCACCTGGGCCCGCAGCGCGTCGGTGACCTGCGGGGGCCGCGGTTTCGACCGCTGCTTGAGCGACGCTGGATCGAGCGCCCGCAACCGTTCGTATTCCTTCGCGATTGCATCGAGCCTGCTGCCAACCTCGAACGCGTAGTGTGTCGGCATGTCCTTGTCGTCGTAGGTCAGCTCGTAGTTCTTGGTGAAATAGAGCGGCTTGTTGGTCTTCAGCTCGTAGAAGCGGGCGAGCCGGCCGCCGGGCAAGAGCGAACGGCGGTAGTATTCGAGAGCGCGCGGCACCGGCTCCAGGTACTTCTTGTCGCCTGTCTCGCGATAAAGACGCAACAGGGTCAGCATCACGCCCTGGGCCTCGCCGCCGGTGATCGACGGCGGCTCGAACTTGCGCGCCCAGGCCGGCTGCATGTCGAGGTTGTATTGCTGGGCCCAGCCGGGCTGCGGATCGGGAAGCTGGGCGAGGATCATGAAATCGCCGCCCTTGAGCGCCGCTTGGCGATAGCGTTCGTCGCCGTACAGCCGCGACGCTTCCAGGAGCGTGTCCATGACGTCGGCAATCGAGTTGTCGTTGAACGTGTAGTAGCCGCGGTAATCGCTCTTGGGATACGCGCGCGGCCAGGTGTCGGGATAGCTCGCCTTGTTGACCGGGAACTTGGCCGGCTCGTGAAACGTGTCGAAGCGTTGCGGCCAGGCGCCGTTGGGATACTGGGCCTTCACGAGCGCGTCGAGCGCAAACAGGGCGGCATCGTGAATGGCGGCGTCTTTTTTCCCAAGAGCCTGATCGACGCGCGCCAGGAAGCGGACCGCCGCTTGCGTCGTGTTGTCGTCGAGCGTGCTCACGTTCCTGGCTTTCGTGATGGCCGGCTCCACGCGATAGTTGAACAACCGCCGCCGCTTGGGATCGAAGTCGATGCTGTAATCCCAGCCGCCGGAACGAAGCTGGCCGCGGACCAGGCAGCGGGCCGCCGCGACGGCGGCGTCGAGATATTCACGCTCGCCGGTCGCCTCGTACGCGGCCAAGAGCGCCATGCCGACCGCCGGCGTCCCCGGCGGCTGGACCCACACCTGCGTCGGCGACGCCACGCCTTCGCCCTCGCGGTGCTTCAAGTCTTCGCTGTAGCGCCACAGGTAACCGCCCTCGGTCGCGACCCGCGTGCGGAAGAAGGCGACGGCTTTGCGCAGGCCCGCGGCGGCCTGGTCGCGCACCTTGGCGTCCTCGGCGAGCGCCGTGGTCGTCACGATCCAGGTCAGAACGCCCAATCCGAGTCGGGTCGCTGTCATGGCATGTTCTCGTTGGGAATGTTGCTCAAGGCATCGTGTGCAAGTGACGCACGAACTCTGCGAGACTAGCGTTTGATAGATTACAGACAGTGACCCCGGAGCGACCAGCACCATGAATACCGTCACAAGACTGCCATGGCTTCTAGCGGCGATTCTCCCGAGCGTCGTTCCCGCAGGCGCTGTCGCGGCAGAACCGGCGCGTCCCAACATCATCTTCCTGTTCGCCGACGACCTCCGCGCCGACGTGCTCGGCTGCTACGGCGACCGGCTCGCGAAGACGCCGCACCTCGACGCCCTCGCCAAGCGCGGCGCCCGCTTCCGCCACGCGTTTGTCACGACCTCGATCTGCGCGGTCAGCCGGGCCAGCGTCTTCACCGGGCAATACGCCCGCCGCCACAAGATCAACGACTTCGCCACGAATCTCACCGCCGAGCAGTTCGCCCAGAGCTATCCCGGCTTGCTCAAGGCCGCGGGCTACCGCATCGGCTTCATCGGCAAGTACGGCGTCGGCAACAAGATGCCCGAACAGGTGCACTTCGATTACTGGAAGGGTTTTCCGGGGCAGGGGAAGTATTTCGACAAGGGGACGCCGTTGCACATGAACCGGCGGATGGGCGACCAGGCGATCGAGTTCCTCAAGACCTGCGACAAGGCCAAGGCGTTCTGCCTGTCGGTGAGCTTCAAATGTCCGCACGCCCAGGACCGGGCGGCCCGCGAGTTTCCACCCGATCCGCAGGACGAATCAGAGTTCAAGGACACGCTGTTTCCGATTCCCAGGACCGCCAGCGACAAGTTCTTCCAGCTGCTGCCCGAGCCGGTGCGCAAGTCCGAAGGGCGCGTCCGCTGGGAGCGGCGCTTCAACACGCCGGCGAAGTTTCAGGAGATCGTCCGCGACTACTATCGGCTGGTGACCGGCATGGACCGCGAGATCGGCCGCATCGTCGCGTCCCTCGATGAGCTTGGCTTCGGGCGGAACACGATCATCATCTTCTATTCGGACAACGGCTTCTTCTTCGGCGAGCGCGGCCTGGCGGACAAGTGGTTCATGTACGAGGAATCGATCCGCGTGCCGTGCATCGTGATGGACCC
>JAKEET010000091.1 GCA_022616435.1 Gemmataceae bacterium
CATGCGCGCGGGATCGTAGAAGAAGAAGGAAGCGCCCGACGCGACGACCACATCGACGCCGGCAAACGTGCCGGTGATGTACCTGGTTATCGAGGCTTCGTCCATGGGTTGAGTCCTCACTCTTGAGTGTGCTCAAACTACCTGCCAGACTACGACATCAAACCGGTAGGGGACATTTTAGAAGGTCCTGCCTGTCCCCTTCTTGAGGACGATCCGCGTCACCTCCGGCCGGCACAGCAAACGGAATGGATGCTGGCCGGCGAGGCCGCGGCTGACGTGCATCAGGGTCGGCGGCTCGTCGAACGTGCCGCAATCGTAGCGGCGGCTGAAGCGGCTGGGGACAAAGGTGGCGCCGATCAGCGGAAAGCGGATCTGGCCGCCGTGGACGTGGCCGGCCAGCACCAGGTCGATGCGGCGCCGCCGCGCCCAGGGAAGGTTGTCCGGCGTGTGGCTCAGGCACAGGCGGAACACATCGGCCGGGCAGCTCGACAGGTCCGGCGGCGGCGTGAACCACGGTCCCTCGTGGCCGATCACGGTCATCGGCTGGCCGCGGACGTCGAGCGTTTCCCAGCCGTTGCCGAGCACGCGCATGCCCAGGCGTCGCAAGCGGCGGCGCGTCAGCTCGTGCTCGTACCACAGATCATGATTGCCGAGGATGGCAAACGCCGCCAGGTTCCAGCGCAGCCGTCCAAGCGCCGGCAAGATCCAGCGATGGTGCCAGGCGCTGTCGACCACGTCGCCGGTCAGGGCAACCAGGTCGGGGACGCCGTCTTTCATGCATTCGTCGATGACGAGCTGGTGGAAGCGGCGATCGGGGACGCCGCAGAGGTGGAGATCGGTCAGGTGCAAGATGGTCAGCCCGTCCCATGCCGGCGGCAGTTGCGGCAAGGCGAAGGTCTTCTCGTTGATCTCGACCCGGAAGACGTCGTTGAACGGCAACCGGCACGCGCCGGCACGCTTGCCCGTGCCGCTGGGGGAGTAGCCGAGCTCCCTGGCGACATCCACGATCCGGCCGGTGCAGGCGATCTGCTGCGGCGCCGTCCGCCGCAGCCAGTACCGCAGCTGCGCGATCGGCCCGATCACCAGGCCGAACACGCAGCAGATGAGCGTGTAGGGCGCGAGCCAGAAGCGCAGGTTGCCGGCGGACCATTGAAGCTGGTTCGAATGGGTCAGGTCGAGCGCGAACCAGAAGATGGCCGGCGCGCACAAGATGAACACGATGTCGATCTTGCGGGTGAACTTCAGCAGCCAGTGCGGCAGCGGGTTGCCGTAGAGCAGGTTCAGCGCGACCGTCCAGAGATAGGCATGTCCGAGGCACGCCCCCGTGAACAGCAGCCACGTCGGCAACCAATCGGCGATCGAGCGCAGCTCATCGGCCAGCGTGGCGAACAGCATAGGGAAAGTATACAAGTTGTGATCATTCGGCGAGCGTCGCGGCGCAAGCCCGACGTGGACGTGAAGCAGTCGGGCACGATGCGATGCCGGCACGTCGGGCTTACGCCGCGCCGCTCGCCGGCCGACGAACACTATAATCACTGCAACAGTCCATGGAGGTCAAGCATGAACGTATTGCAGTCGGCCGACCCGGACGTTTGGCAGGCGATCGCGCACGAGCAGCGGCGCCAGCAGGACGGCCTGGAGATGATCGCGTCGGAAAACTACACGAGCCGGGCGGTCATGGAAGCCCAGGGCTCGGTGCTGACCAACAAGTACGCCGAGGGCCTGCCCGGCAAGCGCTATTACGGCGGCTGCGAGAACGTCGATGTCGTCGAGCGGCTGGCCATCGAGCGGCTGTTGAAGCTGTTCGGCGCCGACCGCGCCAATGTCCAGCCGCACTCGGGCGCCCAGGCCAACATGGCCGTCTACTTCGCCGCCCTGCAGCACGGCGACACGATCCTGGCGATGGACCTGGCCCACGGCGGCCACCTGACCCACGGCATGCACCTGAACTTCTCGGGCAAGTGGTACAAGGTGGTCGGCTACGGGGTCCGCAAGGACGACGAGCGCATCGACTTCGACCAGCTCGCCAAGCTGGCCCGCGAGCACAAGCCGAAGATGATCGTCGCCGGCGCCAGCGCCTATCCGCGCGAACTCGACTTCGCCGGCTTCAAGCAGATCAGCCAGGAGACCGGCGCGCTGTTGTTCGTGGACATGGCCCACATCGCCGGGCTGGTCGCCGCCGAGCAGCATCAGAGCCCGGTGCCGTTCGCCGAGTTCGTGACCACGACGACGCACAAGACGCTGCGCGGCCCGCGCGGCGGCGTGGTCCTGTGCAAGCAGGAGTGGATTCAGAAGATCAACTCGGCCGTGTTCCCCGGCCTGCAAGGCGGGCCGCTCATGCACGTCATCGCCGCCAAGGCGGTGGCCTTCGGCGAGGCGTTGCGGCCCGGCTTCAAGAGCTACGCGGCCCAGGTGATCGCCAACGCCAAGACGGTCGCCCATGAATTGCAACGCCTCGGCTTTCGCATCGTGTCCGGCGGCACCGACACGCACTTGCTGCTCGTGGACGTGGCCTCGCGCGGCGTGACCGGGAAAACCGCCGAGGAAGCGCTCGACCGTGCCGGCGTCACGGTCAACAAGAACAAGATTCCGTTCGACGCCCGGCCGCCGCTCGATCCGTCCGGCATCCGCATCGGCACGCCGGCCCTGACAACGCGCGGCATGAAGGAGCCCGAGATGCGGCTGATCGCCGGCTGGATCGGCCGGGTGCTGTCGGCCCCCGACGACAAGGCGCTTGGCGACGTGATCCGCGGCCAGGCGCGCGAGCTGGGGCAGCAGTTCCCGGCGCCTGCCTGATCAAATCACGCGAGAATGATTCAGTTCGGGTCGTACACTTCGCCGCCCATGCGCGTGATCATCGCCGCCACCGTGCGGATGCTGACGCTGGCGCCGACGAGCCGGACCGAGCCGTCGCCAAACAGGCAATGAGCCCCGGCGGTGTGAAAGGCGAAGATTTCGTTGTTGTTGGTGCAGTTGATGGCGCAGGGGCCAGGCGAGCTGACGCCGTCGGCGGTGAAGCCGTGCAGGATGTACTCGGCCTCGCGGTCGGCCCAGCCGGCGCCGCTGAAGCGGCCGCCAAGGCCGCCGGTGCTGCGCCAGCGCTGCGGCCGGCCGGCGTCTTCGGCGATGAGCATGGTGTTCGAGCTGCCGTCCTTGATGTCGACGAACATGGCGAGGAAGTTGACCCGCAACACCCCCTGCAGGCTCGGCGTCGTCGGGACCAGCCCGGCCGTGACCAGGCCGCCGCTCACGCCGTTGACGGGCGCGTAGTCGCAAATGGACGCCTGGATGTTGGTGAACGGGGCGTTGTTGAAGGCATCGACGCGCTGCTGGTCGCCCGAGGTGGGACAGAAGAAGATCGGCACCCTCGAACGCACCGCCGCGGCGTTGGCGGGATCGCGCCAATCGAGATCGAGACGATACTGGTTCCGGATCGTCTGCTGTTCGACGAAGGGGAGGATGAACACCGCCCAGCCGTGCAGCAAGGCCGGGTTGGCGGCCGGAACTCCCACCTTCGGCAGCGCCGTGTTGACCCCGCCCGGCGGGAAGACCTTGAACGTGTCGTGATGGCCGTGCAAGCCGATGCCAATCTGCTTGAGGTTGTTCTGGCAATGCGTCCGCGCCGCCGCCTCGCGCACCTTTTGCACGGCCGGGACCAGCAGGGCGATCAAGATGGCAATGATGGCGATCACCACCAGCAACTCGATGAGGGTGAAGCCGGTGCGCGGCGGAGGACGAGTCATGCGGTTCTCCCGAGAAGCGTCTATTTGAGGATGAAGGTAAAGTCCTTGGGGTCGTTGTTCTCCGGCTTGACCTGCTTGCGCCACGCGGGAGCGTTCGGATTGCTGTAGGCGCCGTCCAAGCGGTCTTCGCTCTCCGGCGCTTCGCTCTCCTCGTCCTCGGCTGCTCCGGCTCGCGGCCAGGTGATCAGCACGCCGTACTCCCCCGCGGGAGCGCCGTCGCCGGCGACATACGACGTCAACTTGAACGAGCCGTCGGCGCCGACCGTGCCGCGCGGAAAGCCCTCCGGCCAGGCTTCGGGCTTGGCGTCGCCAGTCGGACGGAAGACGACCAGAGCATTGATGGCCGGCGTCTTGTCGCTTTTCCAGAGGACCTTGCCTGCCACGGGATAGGTTTTCTGCCGCGTTGTTCCCGAACCGCAAGAAGCGCACGTCAACGCGGCCAAGGCGAGGGTGAGAACTGGAAGCAAGCGCGAGACCTTGCTGAGACAGGCTTGCGCCATGGCAGCGATTCCAATGGTGAGCCCAAGCGTCGGCGCACAAAGACATTCGGTGGACAGCTTGGGATAGACAAATAAGACCCGCCGCGTGTGGATTTGTCAATGAAATGAATAAGAATTGATGAAGAGTCATTGCCCCTGATACCGCACCATCAAATCCCCCGCCTCCACCTGCGTCCCCGCCCGGACCAGCACGTCCTCAACCAGGGCGGCCTTCTCCGCGTACACCGTCGTCTCCATCTTCATGGCCTCGAGCGTGATCAACTTCTGGCCCTGCGTCACCCGCTCGCCGGCGGCGACGTTGACGCGCACCACCAGCCCCGGCATCGGGGCGGCGATGTGCAGCGGGTTGTTCGGCTCCGCCTTCGGATGCGAGCGCACGTTGGCCGACAGGCTCCGATCGACCACCAGCACCTCGCGCGGCTGGCCGTTCAGCTCGAAGAACACCAGCCGCCGGCCGTCGAGGTGCGGGTCGCCGACCGTCAAGAACTTGATGATCAGCGTCTTGCCCTCTTCGATGTCGACGCCGATTTCATCGCCGGGGTCCATGCCGTAGAAGAACACCGGCGAGGGGAGCACGCTGACGTCGGAATGTTTCGCCAGGTGGGATTGGAAGTCGGCGGCGACGCGCGGGTACAGCAGGTGCGTGATCGCCTCGCGGTCGCTGACGACTCGCTGGAGCTCCTGACCGAGCCGGCGCCGCGTCCCCTCGATGTCGGCCGGCGGCAGCTGCGCGCCGGGCCGGCCCTTCATCGGCTTGCGGTCCCTGAGGACGCGTTTCTGCAGAGCTTTCGGAAAGCCGCCGGCCGGCTGGCCGAGCTTGCCCTCGAAGAACTCGACCACCGATTCGGGGAACGTCAGCTCGCGCGGGCCGTCCAGCACGTCGGCGGGGGTCAGGTTGTTGGCGACCATGAACAGCGCCATGTCGCCGACCACCTTCGATGTCGGCGTCACCTTGACGATGTCGCCGAACAGGCGGTTCACTTCGGCGTACATCCGGCAGCATTCCGCCCAGCGCGACTCGATGCCCAGGGCCTGGGCTTGCTGGTGCAGGTTGGTGGTCTGGCCGCCGGGCATCTCGTGCAGGTACACGTCGGCGCTCGGCGCCAGCTGGCCCGATTCGAACGGGAGATAGTACTTCCGCACCGCGTGCCAGTAGTCCGCGGTTTGCTGGAGCTTGTCGAACTCCATCCCGGGGTCGCGCGGCGTGAACCGCAGGCATTCGACCAGCGTGTTCAAGTTGACCTGGCTGGTCATGCCCGACAGCGGGCCCATGGCGGCATCGACGATGTTCGCGCCCTCCTCCGCCGCCAAGAGCAACGACGCGAGCTGCCCGCCGCCCGAATCGTGCGTGTGCACGTGGATCGGCAGCCCGATTTCGTCCTTCAGGGTCCGCACGAGCTTCTGGGCGGCGTACGGCTTGCACAGCCCGGCCATGTCTTTGATGCCGAGCATGCTGGCCCCCATCTTCTCCAGCTCCTTGGCCAATTCGACGTAGTACTTCAGGCTGAACTTGTCGCGGCGCTTGTCGAGGATGTCGCCGGTGTAGCAGAGCGCCGCCTCGGCCAGCTTGCCGCTGGCCCGGACCGCCTCGACCGCCAGCTTCATGTTCGGCAGCCAGTTGAGCGCGTCGAAAATGCGGAACACGTCGATCCCCGCCGCCGCCGACTCGCGGATGAACGCCTTGACGAGGTTGTCCGGGTAGTTGGCGTAGCCGACGGCGTTGTTGGCCCGCAACAGCATCTGGAACAGGATGTTGGGGATCGCCCTGCGCAGTTGCTCGAGCCGCTGCCACGGATCTTCCTTGAGGAAGCGCATGGCCGTGTCAAACGTCGCCCCGCCCCACATCTCCAGCGAGAACAAGCCGGCGTGCCAGCGCGCGTACACGGGCGCGATGCGCAGCATGTCGTAGGTCCGCAGCCGCGTCGCCAGGAGCGATTGATGGGCGTCGCGGAACGTGGTGTCCGTCAACAGCAGCCGCTTGTGCTCGTGAATCCAGCGCAGGAATTTGTCGTGTCCCAGCTCCTCGAACAGGTTTCGGGTGCCGCGCGGCGCCCACTCGTCGCCTTCCCCCCTTGTCGAGGCGGGGGCCTGGTGGGGCAGGGTCACCGGCAGCGCCGGCACCGGCGCCGGCTCCTTCGGAATCAGCTTGCGGCGCGGCGATTGGGCCAGTTGCCGCACCGCCGCTTCCGGATGGCCATTCACGATGATGTCGGCCACGTACGTCAGCACCCGCGTCGCCCGGTCCTGGCGGTACGGGAGCTGAAACAGCGCCGGCGTCTCGTCGATGAAGCTCGTCGTCGCCTTGCCGGCCAGGAAACTCGGATGATTGACCAGGTTGATCAGGAACGGGATGTTCGTCTTCACGCCGCGGATGCGGAACTCTTGCAGGCAACGCTCCATGCGCCGGGCGGCGTCCACGAAACGCAGCCCGTGCGCGGTCACCTTCACCAAAAGCGAATCGTAGAACGGCGTGATCACGGCGCCGGTGAACGCGGACCCGGCGTCCAGGCGGATCCCCAGCCCGCTCGCCGAACGGTAATGGCTGAGCCGGCCGTAGTCCGGGATGAACTTGTTGCTCGGGTCTTCGGTGGTGACGCGGCACTGCAGGGCGAAGCCGTGCTGTTGAATCGCCGTTTGATCGCCCAGCCCGATGTCCGGGTCGGACAGCGGCCGGCCCTCGGCGATCAGGATTTGCGTGCGGATGAGGTCGTGGCCGGTGATTTCCTCGGTCACGGTGTGCTCGACCTGGATGCGCGGGTTGACCTCGATGAAGTAGAACTGGCCCGTGTCGACGTCGAACAGGAACTCAACCGTGCCGGCGTTGTCGAGCCCCGCCGCTCGGCCCACCGCCAGGGCGGCGTCCCAGATCCGGCGGCGCACGTCGGCGTCCAGGTTCGGCGCCGGCGCGATCTCCACCACCTTCTGATGCCGGCGCTGCAGCGAGCAATCGCGCTCGAACAGGTGCACGAGGTTGCCATGCCGATCGCCCAGGAGCTGCACCTCGATGTGGCGGGCCCGGCGCACGAACTTCTCCAGAAACACGTCGGCAACGCCGAAGGCTGTGCCAGCTTCCCGCTGCGCCTGCTCCAGGGCCTCGTCGAGGTGCTCGGCGGCGTGCACCACGCGCATGCCGCGGCCGCCGCCCCCCATCGCCGCCTTGACGATCACGGGGTAGCCGAGCTTCTTGGCGACCTTGCGGGCCTCGGCCTTGTCGCCCCCCTGATCGCTCAAGGGGTGGTCGCTGCCCGACAGGATCGGCACCCTGGCTTCGTGGGCGATGCGCCGGGCCGCCAGCTTGTCGCCGAGATGTTCCAGCACGCGGACGTTGGGGCCGACGAAGATGACGCCGGCCGCCCGGCAGGCCTCCGCGAAGCGGGCGTTCTCGGAAAGGAAGCCGTAGCCGGGATGGATGGCGTCGATGCCGTGTTGCGTCGCCAATGCGACGATGGCGGGGATGTCGAGGTAGGCGCGGAGCGGCTCGCCGGGAGTGCCGACGCGGTAGGCCTCGTCGGCCTTGAAGCGGTGCAGGGCGAAGCGATCCTCGTGGGCGTAGATCGCGACGGTGCGAATGCCCAACTCGTGGGACGACCGGAACACGCGAATGGCGATCTCGCTGCGATTGGCGACCAGCAGCTTCTTGATCGGCCGGCTGGCGGTGGGCTGGATGACGTCCTCCGGCATCGTCGTCTCCGCTTGCACTTTGGCGTTCGTTCCCTTTGCTATATGTACCTGGCGCGGCACTGGAAACCGGCTTCCGAAGTGGCATAGACTAACCATAGAGTCCTGATTCATCTCCAGTGTCCGCGGGGATGCCGCCCGTGAAGAAAGCCCTCCTGATCGCCTGTCTGGCCCTGGCCGCCGTCGCCGCCGGACTGTATCTGTACTGGTCCTTCGGCAACAACCATGTCCTGCGCTTCCCCGGCATCGTCGAGATTCAGGAAGTCCGGCTCGGCTCCAAGATCGGCGGCCGGGTCGCGCGGGTGCTGGTCCTGGAGGGCCAGGAGCTGTCGCGCGGCCAGGAGCTGGTGGTCATCGAGGCGCCGGAGCTGGAGAACCAGCGTGAGCAGCTCAAGGCGCGGGTGCTGCAAGCGGAAGCGGAGCTGGAGCGGATCGTGTACGGCCCGCGCGTGGAGGAAAAGCGGGCCGCCCAGGCCGCCGCCGACGCCGCCAAGGCCCGCTATGACAAGATGGTGGCCGGCTGGCGCGAGGAGGAGAAGCGGCAAGCCAAGAGCGAGCTGGAGACCGCCGAGGCCGACCTGAAGCAAACGATCGATGACCTGGCGCGCGTGGGCGACTTGTACCGGACGCGCTCGATTGCCCGCGCCGAATACGAGGCGGCGCTGGCGGCCCGCGACCGGGCCCGCGGCCGCGCCAACGCCGCCCGGGCCCGGCACGACATGTTCCTCGCCGGCAACCGCAAGGAAGACAAAGCCGAGGCCAAGGCCGCATGGCAACAGGCGCAAGCCAAGTCCGACGAGCTGCACAACGGCAGCCGTCCGGAGGACATCGCCCTCGCCAAGGCCAAGCTGTTCGAGATCAAGGCCAAGCTGCACGAAGTCGAAATCAACCTGAAGGAAGCCGTCGTCGTCGTGCCCGACGCCCCGCAGTTCGACAAAGCCATCATGGAGGTGGTCGCCGTGCGGCCGGGCGACATCGTCGCCGCGGGCCAATCGGTCGTGCGCGTCCTGTGCGCCGACGATCTCTGGGTGAAGATCTTCGTGCCCGAGACACAGCTCGGCCTGGTCACGCTCAATCAGGAGGTGGACGTCCGGATCGACTCGCACCCCCACACGGTGTTCAAGGGGAAGGTGTTCCACCGCGCCTCGATCAGCGAATTCACCCCCCGCAACGTGCAAAGCGTGGACGAGCGCCGCCATCAAGTGTTCGGCGTCAAGATCCGCGTCGATGATCCCCAAGGCGTCGTCAACGCCGGCATGGCCGCCGACGTGAGGATTCGCTAGAGAACGCCAAGCGTTGAACGGTCATCACGAAAGCACGAAAACGATCACGAAAGCACGAAAGTACGAAAACACGAAACATCACAGTGAGTGATTCTACTTCGCCGCCGAACCACACCATCGACGCCCGCGGCGTCACCATTCGTTTCGGCGCGTTCACCGCCGTCAACCGCGCCAGCCTCACCGTGTCGCAGGGCGAGGTCTTCGGCTTGCTCGGGCCCAACGGCTCCGGCAAGACCACCCTGATCCGCGGCCTGTGCGGCCTGCTGCCGCTGGCCGAGGGCGAGGCCTATGTGCTGGGCAAGAACGTCGCCGTCGAGGCCGAGCGCGTCCGCGCCCAGATCGGCTACATGTCGCAGAAGTTCTCGCTCTACGAGGACCTGACCGCCGAAGAGAACATGGATTTCTACACGGGCATCTACGGCATGCCGCCGGCCGACGCCCGCCGCCGCAAGGACGAGTTGATCCAGCTATCCGGGATCGGGCCGTACCTGGGCCGCCGCGCCGGCCGGCTCTCCGGCGGCTGGAAGCAACGCCTGGCCCTGGTGTGCGCCCTCTTGCACCGGCCGCGGCTGATCTTCCTCGACGAACCGACGGCCGGCATCGACCCGGTCGCCCGCCGCGACCTGTGGAACCTGCTATTCCAGTTGTCGGCCGAGGGCATCTCGCTGGTGGTGACCACGCACTACATGGACGAGGCCGAGCGCTGCGGCCGCGTCGGCTACATTTACATGGCCAACATGCTGGCCCTGGGCACGCCCACGGAACTGAAGGAGATGTACGAAGTCACGCCGCCGGGGACGCACTGGCTGGAGATTCAATCCAAAGACAGCGCGGCCCTGCTCAGCAAGCTGCACGATTACCCCGGCGTGCTGCAGGCGACCATCTTCGGCCAATCGATCCACGCGCTGGCGGAAAAGGACGCGGCCCTCCAGGACCTCGGGCCGGACGTGACCATGGTCGAGACGGAGCCGTCGCTGGAGGACGTGTTCGTGGCGCTGTCGCGGGCGCAGGCGCAGAACGCGGGATGAAGGACAGTTGGCCTGCGCTATGGGCCGCAAGTACACGCTGGCGAAGGGCCGCCACGCCGCCTGGGGTTGCACCGGCCTGCTGTGCCTGCTAGCCTTGCCGGTGCTCTACTTGCTGAAGGACGGCGCGACGCCGCTGCGGGAGACGAGCTGAAACGGTTCGCCGACATCGTGATCCGAGGAATCGATCGCCAAGGATGCCATTTTCATGCGGAGGGCCATATGCGAATTACGTTAGCACTCGTGTTGAGCCTGGCATTTTCTCTCGGCGTCGCCGGCCAGGCCGGTGAGGACGCCGTCGACAAGGAGCGCAAGCTGTACCAGGGCGTCTGGAAAGTCACCTCGTTTGTCCTCGACGGCAAAGAGGTGGACCAGAACAATGCCGCCAAGCTTCTCTTCATCAACAAGGCCGACGGCGCCTGGATCGTCGAAGCCGACGGCAAGGAGATCAGCAGCGGCAAGAGCGACATCGACCCCACGCAAAAGCCGAAGACCATCGACTTCATGCCGACGTCCGGGGTCTTCAGCGGCAACGAGTACCTCGGCATCTATGAGTTGGGCAAGGACGCCCGCAAGATCTGCTTCGCGGAGAAATCCAAGGGCCGACCCGCCGCGTTCGAAGCCCCGGAAGGCAGCGGCCGATTCCTCCTGACGTTCGAACGGGTGAAGAAGTAGGGAACAACAAAACCCCGCTGAGCTTTCGCCCAGCGGGGTCTTTATCTTTGGTTCGGCAGGCACCTAGCTCCAGCCCTTGCTTGCGCTTCGGGCTGGTGTGAACCGATACGAGCAGTGTGATCATGATCCGTTCCAACCGGTCGCCCGGTTGGACGTGGATTACATCCTTAGAAAGGAGGTGATCCAACCGCAGGTTCCCCTACGGTTACCTTGTTACGACTTAGTCCCAATCAAGAGTTTCGCCTTCGGCGTCGGTAAAGACGACTTCGGGCGCTCCTCTCTTTCGTGGCTTGACGGGCGGTGTGTACAAGGCTCAGGAACACATTCACCGCAGTGTTGCTGACCTGCGATTACTAGCGATTCCAACTTCACGAAGGCGA
>JAKEET010000092.1 GCA_022616435.1 Gemmataceae bacterium
CGTTTGGAAAGTGCCCCACGTTCACAGCGTCCACCCCCGGCGATACTCCGTATGGACGAATTGATTCAGCTCGGGGGCGTTCTTCACCCGCAGCTTCTCGGTGTCCCACTCCAGCCGTGTGCCGGGGGCGCGCATCGCCAGCACGCCCAGCAGCACGGTTTCAGTCATCGGACCGGAGTAGTCGAAGCCGGCCGCAGGCCGGCGGCCGCCTTTGCAGGCCGCGACCCACTCTTCGTAGTGGCCGGGCGAGCGCTTCATGGTCTTAGGAACAGCCTTGGCCGCCTCGTGCAGCGCGGCCGGCAGGAGCTGCGGCGTGCCCCCGTGGGAGCTGTGGTACATCTTGCCGCGGCTGCCGATGTAGAGCACGCCGTTGTCGGGCAAGCGTTGGCCCGAGGGCATCTCGGCCGGCGTGGGCGGCATCAGGCCGCCGTCGTACCAGGTCATGCGCACCGGCGGCAGCTCGCCGCGCTTGGGGAAGTCGTAGGTGATGATCGCGGCGATCGGGTAGGTCTCGAAGTTGAGGCGGTTGTTATCGAGCACGGTGCCGTCGAGCGTCGTGCGGGCCTCGACGGTGGCCGGCGCGCCGAGGTTCAGCGCCCACACCGGATGGTCGATGATGTGGCAGCCCATGTCGCCCAAGGCCCCGGTGCCGAAGTCCCACCAGCCGCGCCACTTCACCGGCACGTAGGCCGGATGATACGGCCGCTCGCGGATCGGGCCGAGCCACAAGTTCCAGTCGAGCTTCGGCGGCACGGGCGGCCTGTCCGTCGGGCGGTCGATGCCTTGCTTCCACAGCCGGCCGGCGCGGTCGGACCAGACGTGCACTTCCCGCACCTCGCCGATGATGCCCGCGGCGATCCACTCGTTGGTGAGCCGGGCGCCTTCGGTGGCGTGCCCCTGGTTGCCCATCGAGGTGACGACGCCGGCGGCGCGAGCGGCCTTGGTCAGCTCGCGGCATTCGTGCAACGTGTGGGTGAGCGGCTTCTGGCAGTAGACGTGCTTGCCGGCGCGGATGGCGGCCATCGAGGCCACGGCGTGCACGTGGTCGGGCGTGCCGACGGTGACCGCGTCGATGTTCTTGGCCTCCTTTTCGAGCATCTCGCGAAAGTCTTTGTAGCGCCGCGCCTTGGGAAAGGCGTTGAACGAGCCGGCCGCGCGCTCCTCATCTACGTCGCAGAGGGCCACGATATTCGAGCCCAGCCGGGCGACCGTGGCGATGTCGCCGCCGCCCATGCCGCCGGCGCCGATGCCGGCCACGTTGAGCCGGTCGCTGGGAGCGATCTTGCCCTGCCCGCTGAGCACATGCGGCGCGACAATCGTCAGGCCGGCCGCGGCGCTCGTGGCCGCCGAGAGGAAGCGGCGGCGGGAGATCGTCGGATTGTTGACATCGATGAGGCCGTTCTTCCGCATGGGCATATCAACTCCTAGATCAAGAAATGGAGAAGACAGGAAAATCGAGGACAGGAAGATGTTGCAGATGCGTGTCCAACGAACTCATCTTCCTGTCCTCAATCTTTCTGTCCTCCATCTTTCTGTCTGCTGGCGCATGGCTGGCCACCTTTTCGACGACATCTTACTTGATTCCGCGGCCGCGTGCCGCCACTCTGGTGGGATGCCCGGTTTCCAGAAGCTGCTCGCCGCCACCGATTTTTCGCCGCATGGCGAGGCCGCGGCCCGCCAAGGCCTCTGGCTGGCCCAGCGGACCGGCGCGCACTTGACGGTCGTGCACGTGCTGGCCGACATCGCCAAGGCGCTGCGGGACGCCCCGGCATTGGCGCGATCGGAGCTGACGCAGGGCGACATGGAAGTCTTCCAGCGCGAGGTCCGCCGGGAGTCAGACCAGCGGCTCAAAGAGCTGATCAGCCGGCTCGCGCCCGCCGGGCCGGAGCCCGCCAGCGGAGAGCTCGCCGGCAAGGAGTCTGTCGGTGCAGCGCCCGTCGTCACGCAACCCGCCGGGCCGCAAGTGCGGACAGAAACGCTGCTGGGCGAGCCGTTCGTCGAGATCATCCACGCCGTGCAAGCCGAAGGGCACGACCTGGTGTTGACCGGCACGCGCGGACTGTCCGGGTGGAAGCGGTTGCTGGTGGGCAGCACCGCCACGCGGCTGGTGCGGAAGTGCCCGGCCGCAGTGTGGGTCGTGCGCGGCGAGGGGGTGGCGGCGCCGCGGGCGATCCTGGCGGCGACCGATTTCTCCGATGCCAGCCGACCGGCGATGGAGCAGGCCTGGTGGCTGGCCGGCCTGTCGGGGGCCACGCTCTACGTGATGCACACGATCGACGAGCGCGACACGCCGGACAATGCCTTTGAGAAACTCGCCGCCGGCACGTCGCGGCAGACGCTGCGGCGGCAAATCCGCAAGCGAGCCAGCGAGCGGCTGCAAGAGTTCACCGAGCAGCTCACGCCCCCGGAGGCCGCGGGCAACGTGGCCGTCGAGGTGACCGTCGAGCCGCGGCTCACCTGGGGCACGCCCTGGCGCGAGATCGTCCGCCTGGCCAAGAACCTCAAGGTCGATCTGGTGGCGATGGGAACGGTGGGCCGCAGCGGCATCCCGGGGCTGCTGCTGGGCAACACGGCCGAGAAGGTGTTGTCGCTGTGCGAGACAAGCATTCTGAGCGTCAAGCCGGCCGGCTTCGTGTCGCCCATCGCGCCGCCGTTCTGGAGCCTGCATCCGGAAGCCGCCTCGACACCGCCAGGTTGAGTGAATCGAGTCGACCGACGAGGGAGAGGCCCAACGGGCCGAAACTCGACAGCCCAGGCCGAAGGCCTGGGTAAGGGAGACGGGTGACGGTGTAAGCCCTGAAAGGGCGGCACGAATGACCGCTCGGAGGTTACGCCCCTTCAGGGCTTTCGTACTTTGCACCATCCCGACCCAGGCCTTCGGCCTGGGCTGTCGAGTCTCGCCCCTTCGGGGCGATGCGCGTCGTCGATTCGCCGATCCTTTCAGAGCTCAAGGCCTGCAACACCAATTCTGCTTTTGGCATATCCACCATCTGACTACAATGCGGTGCGTGGCAGACCGCAGGTCACAAACGTCGCTCACGATACGGACCATCGCCAACCTTGCGAGAAGGAGCACGCCATGGGCCGCACGCCATTGCCGTTGATGCTCGGATGCCTTGCCGCCGTGACGTGGGCTTCCCTGGCCGGTGCTCAGGAGCTGGTCCCCGCGCGACCGTACGCGGCGCCGGGATACGTCATTTCTCCGTACGCCGCGCCCTTTTCGCGCGACGCGCGGCTGCGCGAGCAACAGGTCGTCGCGCGGCAGCTTGCCGTGCTCGACTGGACGCAGTGGCAGTCGAATGCCTGGTCGCTGTACGGGCCGGAGGAGCTCTGGCTATTTGGGCCGCCGCTGACTTTCGCCTGGGACTTTCCGCCGGTCGAGCAGCCGATCGGGCAGCGGCGGATTTATGACGGCCGCGGTGGGTATTCGTCCGGCCCCGTTTATGCCGACCAGCTCGCGCCGCCGCCACGGCCAGCGCCCATCATTCCGCAGCCGGCGCCCGTCGTCCCGCAGCCGGAGGCGGCCGAAGCAGTCGTTGGGGCACGCCCACCGCGCCCACGCGCCGATGCACCGGCCGCTCGTGCGCCCCCTGCGGACGCGCCGCGACGCTTGTTCTCCTGGTGACGGGCGTGCGAGAATGTGACACGGCCGAACATCGAACTTCCAACGTCCAACGTCGAACGAGAAAGCCGCTCGTGGGCGGATATTTGGTCACGTCGAGAACCCTCTCCACTATCATTCGCGCATGACCTTGAGCAAATCCCATCTAATCCCGGCCATTGCCCTGCTCTTGTCCCTCATGGGCAGCGCGCCGCGGGCTGATGAAGCGCGGCCGGCTGCCGCCGCGCCGGCCGCGGCCAAGTCCGCCCTGCACGAATACGTCGCCAAGGCCGACGACAGCTATCGCTGGGTCAAGCGCCGCGAGGGCACGCTCCTGGGCATCTCATACGCGGAGCTGATCCTCACCTCGCAGAAGTGGAAGGACATCACCTGGCGGCATCAGCTCTTTGTGATCAAGCCGACGGAGGTGACCACTTCGCAGGGCCTCTTGCTGATCGCCGGCGGGCGGTGGCGCGACGAGCTGGCAGCCGCGCCGCGCGGCGACGAGGGCCTGCCGCGCGAGGCCCAGATGCTGGCCCTGGCCGCGGCCAAGCTGAAAAGCCCTATCGCCGTGCTGCTGCACGTGCCGCAGCAGCCGATCTTGGGCGGCATGGTCGAGGACCAGATCATCGCCTACACGTTCGAGAAATACCTCGATGGCGAAGGCGACGAATGGCCGCTGCTGCTGCCGATGACTAAGAGCGCGGTGCGGGCGATGGACGCCATCCAGGAGTTCTGCCGCAAGGAGTGGGACGTGCCGGTCAAGCAGTTCACCGTCACCGGCGCCTCGAAGCGCGGCTGGACGACGTGGCTCACCGGGGCGGTCGATGCCCGCGTGACGGCCATCGCCCCGATGGTGATCGACGTGCTCAACATGCCCAGCCAGATGAAGCACCAGTTGGCCACCTGGGGCAAATATTCCGAGCAGATCGAAGACTACACCCGCCGCCGTATCCAGGAGCGCTCCGAAACGCCCGAGGGCCGGGCACTCAACAGGCTCGTCGATCCTTACACGTATCGCGGATCGCTCAAGCAACCGAAGTGGCTGCTCTTGGGCACGAACGACCGCTATTGGCCGCTCGATGCGCTGAACGTCTATTGGGACGGCCTGGCGGGGGACAAGTACGTGACCTACGTGCCCAACAATGGCCACGGCCTCAAGGACATGTCGCGCGTGCTAGGCGGCGTGTTCGCCGTCCACCGTGCGGCGGCCGGCCAGATCAAGCTGCCCAAGGTGAGCTGGGAGCTGACGGAAAACGGCAGCCACGTGGACCTGTCGGTGCGCAGCGACCGCAAGCCCAAGAGCGTACTGGCCTGGACGAGCGCCTCGGCGACGCGCGACTTCCGCCCCGCCGAGTGGAAGTCGCAGGAGACGACGCTGGAGGAGGGCGCGTACCGTTACCGGCTGAGCGTGCCGGCCAAGGGCTTTGCAGCCCTGTTCGGCGAGGCGCAGTTCGACGAGGGGGACATGCCGGTGTATTTGTCCACGAACGTGAAGATCGTGGGGGCGGCGGCCGAACCGGCGCCCGCTTCCAAGTGAGTGCGTACACCGTGCGAGGTGACCGTATGGCGATGGTCGATCCAAGGCTTGTCACGACGACTTTCGATCTGCCCAATTGCCGCGTGGTGCGGAACCTGGGCCTGGTGCGGGGCATTGTGGTCCGCTCCCGCAGCATCGTCGGCAACATCGGCGCCGCCGTTCAAACCCTGTTTGGCGGCAACATCACGCTCTACACGCAGCTTTGCGAGAAGGCCCGCGAGGATGCTTTCGGTCTGATGATCGAGCACGCCGGCCAGATCGGGGCCAACGCGATCATCGGCGTTCGCTACGACGCCAACGAAGTGGCGGCCGGCGTGACCGAGGTGCTGGCCTATGGCACGGCCGTGGTCGTAGAACAGGAGTTGACGTCATGAGTCTTCGTGGAGAATCCCGATGCGGCTGAACATCAAATGTCGCGCGAGGAAGACGGTCGCTGGATCGCCGACATTCCTGAGCTGCCCGGGGTCATGGTCTACGGCAAGACGCGCGCCGAAGCCATTGAGCGGGTCCGCGTCCTGGCATTGCGCGTGTTGGCGGACCGCCTTGAGCACGGCGAACAGATGCGCTAGCCCTTGGCAGCCCCCGACGAAGCGACTCGCTCGCCGCGAAAGATGCGGTTGCGGCCGCTGCTGTCGGGTCCGCGAAAGAGCTTGCCACCTTGCTGGATGGGGAAGCTGCCTTGCAG
>JAKEET010000093.1 GCA_022616435.1 Gemmataceae bacterium
GCCGATAACCCTTGTTGCCGACCAGCGACTTGTCGCCGCGGCGCAACTGCTCGCGCAGGCCCGCGATGATGGCTTCGCGGGCGGCGCGGTCGTGTTCGACCTCCTCTTCGGCGAGGCAAGGTTGGCTGTCAAGAAAAATCAGCAAGTTTCTTCTTGGCAACGGCGATCGCGATGACGCCTCGATGGCGTCGGCCGGGCCGCATTTCCATTGGAATTGCCGCCGAACCGCCTTACAATCCGCACATACCAGCGTGTGCCGTCATCGACCGGAAGCGCCATGGCAACCGTCGAACAAGAAACGCCGCCGTTGGCCGCCGGTATCAGAAATACGACCTCTACGAAGCCGCCGGCGTTCAAGAGTACCTCGCGGTGCTCCTTTATGAACAAGAGATCCGGTGGCGCCAACTGGTTGACGGTCGCTATCACCTCTTGCCGCCAGACCGATGGTATCTTGCGGTCGCGTGCTTTCCCTGGGTTGTGGCTCGATGGCGCCGCGATGCTTCAACACGATGTTCCCAAGTTTCTCGCGAAGCTGCATGAGGGGCTCGCGTCGGCAGAACACCAAGCCTTCGTCGAGCAACTCGCGAAGAAGCGGGCCGGCGGCTAGCTGGCCCTTGCCGCCGTCGCCTCTTACCATCACTTCATGCGCATCCAGCGAATCACCGCCTACCGCGTGGAGCTGCCTTTGCACGAAGGCAGCTACCAATGGTCCGGCGGCAAGTCGGTCGCGGTCTTCGACAGCACCGTCGTCGGCGTCGAAACGGACGCCGGAATCGTCGGCTGGGGCGAGGTCTGTCCGCTGGGGCCGTTCTATCTTCCCGCCTACGCCGCGGGCGTTCGCGCGGGTGTCACCGAGCTTGGGCCGCACCTGATCGGCCACGATCCGCTCGATCTGGAGCGGCTCAACCGTTTCATGGACCTGGCCCTCAAGGGCCATCCGTATGTGAAGTCGGCCATCGACATGGCATGCTGGGACATCCTCGGCAAGGTCGCCAAGCTGCCGGTGTGCACCCTCCTGGGCGGCCGCCACGGCGACGACTTTGTGCTCTATCGGGCGATCTCGCAAGAGTCACCGGCGCAAATGGCCGCGAAGGCGGCCGGCTACCGAGCCGAGGGCTACCGGCGCTTTCAATTGAAAGTGGGCGGCGACCCGGACGTGGACGTGGCCCGGATTCGCGCCGTCGCCGCCGAATTGCAGCCGGGCGACCGCCTGGTCGCGGACGCCAACACCGGGTGGTTGATGCACGATGCCATGCGGGTCGTTCGCGCGGTGGACGACGTCGACGTCTACATCGAGCAGCCATGTCTCACGTATGGCGAGTGCCTGTCGGTGCGGCGGCACACCCGGCAGCCGTTCGTGCTCGACGAGATCATCGACGGCATCGAACCGCTGCTTCGCGGCCATGCCGATCAAGCGATGGACGTGGTCAACATCAAGATCAGCAAGTTCGGCGGCCTGACGCGGGCCCGGCAGGCGCGTGACCTGTGCGCGGCGCTGGGCATCGCCATGACAATCGAGGACAGCTGGGGCGGCGACATCGTCACTGCGGCGATCGCGCACCTGGCGCACAGCACGCCGCCGGAGCTGCTGTTCACGAGCACCGATTTCAACAGCTACGTCACGGTGAGCATTGCCGACGGCGCCCCGCAGCGAACGAATGGCCGGCTGGCCGCGTCCACGGCGCCGGGGCTCGGCGTCGAGCCGCGCCTGGCGGTGCTGGGCAAGCCGGTTGTCGTCGTCGGCTGAGATCCATCACTCCTGGATGTGCGGATTGCTGCCGCCCTCCCGGGGCGGAAAGCGGGAGGTGGTGGCGACCGGATCGACGTCGCTGCGCAGGAACCGCGCCGTCCAGGCCGGATCGTCGCCCAGATCGACGATGTAGAGCAGCTCGCCGACGCGGATCTCGTCGCCGGTGTGCAGCACAGACTGGCTGAGGACGCGGGCGCCGTTGACAAACGTGCCGTTGCTGCTGCCAAGGTCGGCGAGTGTCGCTTCGTCGCCGCGGACACGGATCAGGCAATGGCGGCGGCTCGTGGCGGAGTCGTGCAAGCGCAGGTCGCACTCCGGGCCGCGGCCGAGCAAGAACTCTTCGCCAGGGATGGCGATCTCGCGGATGCGCTCGCCTGCCTTGCCGGGTTCGAGCAATCGTGGCGTCATGATCGTCGCCTCGCGCAGCGATTTGACTGCATCTCCACTATACTCCGAGAACCGGGGCTGCATCAAAGAAATAACCCGGGAGTCGTCCACGGCGCTCGACTGGAAACCATCGTTACTTCTCCGATCGGTCCTGACTTTGGTTGTCCCAGGCGTCGCCCTGCAGCCTCGCGCGAATCTTCGCAATGCCCAGGGCGTTCAGCGTCTCGATGTTCCGCCGGGGGATTTCAAGCAGCTCTTCGGGATCGTCAGCCGCCGCCGACACGCTGTCCTCGCGCAGCAAGTGCAGCATCGGATAGGGGGAGCGATTCGTGTAGTTTTCGGCGGCATCGGCTTCGGTGTCGGCGAACTGATACCGCGGATGAAAGCCGGCGATCTGAATGACCCCCTCCAGGCCAAGTTCCGCGAGCAACCGGTCGGCGGGGTCGAGGAAATCGTTGTAGTCGAGGAAGTCGGTGAACGCCCGCGGATGGATGAGCAAGGTCGTTTCGATGCCCGCGATCGGCGCCGCGAGGAACTGCAGCTCACGAGCGAGATCTTCGAGGAGCCCCTTGTCATCCTCGGCAGCGCTGACGACGTAACGGATCTTGTCGCCTTCGAACACCCGCCGCGCGAACGGGCACAGATTGAGTCCGATGACCATGGACTCAATCCAGCGGCGCGTGGCGTCGATCGTGGATTGGTGATCCATTGAACGTTCGACTCATTCCATCGGCGGCGATCTGCTCTGTGAACACTCCGGAAATCCCTCCCCTCGTCCGGCCCAGGATGCTTGGAATCTCCACCGCTTCGGCAGCACCATCACTTGGACGCCTCCGCCGGCTCGGCAGCCGGCGCAGGCGCGTGCAGCGCCGCGGTCATGCTCTCGAGCGCTTCCGGATGGATGCGCACTTCCGCTTCCTGGTGCGTGTGGAAGCCGGTGCCGGCCGGGATCAGGTGGCCGAGGATGACGTTCTCCTTCAAGCCCACCAGGTAGTCGACCTTGCCGGCCAGGGCCGCCTCGGTCAGCACCTTGGTGGTTTCCTGGAAGCTGGCCGCCGAGATGAAGCTGTCGGACTGGACCGCCGCCTTGGTGATTCCCAGGAGCTGCGTGCTGCAGGTGGCCGGCGTCGGCCGCTCCCAGCTCGGCGGTTTCTTGTCCTCGGCGACCAGGGCCGCCTTGACTTCCTCGAACGCCTCCTTGGTGACGATCTTGGCCTGCTCGAACTTGGATTCGCCGGGGTTCTTGATCTTCACGCACTCGCGCAGGCGATCGTTGACTTCGCGGAAGGCGAACTTGTCGATGACCGAGCCGGGCAACAGGCCGGTGTCGCCCATGGTCTCGACCTTCACCTTGCGCAGCATCGAGGCGATGATGATCTCGATGTGCTTGTCGTCGATGTCCACGCGCTGGCTGCGGTAGACGCTCTGGATTTCCCGGAGCAGGTACTGCTGCACCGCCTCGATGCCGCTGATCCGCAGGATGTCGTGCGGCACCAGCGGGCCTTCGACCAGCGGCTCGCCTTCGCGAACGTAGTCGCCGGTGTGCACGCGCATCGGCTTGCCGTGCGGCACCAGGTGCTCCTTCTCGACGCCCAGCGGCTTGCCGTGCTCGTCCATGGCCTCGATGATGATGGTGCGCTTGCCCTTGCGCTTTTCGCCGAGGCGGACGCGGCCGGCGATCTCCGCCATCACCGCCGGATCGCGCGGCCGGCGGGCCTCGAAGATCTCCGTGACGCGCGGCAGGCCGCCGGTGATGTCCTGCGTGCCGCCCACCTCGCGCGGCGTCTTGGCCAGCAGTGAGCCGGCGGTGACCATCTGCCCCTCGCGCACGTCGATGTACGCCTTCTCCGGGATGTAGTGCACTTCCAGGCTCTGGCCGCGCTCGTCCTCGATGATGATCTGCGGGTGGAGATCGCCCTTGTGCTCGCTGATGACGTAGCGTTCGGCGCCGGAGTTGGTGTCCTTCTCCTTGCGGAGCGTTTCGCCCTCGACGATGTCCTCGAAGCGGATGCGGCCGCCGCGCTCGGCGAGGATCGGCACGCGGTGCGGGTCCCATTTGCACAAGAGATGGCCGGCGTTGATGTTCTGGCCGTCCTTGACGGCGAGCACGGCGCCGTAGGGAACGGCGTACTCTTCCAGGACGCGGTCCTTGGCGCCGACGATGTGGATTTGCCCCGTCCGCGACAGTGCCACGATTTCGCTTGAGATGTTCTCGACGGCGTTGACGCGGACGAAACGGACCATGCCCGCGCGGCGGGTCTTGATGTCGCTCTCGACGATCTCGCGCTTGACCGTGCCGCCGATGTGGAACGTCCGCATGGTGAGCTGCGTTCCCGGCTCGCCGATCGACTGGGCGGCGATGATGCCCACGGCCATGCCTTCTTCCACGAGCGTTCCGGTGGACAGGTCCATGCCGTAGCACAACCGGCACACGCCCAGCGCCGCCGAGCAGGTCATGGGACTGCGGACCACGATCTTGTCCAGGCCGAGCTGCTCGATCTTGCGAGCCTGCTCCCAGGAGATCATCTCGTTTTCCTTGACGATGACCTCGCCGGTGATGGCCGTGATGGTGTTGCGGGCCACCCGGCCGCGAACGGTGTCCGACAGTGGACGTTCGATTTCCTCGCCCTTGTAGATGACGCCCTTGGTGACCCCCTGCGTGGTGCCGCAGTCGTGGGTGGTGATGACCACGTTCTGGGCGACGTCGGCCAGCTTGCGGGTGAGATAGCCCGAGTCGGCCGTCTTGAGCGCGGTGTCGGCCAGGCCCTTGCGGGCCCCGTGCGTCGAGCTGAAGTATTCGAGCACGCTCAGGCCTTCGCGGAAGTTGGCCTTGATCGGCGTCTCGATGATTTGCCCCGACGGCTTGGCCATCAGGCCGCGCATGCCGGCGAGCTGCCGGATCTGTTCGACGCCGCCGCGGGCGCCCGAGTGGGCCATCAGGAAGATCGGGTTCAAGTACGGCAGCCCGTCGCGAATGTCGTGACGCAGGTCGTGCATCATCTGCTTGGTGATCTTGTCGCGGGCCTCGGTCCAGTGGTCGATCACCTTGTTGTAGCGCTCCATGTCGGTGATGAAGCCGCGCATGTACTGCTTCTGGATGCGGTCGACTTCCTTCTCCGTTTCCTTGATGATGTGCTCCTTGTCCGGCGGCGTCCGCAGGTCCCATGTCGAGAACGACAGGCCGCTGCGGGTCGATTCGCGGAAGCCGGTGTCCTTCATGCGGTCGAGCAGGTCGATGGTTTCGCGCCGCCCCAGGAGCTGGTAGCAATCGGCGATGATCCGGCTCAAATACTTGCCGGACAGGGCCAGGTCATAGAACGGCATGTGCGGCTTGAGAATGTCGTTGAAGATCACCCGGCCGACGGTGGTCGAGATCAAGAGGTTCTTCGGGTCGCGTTTGACTTCCTCGACTTTGACCTTGTCCTTGTCCACCACGATTTCGCTGACGACTTTCTTTTCGATCGGCAGGCGGACGCGGATGCGGGCGTGGGTGCCGACCTTGCCCTGGGCGAACGCCAGGAACACCTCGTCGGTGCTCGAGAACGACATGCCTTCGCCCTTGAGGTTGATCGGCAGGCGCTTGCGGTAGTCCTTGATGCGGTCGTCCACCACGCCGCCCGGCGTGATGAACATCGCCAGCGGATCGGCAGTGAGGTAGTAGCAGCCCATGACGATGTCCTGGCTGGGCGAGATGATGGGCTGCCCGTTCGCGGGGCTGAAGATGTTGTTGGTCGCCATCATCAGCACGTGCGCCTCGACCTGGGCCTCGATCGACAGGGGCAGGTGGACGGCCATCTGGTCGCCGTCGAAGTCGGCGTTGAAGCCCTTGCAGACCAGCGGATGGATGCGGATGGCGTTGCCTTCGATCAGCACCGGCTCGAACGCCTGGATGCCCATGCGGTGCAGGGTCGGCGCCCGGTTCAAGAGCACCGGGTGGTTCTTGATGACCTCTTCCAGGATGTCCCAGACCTCGTCGGCCTTGCGCTCGAGCATCTTCTTGGCCGACTTGATCGTGTCGGCGTGGCCCAGCTCCTTCAGCCGGCGGATGATGAACGGCTGATACAGCTCCAGCGCGATCTTCTTCGGCAAGCCGCACTGGTGCAGCCGCAATTCGGGGCCGACGACGATGACCGACCGGGCGGAGTAATCGACGCGCTTGCCCAGCAGGTTCTCGCGGAAGCGGCCCTGCTTCCCCTTGATCATGTCGGTCAGCGACTTGAGCGGACGGTTCGACGAGCCGAGCACCGGCCGCTTGCAGCGGTTGTTGTCGAACAGGGCATCGACCGACTGCTGCAGCATGCGCTTCTCATTGCGGATGATGACCTCGGGCGCGTTGAGGTCCACCAGCTTCTTGAGGCGGTTGTTGCGGTTGATGATGCGGCGATACAGGTCGTTGAGGTCGCTGGTCGCGAAGTTGCCCGAATCGAGCAGCACCAGCGGGCGCAGGTCGGGCGGGATGACCGGGATGCACTCGAGGACCATCCATTCCGGCTTGTTCTGCGGGCCGCCCAGGCCGGAATCGCGCAGCGACTCGACGACTTTCAAACGCTTGACGAGATCGCGCTGCTTCTGCCGCGACGGCTTTTCCTTCTGGCTGATCATGAACAGCTCGTCGCGCAGCGCCTTGGAGAGCGTGACCAGGTCGAGCTTCTCCAGGAGCTTCTTCACGGCTTCGGCGCCCATGCCGGCCTCGAAGGTGTCGCCGTAGCTTTCGCGGGCCTTGCGGTATTCGTCTTCGGTGAGCAGTTGCCGTTCCTTGAGCGGCGTCTCGCCGGGATTGACGACGACGTAATCCTGGAAATAGATGATGCGTTCCAGGTGCGTCGTCTTCATGTCGAGCAGCGTGCCGAGGCGCGACGGCATGGCCTTGAAGAACCAGATGTGCACCACCGGGGCGGCCAGCTCGATGTGCCCCATGCGCTTGCGGCGCACGCGGCTGTGGGTCACCTTGACGCCGCAGCGGTCGCAGATCATGCCCTTGTACTTCATGCCGCGGTACTTGCCGCAGGCGCACTCCCAGTCTTTCTCCGGGCCGAAGATGCGCTCGCAGAACAAGCCGTCCTTCTCGGGACGGTAGGTGCGGTAGTTGATGGTCTCCGGCTTCTTGACCTCGCCGAAGGACCAGGATCGAATATCGTGGGGGCTGGCCAGGCTGATGCGGACCGCCCCGTAGTCGTTGATGCGATCGTAGCTGGATTCGCCGGCGCTCATGGGAACCCTCCAGGACTGATTTCGGTTTTCGAGTTTCGAGTGTGTTTCGGATTTCGAGATTCGAACGTCGGATTGATTCTCTCAAATCCGCTTCTTCTCCAACTGCATGTTCAACGCCAGTCCGCGGATCTCGTTCGTCAACACGTCGAATGACGCCGGCGTTCCAGCTTCCAGCGTGTTCTCGCCCTTGACCATCGACTCGTAAATCTTCGTCCGTCCTTCGACGTCGTCGGATTTCACGGTCAGCAGTTCCTGCAGGATGTACGCGGCGCCGTAGGCTTCCAGCGCCCACACTTCCATCTCGCCGAAGCGCTGGCCGCCGAAGCGAGCCTTGCCGCCCAGGGGTTGCTGCGTGATCAAGGAGTACGGGCCGGTGGCGCGGGCGTGGACCTTGTCGTCCACCAGGTGATGCAGCTTGAGCATGTAGATGTAGCCGACGGTCACGGGCTGCTCGAAGCGGTCGCCGGTGCGGCCGTCGTACAGGTAGCTCTTGCCGCTTTCGGAGATGCCGGCCTCCTTCAAGGCGCCGCGGATTTCCTCTTCGGGAGCGCCGTCGAACACCGGCGTCAGGGCCTTGAAACCGAGCCTGGCCGCCGCGTAGCCCAGGTGGGTTTCCAGAATCTGGCCCACGTTCATGCGGCTGGGCACGCCCAGCGGGTTGAGCAGAATATCAACCGGCGTGCCGTCCGCCAGGAACGGCATGTCTTCCTCGGGCAGCACCTTGGAGATGACGCCCTTGTTGCCGTGGCGGCCGGCCATCTTGTCGCCCACCGAGATCACCCGCTTGGTGGCCACGTACACCTTGACCATCTGCTGCACGCCGGAGGGGAGCTCGTCGCCGCGCTTGAGCGAGTTGAGCTGCCGCTCTTTCTCGTCCACCAGGAAGTGCAGGCGTTCCTTGAACTTGTTGAACACCTTGTTGGCTTCCTTGAGCTTGTCCGGCGAGCGGATGTCCAGCATCTCCGGCTTGAACGTGGACGCCAGCTCGATCAGCGCCTTGTCGTCGCGGTCGCCGCTGATCGGCTTCAGCTCGCGCTTGTCGAGGACTTCGCCGAGCGCTTCGATCAGTTGCTGGTACACTTCGAGGATCTGCTTGTTGAAGCGGCTGTCGACCTCGCGCGTCTGCTTGTCGATCGCCTTGCGCTCCTCGTCGGTCATGGCGGCGCGGCGGCTGAACTTGTCGGCCGCGATCACCACGCCCTCGACGCCCGACGGCACTTCCAGGCTGTCGTTCTTGACGTCCTCGCCGGCCCGGCCGAAGATCGCGTGCAGCAACTTCTCTTCCGGGGTCAGCTCGCTCTTCGACTTCGGCGACACCTTGCCGACGAGGATGTCGCCGGGGTTGACAAAGGTGCCGATGCGGACGATGCCGTTCTCGTCGAGGTTCGACAGCGCCTTGGGCGACACGTTGGGGATGTCGCGCGTGAACTCTTCCTTGCCGAGCTTGGTCTCGCGGATCTCGATCTCGAACTCTTCGATGTGCAGCGACGTGTACGTGTCCTCCTTGACCAGCTTCTCGCTGATGATGATGGCGTCCTCGAAGTTGTAGCCGTCCCACGACATGAACGCGACCAGCACATTGCGGCCCAGCGACAGCTCGCCGGCGTAGGTCGCGGCCCCGTCGGCCAAAACCTGGCCCTTCTTGACGCGCTGGTTCTCCTGCACGATGGGCCGTTGATTGAGGCAGGTGCGCTCGTTCAAGCCGACGAACTTGCGCAGCACGTACTCCATGGCGCCTGCCTGCGACAGGATGCGGTCCACGCGGGTCTTCTTGTCATCATCTTCGCTGCGATCGAAATCCGCCGGCAGCTTCTCCGGCGTGATGATGATGCGCTCGCCGTCCACGTAGGCGACGTAGCCGTCGCGGTCGGCCTTCAAGACCATGCCGCTGTTCCTGGCGACGTCCACCTCCATGCCGGTGGCCACCAGCGGCGGCTCGGTCACCAACAGCGGCACGGCCTGCCGCTGCATGTTGGAGCCCATGAGCGCCCGGTTGGCGTCGTCGTGCTCGAGGAACGGAATCAACCCGGCCGACACGCCCACCATCTGCTTGGGCGAGATGTCCACGAACTGCACTTTCTCGGCGTCCACGACGCTGAAGTCGCCGCCGAACCGGGCGGTGACGCGCTCGTGGGCGATCTTGCCGTGGTCGATCGGCGTGTCCGCGGGCGCCAGGAACGCCAGCGATTCCTCATCGGCGCGCAGCCAGTTGACCCCTTCCTTGCCCTCGGTCAGCTTGCGCTTGTGCACCTTGCGGTACGGCGTGATCAGGAAGCCGTACTCATCGACCCCCGCGTAAATCGACAAGCTCGAGATCAGGCCGATGTTCGTGCCTTCGGGCGTCTCGATCGGGCAGATGCGGCCGTAGTGCGAGATGTGCACGTCGCGCACCTCGAAGCCGGCCCGCTTGCGATTGAGGCCGCCGGGGCCCAGCGCCGATAGCCGCCGCTCGTGCGTCAACTGGGCCAGCGGATTGGTCTGGTCGACGACCTGGCTCAGCTCGCCGCGCCCGAAGAAATACTCGATGGCGGCCGAGATGCTCTTGGGATTGATCAGCGAGCGCGGCGTCATATCGACCTGGTCGCGGATCGACATGCGTTCCTGCACGGTGCGGCGCAGCTTGAGGAAGCCCTTGCGCAGCTCGTCGGCCGCCAGCTCGTCGATGGTGCGGAGCCGGCGATTGCCCAAGTGGTCGATGTCGTCGACGTGCCCCTGGCCGCTCCGCAGGTTGAGGATGTAGCGGATGGCGTTGAGGTAGTCGGGGGCCCGCAGCGTCATCTCGCTTTCGGGAATCTCCTGGTTGAACTTGCGGTTGATGCGGAACCGGCCGACCTTGCCCAGGCGATAACGGTTCGGGTCCTGGAACTTCTCCTTGAACAGCTCCTTCGCCTTCTCGAGTTGCGGGGGGTTGCCCGGCCGCAAGCGCTGATAGATCTTCAGCAGCGCCTCTTCGTGGGTGTTGGTGGGGTCTTCCTTCAGCGACGCCAGGATCAGCGGATCGATCTGCCGGCCCTGGTCGGTCTTCTGGTGCAACACCTCCACCGACTTCAAACTGCTGGCGTACATCTTGTCGGCGTGCTCCTTCGTGAAGGTTTCGCCCGCCTCCAGGAACAGCTCGCCGGTCTCCGGATCGATGACGTCGCCGGCGGCGATCGCGCCTTCAAACGCTTCGCGGTGCGCCGGCGTCAGGGTGATGTTCTTGGGTTGATGGAACGCCCGGATGATCTGCTCGTCGGTCGAGTACTCCGGGTCCATGGCCCGCAACAGCGTCATGGCCGAGAACTTGCCGGACTGGTCGATGCGGACGCCGAGGGTCTCCTTCTTGGTGACGTTGATCTCGATCCAGCTGCCGCGCTCGGGGATGATCCGGCAGCTGTGGAGCTTGCGCTCGGACGACTCGGTCTCGACGACGTAATCGACGCCCGGCGAGCGGTGCAACTGCGAGACGACGACGCGCTCGGCGCCGTTGATGATGAACTCGCCGCCGCCGATCATGATCGGCATGTCGCCCAGGTACACTTCTTCCTCGACCGGCTGCTCCTTGTTGAGCCGCAGCCACACGCGGAAGGGCCGGCCGTAGGTCAGCCGCAGTTGCCGGCACTCGTCGGGGCCGTAACGCGGCTTGCCGAGCTCGTAACGGATGTAGTTGAGGCTGAGCGTCTTGTCGTAGCTTTCAATCGGGAAGATCTCGCGCAGCACGCCTTCCAGGCCGTGCGCTTCGCGCTTTTCCGGCGGGACTTCCAGTTGCAGGAAGCGGTCGTAGGAGCGCGTCTGCACGTCGGTCAGATTGGGGACGTCGAGGGCGTCGCCAAAATGGCCGAAGTTGCGGACGGCGCTCGGGATGATGCGGCGATGGGCCGAAATCGACATGGCTCACGCTCCTTCTAGATAGACAACACGTCCTGGCCGAACTTCCCGCGCCGGTGTCGCGCGCCGGGAATCGGTTGGCTCCGGAGTGTCGCGTTCATGCAGGCAATGTTTGCTGTTCCGCGAGGTGCCATCGCGCCGCGGCGTGCATCGCGGGCAGGCCATTCGAGCCTATGGGCGATCAAGCCCAGGGCGATCAAGCCCAGAGCGCGGGCGAGGATGTGGAGCATCCCCTCCGGGGCTCGCGCGGGCCCGAGGTCCGCCACCGATTGGCTGAAGCGTCGCACGCTGCATCCACCAAAGGACAACGTGGGCCAGCGGCTGCGAGGACATCCTTATCAAACTCGCCCAGCCGCCGGCACGCCTCGACTCTGTTTGCTTGGTGGTTGGTGGTTAGTGGTTGCCGTTGGCTTGCAGCACCAACCACTAACCACCAACCACTAACTACAACGAACTACTTGAGCGACACCTTGGCGCCGCCGTCTTCCAGTTGCTTCTTGATCTTCTCGGCCTCTTCCTTGGCGATGTTTTCCTTGACGGGCTTGGGAGCGCCTTCGACCAGGTCCTTGGCTTCCTTCAGGCCCAGGCCGGTGATTTCGCGCACCACCTTGATGACGTTGATCTTCTTGGCGGGATCGTAGCCTTCGAGGACGACGGTGAATTCGGTCTTGACTTCGGGAGCGGGCGCAGGCGCAGCCCCGCCGGGCGCCGCGGCGACGACGACGCCGCCGCCCGCGGCCGGTTCGATCTTGTAGGTTTCCTTCAGATAGTCCTTGAGCTGCACCGCCTGGACGATCGTCAGCTTGGCGATCTTGTCGCCAAGTTCGGTGATCTCAGGAGCAAACGCTGTCTCGGCCATGGGAGTCTCGGTCCTTTCTAGGGTCTAAAGCAGGGCTGCCTGAAGCGGGGGCAGCGACTCGCGTAATAGCTAGAATCAAGATTCAAAACCGGAAGCTCTGGTTCACCCATCACGCCGCTGGAGCGGCTTCTTCCTTCTTGTCCGCGATCGATTGCAACTGGCTGGCGACCTGGGCCGCCGGGCCGATCAACTGGGCCGCGATCGTCTGGGCCGGGCCGAGGATCGCGCCGATCACCTCGCCGATGGCTTCCAGCCGGGTCGGCATCGTCAGGGCCGTGGCGAACGGCACCGGCTGGCCGTCGGCCATCGCCGTCTTGACCTTGATCAGCTTCTCATGTTTCTTGACGATCGGCTCCAGCTCCTTGCTCAGCTCCTTGAGGCTGTTCGCGCCCCAGGCGACGATGGTGTTGCCTTCCCAGACGCCGTCGGCCTTCAGGCCGAGCTCGCCGAAGACGCGCTTGCACAGACTGTTCTTCACCTGGTGCAGGCGGATGCCCTTCTTGCGCAGGCCGAGACGGATCTTGTTGTCGTCGATCGCGTTCAGGCCGACGATGTTCAGCATCACCAGATCGCGGACGTCCTTGAAGGTCACCTTCAAGGAATCCATCTGCAGTTGCTTGATCGCTTTGCTCATGACGGCTTCCAACTCAAGAATAGACCTACAGGACTCGTGGGACCTGTACGCCCCATTGGCCCACAAACACCGGGCCTACACCACCGCCACCGGCACCCCTGGGCTCATGGTCGAGCAGATCGTCATCGACTTGATGTAATGCCCCTTCACGCCGGAGGGCTTGGCGTGGCGGATCGCGTCGACGAAGGCGTTGATGTTGTCGGTCAGCTTGTGCTCGTCGAAGCTGATCTTGCCGACGCCGGCGTGGACGTTGCCCCCCTTGTCGGTGCGGAATTCGACCTTGCCGGCCTTGAAGTCGCGGACGGCCGTGGCGACGTCGCCGGTGATGACCGTGCCCGCCTTGGGCGTGGGCATCAGGCCGCGCGGGCCGAGCACCTTGCCGAGCCGGCTGACCTTGCCCATCATGTCCTGCGTGGCCAGGGCCACGTCGAAATCGAGCCAGTTCTGCTTCTGAATCTTCTCGATGAGGTCGTCCGCTCCCGCGAATTCGGCGCCGGCGTCTTGCGCCTTCTTGACGTTGTCGCCCTGGCAGAAGACGACCACCCGCACCGTCTTGCCGACGCCGTGGGGCAACGGCACGGTGCCGCGAATGAGTTGGTCGCTCTGACTGACGTCGACGCCGAGCCACATGTGGATTTCCACCGTCTCGTCGAACTTGGCGCGGCGCAGCGATTTGAGCACGTGGACCGCGCGCGGCAACGGTATCGGTCCTTCCTTGGCCACCTTCTGCAACTGATTCTTCAGCTGGTTGCGGAGTTTCTTGCCCCGGGCCGGCGGGATGCCGGCGCGTTTCTTTTTCTTGCCGTCGGCGGCCGCAGGGGCCCCAGCCGAAGGCGCCGCGGCGCCTCCGCTCGGCGCCGGCGCAGCCGGGGATTCACCCGCGGGCGCTGCAGCTTTTTTGTCGGCAGCCGGCGCCTCCGGCGAACCCTTCGCCTTGGCCTTCTTGCCTTCACCCTTGGCTTCCCCTCTGCCTTCCCCCTTGGGAGCTTTGGGTTCTTTCGGCTCCTTGGGCCTGTCCTTGGCGTCGCCGGCTTCGGCAGGCCTCGGCTCGGCAGGCTTCGGCTCAGCAGCCTCGGCAGCTTGTTTTTTAGCCATGCTGGTCTCGGTGCTCAAAAAACGAAGCATCGGCAAAAAGTCCCCCGCCCCCTGCCGCAACTGGTTCCAATGGAAACCGGTTCCGACCGGGGTGGCGCTTTTTGGCCGACGTTGAGGTCTGGTTTCCTTCCTGATGCATTCTCGCCGCCTGACGGCCGGCGCTTGCTGAAGCCGCAGTGCGGCGCATTCGGCGCGGCGCATTCCTTGTTACTTTAGCAAATCACCCGTCAACGGCAATGCCCATGCTCCGCGCCGTACCCGCCACGATCCGGGCGGCATGTTCCTCGTCACGGGCGTTCAGGTCGTTGAGCTTGCGTTTCGCGATTTCGCGAACCTGGGCCGTCGTCACCTTGAACCCTTTGTACTTGCCGCTGCCCTTGGCCTTTTCGTCGGGGTCGATGATCTCGCCCCCCTTTTTCTTCTCGATCGGAATCCCGGCGGCCTGCTTCAACAGCACCGCCGCCGGCGGACTCTTGACCTCGAAGGTGAACGAGCGGTCGCTGAATACCGTGATGACCACCGGCACCGTCATGCCGCGGTTGTCCTTGGTGCGCTCGTTGAACTGTTGCACGAACTGCCCGATGTTCACGCCATGCTGACCGAGCGCCGGCCCGACCGGCGGCGCCGGCGTCGCCTGGCCTCCGGGACATTGCAGCTTGATCTGTGCGGTGACTTGCTTCGCCATTAGTCCATGGTCCTTGGTCACTAGTCATTGGTCATGTCGCATCTGGCTCATGACCAATGACTACGCGTAATCCACTTGCCAGTATTCCAGCTCGACCGGCACCGGCCGGCCGAAGATCGTCAACTCCACGCGGATGGCGCCCTTGCCTTCGAGGACTTCCTTGACTTCGCCTTCCATGCCGGCGAAGGTGCCGTCCTTGACCTTGACCTTGTCCCCCTTGTCGAACTTCGATTTCGAGGGGACGACCACGGCCTCGCCGCGCTGGCCGCGCATCCGCGCCACCTCGTGCTCGCTCATGGGCGGGGGCGGCTTGTTGACGCCGCCGCCGACGAAGTCGCCGACGCCCGAGGTCTCGCGGAACAGATACAGCATTCTATCGTTGAATTCCAAATTGACCATGAGGTAACCGGGATAGAGCTTGCGCTCCTTGACGACGCGCTTGCCGCTGCGCATCTCGGTCACCTTCTCGGTCGGAATGACGATCTCGCCGAAGCATTCCTGCAAGCCCTCGATCTTCACCCGGCGCTCGATGGCTTCCTTGATCGATTCCTCCCGGCCGCTCTGCACCTTGACCACGTACCAGCGCATGTTGGGGTTTTGCGGCGTGTCCGGCGCCGGGGTTTGCGCGTCCGGCGACGCGCTCGGCATCGGCGGGGGAGCAGGCTGGCCGCCGTCGTTGGGGTCGTCGGGATTGGCGGGATCGGAAGCCATGGGGATCGTGTCCGCGTGAGCTTGCGTGGCCGGGGCTGACGGTACGGAAGCCCCGGCCGGATTCGGCATCACCATTGGGTCTTTTCTTGCTGTTTCTGGAATTCGGTCTTCACGTCCACTTGCAGCACCGCAATCCATGGGTGCGTGAGTATCTTGATCCACAGGATATCGACGACAAACAAGAACGCCGTCATCAGGAAGACCGTCACCAGCACCACGATGGTGTCCTGCACCAACCGCTTGCGCGTCGTCCACGACACCTTGTTCATTTCTGCTTCGGTGGCAATCAGGAAGTCGGCGAAGACCGGCCAGTTGACCACCCGCCAGGCCACCCACAAGGTCAGCACCGCCAGCAGGATCGGCACCGTCAGATGAACCTGGTGGATCAGCGGCAGAAAGAGACGCTCGCCGTACTCGCCGATCCAGAACGGAATGTACCAGACCCAGTCGTTGGCACCGAAGCGGTCCGAGCCCAGCGACCGGTTCGACACCAGCGTGTAGATGCCGCAGACGCCGATGGTCAGCAAGGCGACGATGGTGCCGCGGCGGACGCGGACGCCCTGGTTGCCCTTGTACGATTCGGCGTGGAACCAGCCTTGCTCTTCAAACCGGATCAGCCAGCGGCCGAAGCCCGGCCGGGTGAACAGCCAGACCACGGCGGCGATCATGGCGGCGCCGATGACCACGGTGATGCCGACGCCGATGACGTTGAGGTCTTCGCCCTGGGCCGTCATCGTCCAGCCGAGCTTCGTCGCGAGGCTCAACACCAAGACCAAGGCGAGGGCGCCCCAGAAAACGCCGGCGCGAAGCCCCGGCTGGGCGCTGGAGCGTTCCAGGCGGTGGATCAGGAAGGTCAAGCCGACCCCGACGGCGATCATCGTCAACAGCAGCAGCGTCGCCGACAGGAATTCATTGATCACCGGCGGCCGGCCGGCCGCCACATCCTCGGCCACGTGAAACAGGTGTTCCCAGACGGCGGGCAAGCCGCCCAGGACGAACGCGAAACAAAACAGCACCAGCGCCGCCCCGAGCAAGCTGCTCAGGCCGAGTTGCAGGCGCTGGGGGCTCTGGGGCGTTTGCTCCAGGGCCGTCTGTTCAGCCACCGCCATGGTCATTCGTAACCTCGTGGGAGGTTCGCACGGTTCTTGCTCGTGCCGGGCGGTCCATCCTGAACCGGGGCACGCAAGCGCTCGCGATGCGAACTGACAAAGGGCTATCCCCCCTGTAGACGAAGCGGCTCGCTTCGTTCCGAAACACCAGCGGCTCGCTTCGGCAGATCTTTTCCAAACCAAAGGTCTTCCGGAACGAAGGAAGCCGCTTCGTCTACGGGCGAGAAACAGGGGCGGAGCGACTCGAACGCTCAACCGCTGGTTTTGGAGACCAGTGCTCTACCAATTGAGCTACACCCCTACAAGAATTGCAGATTGCAGATTTCCAATTGCCGATTGAAGCGCCGCCGCATCCATCGGCAATCTTCAATCTGCCATGTGCAATCATTTCTTCCGCGTTTCCTTGTGGGGTGTATGCTTGCGTTCTTTGCGGCAGAACTTCTTGAGCTCCAGACGGTCGGCGCCGCGGGTTTCCTTGTGGGTGCGATAATTCCGCGCGCCGCACGCCGTGCACTCCAGCCAGACGTATTCACGCATCGTCAGCAGTCCTTCGTCATTGGTCATTTGTCATTAGTCACCGCCCGCGAGCCATTCCCGCTGGCCAATGACTAGTGACCAATGACTATTGACTATTTCACCACCTTGATCACGACCCCCGAGCCGACCGTCTTGCCGCCTTCGCGGATGGCGAAGCGCAGGCCTTCGTCCATGGCGATCGGCGAATCCGGAATCAGCTCCACCTTCATCTTGATGTTGTCGCCCGGCATGCACATTTCCGCTTCCTTGCCGTCCTGGCCGATGAGGGCCGTGACCGAGCCGGTCACGTCGGTCGTGCGGAAGTAGAACTGCGGCCGATAGCCCTTGAAGAACGGCGTGTGCCGGCCGCCTTCTTCCTTCGACAGCACGTAGACGTTGGCCTCGAAGTCGGTGTGCGGCGTGATCGACGCCGGCTTGGCCAGCACCTGGCCGCGCTCCAGGTCGGTGCGCTCGATGCCGCGCAGCAGCACGCCGACGTTGTCGCCGGCCATGCCGTATTCGAGCGTCTTGTTGAACATTTCCACGCCGGTGACGACCGTCTTCTTGGGGGCCTTCATGAGCCCGACGATCTCGACTTCGTCGCCGACCTTGACCTTGCCGCGCTCGATGCGGCCGGTGCCGACCGTGCCGCGGCCCTTGATCGAGAACACGTCTTCGATCGACATCAGGAACGGCTTGTCCTCTTCGCGAATCGGCGTCGGGATGTAGGTGTCCAGGGCGGTCATGAGGTCGTCGATGCACTTGCAGGCCGCGTCGTCCTTGCCCCCGCAGTCGAGGGCCGGCTTGGAGCTGCCGCGGACGATGGGGACCTCGTCCCCGGGAAACTCGTACTTGGTGAGCAACTCGCGCATTTCCAGCTCGACCAGGTCAAGCAGCTCGGCGTCGTCGACGGTGTCGATCTTGTTGAGGAACACGACGATTCGCGGCACGCCGACCTGGCGGGCCAGGAGCAGGTGCTCGCGCGTCTGCGGCATGGGCCCGTCGTTGGCGGCCACGACCAGGATGGCGCCGTCCATCTGGGCGGCGCCGGTGATCATGTTCTTGATGTAGTCGGCGTGGCCGGGGCAGTCGATGTGGGCGTAGTGGCGGTTGGGCGTCTCGTATTCGACGTGCGACACGGCGATGGTCACCGTCTTGTTCTCGTCGCGGACGATGCCGCCCTTGGCGATTTCGGCGTAGCTCTTGACCTTTTCCAGCTTGTTCTTGTAAGCCTGGCGGGTCAGGATCGCCGCGGTCAACGTGGTCTTGCCATGGTCGATGTGGCCGATCGTGCCGACGTTGACGTGGGGCTTATTCCGGGTGAAGACGTCCTTAGCCATTGTGCCTCCGCAAAAGACAAACCCAGCCTCGCCACGGAGACTGGACCCAAGGGAAGAAACCGTTTTCGATTGTCGATTGCCGATTTTCGATTGCATGCGCGCCGCCAATCGGCACTCGCCAATCGAAAATGACATCGACAACCTGCAAAGCTGCTGCTGGGATTTGAACCCAGGACCTCGTCCTTACCAAGGACGCGCTCTACCGGCTGAGCTACAGCAGCGGTCGGGATTTTCAATTTTCGATTGCGGATTTTCGATTGCCGGCCCATGCGCACGCTCGGACCACCCGACAATCGACAACCAAGAATCCACGACCGCTCTCCAATCACCAATCGAAAATCAAAAACCGAAAACCATCAGCGGGTGATGGGGGTCGAACCCACAACAACCAGCTTGGAAGGCTGGAGCTCTGCCAATTGAGCTACACCCGCGTGAGCGACACCCGCGCTTCAGGATCAAGGGTCAGGGATCAGGAGTCAGCCACACGTGCCGTTCGTCTATCTTACTGATTCCTGTTCCCTGCCCCCTGACTCCTGGGAAATGGGCAGGGAGGGATTCGAACCCCCGTAGGGATAACCCGTCAGATTTACAGTCTGATGCCATTGGCCGCTCGGCCACCTGCCCGTCGCTTGGCGTGGGACAGGACTCCGCTCCTGTCCGGTGCGGACAGGAGCGGAGCCCTGTCCTACGGTCCATCGCGCACAAGCTAGCGGTGGGAGTTGAACCCACAACCCCCGGTTTACAAAACCGGAGCTCTGCCGTTGAGCTACGCTAGCGGCGAACAAAACGTAAGTATAGGTGTGCGGTATAATTGTTGCAAGTGGTCTTGCCGGCGCCACCCCTCCAAGCCAACTTCCCGCTTCACCCGGCTCGCACCCTCAAGACACCATCCAGCGGTGATTGGTTCTGCTCGCCCGCGAGCTCCGCGCATTCTTGTCCAGAACCGAAACGTCTTTATAGGAACCGCGCGGCCGGCACCAAGTGCCGCCTTGTCGAAAACAGCTAAATGGCGGGGCCGATTCGTAGAATCTACAGGTAGAGGATGGCTGCCGCCCCGGTTCTCGTCCCCCACCTGAGACTTGCGAGGGTCTTTTTGGGAGTTGGTGACGCAGCTGCCGAGTGATCACGCCTCAGGAGACACACCATGCCTTCGCTCCCCTTGCTCGTGGGTGTGCTCCTGGCCTGCATCTTGGTCGGCGCCATGCCCGCTCTGGTCACGGCCCTCAAGCCGCGTTTGGAGCAACTGCTGAACCTCGATCACGCTCGCGTCGATCGGCTGGAGCGGATGCGCTTTTTCCTGGCCTGGGTCGGCGGCATGCCCCTGGCCGGCTACCTCGTCGACGTGTGGAAACGCGAAGAGATCCTGGTCGCCGGCTGCTTCGGCATCGCGGCGACGCTGGCGTTTTTCGGCGTCGCCCATTCGCCGCGCTGGGTCGGCGCCATGTCGTTTCTGCTCGGCCTGGCCACTTCCTTCGTCGTCGTCGCCACGATCTGCCTGGCGCCGGCCGCGATCCCGGCCGCCTGTCCCGCGGCGGCCCTCAACGCCGGCTTCATCGGCATCGGCCTCGGCTCGTTCGCCCCGCGCGGCTTGCTTGCTCGACTGGAGCGGTGGTTCGGGCTGCGCCGCGCCATGCTCGTGCTGGGACTGGCCGCGCTGATCCCCGCTTCGTTCGTGTTCGCCGCGATCGTGGCCAACGACATTCCGCAGCAGGATCCGCACACCACTCCCGACTTCTTCCGCGCGGTCCCCTTCTGGCTGCTGGCGGCCATGCTCGTCTTTTACTATCCGATTGAAAGCGCCCTCGACATCTGGTCCGGTCCGTTCCTGAACGAGCTCGGCTACCGCAACCGCCCCGGCCGCATGATGCTCGTCGGTTTCTGGCTGGCGTTCCTGATCGCCCGGCTGGCGATGTGGTTCCTGATGGGGCCGCGCAACGAAATCTGGCTGCTGTTCCTGTGCGCGCTCACTTCGGCGATCGTGCTCGGCAACCTGGTCGGCGCCTACGGCGCGTCCGCGGGCGGCACCGGGTTCTGGCTGGTCGGCGCCTGCTACGGACCGCTCCTGCCCGGCATCCTCGGCCTGCTGCTGGAAGCTTCGGTGGGTTCGCAGGGCCTGGCCGTGGGCAGCGTCCTGGCCGTCGCCGGTCTCCACGACGCGCTGGCCCATCCGATCATGCAGCGCACGATGCACGCCCGGGAGGTGCGCAAGGCCATGCGCATTCCTCTGTTGATGACCCTGTTGATGCTGGCGCCCCTGCTGATCTACGGGTTGGTTCTCGCACCGTGAAACTCTTACCGGAGACTGGAATCATGCGGCCCGTCGCCATCGCACTGCTTGCCCCGTTCGCACTTCTCGCTGCTTTGACGTTGTTGCCGGCTCGCCTCGCGGCCGGCGACGACAAGAAACCTGCGCCAAAGTCACTCGAAGGCCTCTGGTCCGGAACCCTCAAGACCGGCCTGGTCGACCTGCGCCTCGTCGTCAGGATCACGACGAAGGACGGCGCCTATGCCGGCACGATGGACAGCGTCGACCAGGGCGTGAAGGCAATCCCCATCGAATCCATCGAGCTCAAGGACGAGACCGTGACCTTGCAGCTCAAGACCCTCGCCGCCGTCTTCGAAGGCAAGCTCAAGGAGGACGCCTCGGAAATGGCCGGCCGCTGGAAGCAAGCCGGCGGCAACCTCGCGCTCACCTTCAAGCGGACCGACAAGGCGCCCGAGCTGGTCCGGCCGCAGCTTCCCAAGAAGCCGTACCCGTATGCCGAGCACGCGGTGACCTACGAAAACAAGAAGGCCGGCATCAAGCTCGCCGGGACGTTGACGGCGCCGCGCGGCGACGGGCCGTTTCCCGCGGCCATCATGCTGACCGGCTCCGGGCCGCAGGACCGCGACGAGACCATCTTCGGACACAAGCCGTTTCTGGTGATCGCCGACCATTTGACGCGCCGGGGCGTCGCGGTGCTGCGCGTGGACGACCGCGGCATCGGCGGCTCGACCGGAAACGTCATGAACGCGACGGTGGACGACAACGTCCAGGACGTGCTGGCGGGCCTCGCGTTTCTCAAGGGCCGCCCGGACATCAATCAGGCGAAGATGGGGCTGATCGGCCATAGCGAGGGCGGCCTGCTCGCCCCCCTGGTGGCGACGCGCAGCAAGGACGTGGCCTTCCTGGTGCTCCTCGCGGGAACCGCGTTGCCGGGTGAAGAGATCTTGTACCTGCAGGGCCAGGCGATCGTGAAGTCCATGGGACTGAAAGGCGACGCGCTCAAGCGGCAGCGGGCGATCCAGGAGCTGTTTTTCACCGCGATCAAGCAGGAACCGGACAATGACAAGGCAATCAAGCTCATCAAGGAACGCCTGGAGGAGCTGAAAAAGACGCTGTCGCCGCTCGAGCTGCTGCAGTTCGCCGTCCAGCAAAAGGCCCTGGACGCCCAGCTGAAGACGATCACGACGCCCTGGTTTCGCTCGTTCTTGAGCTACGACCCGCGGACGGCGCTGCGCGAAGTGGAGGTTCCGGTGCTGGCCCTGTTCGGCGAGAAGGACGTGCAAGTGCCGCCCAAGGAAAACCTGGAAGCGATGGCGAAAGCGCTGGCCGAGGGAGGCCACAAGGACCACACGCTCAAGGAATTGCCGGGGCTCAATCACCTGTTCCAGTCTGCCAAGACCGGCGCCATCAGCGAGTACGTGCAGATTGAAGAGACGTTCGCCCCGGCGGCGCTGACAATCATCTCGGAGTGGATCCTGAAGCGTACCAAGTAATCGGCTTGCCGCTGCGCTCGGGCTCGGCCAGCGCCGGCGCGCCATCGCCAATGCTACGCGGCAACCCGGACGGGAGACACATCATGCTGCGCCGCACGCGCATCGTCGCCACGCTCGGGCCGGCCACGGATCGGCCCGGCGTGCTCGAAACGCTCGTCGAGACCGGCCTCGACGTGGCCCGCATCAACTTCTCGCACGGCCGCGGCGAAGAGCCGGCCCGGCGCATCGCCCGGCTGCGCGACGTCGCCAAGACACTCAATCGGCCGGTCGCGGTCCTCGCCGACCTGCCGGGGCCGAAGCTGCGGGTCATCCTCGCCAAGCCGCTCGAGCTGAAACCCAATCATCCGATTACCGTGGCGACGCGTCCCGGAGTCGAGGCGGATGTCGAGTTGACGGAACCTGAAGCGCTGGCCAAGATCGAAGCCGGCCAGCGCGTCCTGTTCGACGACGGCCGCATCCAGGCGCGCGTGAC
>JAKEET010000094.1 GCA_022616435.1 Gemmataceae bacterium
CAGGGCAACTACCTGTTCACCGGGCTGTTGCCGGGAACCTACACGGTGATCGAGCGGCAGCCGCGGCGCTACGCCGACGGCCGCGACCGCGCCGGCACGCACGGCGGCGTGGCCCGCAACGACGTGCTCGCCGCGATCCGTTTGGGCCCCAACGAGGCCGCCCGCCTGTACGACTTCGGCGAGCTGTCCGTCAGCAAGCGGTTGCTGCTGGCGTCGCGGACGGCGGCGTTGATGCGGGCGGCGGCGCGGCGCCGCTAGCGGCAAGCAGGCGCGGCCACCCACAGTACAACCGATGGGCAACCCAGCATTTCTTCGGGACGCCCAATTCAGGAGGGCCTTTTGGGCATCTCGAGGGTTTCCACAACTGTTTTCCGCTCAGCGAGATATGTCTTCGATTTGCTCGAGATGCCCGAATTGGTGGGTGCCAGGGCCGTCACTGCCACGATGGCTTCCTGCTTACTCCGTGCCGAACGACATTCAGATTTGTCACTGTCGTGCGTAATCCTTCGTTCGGACGTGTCGCCGCTTGAACCCATGGGTGTGTCGAAACCGCTCAGTTCAGATGCCAAAAGGGCACATCCGTGGAGGCTTTGCAGGGCTCGCGACCAGCAGCGCTCGCGCTTCCCTCACGAAAAGCCGGGTCATGCCCAACTCGACGGCCCTTGGCACAGGGAATGCCTTTGGTGGGCGGCGCGCGACGCACCACTACAATACAAGGCGCCTCTCCATGATCGTCACCGAACGCGGATGTTGCCGGTCACTTGCGACAGCGACGCCGTCGGTGACGCGTTCCATACGGCCTGTACTTGGAGGAACGAACAATGTTCGCAGTAAGGAAACTCTCTCTTTACATTGACCGCGTGAACCAGCAATGGGTCGTCCAGGACCCCGACGGGAACTTCTGGACCGTGCCGTCTGACAACAATGCTTGGGACCAGCGACAGCCGTTCTATCCGACCGAAGAAACGGAGCTTGAACCGATACCCGCGCATTACAAGTACACGCTCGGCTTGCCGTACTGACGAGCCGGGCACACACCCCAACCCGAAGGCAGGCGCTGCATGCACACCGAACAGGACCGTCTGGAGGAAGCTCGGCACAACAAGGCCCCGTGGAAAAAGTGGGGCCCGTATCTCAGTGAGCGGCAGTGGGGAACTGTCCGCGAGGATTACAGCGAGGGCGGCAACGCCTGGGATTACTTCAGCCACGACCAGGCCCGTTCCCGCGCCTACCGCTGGGGCGAAGACGGCCTGGCCGGCATCTCCGACGATCAGCAACGGCTCTGCTTCGCGCTGGCCCTGTGGAACGGCACGGACCCCATCCTCAAGGAGCGCCTGTTCGGGCTCACCAACAGCGAGAGCAACCACGGCGAGGACGTCAAGGAGTACTACTTCTACCTCGACAGCACGCCGACGCACTCGTACATGAAGTATCTCTACAAGTATCCGCAGGCCGCCTATCCGTACGCCAACCTGGTCGAGACCAGCCGCCGCCGCGGCCGCACCGAGTTCGAGTACGAGTTGCTCGACACCGGCGTGTTCGATGAGAATCGCTACTTCGATGTGTTCGTCGAATATGCGAAGGAATCGCCGGAAGACCTGCTGATCCAGATCAGCGTCCACAACCGCGGTCCCGACGCGGCCGAGCTGCACGTCTTGCCGACGCTCTGGTTCCGCAACGATTGGTCCTGGCAGGGCAATCCCGATCGGCCGCTGCTCGAAGCCGTTCGCCGGTCAGGGCCGGGCGCTAAGCCGCAAGCGGCAATCGTCAAGGCGGTCCATCCCAAGCTGGGCGAATACCACCTTGCTTGCGAAGACGAGCCGCCGCTCTTGTTCACCGAGAACGAGACAAACATGCAGCGCATCTTCGGCGTGGCCAACCGCACCCCTTATGTCAAGGACGGCATCAACCATTACGTCGTCCACGGCGATCAGAGCGCCGTCAACCCGGAGAACAAGGGGACCAAGGTCGCGGCTCATTATCGGCTCCGCGTCGAGCCGGGCGAATGCCAGACCATTCGGCTGCGTCTTTCCAAAACCCAGGCCGCCAAGCCGTTCGCCGACTTCGACGAGCTCCTGGAGGGCCGGCACAAGCAAGCCGACGAGTTCTACGACACCGTCATCCCCCGTGCCCTGAGCGCCGACCAGGGCAACGTCATGCGCCAGGCCCTGGCCGGCATGCTCTGGAGCAAGCAGTTTTACCACTACGACGTGGACAAGTGGCTCGAGGAGCGCGGCTGCGACCCGTTCAAGGCCAACCGCAAGCAGGCGCCGCGCAACGACCACTGGCACCACATGTACAACGGCGACGTCATCTCGATGCCCGACAAGTGGGAATATCCCTGGTACGCGGCCTGGGACCTGGCGTTTCACGTCATCGCCCTGACGCTGGTCGATGCCGATTTCGGCAAGCAGCAACTGAAGCTGATGCTGCGCGAGCGCTACATGCACCCCAACGGCCAGATCCCGGCCTATGAATGGAACTTCGGCGACGTCAACCCGCCGGTGCACGCCTGGTCCACCATCTTCACGTATCGCCTGGACAAGGCGCAGAAGGGCGAAGGCGACACGGAATGGCTCAAGGGCAACTTCCAGAAACTGTTGCTCAACTTCACCTGGTGGGTCAACCGCAAGGACCGAAACGGGCGCAACATCTTCGAGGGCGGCTTCCTCGGGCTCGACAACATCGGCGTGTTCGACCGCAGCGCGCCGTTGCCGACCGGCGGCTACCTGGAGCAGGCCGACGGCACCGCCTGGATGGCGCTGTTCTCGCAGAACATGCTGGAGATTGCCGCGGAGTTGGCGCTGACCGACCCGGACTACCTGGACATGGCTCTCAAGTTTGTCGAGCATTTCTTTTGGATTGCTTCGTCGATGACCCACATGGCCGGCGACGTGGGCATGTGGGACGATGAAGACGGCTTCTTCTACGACGTGCTCCGCTTGCCCAATGGTCAGGCGCAGCGGCTCAAAGTTCGATCGATGGTCGGTCTCTTGCCGCTTTGCGCGGCCACAACGTTCGAAGGGGCGCTGGTGGCGAGGTACCCGGAAATCAGGGAACGGCTGAAGACCTTCCTCGACGCTCGGCCCGAAATCCGCGCGGCCATCCACGATCCGGCCAAGCCCGGGGTCAACGGCCGCCGCCTCGCCTCGATTCTGGACGAAACCAAGCTGCGCCGCGTCCTGGCCAAGATGCTCGACGAGAACGAGTTCCTCAGCGAGTTCGGCATCCGCTCGCTGTCGCGCTTCCACGCCGACCATCCGTACGTCTTCCATGCCGGCGGCCAGGACTATCGCGTCGCCTATTTGCCGGCCGAGTCCGACACCGGCATGTTCGGCGGCAATTCCAACTGGCGCGGCCCCATCTGGATGCCGGTCAACGCGCTGATCATCCGCGCTCTCTTGCAATACTACAGCTACTACGGCAACGATTTCACCGTGGAATGCCCAACCGGCTCCGGGCAGAAGATGAACTTGTATCAGGTGGCCGAGGAGATCGCCCGCCGGCTGGCGAACATTTTCCTCAAGGACAAGGATGGCCGCCGGCCGGTGTACGGGGGCGCGCAGAAGTTCCAGGAGGACCCGCACTGGCGCGATCTGATCCTGTTCTACGAGTACTTCCACGGCGACAACGGCGCCGGCCTCGGCGCCAACCACCAGACCGGCTGGACGGGAGTTGTCGCGCGGAGCATGCACTTGTTCGCGACCATGAAGCCCGAGGTGGCGCTCGAGGAGGGCAAGAAGGCGTATTTCGAGACCGTCGCGGACCAGCAGGCTGGCACGGCGCCGGCCGTGCCGGTCCTGGCCGGCGCCGGCAAGTGACGCTCACGCTGCACCAACCCGAAGCGTTACGCTTCGGGTTGGCGCCTGCTCGCCTTGCGTACGCTTCGGGTTGGTGCAGGGGAGTTGGTGCAGCGGAATCACACACGCTCATCAGAAACGCGGAGAATCCTTCGGAGGGAACAGTCCATGAGAAGCCTACTCTTTGGTTTGATCGCGGTCGCCCTGGGTTGGCAGGCGTTGCCGCAAGCATTGCCGCACGCACGCGCCGACCAGGCCGAGGATGAAGCCGCCATCCGCAAGACCGTCGATTCCTACGCGGCGGCGTTCAACCAGCGCGACGCCAAGGCGCTGGCGGCGCACTGGCTGCCGGAGGCCGTCTACATCGATCCGGATTCGGGCGCGCAGGTCGTCGGCCGGGCGGCCATCGAAAAGCACTTCGCCGAGGTGTTCAAGGACTTGAAGAAGGCCAAGCTGGCCGTGGCCGTGGAGTCGATCCGGTTCATCTCGCCGCACGTCGCCCTCGAACAGGGGACGGCCAACATTGTCGGGCTCGACAAGGAGCCGACCAAGTCGAGCTACGCGGCGATCCACGTCAAACGCGACGGCAAGTGGCTGCTGGATCGGGTGACCGAGAAGGAAGCTCCCACGGTCATGTCACACTACGACAAGCTCAAGGACCTCGAATGGCTGGTCGGCGCCTGGATCGACGGCGACGATGACGGCGGCGTTGAAACCATCTGCAAGTGGGCCAAGAACCAGAACTTCCTGGTGCGCACGTTCAGCGTTTCCGCCCGGGATCAGATCACCGTGTCGGGCGTGCAGATCATCGGCTGGGACCCGTCGGCCAAGCGGATCCGCTCCTGGGTGTTTGACTCCAATGGCGGCTTCGGCGAGGGCCTGTGGACCAAGAAGGGCAAGTCGTGGCACATCCAGACTCGGGACACGCTCCCGGGCGGTCAAAAGTCGGCGGCGGTGAACATCCTCACGTACGTTGACCAGGACAGCTTCACGTGGCAGTCGGTTGACCGGCAGGCCGCCGGCCAGTTGCTGCCGAACATCGGCGAGGTGACCGTGGTCCGCAAAGCGGCGACTGAGTAGTTCATGACCCAAAACAAACCGAGGTGAACATCATGAAACGACATATCCTCCTGGTTGCGGTGGCATCGGCGGCTTTCTTGTTTTCCACCAGCGAGCTCATCGGTCGCGGCGGCCGTGGCGGCGGCGGCGGCGGTGGTGGCGGGGGCCGCGGTGGTGGCGGTGGCGGTGGCGGCGGTGGCGGTGGCGGCGCCCGGGTGAGCGGCGGCGGGCAGGTCAGCGACCGCGGCGGTGGTCTTGGCGCGGGCGGCGGCGGCCACGTCTCCAATCCTGTGAGCCGGCCGGCGCCCAGTCCGGGTCCCGGCAAGGTTGGCGGGGGGCCGGCGAAGGTTGGCGGGGGGCCGGCGAAAGTCGGCGGCGGGCCGGCGAAGGTCGGCGGCGGGCCGGCGAAGGTCGGCGGGGGGCCGGCGAAAGTCGGCGGGGGGCCGGGGAAGGCCGGCGCCCCAAGCAAAGCTCAGTTGGAGAACTTCCTCGACATCGGCGGCCCCAAGGCCGGCCCAGGCGCCGGTCCCGGCGCTGGTCCCGGCGCTGGCCCCGGCGCTGGCCCCGGTCGCGGGCCGGACGCGGTCTCCGACTTCTTCGCGAAAGGCCCCGGTCCGGGCCCCGGGGCGCCCGGCCCAGGCCCTGGAAAACCCGGCGTCGGTCCGGCCGCGCCCGGCAAAGGCGTGGCCAAGCCGCCCACTCCCGGCAAGGGCGTGGGCAAGACGGCCGTTGCCGGCAAAGGCGCCGCCAAGGCCAGTCAGGCTCAGTCCAACCGGCCCAATCGCGTCGAGAACCGGCAAGAGCTCGCCCAGAATCGACAGAGTCGACGGCAAGAAGTCCGCAACGAGTTCCGCGACAACCATCCACGCTGGGACTTCTGGACGGGCCATCCGCGCTGGGCGCAATGGAGCGTGAACCGCCCTTACCGCTGGGCGACCGCGGCGGCACTGACGGCCTGGTGTGGTTACGGCGCCGCCTCGTACTACGACTATGGCGAGAACATCTACTATGACGATGCCACCGTCTACTCCGACGGACAGGCAGTCGCCACCGCCGAGGAATATGCGGCAGCCGCCGAGCAGATCGCCACGACGGCGCCCACGAACAAGAATCCCGACTGGATGCCGCTGGGCGTGTTCGCCATGACCCAGGATGGTCAAGCATCGGGCCCGACGCCCACGATGTTCCTGCAACTGAACGTGAGCAAGGACGGCATCATCGCGGGCACCTTCAACAACACCGCCACCAACGCGACCCAGCCGATCGAAGGCATGGTCGACAAGCAGAGCCAGCGGGCCGCGTGGGTGATCTCGGGCAAGACCCGGCCGCTGATGGAAACGGGCGTCTTCAATCTGACCAAGGATGACGCGCCGGTCTTGCTGCATTTCGAGGGTGGCGAAACGCAGCAATGGCTGCTGGTCCGCATGGATGAGCCGAAAGAGGAATGACGGCTTGTCTTGACCGCGATCGGCGCGCACGCCCGCCATCGCGATCTCCTCGACGAAGAGAAGTGTTCATGGACGACGGTCCCAGGGAGGCGTATAACTGCGGCGCGGCGATCGGCGTGAAGCGCCGGGTTTCGTTCATCGTCACCACCTATTGCGAGGGCACCATCATGAGGAAGCTGCTGGGAACGCTGTTCTTGGCCGGGGCCGCGGCCCTGGTGTTCGTCAACACGTCGGACTCGCTCGCCCAGGCGAAGAAGGCCAAGGGCGGCGTCATCGAAGTGTCCCAGGGCAAGGACGGCAAGTGGCGCTTCTCGATCCGGAACGCGGACGGAAAATACCTGGGCGGCACGGCGGTCGGCCACGCCACCGAGAAGGCGGCCAAGGAAATCGTTGAGGAGCTCAAGGAGGTCATTGCCAAGGCGCCCTACGTGACCAAGAAGGCCAAGGACTAGTCCTCGCACGGAAGATCGCTGCCTCCGGAAGCGTAAGCGGCGACATCGTTGGATCGGCGGACCATCGGTTGCGCTTCCGGCTCGTATGGAACAACATGACCCCTCCGCCTTCCCTTGAGAACGAGCTGTACTTCGAACGCGGCGGGCCGGCGTATCGGCTCATGCAGCGCGTCGGCATCGTTCGCGGCGACGATCCCTCGGTTCGTCGAAGGATCGTCCTGTTCATCGCGATCACCTGGGTCCCGCTGCTGCTCCTCTCCGTCATTGACGGCCACGCGCTCGGAGCGACGCCGCGGCAGTCCTTCTTGCTGGACTTCGCCACCTATGCGCGGTTCTTTGTGGCGGTGCCGCTCTTCTTCGTGGCCGAGGTCGTTGTCGGTCCCCGCCTGACGGCGGCGGCACGCCAATTCGTTGAGGCCGGTTTCGTTCGGCCGGAGGAATATCCTGCTTTCGATCGTGCGATCGAACGCGCGGTGCGCAGGCGCGAGTCGGTTCCGGCGGAAATCATCCTCCTGGGCCTGGCCCTGGCCGTGGCGTGGACGGTGTCGCCGGAGACCGTGTACGGCGGCGGGTCCGCGTCGTGGATCGTGGTTTCCGGCGAAGCCGGCGAAGCCGGCGCCCACTTTTCCCTGGCGGGGCTTTGGTACAAGTTCGTCGCCGTTCCGATCCTGCAGTTCTTCTGGCTCCGCTGGCTGTGGCGGCTGGTCATCTGGACGCGCTTTCTCGGCGCCGTCTCCCGGCTGAACCTCGACCTGGTGCCCACGCATGCCGACCAGGCAGGCGGTTTAGGGTTCCTGGGGACGGCACACATGTCGCTGGGGATCTTCGCGGTCGCCACGAGCAGCATTCTGAGCGCCGACGCCGCCTTCCGGATCTATTTCGAAGACGCCCCCATTGCGAACTTCCAGGCGGTGGCGATCGCGCTGGTCGTGGCGACCGAGGTCGTGTGCCTCGGACCCATGCTGGTGTTCGCGCCCCTGATGGCGCGGAAGCGACGGGACGCGCTGCGCGACTACAGTTTGCTGGTGGTCCGCTACAATCGCGCCTTTCATGAAAAGTGGGTGGGGGGCAAGGCGCCGGACGGCGAACCCCTCCTGGGCAGCGCCGACATCCAGTCCTTGGCCGATCTCGGCGCCAGCTTTGAGTACATCCGGTCCATGAAGTTTGTGCCGTTCAGCCTGCGCGTCGTCGTTCAGCTGGCCGTGATCGCGGCGCTGCCGGCCGTGCCGCTGTTGCCGCTGGTGATGCCTTGGCAGGAGATTCTCAGGGTCATCGCGGGGGCGTTGTTCTAGAGCAATTCTCGTCTGCTTTCGCCGCGGCCTCGTCAAGACACAAACCGCAGAGGCCGCGGAGAACGCAGAGAGCAAACGCCGAGGGCACGCGTCCGCATCAATTCGCCGAGATGGTGATCACCGGCAGGCTGTCCTTGGCCCCGGTGTCCGCCAGGGCCAGGAGGACCAGGACGTACGCCATGGTGCGCTTGGAAAGGAAATCGCTCTTGTCGATCCAGAACCATTGGCCCTCGTAACACACGGCGACAAACGGGTCATGTGGTTTCTTGGCGCCGCTGAAGACGCGGAGCGGCGCCTTGGGATCCGCTTCCAGGTCGCCGAGACCCGGAGCGATGCCGCCGGCCAGATGCTCGATCGGCGGCTCGACAAAGGTCGACAGTTCGGTGAGAACACGCAGCACGGAGCGCGACAGGATGGCGATCTCGTTCGGACTCTTCGCCGTGCCCCCGAAGACGACCCGGAAGTCGCGCCGGTCGGGATCGACGCGCAGGATCTTGCGGACCTCGGCAAGCTCCTTGGCCAGCGCGGGATCGACGCCTTGATCGTGGAAGAAGAAGGCGACCGAGTCTTTCTTGTCCTTGTCGTGCTCGACGCGGATGCCGACGTGGCCGGTGATCTGCGCCTTGCGGATCGTCTGGACGACCTGGATGAATTCGGGGTCCGCGGGCCGCAGTTGGCCGCCGGAGACGGAGCGGTTCCTGACGCCGTTGATCGAATCGACCGTGAGGTCGAACACGACGTCGGCCGGGTAGCCGGATTGCAGCAGGAACAGGACCGAGCCGGGATTGATCGGCTGGGTCAGGTTGCGGATGAACTGCGAGCCGGTCTGCGGGACGTACGAGATCGTGGGGCGATCCTGGTAGCCGGCCTGCAGATTCAAGGTCGCTCCCAGTTGCTGCGCGAACGACGCCAGGTTGCTGACGGGCGGGAAGATCCCGGCATTCGCGACGGCGGCGCCCTGGAGCGTGTAGCCGCTGGTGATCTGGGGAACATCGACGAAGAACGGCGTGTCCGCGTAGCGCAGCTTCACGATGTTGAGCAGCGTCTGCTCCTTCCACGATGCGGCGATCGCCGCGTTATAGGGAATGCGGTCGGCCGTGATGGTCCGCGGTCCGTAGTGCTGGCAGCCGGCTTGGCCGAGCAGGATCAGCGCCATGAGGATCAGGGTATGCCGGGGTGACCGCATCGCTTATTTCCAGGGAACGTCCAAACGCTACGCACCGCGTTTGTCAAATGGAGCCGGCTTTAGGGATTTTTCGACTTATGCGGGCCGCAGGCTGAACCGAATTGTGCGTTCGGGGTGGAGGTTTCGAGGTTAAAAATTGCCCAGATTATCAGGAATCCCGCGATTTACATGGCGGTGGCGGATATGATCGGATAGCACAGGACACAACCGAGGAGCCAGGGCCATGAAAACGAAAATGACTGTCCGTTGCACCAGTGGCCGCGAGGAGCATTTCGAGATCGACGTCTACGGCAGCGGCAAGTCGGCCGAATTTCGGTTTCAGGAATTCGTCAAGGACCCGACCGTGCTGCTGCGGACCGCGAGCGAGGTGATCCTGATCCCGGCCGCCGCCGTGGAGTGCATTACCCTCTCCTTGCCGGAAGCCGACAGCGAACAGCTCTCCTTCCAGCACATCCGCATGGCGGAGCGCTGCTCGCCGGCGCCTGGCGAGGGAAGCGCATGAGCAACAGCGCGTCATAGATCATTCTTGGAACGCCCGATGGTGTCGCCGTGGCCGACCACATGAACACCCCGTCCGGATGGCAGCGCTATGCCGATTGGCTGCCGGGGCTTCGCCTGTTGTTCGCCTACGAGCGTTCTTGCCTGCGCGGCGATCTGACGGCGGGCCTCGTGGTGGCCCTGGTGGTGATCCCGTCGGCCATTGCCTATGCCGACCTGGCGAAGTGTCCGCCGGTGGCCGGTCTGTACGCGGCGCTGGGAGGCATGGTGCTGTTCGCGCTATTTACCAGCTCGCGGCACGTGATTGCCGGACCGGACGCCGCCATTGCCATTCTGGTCGGCGCCGCGGTGGGGCCTCTCTCTGGCGCTGATCCTGGGCAAGCCGTCGTTCTTTCTACGTGGCTGGCGCTGCTCGCGGCCGTCATACTCTTGCTGGCCGCCTGGCTGAAACTCGGGGTCGTGGCTGAGTTTCTCTCCAGCCCCGTGATGCTCGGCTTCATGAACGGCGCGGCCGTGGTGATCATTGCCAGTCAAATCGGCAAACTGTGCGGGATGTCCTTGCACGAAGAAAACACGCTTCTGAAGCTCCTGGAGTGGGGGACGCGATTGGGCGAACTCCACTGGGTTACGCTCGCCTTCGGCCTGGCGGCCATGGCGATCCTCACCGGCATGCGGATTTGGCTGTCGCGCGTGCCGGGGACGATCGTCGTGTTTGCCCTGGCGCTCGTTGCCGGCCGGCTCATCGACTTCGACGGCATGGGCATCGCGGTCATCGGCGCCGTGGACATGCAACTCCCCAATCCAGTGCCGCCCGAGTTGTCGTTGGCGGAAATCGGCAGCCTCGTCATTGGTGCACTTGGGCTGGCGCTATTGATTTTCCCAGAGGGGATTTTGCTGGGCCGGGCCATGGCTAGCCGCCACAAGTACGACCTGGAATCGGACCGGGAACTGCTCGCGCTCGGCATGGCGAACCTCGCCGCCGGGCTCTTGCGCAGCTTTGCCGTCGGCGCCAGCCAGTCGCGGACGCTGCTCAACTCGGCAACCGGCGGACGCACGCAAATGGTGAGCCTGATCGCTGCCGCGCTCCTCGTCGGATTCATGTACTTCCTCGCCTCGTGGATCGCCACCCTCCCGACCGTGGCGATCGCTTCCAGCGCTTGCGCGAGCGCGGCATCGCGGTCGCGGTCGCGAAGGCTCATCTCCCCCTGAGAGAAGCAGCGATGAGCCTGGGCTTGAAGAACTTGTTTTCTGAAGCGACATACTTTGCAAGGCTGTCCGACGCAGTGATTGCATTCGAACGAGCATCCCAGCCGCACACATCTTGATTCGTCGCTTGGAGGTATCTCACGTGGCTCGAGTACGCTATCCATCGCTGTACCAGATCAACACCCGTGTCTGGCTGACCGAGCTTTCCCGGCAACTCGGCCGTCGCGCCATGCTGGACGACATCCCCGACGCCGAGCTCGACCGCCTCGCCGCCATGGGGTTCGACTGGATCTGGCTGCTGAGCGTCTGGCAAACCGGGCTGGCGGCGCAGAAGGTCTCGCGCACCAATCCGGACTGGCGGCGAGAATTCCACGAGACTCTGCCCGACTTGCGCGACGACGACATTCCTGGATCGGGTTTCGCCATCACCGGCTACACGGTCCACCAGAATCTCGGCGGCGACGCCGCCCTCGCCCGGGTGCGCGAGCGGCTCAGGAAACGCGGCCTGCGCTTGATGCTCGATTTTGTGCCCAATCACATGGGCCTCGATCATCCGTGGGTCGAGGATCATCCGGAGCACTTCATCCAGGGGAACGAACGCGATCTGGCCCGCGCGCCGCAGAACTACACCTGGATCAAACGCCAGCGCGGCGACATGCTCTTTGCCTACGGCCGCGATCCGTATTTCGCGGGCTGGCCCGACACCCTGCAGCTCAACTACGCCAACCCGGTCACGCAGGCGGCGATGATCGGCGAGCTGGTGAAGATCGCCGGCCAGTGCGACGGCGTCCGCTGCGACATGGCCATGCTGGTGCTGCCGGACGTCTTCGAGCGCACCTGGGGCCAGCGGGCGCCGCTGTTCTGGCCCAAGGCCACGCAACAGGTCCGCGAACGCGTTCCTGGTTTCACCTTCATGGCCGAGGTTTACTGGGACCTGGAATGGACGCTGCAACAACAAGGCTTTGATTACGCCTACGACAAGCGCCTCTACGACCGCCTGCGCGAGCATCACGCCCGGCCGGTGCGCGAGCACTTTCACGCCGGCCTCGATTACCAGGACAAGCTGGCGCGGTTCCTGGAAAACCACGACGAGCCGCGGGCGGCCGCGACGTTCTCGCCCGAGGTCCATCGAGCGGCCGCGGTCATCACGTTTCTGACGCCCGGGCTGCGGTTCTTCCACCAGGGCCAGTTCGAGGGCAAGAAGAAGCGCATCTCACCCCATCTCGGCCGCGGTCCGAATGAACCGGTCGAGGAGAACCTCCGGGGATTCTACGATCGGCTGCTGACGGTGCTGCGTCAACCCGCCGTGCGCGACGGCGCCTGGCAGTTGCTCGAATGCGTCCCCGCCTGGGACGGCAACTGGACGCACGATTGCTTCCTCGTGTTCGCCTGGCAGGGCGCCGGCGCACCGCTCGCCTCTGCGGGGGAGAGGGGCAGCGGTGAGGGGGCGGACAAGCTCATCGTGGCCGTGAACTACGCGCCCAACCAGAGCCAGTGCCACGTCCGGCTGCCGCTTGCCGATCTTGCCGGCAAGCAATGGCGGCTCGCGGATCAGCTCGAAACCGCCGGCGCCGGCTACGACTGGAACGGCGACGATTTGCAAGGCCGCGGCCTGTTCCTGGACATGGCGCCGTGGAAGGCGTGCGTGTTCGCGTTGACGCGACGCCAATAGACGGCGAGACTTGATCGTCAGCGATCGGGGCTAGCGGGGATTCCCGATGATCTTGCAACTCGGGTTTGCATTCGGGTTGATCTGCGTGACCGTGGTGATTCATGCGCTCGGCAGCTTGGCAACGATCACGCATCTCGCCAGGCGGTTGCAACGGAGTGGCGACGACAACCGATTCATGGGGTCGGAAATCCAGGTCGTTCGCGTGGTCAGCATCTTGCTCTTGTTGCATTTGGCGGAGGCCAGCGTTTGGGCGGGGTTCTACGTGATCGCGGGGTTGTTGCCGGACACAGAGACGGCAATCTACTTCTCGATTACCAGCTACACGACGGTCGGCTACGGCGATGTGCTGTTGCCCGCCTCATGGCGACTTCTCGGACCGATCGAGGCCGCGGTCGGAATCCTGATGTTTGGCTGGTCGACCGGCATCATGGTGACCGCGCTTGCCAGGATCTACCGAAACCGGTTGCATCTCCCCGATCAGCCAACAGCAGGCAACGATCCCGGCGACGCGTGAAACAGCCGGCTACGACTGGAACGGCGACGACCTGCAGTCGCGCGGCTTGTACCTGGACATGGCGCCGTGAAAGCGTGTGTGCCGGCAGCCTCTCTGTCCGGAACGAACGCACGAACATCAGCATGGATGCCTGACTGCGCACGGCCCAAGCGCACCGAGACGCTTGACTTCACCAACGTCTCCGACGGCGCATGCTCGAGTCTTAATCGAAAGGAGGAATCAACGGACGGAGCCATTCGGGAACGGGCGCCTGCACATCACGCAACTGGCCATGATCGAAGACGGCAACCTGGCGAAAAGGCGTCGCCAGGTCGCTGTTGTCGTAGATCAGGACATGCGGCAATCGACAGATGGCGGCCTGAAGATTGTCGAGCGAGCGGGGAACCGCGCCAGCAGCTTGTCGTCGGGAACGTCGTGGCCGCCTTGCGATACCCGCATCGCAACGCGCGCCAACGACTGTGCAGGATCGGCCAGTCCGATGTAGCACAACACCACGATGGAACCGCCTCGGGCCGCTTCTTCCAAGAAGGAGACTTTGTCGGCAACCGGATCGGAGAAGACGGTTTCGAACACGAAGCTCTCATCGCTCTTGAGCAGTTCCCGGCGCAGCGCGTCGGCCACACGCGCCGCTTCGTATGGCGCCAGGGCGAGTTCGGCGGCGAGCACGTCGGCGTTGACGAACCGCATGCCGGCGGCTGCCAGGTGCGAATGATAGAAGGTGGTCTTGCCGGCGCCGTTGGGGCCGGCAAGGCCCACGACGATCGGTCGTTGATCAAAGGGAACGAAGTCCATCGCTCACGTGGCCGCTTGAAACTCGCGACCGACGAAGCGACCCAGTGATCGCGTGCCGTCTTGGTCGATGCGGATCAAGAGTCCCGGCGCGTCGGGCGCAGGTTCATAGTGGGGATAGGGGCGGGAGTGAAGATAGGCGCGGACCCGCTGCCGCCCCGCGTCGGTGTCGACCGTCGCCAAGCATTCCGACAACGGCCGGACGGCGCCGGCGCGACGCAAGGCCAAAGCACGGGCGCCGTCGAGCAATGGTTCAATGGCCCGCCCGAGTTGGGCCCAAAACTCGATCTGGCCGGCGATGGACCGCTCAGCAATTTCCGCGGTCAAACGTGCGTCAAGGACGATTTCGTCGGAGAGTTTCACCGGCTGGCTCATGTAGTAATGGTAGCGTTTTGCTACCCTGCTGGCAAGCAGTCCTGTCGGCTCTGTTGTGTGTGTGTGTGTGTGTGGCGCAATGCAACCCATTCTGGCGGTGACCAAGGAAGGACTGGTCAGCGGCACCTGGTTCAATCGCAGCACCGACAAGAGCGTGGAGTGCGAGGGCCAGGTGTTCCGGATACCCAGCGGGTCGCGCTGCGCCGGCCGGAGCGGCCCGACGTGATCCTCGGTGTCTACAACCTGACCCAGGACGCCACGCCGTGCTTGATGCACTTCGGGACGCTGAACACGCAGACGTGGTACCTGGCCAGGCTCGATGACCAGCAGTGATCCTGGAGGGACGCTCCGAAGAAATCAGAACTTCCACATCACCTGCGTGTGGAAGCCGACGCCGTCGTTGTCGCGCAGCAAGCTGAACGAGGTCTTGCGATAGGTCAGCTCGCCGGCGATGCGGAAGTGGTTGGTCACGTCCCAGATCAGGTTGACGAAATAGGTCTCGTTGCGAAGGATCTGGCCCGGCGCCAGATCGCCGTCGGCCGGATCGTCGATGCCGTAGCCCAGGTGCGTGTGCAGGCACTCGGGGACCAGGTAGTAGTAAACCTCGGCAAAGCCGCCGGCGGCACGGATCGGTTCAAAGGTCGTCGCGTTGACCGTCTGGAGGACGGCGCCGCCGTAGCTGCCGAGGGTCTGGCCGTAGAAGATCTCCCCCTGGACGCCGCAGCGGTCGCTGAACGCGTAGCGGGCGTCGGCGCCGATGCCCCAGACATCGGCGACGATGGGCTGCGGCGGCACGGTGTTGCGGATCTGGCCGACCACGCCCGACAGACCGAATTCGATCGGCCGCTTGGCCGCCGGCCCTTCGCCCTCGAGCGGGCCCAGACCGAGGGCGACGCGACCTTCGACGTTGGGCCAGCCGTTGTCCTCGGCCAGCTCGAAGTCCGAGCTGAGGATGGTCGGCGTCGCTTCGCTGATGCCGCCGGTGATCGTGATCTGCGCCGTCGGGGTCGGATAAAAGAAACGTTCGGCGCGCGCCTGGCCGCGGTAGGCGCCGCTGTTGCCCGACGCATACAGGTAACTGAACGGCAGCACGGTCGGCATGAGCGGGTTGAAGATGTCGAACTGCAAACCGGCCGCGAAGCGCCAGTCCTCGTTCTTGAGCTGGCCGTAGGCCACGATCGGCAGGATGCCGTAGCGATCGACGATGAGGGCGTCGTTGTAGAGGGTCAAGAGCACGACGGCGCCGCTGTCGAAATCGCAGACCTTGGGACCCATGACCAGAAAGGTCAGGGCGGTCTGGCGGGCGTGGGCGTCGAACGTGTCCTGTTCGAAGCCGAACGGCGAACCGGGAAAGAGAAAGAACGGCGTGCCGGGGCCGACCGGGCGGGCGCTGTGGAACAGGAAATCGCCGACGATCTGGCCGCCGATGATCAGCTTCAACTCATCGGAGGCGGTCAGCACGGTGAGCCGTTTGCCGATGGCCTCGACCGCCAGGGCCAGTTCACTCACCGCCTCCGGCGGCTTGGTTTCGGGGGCGGGCTGTGGTTCCTCGATGGTGGACACCGGCAAGCCGAGGGTGGCCTTCATGGGCGCGGGCGGCGCGGACGGCGGCTGAGCCGCGGCAGTCGCGATTGCCCAGGTTGCCAGGATTGCGGAGGCGACGCATCGAGTCATGGGATTCTCCCGCCAGAAATGCGGAGGATCGCCACATAAGAAACCAGCCTCGGTCGCGTCAAGGTCAAGAACAATGCCCTGGAATCACGCGAACGTAGATTGTCAGCACCGTTCCAGTTGACGAAGAAGTGAGGTAACCGAAGAAGGCGCCGTTACGGATTCCACGGATAACACGGATGATCCGAAACTCGATCCTCTGGATTCCATCCGTGCTATCCGTGTGATCCGTGGGTTTGCCAAATCCGCGCTCAAAAATCGGTGGTAAGCCGGCGAGCGTGGTCGCTATGCTTCCATTATGAAGACCATACCCCCCATCGCGGAAATGCAACGAGCCTATCAGAAGAGCGATGCCGGCTACGACGGCATCTTCTTCCTCGCGGTCCGCACCACCGGCGTGTTCTGCCGGCCGTCGTGCCGGGCCCGCAAGCCGAAGCCGGAGAACGTGACCTACTTCGCCAGCGCCCGCGAGGCGCTGTTCGCCGGCTTTCGGCCGTGCAAGCGGTGCCGGCCGCTGGCGGTGAACGGGCGGCCGCCGGAATGGGCCGAGAAGCTGCTGGCCGAGATCGACGCCGCGCCGACTGCCCGGCTCACCGACGGCGATCTGCGAAAGCGCGGCGTGGACCCGGCGCGGGCGCGGCGGCACTTCCTCAAGCATTACGGCATGACGTTCCAGGCGTATTGCCGGGCGCGGCGGCTGGGAAACGCTCTCGAACAGATCCGCCAGGGAACGAAGCTCGACGACGTGGCGCTGGGCAACGGCTACGAATCGCACAGCGGCTTTCGCGACGCGTTCGTCCGCACCTTCGGCGCCCCGCCCGGGCACAGCGACGACCGCGACTGCATCCTGCTCGATTGGATCGAGAGCCCGCTCGGCCCGCTGGTGGCCGGCGCCAACGCGAAGGGCATATGCCTGCTCGAGTTCACCGAACGCCGCATGCTCGAAGCCCAGTTCGCCGCGCTGCGGCAGCGCTTCGGCTGCGCGATCGTCCCCGGCCGGAACGGCCACCTGCGGCAACTGAAGAAGGAGCTGAAAGGGTATTTCGACGGGACGCTGCGCGAATTCAGCGTGCCGCTCGACTACCCCGGCAGCCCGTTCCAGGGGCGCGTGTGGGATGAGCTGTGCAACATCCCTTACGGCGCAACCTGCTCGTATGAAGAGCTGGCCCGCCGCATCGGCCGGCCGGGCGCCCAGCGCGCCGTCGGCCACGCCAACGGGCAGAATCGGATCGCGATCCTGATCCCGTGCCACCGCGTCGTCAACAAGGGGGGCAAGCTCGGCGGCTACGGCGGGGGATTGTGGCGGAAGCAGTTCTTGCTGGATCTGGAGCGGGGCGAGTCGTCGCTGTTCGATCGCGGAACGGGCAAGCGTGGATTGACTGAGCCTGTCCTCTAGAAGCATCACCGATATTCGTGGAACGGCACGCCCAGCACGAACCGGACGCCGGCCGTGATTTGGGTCACGCCGTGCCTTACTGGTTGCAGCCCGAAGACACTGCCGACGCGAACCAGTCGGTCGCGCGTGCAGAAGAGCACTGCGTCGCCGAGGCCAAGCGCGAGTTGCTGGCGACGCGAGCTTTTCCCTTCTGGATCGTCGCAAAAAAGAAAGTCGCCTCCCTGGAAACCGCACGCAACCATGTCGATTGCGCCGTGACCGGTCGCGCCCTCCATCGCTGCCATCTTCGCGCTGAGCACCACCGCCATCTGTATTGGGAAAAACACGGCGCCACGCAAATCGCGGTGCAACGCGTTGAATCCGCCAGGGCCATACTTCAAAAGGATTGGCGTTGGCGTGGCCTGTCCCGCACGTTCACATTCTTCCCGAAAGTCGTCCCATGCCGTGGGGAAGCGCCCGGATTCGCCCAGCAACTCCTGCCAATGGTTGGCGATGCGTGCCACGTGCGGATACACTGCCTGGCGCAATCGATCCACGAGACCGGGAAGCGGCGCTGCGAAATAGCGATACACGCCGTGGCCGAATTCCGGTCGATCCATGCTCACGGTCTTGGCAAACCGCGCGTCGTCATCGAACATTCCGCGGATTCGTTCGCAGGTGGAGGCATCGATCATTTCCGCGATCACGACGCTGCCATCCCGTGTCAGGCGCTCGCCGAGAGCGTGCCAGTCAAGCGTTGCCAGTTCGTCGAATGACCGCGTGTCGTCAAGATCGTGCGCTGGCTCAAGGTTGGGTCGCGCCTGGACTGCGTGTGCCAAGACGGCGTGTGCAGGCTGCCGGCCGGCGACGGCCTGGTAAGCTTGCAGGCGTTCCAAGTACTCCGTTTTTTCGGGGGCGTACCTCGCGGCCAGTGTTTGCAGGGCGACCGCCTCATGTGCTGCGCCTTGACGAAAGCGTTGGGCCGCGAGATGCATGTAGGGTTCCGCATACGTTGGAGCAAGGCTGAGTGCCGCGCGGAACGAATCGGCGGCTTCATCGTCCTTTTGCCGAAGGCCAAGCAACACGCCCAAGTCGTTCCACAGGACCGGGTTGTCCTCTTGGGCGGCGACGGCTCGCAGGATGATTTTCTCGGCCAGGTCAAAGTTGTTGTCGTTGGCGGCTTGCCAGGCCTGGTCCGCTAGCTTTCGAGCACGTCGTCGGTCTTTGGCTTTTTGTTTCTTGGGGTTCATGAGGTATTCCTCGGCGCGCACGCGTGCCGGCGGCCATTCTCTCGGGCGCCGAGACCGAGTGCGCGGTCAATCATGGAGGGTTAGGTGCAGAGCATGACACGATCCGCGATAGAGCGCGGACTCACCCCAGACGGGCTATGATCTAACTGCGACAGACTTGATGGAACATTGGCATATCAGAATTGTAACGAGGGCAACGGTCCGGGCAAGGCACAAACGGCAACGTTGCAATCCATTCGCCAGCGCGATACGATCCCACGACATGCTATTCCAGTCAACCATTCTCTTGTTGTTGAGGTCCATCATGTCCACCATCCTGCGAACCACCTGCCCCACCCTCGCCCTGGCGATCGCGTTCCTGTCATCATCCGCTCCGCTTGACGCGCAGCCCAAGAAAAAGGGCGCCAACCTCCCCAAGCCCGACCTGGCCAACGTCAAGTACGGCCCGCACGAGCGCAACGTGCTCGACCTGTACAAGGCCGGCGCCGACCGGCCGACGCCGCTGGTGGTGTTCATCCACGGCGGCGGGTTCCGGGCGGGCAGCAAGGAGCAGCTCAACCCCGCCCTCCTCGACGGCTGCCGCAAGCTGGGCATTTCGGTGATGGCCATCAACTATCGGCTGTCGCCGGAGGTGGCGTTCCCGGCTCACTACATGGATTGCGCCCGCGCCATTCAGTTCGCACGGCTCCACGCCAAGGACTGGAACATTGATCCCAAGCGCGTGGCGGCCACGGGCGGCTCGGCCGGCGCCGGCACGTCACTGTGGATCGGCTTCCACGACGACCTCGCCGACCCGTACAGCTCCGACCCGGTGCAGCGGCAATCGACGCGGCTCGTGTGCATGGCGGTGCTCGGCGCCCAGTCCACGTACGACCCGCGCATGATCAAGAAACTGATCGGCGGCCGGGCCCACGAGCACCCGGCCCTGCAAGGTTTCTACGGGCTCAAGTCGGATGAGCTGGACAGCCCGAAAGCGCACAAGCTCTACGAGGCGGCCGCGCCGATCAACTACCTGAGCGCGGGCGACCCGCCGGTGTACGCGTTCTACAGCGAGCCGAAAGGCCCGCTGCCGGCGGACGCCAAGCCGGGCCAGGGCATCCACCACATCAACTTCGGCACGTACATGAAGGAGAAGATGGACGCGCTCAAGATCGAATGCATCGTGCGGCATCGCGAGGAGGTGGCCAATCCGACGCGGGAGATGGTGGAGTTCTTCAGGAAGCATCTGGACATGGAGGCAAAGTGACGCGCTCACGCGGCGGCTACTCGAACAACCGGCTGACCGATTCATTGAAATGGATGCGCTTGATGGCGTCGGCGAGAAGCGGCGCGACGCTCAGCACCTTGATCTGCGGCAACTGCTTTTCCGGCGTCAGCGGAATCGTGTCGGTGATGATGACTTGATTGATGAACGCGTCGCGCAGCCGGCTGATCGCCTCGCCGCACAAGACGCCGTGGGTGGCGCAGGCATACACTTCCCGGGCCCCGTTGAGCTTGGCGATGTTGGCCGCCCCGACGACGCTGCCGGCGGTCGAAATCATGTCGTCGAAGATGACCGCCACCTTGTTGACCAGCGTGCTGCCGATGAGGTTGGCCTGTTCGGTCTTGGTGGCGCTTGAACGGCGCTTGTCGACGATGGCGATGTTGCCGCCGATCTTTTTCTGGTGCCGCAGCGCCCGTTTGATGCTCCCCTCGTCCGGGCTGAGCACGACGAAATCGTCCGGCGGGATGTTCAGGTTGCGCACGTACTCGTTGATGACCGGGCCCGCGTGCAGATGATCGACCGGCACGTCGAAGAAGCCCTGGATCTGGGCGGCGTGCAGGTCGAGCGCGATGACCCGATCGGCGCCGGCCGTCGTGATCAGGTCGGCCATCAGCTTGGCGGTGATGGGAACGCGGCCCTGGTCCTTGCGATCCTGCCGGGCGTAACCGTAATACGGCAGGACCACCGAAACCCGCGCGGCGCTGGCGCGTTTCAGGCTGTCGAGCATGATCAGCAATTCCATGACGTTCTCGTTCACCGGCGGACACGTCGGCTGAACGACGAACACGTCGCGGCCGCGCACATCCTCGTCGATGCGCGCCAGGAATTCGCCGTCGGGGAAATTCTGCAGCGTGATCTTGCCCAGCGGATCGCCCAGGCATTGCGCAATCCGCTCCGCCAGCGGCACGTTGGCCCGGCCGCTGAAGACTTTGAGCTGATAATTGTTGTTGTTCATTGGAGAGAGCAGCCTTGCCGACGGAACCAGCCGGACCGATGTATTTCCGAAGTCTGCCCCGGCGTGGACGGCGCCGGGGCTTCGAAGACTCGGCCCCGGCCACGCAGAGTTCGAAAGTTTCGGAGCATTGATTTTCTTAAGCTTGGATGAAGAGGGTGTCAAGAGTCCGGGAAGAACGGCCTGCCCGCCTCATCGGACGTGCAGGTGAAACACGGGATGACCCTGCTCATCACGGCCGCGGGTGATGCGAAACCACCGGTCGAACGCCGCCGATTTCATCCAGCCCTGCTGCTTCTTGGTCGCCGCGTAGCCCTTGGCGCCGCGGCGCAAGATGTCGAATTCCAAACGCTGACCGCGGGCATCGACCAGCCAATACTCTTGGATGCGAGCTGGCCAATACTGATCCACCAGCGTGACCGTGTCCTTCACCACCGAGCTGCGGCTGACGACTTCGAGCACCATGTCCGGCGAGCCTTCCAGCTCCACGAAACCGTCCTGCGCCCCTTCCACGAAGCGCACCGTCTGGGACGCCATGGTCGAGCTGGCCACGAAGACGCCGTCCGGCTGGGCCGTCAGGTCCGCGTCATCGTTGCTGAGCAAGACTCCGTCGGGAAAGTACCGGCCCAGATTCTCCTCACGGATGATACGGGTGAGGACAAAAGCAATCTCATGTTTAACCTGGTTGTGGGTGAAAACCTGCTCCTTGCTCATGTCGACCCACACGCCCCCATTGAGATAGCACACCTGGCCTGTTTCGGGAAAATCTTCCGAGCGCGCCCATTCGCGAAACGACGCATGGTCGTTCACCGAGCTGGGCACGACCACCGTGCTGTCATCCACGACAAACGTGTTCATCGTCGCCATTCTATCCCATCACCCCGTATGAATACGGCGTCTTCACCGGATCATTCTCGTCGAACCGCGCCAGCCGCAACGGGCCGATGTCGAGCGCCTTCGCCTGGCCGTCCACGATCAATTCCGCCATCAACTGGCCGACGACCGGCGCCATCTTGAACCCGTGGCCGCTGAAGCCGACCGAGCAGTAGATGCCGTCCAGGCCCGGCAGCTTGTCCAGGATCGGATGCCAGTCGGGCGTGATCGCGTACAGCGCCCCGTAGCCGCCGCGGCCGTAGCTGCGGTGCATGGCCGGGTAGCGGCGGCTCAAGCGCTGCCGCACCGGCGGCAGCCAGGCGCCGTCGGCCGCTTCGTTGTAGGAATCCGGATCGTCCACCGGGTGATTGGTCTCCTCGCCGGCCAGGCTGCCGGCGTGGATCATCTCGCCGTGCGTCGGCTTGAAATACAGCCCCTGCACGAAATCCGCGTAGATCGCGGCCCGGCGGCCGAAGTCGGGCGGCCGGCGATACAGCGCCACCTGCGTCCGGCACGCCTGCACCGGCAGCTTCACGCCCAGCTCGTGGCCGAGCTGCGCCGCCCACGGCCCGGTCGCCAGGATGACGCAGCCGGCGTTGTAACGCCCTTCGTTGGTTTCCACGCCGACGATCTTGTTCCCCTGTCGCGCGACCTGGCGGACCTCGACGCCGAGCCGGATGTCGGCGCCGAGCTTGCGGGCCGCCTCCGCGTACGACGCCACCACCTGCACCGCCTCGACATAACCCGCCTCGGCTTCGAACGCGGCGATCTCGTCCTCGGCCAGCCGGGCGTTGGGATCGATGTCGGCCAGCACCTGGGCGCTGACCAGGCGGACGTCGATGCCCAGCTCCTGCTGCATCGCCAGGTTGGCTTCGAGGCCGGCCTTGTCCTTTTCATTGATGACGACGACCAGGCCCGTGCGCGTGAACACCGGCGGCCCGCCGACGGCGTCGTCGAAGTGCTCGAAGACGCGCAGACTTTTCTGGGCCATGCTCGCGGTCAGGCGGTTCGAATAATGCTGGCGGATGATGGCGCCCGACTTGCCGCTCGAGCCGGCGCCGAGATACGACTTCTCCAGGAGCACGACGCGGCCGGCCCGGCGCTGGGCCAGGTGCCAGGCGATGCTCGTGCCCATCACGCCGCCGCCGACGATGAGGATGTCGCAATTGACTGCCATCTGGTTGTCCGACTTCACGGGAAGCGTTGGTCCGTGGACATCACGCCGCATTTCAACCTACTGGCAATTGCCTTGATCAAGCAATCGCCCAATTGACGAGGCTTGCCGTCACGCGGGATTCGCTCCGCGATACGGCGCGCGACGCGCCAATCATCATCGGTGACATTATTGCCGTCTGCAATTTCAAAGCCCGCGACAAACGTGCGCGCCAGGTTAAGCTCAACGGAACTCGTCGCTCCCGACAAGAACTCCAGCACAACCGGCGTCACAATCCGACGTGACTTGTGATACTTCGCCAACTCCGTGACCCAGTCTTCGACTTCCTCAGCCGAAATCGCGTCCAATGACCTTCCCTTCCGCTTGCGGTTCCAAAAGGAAATCAAGATGGACGTGTCTAGGATGCGACGGGTCATGGCAGATTACTGCGCGCCAGCTGCGACCGGAGGCAATTCTTCCAGTTGCTGGAGCCAACTATCTCTTGTTTGCTGCAGGTACGAGGCGACTTCGGGAACTCGAACACGGCGCATCGCCGATCCAGAAACGCGAACCACGACACCGCCGAACGAATCCTCAAACTTCCTTTCCACCCGAAACGGAACCAAGTCGGCGTCAACTCCGATTTCCATTTTCGCGATGAGCTCCCCAAATACTTGGTCGATCTGACCTGCCCTACCAGCAAACCACCTGCGAATCTCTTCCGGAGAGCGAGGCACACCGGATGACTCGCACTCGATATCGACGTACCAAATCAACGCCGGATCAGGCGCCTCGTCATTGACCCTGTAGTCTTCGTACAGCATCACGTCGTTGACGGAAAAGCCGACGTGTACCCCACCATCCTGGCGCACGTTCTTGAAATAGAGAGCTTTGTCCATGTAGTCGTCACTCCTCGGCAATCAATCCTGCATCCACCATCTCGTTGTATTCCGGATACCGCCTATTCCGGATACAGCGCCGTGCTCAGGTAGCGTTCCCCCAGGTCCGGCAGCACCACCACGATCAGCTTGCCGGCGTTCTCCGGCCGGGCCGCGACCTGGATGGCCACGTGGGCGGCCCCGCCGCTGCTGATGCCGCACAGCATCCCCTCGTCGCGGGCCATCCGCCGGGCCATGACGAACGCGTCGTCGTCGCTGACCTGGATCACCTCATCGATGACGTCCACGTTCAAGACGCCCGGTATGAAGCCGGCGCCGATCCCCTGGATCTTGTGCCGGCCGCTCGGCTTGACCTGGTCGCGCGGCACCCCCTGCACCTTGTGCTGCGTGATCACCGCGCTGGTCACCGGCTCCACCGCGATCGCCTTGAACGACGGCTTCCGCTTCTTGATCACCTCGCTCACGCCGGTGATCGTGCCGCCGGTGCCGATCCCCGACACCAGGATGTCCACCTTGCCCTCGGTGTCGTTCCAGATTTCCTCGGCCGTGGTGCGGCGGTGGATCTCCGGATTGGCCGGGTTCTCGAACTGCTGCGGCATGAACGAATTCGGGGTCGAGTCCAGCAGCTCCTTCGCCTTGGCGATGGCGCCGTTCATCCCCTTGTCGGCGGGGGTCAGCACGATCTCGGCGCCGAACGCCTTGAGCAGCCGCCGCCGCTCCAGGCTCATGCTCTCCGGCATCGTCACCACCAGCTTGTAGCCCCGGGCCGCGCACGTGAACGCCAGGCCGATGCCGGTGTTGCCGCTGGTCGGTTCGATGACCACCGTGTCCTTCTTGATCCGGCCGTCGCGCTCGCCGGCGTCGATCATCGACACGCCGATGCGGTCCTTGACCGACCAGAGCGGGTTGAAGCACTCCGCCTTGGCGACCACGGTCGCCTTGGCGTCGCCGACGACGCGGCGCAGCTTGATCAGCGGCGTGTTGCCGATGGTCTGGGTGATGTCGTCGAAAATCCGGCCACGGCCTGCGGGCATGACGCGTCCTCCTTGAGAGGGTCCTGGGTTGTTCATGGGAGTTTAAGCCAACGAGGCAATCGAAACAAGGGGACGGCTCGCGCGATCCGTCTTCCCAAGGTAACTATGTCCTTCGGCGACGAAACCTTTCAGCTATCCGGCCGGTGAGCGCAGCCGGCGACGGCCAGCGACACCAGGACGAACCGGCGAGAATGCCATTTTGCCAGCTTTGCCAGCTTGCCACGCAATGTGCGTCGGTAAACTCGCGATTCGTACAGCAACGCACGGCGTGCAATCGCGGGCGGCTCGCACTTATATCCCTCCGATCCAGATTCTCCTAGAATAATCCGGTTCGGAGTAGACCGATGAAAACCGCACGCCGACTGGAGCCAATATGCCCACTGTGGTCAGCATTACCCGGAGCCGAAAGGAGGTTCCCGCGCCCCTGAAACGGCTTCCCAAGCTGACCGCGCCACTTCTGCGACTCAACGGACTGTGCCCCTACTACACGATGTTCCCCCTGTCCTTTCCGTTCGACGCGCTGGCGGCGTCCGAAGCAGGGGAATGGGTTTTCGATCCCTTCTGCGGTCGCGGCACAACCATTCTTGCCGCCCGGCTGCGTGGTCTGCCCTCGGTCGGCGTTGACAGCAACCCGGTCGCCGGGGCCATCGCCGCGTCGAAGTTGGCGATGGTGCGGGCTTCTGAGATCAGGGCTCTAGCGCGGACAATCCTCGAAGACGCCAATCCCGGCCCGGTCCCGGCCACGCCACATGGCGAGTTCTGGGAGAAGTGCTACGCGCCGAAGACGCTGCGCGAGATTTGCCGCATTCGCAATTTCCTGTTGGTCCAATGTTCTACCCGTGTCGAGGTTGCCCTTCGAGGCGTCATGCTCGGCATCCTCCACGGGCCGCGCAACAAGAGCAAGCCGACCTACTTATCGAACCAGATGCCCCGCACCTACTCGACCAAACCGGGGCCTGCGGTGCGCTATTGGCGGAAGAAGAAACTGGAGCCGGTCGAGATCGACGTGCTCGATGCCATCGACCGACGCGCACGGTTTTCCTTCAAACAAGTGCCGCCGTCGATGCTGGGCAAGATCATCACATGCGACAGCCGCACCTTCGATTTCGCTCGACTCGCGCCGCGCTATTCGTGGGTGATCACGTCACCGCCTTACTACGGGATGCGAACCTACTTTCCCGATCACTGGCTCCGCAACTGGTTCGTGGGTGGGCCGAACGACGTGGATTACAGCGCCGAGCACCAATTGTCGCACCACAGCGAAGCCGAGTTCGTCACCGACCTTGCCACAGTCTGGAAGAAGACCGCTGAAGTTTGTTTAGCGGGAGCCAAGCTCATCTGCCGGTTCGGGGCCTTGCCGAGTTGCGAGAAAGACCCTCGTGACCTATTCGAACGATCGTTGGCCGAGGCGAAGTGCGGGTGGCGGATCACCACAATCAAGGACGCGGGAACATCGCAGCACGGTCGCCGCCAGTGCGACCAGTTCGGCACCGGCAAGAACAATCCGGTCGAGGAGATTGACGTGTACGCCGTATTGGAGTAGCAGCCATGTTCGACCCCGATTCCATTCCGCTGATGAAAAAGGCCATTCGTGAGCGGACGGAGGCCGACCGGAGACTGCTGGACGAACTGCGCGAGGAAGTGCGTCCGCTGGCTTCGACCGTGCGCACCATCAAGCCACGGAGCACCACTTCGGTCTCGCTGGTCGCCAGCGACGGCGGCAATAACAAGCTCGTCTTTGATCCATTCACCGTCCAGTTTGTCCGGGTCGTGGATTCCTACGGCAAGGAACTCTGCTTTGAAGTGATCTCACCCACGACCGATACTGACATCCTCAGCGCCGCTCAGTTCAAGGCCGATGGCTCGCCGAAGACAGCCCTCGGTCGGATGATGGCCGACCTCGGCGTCAAGACGCTGACCTTGAGGCGAAGGCATACGTCTGGCCCGAATATGCAAAGGGTGCAGAGGCGGAAGGCGAAGAGGGTGAGGCCCCGAAGTACGTGGCGGGCGACATGTACTTTGTCCGGTTCGGCAAGGCGAAGGGCGATCCGCTCTGGGCGGTAGACATCTTCAGTTGCCAGAAGAGCAAGGACGCCGAGATATTCGGCTACCTGCTGGCCGACGCCATCGACGGCTTCCCGGTGCCGTTCTACCCGCGCTGCTTGCAGAAGGCCCATGAGCACGCCGAGATCGTCGATTTCGACCTAACCATCCTTCAGGACGAAGTGTTCGCCGCCGTGCGCGGCCTCGTCCCTGATGGGAATGTGCTGGACGAGTTCCAGTTGAATGTGGACTCGTCGGCCGCCCTCAAGGAAGGCAAGATCTGCGTCATCGACGTGTCGCAGATCCGGGGCAATCAGGCCCTCGTCCTTTCGGGTCTTCTTCTCCAGCGAGTGTTCGACCACAACCAAGAGGAGTTCACTAAGGCAAACCCGGAGACGATCCCCACGCTGGCAGTCGTTGAAGAGGCGCAGTCGGTGCTGGGCGGCAGCGCGGGCACGTCGGGCGAAGGTCCGTACATCGCGTGGGTAAAAGAAGGCCGCAAGTATGACCTCGGGGCCGTCCTAATTACCCAGCAGCCGGGGAGCATTACCCACGAGATCCTGAGTCAAGGTGACAACTGGTTCATCTTCCATCTGCTGTCGGCTGGCGACTTGAAGGCCGTCAAGAGCGTCAACGCCCACTTCAGCGACGACATCCTCAGCACCTTGCTGAACGAGCCCATCCCCGGCCACGGCGTCTTCTGGAGCAGCGTCGGCGGCAAGAGCTACCCGATTCCGCTCAGGGTGCTATCGTTTGAGCAAGCATACAAGGCCCTCGACTTGACCTATAGCAAACCCCCGGCCAAGACCTTCGCCGAAGCTCTAAAGAAAAGGTTCAGCGCGGCCATCGCCACAGCGCATGCGGTCGCCCCGGTTGTCGTTCCGAAGGCGCTCTTCGATTCCGATGCTGACACGGAAACCACTGTCGATGATGAGGCTCCGGTGGAAGGCGGCTTCGGTGCTGAGGGCGGCGGGGAACCCGAGACGCCCGAAATGGTGGACGCCCCAGCGGACGTGTATGCCACTTACACGGCAGCGGCAATCCTCAAGGTCGCGGGCAATACGGCGCTGATCGACCGCATCAAGAGTGAGAAGGGAATCCCGTGGATGGGGGTCCAGACTCCACTCAAGGAGGCCCTTCCCGACATCTACGACGATCAGGAGCGTAACAACATCGCGTTTAAACTCGTCACCCGGTTCTTGGACGAAGCCATTGGCAAGAACAAGTGGAAGACGGAAAAGCGCACAAAAGCAGGCGGTGGCGGCGGGATGACGACGTGGATCGTGTTGCAGAAATAAGGGAGCTAAATCTGGAAAAGAAAAGGGGTCGGGAGTGGGTCGGGAGTCTTTTCTCTTGACATGACCGCACCCGCGCGATGTCGATTCGACGGAGACAGGCGACTTCACCGACTTGCCGTCGTCGGGATGGTCCACGCCGTCGGGGGGGCGGGCTGCACAAGTCGAAGTGGACGGCCTCGGCCGGGCCACGAAGGTCACGACGCCGGCAGGCAACATCGACTACGTCGTTTACAAGGACACGGCCCACGAAGTGCGCGTCTATCCCATATATCACAGTTTGGTTCAGCAAGCAGCGTCGAGTTTCCCAAGATCCGGCACAAGAGAGTCGCACGATCCTGGGCAATCCGCTCGAGGCCGGTTTCCTCCGCATCATCTGCCATTTTTTTTTGCACAAACTGCGATTGCAAATCCCGAAACCCGCCCCCCCTCACGCCGACTCCGGCAATCAGCAACCCACTCGCATACGCATGCACCGCTCGCGCCACGCTTGCTGTTCCGCGGCGCTGGCGTTGTTGCCGGGCCAGAGCAGCGGCTCGCGTCATCCCACATGGGCCACATCTTCTATGGCAAGTCCAGCGCTGCTTTCAGGGCCTGGTTGAGCGCTTGCAGCAGCGGGTCTGAGAGCCGGCCAATGACGTGCAAGATCCGCCGCTGTCGGACGGTGGCCAGGTTATAGCATTTCACCAGCGACGGACCCTTCAGCCCCGAACCGGTGCCGTCCGCGGTTTGCGGATCGACAAGCACGGTCGTTGGCTGTCCTGCGTCATCCAGATTGCCCGTGATCATTGCCAGGATGGTGTTGGCGAGGCGCTGATTCTCGGCGTCGCTCTGCACCACGACCGCGGGCCGGACCTTTTCTCCCGGCTTGTCCTGGTAAGGGAACGGCACGAGAACGACATCGCCGCGCTTCATGCCCGTTTCCCGAAATGCTGATAGCTTTCCAGGTAGGGATCTTTGGCGTCGTCCGGGGCCATGACTTCGTTCACATGCCCGGCGCCTTCATCGGGGTCGTAATCATCCAGCGCCAGCAAGGTCTTGAAACGTTCGTAGGTTTCCCGGCGAACGAGGACGTAGGTCTCGCGCGTTTCGGGATCGATGGCAACTGGCTCCGCGGCGCTGAGTTCCTGTCGCTGCTGTTCGGTAAGTTCGATCATCGCTGTCTCCTTGCCGACATGGTATCGTCCGCCACGGAATCGAGCAATGCATTCGGCCAAGCGAGGGATCACTGCGCATCATGCCTTTCATGCTCTGCTTGCCCTCGTCGGTCCTTCGGCAAGTCGCCAAGAAGATCAAGGCGCACTTCGCCAACTAGGAGATCAGCCCCCGGGTTCCCCTTTCCCCGTGGTTGATCGCGGGGAGTTTGAACCACGGGGAAAGGTGACACGGGGCGTCATTCCCACGCCGACCGCCGCACAATCACGCCGACTCCGGCAATTTCAGCAACCCGTTGGCATGCGCCTGGCACCGCTCGCGCCACGCTTGCTGTTCCGCGGCGCTGGCGTTGTTGCCGGGCCAGAGCAGCGGCCCGCGATCCCGAGAACTCTTCCTGAACTTCCAGAGTCTGAGCCGAGAGAGTTGCTGGAGAAGCGAGCCCGCTGCCGAGCAAGAACAGCAACGGGATCATCAGCATGTGACATCGCCGCCGCAACGATGCGTTCAAGCCGCAACGCATGCTCGCCTCCGAATCAACTCCCGCTCGTCGCCCCAGCCCCAAACTGAATTCGCTCGAAGCTCTCCTTCCGTTCCGTGATCTTCCTCTTGATCGACTCGAGCGCCGCCTTCTTCGTCTTCAAGGGCGAGGCGATGCCGGACTTGCGGGCCACCTGCATCGCTTCGTCCTTGGTGAGCCGCTTGTCGAGCGCCTTGATCTCCGCGTCGATGGCGCTGTATTCCAGCGCCGGATCGACGGCCCGTTCGTACAGGGCCTGCACGCTCTGCACGGCGGCGCGAACCGTCTCGGCGCTGTCGGGCCGCGGGACCACGGCTTTGCGACGGCCTTTGCCCGCCGGCAGCACGCCGGTGCGGGCGTAGTTTTCGGCCTGGGCCAGGAAATCGCAGAATGCCGCCACGGTCTGGCCGCGGAAGATTTCCAGCCCGGCGGCCATGCGCTCCAGGTCGCCGGCCGGACCCTTGGCGCCGGCGCTGGCCAGGGTGACGCCGAGGTTACGCACGAACTGCTGCAGGTCGGCGACGGTCATGCAGGGCCTTTCGTTGTTGCAGCTCGGTCAGCACGTCCTTGAAGATCGGCGCCAGGTCGTCGTCCTGGGGGGCGAGCTTGCGCGATTCCGCGGCTTCGCCGAAACGCGTCTTGTCCGGAACCCAGCGCTTGAACAGGTACACCGGCTCGCCCCAGGCGTCGCGGCACTTCTCCGCCAGTGCGCGCCACAACGTGGTCTCGCGCTTGCTCAGCTTCGTCTGCGCGTAGGTGCGGTTGGCGAGCACGCCGAGAATCTCCAGCTCCGGGCAAACCCGATTGCTCTTCAAGATGCGCAGCCATTTCAACAGGCGCGGCACGGCATCCGCCGAGGTCTTGTCGAGCAGGACCGGGATCAGCGCGTAGTCGGCGCAGGTCAGGGCGTTGACGCAGGCGGTGGAGAGCCGCGGCGGACAATCGAGCAGGATCACGTCGAAGCGATCCTGCAAGAGCGGCGCGTGCAAGGCAGTCCGCAGCGTGTAGCGGACGTCCGGAACGCCCGGCTGCAAGAGCCATCGTGCCTTGGCGTGCTCTTCGGCGTCGGCGAGTTCCTCCGTCGCCGCCAGGAGCCAGCCTTCCGTCGCGCCAAGCCGGGTCAGGTTGTTCCAGGCCTGTTCCGGGGCGGCTTCGTCCTTGAACAAGTGCTGGACGAAACGGCCGCCGCCCAGGCGGATGTCGTGCAACTCCTGAGCGTGCAGGCAGAGCGCGGTCAGCGATCCCTGGTTGTCGAGATCGGCGAGGAGGGTACGGTAGCCGGCGTCGCAGAGCATCGCGCCGAGGTGCGCGGTCAGCGTCGTCTTGCCGACGCCCCCCTTCAGGTTCACCATGGCGATGATCGGCGGCTTGCCGTCGGAGCGGGGGCGAAACGCCGGAACTTCTCCTTGCGGCGGTTTCTCCCAGAATCTCCCTTCGAGGTCCACGATCGCCTGCACGTGATCCGCCGCCGCCTGGAGCTGGTCTTTGAGCGCCCGGACGCGTGCCTTGAGCCAGCGAATGTTGGCGTTGGCCTGCCGCACCTGTTGGCGGTGGAACTCGTTGTGCTCGGCAGCCTGCTGCTTGGCCGCGGCCAGCGTCGCGCCTTCCTGCTTCAGGCGCTCGAGTTTCTGGGCCGCTGCCTGGAGCTGTGCTTTCCTGGCGGCGAGCGCGGTTTCAAGCCGGCGGATCGCCTGATCGCGCTCCGCGATGCGGCCCTTGAGGAGTTTCGCCCTGCCCTGTTCCTCTTGCCGGTCTTTCGTGAGGTCTTCGATCCGCTTGTTGAAGCGCTTCTTCCACCGCCAGAAGATCAACGCGCCGGCGCCGCCGCCCGCGATCAGGCCGGCGACCAGCGCGACGGCGTTCTGGGCGTTCCAGTTGAAGTCGCGAAAGAAGGCGTCGAGTTCCGTGAGCATCGCGGGCGTCGCCTCGCGGGAAGCAGTGCTGGTGCGTTGATTGTCGCCGCCGCAGGGCCGATGTCAAGCGGCAAGACGGGCGGTAGACATGACGGCGCATTCACGTCACGACATCGCCCACACGTTGCGCAACTGCTGCCGGCAATTGGCGGGAATCGACGGCGAGAACGCCAGCCGCACGCGGCGGCCCCGGCCGACGCCGCCGATCCAGCCGTGCATGACGTCGCGCTGGCGGCACACTTCGGTGACGTGGATCAAGAACTCCGGCGACACCTTCCCCTTGGCAAGCTGCACGACGCCGTTGTCGATGCGGATGAGGAAGACGAAGTTCGGACGCAATGCCACCCAGACGAGGGCGAGCACCCCGAGGATGACGATGATCTTGAAGGCGTGGTCCACGACGACGTGCTCCCCGCCGGCCACCGCATTATGCCCTTGACCGTCGATCACTTCCGGGCCGTGATAGCACTGAGGGTTTGGTGAGCGTATTGGGCACGATACCAGCAACCTTGGTTGGATCAAGATCGATGAAGCACTTTCCACATCACATTTGCGAGCGCCATACATGCACTCCCCATCCAGCACACCCCGTCATCCCAAGGAGAAAAAGGCAAGAGTAAATGGCCATGTGGAAGGTCGGCCCAACGATGAATAGCCACTCGATTGCGTTGCCGAGCACGCTGCCGACTGCTCCCAGCACCAGCCCGATGATCCAAATCGAGAAGATCGCACCGGCGTAATCCGTCCACCAGAAATGAGGCCATGTTCGATCCATGCGTGTCTTCCAGAAGCACAGCCCCAAGGCACAAAGCATGCCGATTGGGGTTGCGCCCAGCCACATGAGGACAGTGATCTCTGCTACTCCCCGGCGATGATGCCCCCATGGATCGCTTCCGGAGTAGCTGAGCCCGAGTATGAGGCCGAAAACTACTGCCGCGGGAACGCCGCCGAACAATCCCACTACCGCGCCAACCAGGCCGGCTTTGATGTACTCCTTCATCTCGTGCCGGCGCATTGCCGACTGCGGCGGAGGGGGTGAAGGCGGAGCCTTGGCGGGTGGTGCTGTCGCATGCGCGGGAGAGTTGGTCTTTGGTGCGGGCGTATGCGCGGGAATGGCGGGACTCCATGTCTTGGTGAGGCTCTCAAGTTTCGCCAATTCACAGGCCAGGTTTTCGGCGGTCTGGAGTCTCTCGGCAGGATCAGTTCGCAAACACTGAGACAGCAAGGTGCGCCATTCAACTGGAAGAGTGTGCACTACATCCCATGCTTGAGGATTGGGATCGAGTGATTGCCTTCTTCCGGTCCGATACGGCCTGTGTCCGGTAAGACACTCGACCATCATGAGCCCGAGGGAGTAGAGGTCGCTCGCGGGGCCGACTTCCTTCTCTCCCCGGAGCTGTTCCGGCGACATGTACAGGAGTGTTCCCTGAAGGTCCCCGGTTCGCGTCAGCTCATGCAAGTCCCAAACATCCTTGGCTGCCGTTGTGCCAGCGACCGGGGCCTCCGCTGGTACGCAGGTTCGCACGAGTTTGGCGAGTCCAAAGTCCGCGATGAGCGGCGGGGCGTCATCGCCCTTGCCGTCGTATTCGATGAAAATGTTGCCCGGCTTGAGGTCCCGATGGACGATGCCAAATTGATGGACTTCGTGCAACGCCGCGGCGATTCGCCGGAAGTAATTGGCCACGCGGCGATGGGGCAACCATTTCACGTGCTCCAAGGCCCGGCGAAGCGTGACGTGAGGGACGAGCCGCATGGTTAGGAAAGGAATCCTCTCCACCCTGCCGCAGTCTTCGGGTAACACGAAGCGGTCGGGATGGGGAGCATCCCCAAGGATGCGGCCCACCACGATCTCTCGTTGAAAGAGAGCTTCCAGATAGGGGTCGAGATGAGCGGGTGTTTTCAGCGCCCGGAGTTGATTCGTTTCCGTATCGAGAACCTCGTAAACGCGGGCCATTTCGGTCTCGGAGAGCAGCCGGCACACGCGGTACTTGGCAAACAGCGCGTCTGCCGGCAGTTCGTCGATCCGCTCGGGCGCGGATGCAGGCGACCTTTGCTTGAGCCACTCAAGGAACTCGTGTTCCTCGGGCCATTGGCAGCCGGGGGCGGCGGCCGGTAATGCATTCGCCCTGGGGCTGGTCTTCGGAAGCCCGCGTTCCAGTTCCTGCAGGCACGACCCACACTTGTGATCATCGAGGTGGGCGGCGATCGCCTTTTCCATTTCCGGGGACAGACCGCCTTCGAGGAACTGCCCGAGTTGCTCGGGAGTCGGACAGCATGGTTCCGTCATGGACTCACCTCGCCGCGCTCATCGGCCGGCTGCTCAAGGACTTTTTTCCAGCGCTCGTACATCTTCCGCACGCGTCCCGCCATCACGTACACGGAAGACACCTGGATGCCCATTGCGTTGGCGCTTGCCTCGGCGGCGTTCCCCTTGAGCACCTTCAAGTCAAACGCTTCCCAGTCCCTGGGATGGGCCTCCTGCATGGTGCGTTCCAGCGCTTCGTGATGAAGTTCCTCCTCGACCAGGTTACCGATGAAATCATCGGCAGTCGCTTCATCATCAATCAGGGCGAGCCACTTTCCGTCGCCACTGGCAAGGGCTGCCTCCCGGCGGCTCTTCCGGTATTCGCTGCAGGCATTGTGCGTCACCTTGTGAAGGTAACCCCGGAAGCTTCGCGAAGGATCGTATGCGAAGGTTCTCATTATGGCGATGAGCTTCACCAGGACATTCTGGGTCACGTCTTCCGCACTGTCCGGGCGAATCCCATGGTGGCGACACCAGCCCAACACCTTGGGGCCGTAAACGTCGACAAAGCGTTGCCACGCTTCTTGATCATTCATGTCCTTCACCCGTTGCAGGAGCGTTGCACTCGTCCTGTCACCGGCCAGGTTGCTCATGATCATATACCCATTCACACGGAGAAACCTAACAAGCAACGATGAGCAAATAGGCGAATCGACCGTTGCTACTTCGACGGCTCCCGCTGCCGGAATTCAGCGGGTCTTGCAAATCCTTTGTTAGGTTGTTGCCTCCGATCCCCCAGTTCTTGATGTCGGCCTCGCAGTTGGGCAGTGCTCGCCCTTCGCTCGATTCCCTACCGAAAGGAGCCGGACCATGTTTCGCATCGGTACTGTCTCGGTGTTGCTTACCCTTCTGGTGGGCAGTTGTTGCATTGGCCAAAGCCGCCCGGTAAGCGAGTTCCTGGTCAATGCCACCCCGGAAGAGCTCCGCCAGATCGGCCAGCGTTGCCTGATTTACGTGTCGGACGGCGAGGGGCTGCAGTTCAGCCCATTTTACGCCTTCGAGTTCGACGAGCAGAAAAAACTCAAGCTGCACCTGAGCCACCCCATTGACGAGGGATCTCCCTGGGAGCTCCAGCTGGGTTTGCTGGTGTCCCCCGACTGCTTGCTCGATCCGGTGGCCCACTGGGTAAACGAGTGGGCTGCCCGGCTGCCCGAGGGGTCGGTCAATAAGCGTTACGCGACCATAAACCGCACGAGCCTGCTGCCCTGCGAGTTGATCTTCCTCACGGTGGAGGAGATGCCCCCACCCGGCCAAAAGCCCCTATTCCAGTGCGTCGAACGAACCGAAAAATCGATGCCCCAACGCGTCGTGCTGAGTTCTTATTTCTCGTCCCGACAAGAAGCCGAGCGCGTCGCCGACCGGCTGACGAGCGGGGCGGCCAGTCTTCGCTTCCGAGTGAAATGCGGGTTCCATGCCCGGCACACGAATTCGAAGTCAACCGTGCGCGTGACCTCGACCTCGATCAACAAGACAAAAGGGCTGCAAGAAGTGAACGGCGCGGGCCGCCCCTTCGTTGTGCAATTGGGCGGCCAGAGCCAGACTATGCAGATGGGTGACAACCGCGTGGTCCTGACCCGATATCAGTTCGAGAAGCTCAAGGCCCAGTTAAAGAATGAAATCGCCGAGGAGTATTTCATCGACAACAAGGAGGACCTGAGCTTTCTTGAACGACGTGTCGAGGCCCGCCTGAGCGAGGTGCTCAGCCCGGAATCGATCCCGCTCGACAGCCTGAAAGCAGGGATCCGGCACCTTTCCGCCTATGCAATCGACCCTCGCGACCTCTCCCCGGACCGAATTCAGCAGGTGGCCCACGAGCAGAAAGACTATCTCGCCAGCAAGGACTACACGCGGCGCAAAACGGCGGTCAGCGCCGGTGGCAGCTTCCTGGGCATCATCGGGGGACACGGCTCTTCCAACCAGGACTTCGAAGAGGACAGGCAGCGGATGATCGATGCCGGCTGGCGGTTCGGCACCAAGGGAGAATACTGGGTTCCCAAGAGTCTGGACGTCCGCGTGGGCATTGATCGTTCGATCCGCATCAACAGCGATATCCTCATCACCGTCAACCGCGGCAGCCGGGCACACGAATCCCTGGAGACGCAGATTTCCACCCGCGAAGGGTTCCTACCCCAGAAACTGACTCCGCCACAGAACCTGAAGATCCAGGCACTGGAGAAGCGCCTCTCCAAGCTCGAAGCCAGGAATACGGAGCCTGAGAAGCAACTCCCGGTTGCAACCGGCGTCTTCGTCTCGGAAAACGACGGCTACTTCGCTTTCGTCCTGGAGCGCGGAGAGGGGCGCTACGAGCTTCGAGGTGCGGACGGCCGCATTGGGACAGTGGCGCCGAAGAAGGACGGAACATTCGATTGGTTCGGCGAGCTGGGGCGCTTCATGCCCGACGGGACCGTGACCTTCAAGAAGGGCAATCGTTGGTTAAGCTCGCGGCAAGGAGCGTTTGTGAAGCTGCTTTTCAACGGCGATCCGAAAACGTCACCCTGTTTCGTCTACTTGAACGGCAAGGACAAGGTGACTGTCGTGAACGAGCATGGCGGAGCCGCACCGGCCCGCGTCGGCAGCGAAGGCGACACTCTGTACCGGCTGCACGCCTGGGGAATGGCGGCCGCCATCCACGGCGATCGGATCACCTGGCCGAGCGGACCGACCTGGTCCAAGCACCCATTGCCCGTTCCCCCTCCCCCTCCTTCGCCTCAGCCGGAACGCGAAGCCCGGGAAACCGGCGGCGGGTGGCGGTGATCACCTGGCTCGCGAATCCAGATTGGCGACCAAACACGAAAGGGAAAACCATGACCATGAAAGCGATTCTGCTGCCTCTCGTGATGCTTGCTTCGGCCGTTTGCTCCCATGCACAAACCCCCGGGTCTGTCGTGGATGTCCTCAAGTCCCAGGGGCGGCCTTCTGACTTCGAGGCCCGCCGCCAACTCTTTCGAAAGCTTTATCCCGGCGAAAAGTACATCGGCAACGAAGCGCAAAACCGGCGAATGCTCGGCATCCTTCAGTTTGGCCAAGCGACGGTAGTGAAAAGCGAACCGAGCAACGGCATCATTACGCCGCGGCGAGCCGAGTCGCACGCTCCCCGGTTTTCCCGCGGGTTCTTCCCTAACGGTTGCGGGGGTTCGGGCGGTTTCAACGTACCCGACTTCGATTTTCGCGAATGCTGCGATCAGCATGACCTGCTCTATACCCTCGGCGGCAATCGACTGGACAAGCTCAGTGCGGATCAAAAGCTCCGTGCGTGTATCGAACGTCGGGGCCATCGCCTTATGGGGGATGTATACTACTGGGGCGTTCGCAGTTTCGGCGACCGCTATTACCATTGGGAAATTGACGGCCAAGACCGTCGGCGGCAGCGAGCCGAAAAGGGCTGGGGTTATGACCCTCTCTTCGATGATTGAACTGGCGCTGTGCAATCGAACCAGGAGCGAGACGATGATCTTGAAGAGATTCCGCGATCCATGCCCGGAACGGCTCCGCGCGCCGCACTTATGCTCTTGACCCGCGCTCCCGTCTGGAACACGATAATACCTGGGCGCCATCGCAGCAACCGACGTGAGATCAAGACCGATGAACGACATTCCCAGACTTTTCGCCCCGCCCCCCGCTCTCTATGCCTCGCGCCGCGCCTTCCTCACCCGCGTCGGCGGCGGCTTCGGCATGATCGCCCTGGCCGGCCTGCTCGAACAGGAACAGGCGCGGGCCGACTGGACGCCGCCCAATCCGGCGCGGCCGCTGGCGCCGCGCGGCGGCCATCATCCGGCCACCGCCAAAAGGGTCATCTGGTTGTTCATCAACGGCGGGCCGAGCCACGTCGACACCTGGGACTACAAGCCCGAGCTGGAGCGCCGCGACGGCCAGGAAATCCCCGGCTTCGACCGCAACACCGGCTTCTTCCGCGACCAGGTCGGGCCGATCATGAAGTCGCCGTTCCGCTTCGCGCGCCACGGCCAGTGCGGCAAGTACGTCTCCGAGATCTTTCCGAACCTGGCCCGCCACGTGGACAAGATGTGCTTCATCCACTCGCTGTGGACCGACTCGAACAACCACTCCCCGGCCCTGCTGAAGATCAACACCGGCTTCACGCGCATGGGCTTCCCGTGCACCGGCGCCTGGGTGACCTACGGCCTGGGCAGCGAAAGCCAGAACCTGCCGGCGTTCGTGGTGATGTACGACACGCTCGGCCGCGGTTTGCCCAAGGGCTACTCGCAGAACTGGGGCGCGGGGTTCTTGCCGAGCATCTACCAGGGAACGGCCCTCAAGCCGCAGGGAGCGCCGATCGACAACCTGTATCGGCCACCCGATCTCACCGACAGCCAGCAGCGGCACCAGCTCGACTTGCTCAACCGTCTCAATCGCCGGCAACTGGAGACGCGCGGCGGCGACACCGAGCTGGCGGCCCGCATCGAAACCTTCGAGCTGGCCTATCGCATGCAGCTCGCCGCGCCCGAAGCGCTCGACCTGCAGCGCGAAACGCAAGCCACCCATCGGCTGTACGGCATCGACAACGCGCGGTGCGGCCACTTCGCCCGGCAGTGCTTGATCGCCCGCCGCATGGTCGAGCGCGGCGTCCGCTTCGTGCAGATCTACTCCGGCGGCGAGGAGAATGAGCGCAGCTGGGACGGCCACATGAACATCCGCGACAACCACGTCGGCTTCGCGGGCGAGACCGATCAGCCGATCGCCGCGTTGCTGACCGATCTTGAAAGCCGCGGCATGCTCGACGACACGCTGGTGATCTGGGGCGGCGAGTTCGGGCGTTTGCCGATCATCCAGCGCGGCGGCACCGGCCGCGACCACAACCCGCACGCCTTCACGTTCTGGCTGGCCGGCGGCGGCGTCAGGGCGGGCTATTCCCACGGCGCCACCGACGAGATCGGCCACCGCGCCGTGGAGAACCGCGTCTCGGTCCACGACCTGCACGCGACGATCCTGCATCTCTTGGGGATGGATCATTTGCGGCTGACGTATCGGTATCAGGGCCGTGATTTCCGGCTGACGGACGTGCATGGGGAGGTGGTGCGGGAGGTGATCGGGTAACGCCATGGACTTTGAAATCATCGGCGAGATCACGTCGATCGAAATCATCGCCGTCGGCGGCTCAATTCGGGATTTGATACTTGGACGAACCATGAAAAAAAGAGCTGGCAAGGTTAAGTTCGGCCTGTGCATCGATAACGAAGGCTATGCCGCGTCGCTGGAAAAGCGCAAAGTATATCGCATCATCCCGGACGAGGACGCGGAACGGCACGGCGATCTTCGGATCGTGGACGAAAGCGGCGAAGACTATCTCTTCTCGGCGAAACGATTCGTGGTCATGGAGTTGCCGCCACGCGCGAAAAAAGCGTTCGCTGTAGCTTCCGGGTGATGGATTGGAACCATGGAACGCCGTGTTCATCCACACACGGGTCGCGAACGCCGCAAGCTCCTGCTTCGCGTCCCAGGTTACCTTTTGCGTCAACGGGGGAAAAGATGATACACTGGAGATGACGACGAAAATCAGAAAGGACCACTGCCATGCAAGTCCGCCACATCGAAGTCGAGCAACTGCAGCTCGAAAAGGTCGAAAAGACCCAGCCGCAACTGATGCCGCCCTACCAGGAAGACAAGCCCTGGGAGGAAGTCGTCGAATGCCTGGCCGTGATCGCGGCCATTCACGCGCTGCCGTGCCAGGCGGCGGCGGGACGCAAGGATGAAGAGGATAAAGAGAAACCATCTCCTCCGGACGATGAACCCAAACCGACTTGATGCCGGCCATCACACCTCAACAACTTTGCCCGCGAAGGGAAACACCAATCGCGCGGCGACGCGCTCGGCCGGCAGTCCTGACAGGCCGGTCACCGCGCGCCGGTACGCTTCGAGCTGCGGCCGATAGTGGTCGGTTCGAACCGCCAGCGCCGAGTCATCGCCGGGTGGAAGAAGGTCGGTCTTGAAATCGATCACGTCCGCGGCCACCGTTCGCTGGCCATCCGCCAGCCACACGACTCGATCGAAACTGCCGTCCCAGAACGTGTTCCCTTGGCGAACCACGAAGCGGCGTTCGCGCTCGACTTGTTGCGGCACAAGCGCCTTGCTCAACAATGGCTTGAGCTTCTCGGGGAAGCCGGCGCGGCGCGTGTCGGTGTAAGTCGTCCGCGACAGCACCGCCCGGAGCGCCGGCTGCCGCAACCAGGCCTGGAACTGCGCGAGCAAGCGGTCCAGGTCGCGCCAGGTTTCCGCGGGCAAATCCCAGCGCAGCACCGCGGCCGCCTTGCGCAGCGCCGCCTCGCTCGGCTCGCCGTCGTCGAGCCACTCGATCGTTTCGAACCAGGCGTGGTACAACGTGCCGGCCGCCATCCCCGTCCCTTCCGACGGATGGAAGAGCCGCGCCGTGGGCACGCAGGCGCCGCCTTCCTGCTTGGACGGGGCAGCATGCTCCAGGCCGCGGCGCCGCTCCGATGCCGCGGCGCGAAACGCAATCGGCCGGCCCCTTGACACGGACACGGAGGCAACCGATGTCGGCCGGGCGCTTCTCGCGTGCCACTCCGGCTCGCCGCGCTCGAACAGGACGGTGTTCTCGGCCGGAAACTCGACCGCGGGCGCCAGGGCCTGGACGAGCATATTGCACCAAACGTCGCTCTGCTTCTTCTGCCGCGGACCCGGAACAAACATGTACAGCGCGTGGATCGCACGCGTCATCACCACGTACAGCATCGACAGCGATTCCTCCACCCGCTGCCCGCGATCCAGCTCGAAGGCCCCGCGTTCCTCCGGCGTCAACAACTTCTGCACCGTTTCATTGGCGTACCGGCAGACGAAGCTCACGTCGAGCGACTCCGGATCGCGGTCCACGACGAAGCTCGGCTTCACGCGGCCGATCAGCTCGCAATCCAGCTCCGGGAGCACCACGGCGTCGAACTGCAACCCCTTGGCCGAGTGGATGGTCATGACCCGCACGCCGGCGCTCGACGGATCGGGGACGCGCTGCCGCCGCACCCAGCCGACGAAGTCGTCGGCCCGCAAGGTGCTGCGGCTCTGAAAGTCGTAGGCCATCTCGATGAGCTGCTGCAGCCGGCTCAGGTCGCGCCGGTTGCACGCGGGAATCAGCGAGCCGATCCAAGCCTGGGTGACCTTGCCGATGCCGTCCGCGAGGATTTCGCGGCGGATATGGCGGGCCAGGTGATCGGGCTCGTTGAACGGCCGGAGACGCTCAGCCAGCGGCGAGTTCTTCAGGTGATGCCAGGCGATCGAGTGCCCCGGATGATCGGCGAGCGTGAACAGCGACAGGATCACTTCGACGGCCGGCGAATCGGTGAGGGGGTTGCCGCCTTCCTCGCTCGCTTCGATTTCGAGCCGGCGCAGCTCGAAGATCATGCGGGCGATGGTGTCGTTGGTGCGGCACAAGACGCCGATGGAGCGGCCCGGCGCCGCGGTGCACAGGTTCTTGATGTGCTGGGCCACGTGCCCGATATGCCGGCCGCGTTGTTCGGGGATTCCCTGATCCGCGAGCTGAGCGGGGCCCGCTCGCAGAACCACGTAGCCGGGGATGCTGGTCCGCACCGTGCTGTGCAGCGCGAAGCGCTTGCCCCAGGCTTGCAGGCCCGGTTGCGCCTTATCGCCGGCCTGGTACCTCGCGGCGCCGGCGAAGACCGTGTTGACCACCTCAATGATCGGCGGCGCCGACCGCCGGCTTTCGTCGAGCGGGCTCTCTTCCAGGTCCTCCAGGAACCGCGGCAGGCCGAGGAAGATCTCGGCCATGCCGCCGCGCCAGCGATAGATAGCCTGCTTGACGTCGCCGACGCAGAAGAACGAGCGTCCCGGCCCCTTTATCGCCGTGCGCCGCGGCCCGTGCATGATGGCCTGCGCCAGGGGCTCGAGCACGCGCCACTGCGCCAACGACGTGTCTTGAAACTCGTCGAGCAGCAGGTGCTCGACGGCGCCGTCCAGGCGAAACGCCAGCATGTCCGCCTTCAGCGCCGCGCTGCTCAAGGCCCGGGCCAGCGCGTGCGTGACTTCATCGAATCGCAATCCGCCGGCGGTCTGCTTGAGCGCCCACAGCTCGGCCTGAAAACCGCAAAGGAAGTCGCGCGTCGCCCTGGTTTGCTCGGCGATCGGCTCGATCACGACGCTGCGCACGTGGTCGATGAGCTCCGTGTACAGAGCGACCAGCGCGTCGGGGATCGGCTTGTTGCGGAACGCATTCTCGCCGGTGAAGGCCTTGACGCACAGGCCGTTGCTCACCAGGTCTTCCCAGCGCTCGGCGCGTAAACGCTCCAGATCGTCGGCGCGCGGCGCCTCCATGCCGGAATGTTCGGACAGATCGAACGCCTCGATCCGTGCGACCAGCTCTTCGAGGCATTCGCGGGACAAGGCCGGGCCGACGTGGATCTTCCGCCACGCGTCGTCGCTGGTTTCCTGATGAACGGCGTACAGCTTGTCGACGATGTCGAGCAATTCGCCGTCGACGCTGCGCTTCGTCTCGCCGCGCGTGAGCCGGCGATAGAGCCGGACGAGCGCGGCCGCATCCTCGCGCTCGAGCATGTTCTCGACCGCCTGGCGGCGCAACGCGTCGTCGTCGGCCTCCTCGCAGATCGACCAGCCCGGCGGCAAGCCGAGCTCGAGGCCAAAACTCCCGGCGAGAGAGACGTAGAAGCTGTCCAAGGTGCCGACCCGGACCCTGTGCAGACTCTGCACCATGCGGCGGAGAAGCACGATGAAATCCTGGCGCGACCGCAGCTGCACGCGTGCCTGCCGGGCGAGCTCCCCGGCGGCCGCGTCATCCCCGGCGGCCTCGGCCAGCCGCCACAGCACGCGATCGAGGATCTCGCCGGCGGCTTTGCGGGTGAACGTCGTCGCCAGGATCGTTTCCGGCTCGACTCCCGACGCCAGCAGGGCAAGATAACGATTGGTCAACTGGTGCGTCTTGCCGCTGCCGGCGGAGGCGTGAATCAGCAGATGTGGAAATGTGGCGTCGCTCATGCCGGGCCTCCCGCGTCGTCGTCGCTCAGCACCGGCCGGCCGTACGTGTTGTCGAGGCAGATGGGGGCCAGGTCCTCCGCGTACTCCGGCACGGGGTCGTAAACCGGCGGCCAGAAGACACCGCTCGCGATCTGGCGAACCACCGCCCGGGCCACGTCCTCGGCATCGGCCAGGACGATCTCATCCCACTCGGCCACGGCGACCGCGGTTTCCTCGAGCTTCTTCGGGATGTTGAAGTAACCAAGCTGGATGGACGCGGCCGCCGGCAGCTTGAGCCGGCGATCGCGGCACAAGAGGCGATACAGCGGCAACTGCAGGTCGATCCAGCCCTTGCGGTCGCGATCCGCGCTGTCGGCGTCGAGCCGGACCAGGTTGCCGGCGGCATCGACGAGCCAACCCTTCCGGTCGCGGTGTGTCTGGTCCGGCTTCTCGGCGCTGTCGGCGGTCTTGTAGTCGAGGATGCGAATCGTACTGGTCGTCTCGTGGAAGTCGATGCGGTCGATCCGCCCGACCAGGCTGACCGCGGCGCCGCCCACCGGGAATGGAACTTCCAGCTCGGCGCGCTTCGTGTGGTCCTCGTCGTGCTGGTCGTCTTCCACATGGATGATCCGCCAACCCGTCCGGGCCAGCTCCACCTGGCAGCTCGCGAACGTGCGCAGCCGCTGCCGTGCTTGTTCCAGTTGCAAACGAATCGCCGGCCGACGCTGGTCCGGTCCGTACACCTTCCACGCCTGCGCCAGCAGCTCCGCATCCAGGAATTCGAAGATTTGTTCCGGCCGGTCGCTGTCGCGCAGATCGGGGGCCGCCTTGCCGAACGCCCCCAGCACCCGATGCAGCAGGTTGCCGAAGGCCTTGCCGTCCAGCTCGCGCGCGGCATCGTCGATCGCCTCGATCTTGCGAACGTGCCGCAAGTAGTACCGGTACGGACATGCCAGGTACGCCTTGAAGCGCGTGACGGAAATGCGCTCGGGCCGGTTCCAATCCGTCGGCTTGGGCGCCTTGAACGCGGACTCGGCCGGAATCGTGCCCTCCGGCGCCAGGAGCAACCGGCGCGGTCCGGCGGGCGCCTGCGGCTCTCCGAAAAACCGCCGGGCCCGGTCGACAAGCTGGTCGTCGGGGCAGGCGAACAACAGTCGGCTGGGCTGCAGGGGATCGTTCCGCGTGTCGCGCCGTCCGAAGACCACGCGGAGCTCCGGGCGCGCGTGGCACAACACGCTCGTCGCATAGGCGTCGCGGGCATAGCGGCGCTCGTTGTGGAGCAGGTTCAGCTCGCGGCGCAGTCGGTTCGGCAGAAAGGCGTCGGCCCCGGTCGATTTGGGGACAAACCCCTCGTTGAACGACGTCACTACCAGCCCTTGCGAATCATCCAGCGGCAATTCCAGCCAGCCGAGAATCTCGACCGCGTCCGGCTCGGCCGGCGGCGGCAGATACTCCTCGCCCAGCGGGCCCATCGCGATCCGAAAAGCGTCGGCGGCTGACAGCGGCGCCGTGTCGAGCGCCTCCGGCGCCGCCTGCAATCGCTCGCACTCGTTCAACAGCTTGGACAGCGTCCGGTGCAAAACTTCGTCGGCCGGCCTATCCAGAACGAGCTCGCGGTCGCCGTACACGGTGTCGAGCAGCTCACGAAAGACTTGAGCCCAGCGGCGCAGCGGATGCTCTCCCGCGGCGGCCGCCAGCCATTGTTCGATTGCCGTGAGGGCGGGCGCCAGGTCGGGCCATGCCGTGGAGTTGGCGAACGCGATGCTGCCGCGCATCCGACTGGGAAGATGCTCGTTGTAGAACCGATCCAGTTGCGCGGGGAGGGACTGCGCCCGCGGCGGGGATCCTTGGAGCTTGCCGGCGCCCGACCCCCAGGATTCGCTGCGCTCATCCTGGGGCTTGCCGACTGACTCCTGACTTCTGACCTCTGACTTCTGACCTCGGACCTCGGACTTCTGTTTCCCCAGCCACTCTTCGACGTCCGGGTGGCGCACGAGTGCGGCCAAGTCTTCGTAACGTCGCCCGCCGGCGAACTCGGCTGCCGCGGCCAGCAATCGAAAAGGCCCTGCTTCCGCGAGCCGCGCGCCTTCCACCCAGCGCGCCCTCACGCCGCACTGTTGCAGTTGCCGTTGCAACGACGGCACCAGCGCTTCGTCCGGCACTCCAATCACCACCTCGTCGGATCGAAATCGGCCGCCCAGCTCCGCCAGCCAATCCGTGACCGCGTCGGCTTGCTGCTCGGGGTCGCCCACCTGGCGAAGCTGTTCGTCGCGCAGCGGAACGGACGCGTCGCTCCACGCCTCCGGAATCAGACAGCCGTGCTTGTCGAAGCGGTTGGAAAAGTCCTCCGGCGCCACGACGTAGGCCGTGACCTTGTCGGCCACCTGGTCGAGCATCTGCCGGAGCGTCGTGTTCAGATCGACGGTGCCGAGCAGGATGACGTCGGACTCGGTATTGACCTCGCGAAACTCGATGGCCTTCAGCCGCGCGGTCTGGATGTCCCACAAGAGCTGCTGATCGAGCAGCAGCAAGTAGCGGCGCTGAAGTTCCGCGAGTGTCTTCCAGCGGGCCGACTCGTTGAACGTGTCGAGCCTGGGACCGTGCTTCACCACCGCGGCGAAGTCGAGCCCGTCGGCGGCCAGTTCGCGGTGCAGGCCGCGAAGTGCCTTGGCCAGCTCCAGCCAGCGCAACGTGTCGCCGGCGGCGGGGGGATGCGGCGCCAGGTGCTGACGCTGCGTCGCCGGCAGGTCGCGCAGGACCGACGCCCACGCCAGGTCCTGGACAATGTCGGTCGCAAACGGGAGCTTGGGCGTATACAGCATCTCCGGAAGTTTGCCTTCGGTGACGACTTCAGGAGGGGTGAAGCGAAGGTGTTCGTCTTCGGCAAGATAGGCGAGCAGTTCCTGCAAGCGGCGGCCGGCGCGCTGGCCGGGCACGACCACGATCACCCGGCCTAGATCCAGCGTGTTGCCCTGCCGATAGCGGCCCCAAAGCCGGCGCGCAGCCTCAGGCAACGCGGGAGTGCTCCAGCCTAGAAATTCACGGCGAATGCATTCGAACAGGGGACAATCCATGCCCATTCATTGTACAGGCGAACAGATGCCGATCCTATCTGGCCCCGCCCCAAATCCGGACAACGTTGTCCTGGCCGCTCGACAGCGCCATCCGCCCGTCGCGGGAGAAGGTCACGAACCAGACTTGATCGCGATGGCCTTCGAGGACCCGCAACTGCTCGCCGGCCACCACGTCCCACAGCCGCACGGTGTGGTCCTGCCCCGCCGACAGTGCCCGCCGGCCGTCCGGCGAAAAGGCGACGCTGTGAACGTAGCCCCGGTGTGCCTCGAGAGTCGCGATCGATTCGCCGGTCTCCAGATTCCACAAGCGCAGCGTCTTGTCGGTGCTCCCTGACAGGGCCCGGCGGCCTTCCGGCGAGAACGCCACGCTCAGCACCGTGTCCTTGTGGCCGGTCATTCTCTTGAGCTCATCCCCGGTTTCAACGTTCCACAGCCGGACGGTCTTGTCGAGGCTGGCCGACAGCGCGCGTTTGCCGTCCGGCGACAGGGCGACGCACCAGACGAAGTGGCCGTGCCCTTTGAAGGTCCGCTCTTCCTTTCCGGTGGCGAGGTTCCAGAGCCGGACGAGCTTGTCATCGCCGCCGGAGAGGACGAAGCGGCCGTCCTGCGAGAACACGACGCTGCGGACGTAGTCGTCATGGTTGAAGCGGCGCGTTTCGCGGCCGGTCGCCAGGTCCCAGATGCGGACGCTGCCGTCGAACCCGCCCGAAGCGATGCGCCGGCCGTCCGGCGCGAACGCGGCGCACCAGACGCGGCCGCTGTGGCCGTCGAGGCGGCGCAGCTCCTTGCCGGTCTTCGTGTCCCAGACACGCAGGCTGCCGTCGGCGCTGGCGGACACGGCCTTCTTGCCGTCCGGCGAAAAGGCCCCGCCGTACACCGGCGCAAAATGACCTTCGCACTTCTTGTGCTCGGCGACGATTTCACCGACGCGCAGCTCCGCCGGCAGCAAGTCATTCGTGGCTTGCAAGCGGCGCTCGATGTCGGCCGGCCGCACGGCTTCCTCGGGAATCGCCAGCGCCTTGAGGTACCACTGGTACGAGCGCAACAGCGCCTGCGGCCGCATGTTGTCCGGGAGCGATTTGGCGTACAGGTGCCAGCTGTCGCCGGCCTTCAAGCAAGCCTTCGCGCCCCGGACGTCACTGGCTTGCGCGTCTTCGTCCGCCGTGGCCAGGTCGGCGAGCGGGCCGTTGCCTTTGACCAAAAGCGGCAGGCCGCGTTCCCAGTTGCCCTTGATCAGCGCGTGATACTTGCCCATCTCGAGGTTGGCGGTCGGATCGGCGGGGTTGGCGGCGAGCTTCTCCGCGAACGGTCGCCAGCGGGCGTATTCCTTCTGAAGCGCGGCCACTTCCTCCTGCCGCTTGCGAATGCTCGACACGAGCGGCACATTCCGCAACCGCTTGCCCGCGGCCGCGGCGGTGTCGAGGAGCTGCAGGCCGGCGGGAAAATCGTCCAGGGCAAGCGCATCTTCCAGCAGCACCAGCGCGCTGTCGACGACCGTTTGATAGGCGTCCGGGGTGCTGCTCGCCTTGCTGGCGATGCCGAGGGCGTCGATCTTCAGGCTGAACACGTCCTTGGCGGGAACCTGGAAGCTGTGGGCGAGCTCTTCAATGGCCAGCAACGCCGTCGGCCCGTCGCCGCTTTCGGAGGCCAGCTTGCGGGCGTACGTGAACAGTTGATAGCGGGCGGCGATGAGGTCGGTGGTGTCCTTGCCCTCTTGCAGCAACGTCTGCGCGAGGCGGACCTTGGCGATGGGATCGCTCGTCGCGCGTTTGAATTCGTCCCCGTACAGCTCCCGGATCAACGCCTCGGCTTTGCCGAGCTCGCCCGGCGGTGGGATCGGCAGCTTGCGCTCCTGGGCGCCAAGCTGGCTGGCGGATAGAAGCAGTAGCGTTCCGAACACGAAGGGCCGGCGTTTCATGGTGGACATTCCCGGGTGAAGAGTCAAGTTCCGAAGCAGTCTCAGGGCGCGAGCACAGGTTGTCAAGCGTTATTGTGGCTGTCGGAGCCGGCGATGGACAGGATGCGGCGAGCGCGAAACGGCAAGCCGCGGGATTCGGTCAGCGCGAGTCGCACCCGCCCCGAAAAATGTCCACGAGAGCGCCGTGGAGGGGGCCGTTGGTCGCCAGCGCATCGGGCGTGTACGGATCGTATGGCGAACCGTCGATGTTCGTGACCGTGCCCCCCGCCTCGCGCACCAGCACCGTCGCGCCCGCCACATCCCACACGTGATTGTCGAACGCGAAGTAACCGTCGAAACGGCCCGCGGCGACGTAGGCCATGTTGAGCGCCGTCGAACCGGTGCGGCGCAGCGAACGGGCGCGGAATGAGAAGTAGCGCCACCACTCCAGAGTCTGTTCGTGGCCGCGCATGTCGGGCGGAAACCCGGTGGCGAGCAGGGCCTCGTCCAGCCGCTGGGCGCGGCTGGTCTGCAGGCGGCGCTGATTCAGCCAGGCCCCGTGCCCCTTGGCGGCGGCGAACATCTCCTGGCGCGACGGATCGAGAATGGCGCCGACGACCAGCTCGCCCGCGACCTGCAAGCCGATCGAGATACAGTAGAGCGGGCAGTCGTGGACGTAGTTCGTGGTGCCGTCGATCGGGTCAACAATCCACGTCGGCGGCGCCTCCGCGCCGGGGCGACGATCGGCGGTAAAACCTTCCTCGCCGAGAAAGCCGTGCGTCGGGAAGCGTTGCGCGAGGTATTCCTGGATCGTGTGCTGCGAGGCCAGGTCGGCATCGGTGACCAGATCGGCCCGGCCCTTTTCACGCACCACGAATTTTTCCCGCCAATCCTCCACCACCACCGCGGCCCGGCGGGCCGCTTCCTTGGCGGCGTCGAGATAGTCCAGTAATGGATCCATGATGTCATTCCCGCACCGCCGCTCGCGGCTTAGCGCTGGCGACTGCGCCTTCGAACGCCAGGCCGCAAGCGGCAAGAAGCTAAAGCCACCCCTGTCCCTCCTCCACGATCAGCCGCCGCATCGCCTCGATCCATTGCGGATGATCGTTCAGGCACGGGCACGCGTGCAACGTCTCGCCCCCGGCGGCGCGAAAGAGCGCGCTCGACTCGTGGCCGATCTCGTCCACCGTTTCCAGGCAGTCGGCGGTGAAGCCCGGCATCGCCGCGAACACGCGCCGCACCCCCTTCCGCGCCAGCTCCTGGAGCACGTCGTCGGTGTACGGCCTCAGCCATTCGTCGCGGCCGAACAGCGACTGAAACGATTGCGTCCAGCGCTCCCGCGGCCAGCCGAGCCGGTCGATCAACAGGGCCGTGGTGCGCTCGACGTGGCTGGGATACGGATCGCCGGCCTGCGCGTACTTGACCGGGATGCCGTGGAAGCTCAACAGATAATGATCCGGCTGCCAGGCCAGTTTCCTCAAGTCATCGTTGATCACCGCGGCGACGGCGTCGATGTACGCCGGATGCTCGTAGTAGGGCGGCACGATCCGCAGGGCCGGGACACGGCGTTGCTTCATGAGCGCCTGGAACAGCGCGTCGGTCGCGGACGCGGTGGTCGTCGCCGAATACTGCGGATACATGGGGAGCACGATGAGCCGCAGGGCGCCGCCGCGGATCAGGTCATCGACGACCCCGGCGACGGGCGGATTGCCGACTTGCATGCCGAAGCGGACCGGGATGTCGGGGAAACAGGCCTGCAACAGCTCGGTCTGCCGCCGCGTCCAGTGCAACAGCGGCGAGCCGGTCTTCGGGTCCCAGATGCGCTGATACTTGGCGGCGGATTGGGCCGGCCGGCGCGGCAGGATGAACAGGTTGAGGATGAAGCGCCACTTCCAACTGGCCGCCGTCTCGATCACCCGCGGATCGCTGAGAAATTGCTTGAGATACGGACGCAGCGCTTGGGGGGTCGGAGCGTCCGGCGTGCCGAGCTGAACGAGCAGGATGCCGAGCCCGCGCGGCGCGGCGCGCGGGCCTGGAACCGACGATTGGCCTACTTCTTTTTGCACCCCGGTCCTTCCTTGGCGTCGCCCTTCTCGGTGATGTGTCCCTCGCCCGCCGACTTGAGGGCCGTCGACTTCTCGGCGTTCATCGGCGTGTAATGCTGCCACTGCGCCGGCACGTTGGCTTCGGCGAAGATCGCCTCCACCGGGCATTCCGGCACGCACGCTTCACAGTCGATGCAGTCGGCCGGGTCGATGTACAGCATCATGTCGTCCTGGTAGAAGCACTCCACCGGACACACGGCCACGCAATCGGTGTACTTGCAGTCGTAGCACGGTTCGCAAACGGTGTGCGTCATTGGTCCCACCCAATTCCAGCCCGAGGTCTGGAAAAACGCAATGGATCAGGCTCACCACGGGTTGAGCCGCTGATTTGGCATGTCTACCAGTAATCCCTAGCGACCGGCGCGGCAAATGTCCAGGGGAGACGGCGCCCAGGGTGTCGCCTTTCGCTTGGCGAAAGAGCGGCCTTCGCGGAGCGAACAACACTCCCGGGCAGGCGCCCGGACTCCCCGCCAACCCGGCAACCTGCGGCGCTTGCCTGGTCGAAGCGGGCGCGGCAAACACGCCTTCTCTGCATTTTGACTACACGATACAATGTCACTCGCAATTCAACTGTCCGCAGGGTTGACGTGCAGGAAGGCGAACCCGTCCGTCGATACTGACGGACGAACCCGCAGCCCCGATCCGGAAGGAAGAGTTCATGCGCAAGGCCGTAATCGCCCTGGTGACCTTGATCGCGGCGGCAGACGGGGCCGCCGCCCAGACCGCCTGGGCGAACAAGCTGTTCGGCAACAGCTTGACCCACGATTTCGGCACGGTCGCCCGCGGCGCCCGGCTCAAGCACACCTTCACGATGACCAACATCTACAAGGTGCCGCTGCAGATCACCCACGTCGGCGTCGAGTGCGGCTGCGTCTCGGCCGCGCCGACCACCAAGCTTCTCCAGCCCAGCGAAACCGCCCAGTTCCACGTCAACATGGACGCCGCCCGGTTCAGCGGCGCCAAGACGGTCAGGATCCACATCACCGTCGGACCGGAGTTCGTGTCCACGGCGACCCTGGCGGTCAGCGCCTTTGCCCGCCAGGACGTGGTGTTCAATCCCGGTGAGATCGATTTCGGCTCCGTCGCCAAGGGCCAGTCGCCGACCCGGTTCATCGACGTCGAGCACGCCGGCAACGCCCATTGGCGGGTCAGCGAGATCGTGAAGAACGCCGCCGCCCCCTTCGACCTGAAGGTCGAGCAACTGCCGCAAAAGGTCAGCAGCTACGTGACGGTCGGCTATCGCATCTTCGCGACGGTCAAGCCGAACGCCGCGCCGGGCGCGTTCAAGCAAGAAATCCTGCTCAAGACCAACGACCCGCAAGCCTCGGTCATCACCTTTCACATCGGCGGCAGCATCCGGACCTCGCTCAACGTGGCCCCCAACCCGGTCAACTTCGGCAGCCTGAAGGCCGGCGAGGCGGAAACGACGCGGATCGTCGTCGGGTCCGGAGGCCGTCCCTTCCGCATCGTGGCCATCGACGGTCTCGAAGAAGGCTGGACCATGCCGATTCCCGATCGTTCGGTCGCGACCCACATCCTGGAGCTGCGCGTGCAACCGCGCGTCGCCGGCCCGCTGCGCAAGCAGATCACCCTGCGCACCGATCTGGACAACGAGGCGGCGACGGTGACGGTGGAAGGGACGGTTGCGCCGTGATCCCTTCCGCAGGTCCGCGAACATCAGTTCGTCACGAGCGACCGCGGCGGCGACTTTCGAATGAAATTGGCAATCGCCTCATCATGGTATTGTGATGCGAGGCTATCAAGTACATGGAATGCGCATGGGGCTAGAAGCTCAACTCCCAACAAGTTTCCCTGGGAATCATAATCAGCGTTGGCGCGACCTTCCGCAAGTTCCACGGTTTCGCTGACGTCGCCATCGCGGACTTGGAGATACGCCGCCAGGACTTCGCCGGTCTCGTCATCAAACTCAGTAAGCAGCTGGAATTTCGGTTTCGCGCTCATGGTTCACCGCCCACTCAAGGGTCGTCGACTTACTGCTGCCGTGATGACCCTGACACGATCAGCCTTTTGTTCGAACACGACCTTGATGCGTACCATTGCGGTCTTATTCCAGACCACTTCGGTCCGGCCCGCCATTTGTTCCGATGGACGCTCTTCGGTAGGGTTCTTCAAGGCGTTGATGACATCATCCTGACTGATTCCGCGCTGCTTCATTCTTTGCCGAGCATGGTCGATGATCTCAAGGGTATTCACTCCGCGGAATGCAATCGGCAGAAACAGGCTCTCACTTTTTTCGATCTTTGGCTTCGGCTTGCGTTCGTGACCATCCTGTGGCGACATCGTGGGCCTCCGCTTCAAAAGAAGGATATCTGCCCGTCGCAATGTCGCCGCGAAAAAAAACACACCTTCCAAAAGAACTCATCGCCTACAGCATTCTACAGCTGCCTTCGGTCCCCGGCAATCGGCCGGCAAGTCGCGGCGCAGAGGCGAGTTGCGCGGCAAGTGCTACCGCGCGTCGCCGGACCGTTCAAGCATACCTCGACCGGATGAGAACGCGAAGTTGAGTTGTCGCGAACGCCGCAACGGGTTAGACTTGAAGCATGTTTCGCAGGGTTGTCAGCTTGCTGCTGGTGCCGTCGTGGCTGGTCGCGCAGGCGGTGCGTCTCCCGCACCTTCACGGCGACGAGGGGCATGCGCATCACCCGACGACCCATTTCCACGTGCCGATGTTCTGGCAGGATCACCATCGTCCCCGCGACGTCGGCGGCCATCATCAGCACCATCATGATCATCAGCACGAGCCAGATGATGAGGATGCAGATCATGACGCCGATGACCCGGCCGGTCATGACGCACCCGGTCGTGACAACGCGGGTCATCCGGCGCAGCACCACGATGACGACGCCGTTCAGCTTGTCGATTGCTCAGTCCCCGTCATGACAAGTGAACCAGCTCAGCCCGAATCGGGGCCCGGCGAGGCTCTGGCCGCGCCGTCGCGGGTTGCGCCGGCTCGCTGCACCGCCGCGTGCCGCGGACATCCGCCGCCGGAGGCGGCGCCTGCCGGTGCACTGCCCCTTCAGCTCATCCCACTTCTGATCTGATTCCCCGTCGCTGGGGAACCGCGCCGGCGGTGCGCCCCGCGCCTCGTGCCGGCCCTTCTTTTCCGTCTCACTGCTTCTCAACCAGATTCTCGACGAGATCTGTGACCTGTTTGACTTTCCAGGGAGCCAATCATGCGCATTCCGCATTTCGTGTGGGCGCTTGCTGTCGTCGTGGCGCTCGCGGCGGCTGGGTTCTTGACGCGCGCATCGTGGCTGCCGTGGCTCACGGCGCCGAGCGCGCCACAGTCCGACGACGACTCCGCGCCGGCGCCGGCGGAACCCAAGCTGCTCAAGCTCAGTCCCCAGGCGCGCCGGAACCTGGCGCTCACCTCCAAGCCGTATCAAGCGCAGAGCTACTGGCGCGCGATCGAAGTGCCAGGCGTCATCATCGATCGACCCGGCCAGACGGACCGCGTCGTGGTGGCGCCCGCCGCCGCGGTGGTCGCGGCCGTCCACGCGTTTCCCGGCGACATCGTCAAACCCGGCGAGCGGCTGTTCACGCTCCGGCTGATCGGCGAGCAAGTGCAGGCAACTCAAGCCGAGCTGCTGAAAGTCGCCCGGGAGATTGAGTTCACCCAGCAGCAGCGCGCCCGGCTGGAAGAACTGAAGAAAACGGTATCGGTGCCCGAGGCTCGCTTCATCGAGCTGGATATCCAGATCAAGCGGTTCACGGCGGCAGGCCGGGCGTACCGGCAAGAGCTGCTGTCGCGCGGCCTCACCGCCGTGCAAATCGACGGCATCGTGGCGGAGAAATTCGTCACCCAGATCGAGGTCCAGGCGCCGAAGGCAAACGGCGCGCGCCGAGCGGCGGCGCTGAACGATGACGAACCCGCGGCCGCGGGTCTGGAGGTGGAGCAACTGAAAGTCGAGCTGGGCCAACAGGTCAATGGCGGCCAACTGCTCTGCCTGCTCGCCGACCATCGCGCCCTGTTCATCGAAGGGCATAGCTTCCAGCGCGAGGCGCCTTGGCTGGCACGGGCCGCCGAGCACGGCTGGCCGCTGGGCGTCGAGTTTGCCGAGGATGCGAGCGAATCCTGGCCGGCGCTGTCGTCGGCGCTCACCATTCGCCACCTGTCCAACACGGTCGATCCCTCAACGCGAACACTGTCCTTCTACGTGCCGTTGACGAACCAATCGCGGATCCACCGGCGCGATGGACGTGCGTTCGCGGTCTGGCGGTTTCGTCCGGGGCAGCGGGTCCGGCTGCGGGTGCCGGTCCAGGAGTACCAGGACGTGATCGTGATGCCCGCGGGGGCCGTCGTCCGCGAAGGGCCGGAAGCCTACGTGTTCCGCCAGAACGGCGACCTCTTCGAACGCCGGCCGGTCCATGTCCTGCATGAGGATCGATCGGCGGTCGTGCTCGCCAATGACGGCTCGGTCCGGCCGGGACTGGATTATCTCGCCCAGGGCGCCGCCGGCTCGCTCAACCGCATCCTCCAAGCGCAGCATGCCGGCGGCGGCTTGCCCCCCGGAGCCCATTTCCACGCCGACGGCTCCCTGCACATCCCAGGAAAGTGATTGCGTAACAATCGGCAATCGAAAATCGGAAATCGACAATGCTCAATGCCGTTATTCGCTGGTGTCTACGGTACCGCCCGCTGGTCGCGATCGTCAGCCTCGCGTTGATGGGCTACGGCACGTACCTGGCGAGCACCATGCCGATCGACGTCTTTCCGGACCTGGATCGGCCACGCGTGGTCATCCTCACGGAATGCCGCGGGCTGGCGCCGGAGGAAGTGGAAACGCTGGTGACGCAGCAGATCGAAATCGCGCTGTTGGGGGCCAACGGCGTGCAAGACGTGCGCAGCCAATCGGCCCCGGAGCTGAGCGTCATCTACGTCGAATTCGACTGGACCACCGAGATTCGGGCCGCGCGCCAGACCGTGCAAGAGCGGCTGTCGACGCTGGAGGGCCTGTTGCCCGACGTGGCCCGCCCGCAGATGGCGCCCACGGCCTCGATCATGGGACAGATCGTCGTCGCCGGCATGTACCGCCAGGAAGGTCCCCAGGGCGGCCAGCTCGCGCCGGTCGGCAACACCCGGTACGTCGCGGAATGGCTCGGCCCCGACTCGATTCGGCTCTGGGCGCCGCGCGATCGGCATCGGCCGGACACCTGGCAGCCCGTGCATCCGGATCGCATCGAGCCGCTGCCCGCGCGCTTCGATCGTGCCGGCGAGCGCCGGACTGCCGTGACCATCGACGGGCATCGTCACGAAGTGACGTTTCCGTCCGGCGTGGAGCAGCACATGGCCCTGCGGACGACCGCCGACTGGGTGGTGCGTCCGCGGCTGCTCAAGATCCCCGGGGTGGCCGAGGTGTTCAACCTGGGCGGCGAGCGCAAGCAGTATCAGGTGCTGCTCGATCCGGCCGCGCTCCTGGAGTACGATGTCACCTTGCAGCAGGTCGAACAGGCCCTCAAGGACAACAACCTCAACACCAGCGGCGGGTTCGCCATCAAGGGGGAAACCGAGAGGCCCATCCGCATTTTTGGGCGGCTCGGTCCGGACTCGGACCTTGTCCTGCGCGAGCTGCGCAAGACGCCGCTGCGAACCACTCCGCAGCGGACGATCTTGCTGGAACAGGTGGCCCGGGTTGTGGAAGGGCCGCAGGTTAAACGCGGCGACGGCAGCGTCAACGGCCGGCCCGGCGTGGTGCTCACCATCGTCAAGCAGCCGCACGTCGATACCCGCGCGCTGACCGACCGGATCACCGCCGCCCTGCAGGAGACGGAAGCCGCGTTGCCGGCCGACCTGGTGATCAATACCGAGCTGTTTCGCCTCAAGAACTTCATTGATCGCGGCATCTTCAACGTCGGCGAGGCGCTGGCGATCGGCGCCGGCCTCGTGATCGTCATCCTGTTCTTGTTTCTGCTGAACTTCCGCACCACGTTCATCACGTTGACGGCGATTCCGTTGTCGCTGGTGGTCACCACGCTGGTGTTCCGGTTGATTGGCTGGGCGACGGGCACGGAGCTGTCGATCAACGTCATGACCCTGGGCGGCATCGCCGTGGCCATGGGCGAGCTCGTGGACGACGCCATCGTCGACGTCGAGAACATCTTTCGCCGTTTGAAGGAGAACGCCAGATTGCCGATTGGCGATTCTCGACTGCCGATGGAAGGTCAGGAATCGGCGATCGACAATCAAGAATCGACAATCGCAAATCGAAAATCCCCCCTGCGGGTGATCTACGAAGCCAGCGTCGAGATCCGCAGCGCGATCGTCTTCGGCACGGCCGTGGTCATCCTGGTGTTCTTGCCGCTGTTCGCCCTGTCCGGGGTCGAGGGCCGGCTGTTCGCCCCGCTCGGCATCGCCTACATCGTTTCGATCCTGGCATCGCTGCTGGTGTCCCTGACCGTCACGCCCGTGCTGTCGTACTACTTGCTGCCGCACTCGAAGGCGGCCCACCGCGCGGGCGACGGACCCTTGCTGCGCGTCCTCAAGTGGGGGGCGAGCCACCTGATCCGCGTCAGCATGGCCAGGCCGGGCTGGCTGCTGCTCTTGACCTGGGCGCTGGTCGGCGTCAGCGTGTGGCAGCTCACCCGGCTCGGAGCGGACTTCTTGCCCAAGTTCGACGAGGGGAGCATCCAGGTCAACGTGAACTTGCCGCCGGGCTCGTCGCTGGAGGCGTCGAACAAGGTGTCGGCCATTCTCGACGATCACTTCCGCAAGATGCAGAAGTCGCCGACGAATCCCAGGGGCGAGATCGTGCACTTCGTCCGCCGCACCGGCCGCGCCGAGCTGGATGAGCACGCCGCTCCCGTCAACGCCGGCGAATACTTGTTGAGCGTCAACCCGGCTTCGGGCCGCGGCCGCGATGACATCTTGCACCAGCTGCTGGAGGAGCTGCGCGAAGCGGCCCCCGGCGTCGATATCGAAACCGAGCAGCCGCTGGCGCACCTGATCAGCCACATGCTCTCGGGCGTCAACGCCCAGATCGCCATCAAGGTTTTTGGCGACGATCTCGACAAGCTGCGCCAGGCCGCCGAACAGATCCGCACGGTGATCCAGACCGTGCCCGGCGTGACGCCGCCGATCGTGGAGCCGATCCAGATGTCCGAGGAGCTGCACATCCGGTTGCGGCCCGACGATCTGGCCCGGCATGGCGTCAGCCGGAAATACGCGGCCGACTTCCTGCAAACCGCGTTGCAGGGCGACCCGGTCTCGCAGGTGCTCGACGGCCAGCGGCGGTTTGACATCATCGTTCGGCTTGAAGAGGCGTATCGCACCGATTACGCCCAGCTCGGCCGACTGCGCATCGAGTTGCCGCCGAACCGAGACGGCACGGCGCGCGGCCAGGTCGAGCTGCGCGAGCTCGCCGACATCGGCCCCGGCATCGGCCCGAATGCCGTGAACCGGGAGAACGCCCGCCGCCGCATTGTCATCCGCTGCAATACCCAGGGCCGCGACCTGGCCGGCGTGGTCGCCGACATCCAGGAGCGCGTCGCCGCCGCCGCCCTACTGCCGCCCGGCTACTTCGTGGAGTACGGCGGCCAGTTCGAAAGTCAGCGGCGGGCGACGGGCCTCATCGGCGTGCTGGCCGCGGTGTCGCTGGCCGGCATGTTCGTGGTCCTGATGATCCTGTTCCCGTCGCCGCGGGTTGCCCTGCAGATTCTCAATGCCGTGCCCACCGCGTTCATCGGCGGCGTGCTGGCGCTGGTGTTGACCGGACAGACGCTCAGCGTCGCCAGCCTGGTCGGCTTCATCTCGCTGGGCGGCATCGCGGTCCGCAACGGCATTCTGCTCGTGACCCACTACTTCCATCTGATGAAGCATGAGGGCGAGGGCTTCACGCCGCAGATGATCCTGCGCGGCAGCCTCGAACGGCTGGCCCCAGTCCTCATGACTGCCCTGACGGCGGGCATCGCCCTCGTCCCGCTGGTCGTCGGCGGCCAGGCGCCCGGACGCGAGATCCTGTATCCCGTGGCGACGGTGATCCTCGGCGGGCTCATCACGTCCACGCTGTGCGAGTTCTTGATTCACCCGGGGCTGTTCTGGGCGTTCAGCGGCCAAAACGCGCTTCGGCTGGCTCGTGAGGACAACACCGAGGATTCACTCGCCGACCAGCCCGCGTGAGGTTGGCGGTCGGGACAGATCGTCGCAAGAGCCTGGTTCCCATTCCCTGAGAAAGGATGATCACATGAAGAAGATTCGCGTCTTGACGAGCGGCATGGCACTGGCTGCCGTGCTGATCGTGGCGGCTGGATGCACTCGGCCCAGCGGCGACAAGGCCAAGGATGTCGCCAAGTCCGGCAAGGATGGCGCCGCCAAGGGCGGCAAGGAGCCGCACGACCATGGCCCGGGCCCGCACGGCGGGGCCGTGGGCGACTGGGGCGGCGGCAAGTTCCATTTCGAGTTCACCGTGGACCACGAGACGAAAGAATGTACGGTGTACCTCCTGGAGGACGACGAGAAGACGCCCGCCCCGATCAAGGCCAAGGATGGGCAGTTGTCGCTGTCCATCAAGGGCCAGAAGAACAAGGACGAATTCCTTGTGACGCTGAAGGCAACCCCGCAGAAGGGCGACCCCGAGGGCAAGGCGTCACGATTCGTCGGCAAGGACGACAAGCTCGGCGTGGTGCAGGAGTTGGCCGGCACCGTCAGCGGCGAAGCGGACGGGACGCCGTACACCGGCGACTTCAAGGAAGAGCCTGCCGAGCCGAAGAAGAAGTGACGTAAGCAATTTTCCACGTTCAACCGTCGCCGGCTTGGCAGCCGGAGCGCCGTCGTGTAAAGATGTAAGCAAACGCGGACGTCATTCCACAGGTTGAACTCGGAACTCGGACCACCGTGAGGATTGCGCCATGATGTACCTCCATCGACTGTTCCTGGCCATCGCGATGCCGGCGATCCTCTCGTGGACTGGCTGCGTCCTGTTCACGCCGTCGCTTCTAGCGGGCGGCGCCAAGCCGGGCAAAGGCGCCAGGCCCAAGGTCGCCATGCTCGCCGGCGGCGCCGACAATGACTTGAAGGTGCTCCGCGAAACGCTGCAAAAAGTCCCCGGCATCAAGTTCAAGGCGGACGACCTGAAGTACGCCGACTTCGGGCGCGACGGCGGGTTGTACACCAGTTTCTTCGAGATCGAGCTCATGGACCGCTCCAAGACCGACATCGGGGCGGTCGCCAAGGCGGTAGCCGCGGCGAACACCTCGAAGAAGGAGCGGTGCCCGCCCGCGCTGTGGGTGATCGTCCGCTATCGGCCGGACAGTGCGAACAATGAAAAGCTCCGCGCCGCCCTTGCCAAGGTCAAGGGCGTCCTGGCTGCCAAGTCCTGGGCGGGCGACCAGAACCTCTGGGTGCACGTCGACGGCTCCGGCCACGGTAAGCTTGCCGAGATCACGCGGGCGCTGCACGACGCCAGGATCCCGATCCGAGATCCAATCCTGGACACGGCGGATCAACCGTGAAGCCCCCGGCGGGCACAGCATTTCAAGGTCCCGATTCAGGTTCGCCCCCCTACCCTCCGCGAGTTGGCCAACAAGGGAGAAAACACAGGGATTTTGAACCTCGCCGATTTCTCGGCATGTCATTCACCATCCCAAGTCAACGCATAGGGTTACGCACCGATCGACGCGTGCGTTGCACATCAGGTGTGTAGGCGTGCAATGCAATGCATCCCGCCAACCCACTTCCCGTACAACAACCTCTGCGTCCACCCGCTCGCGGAGCCCCGTCATGACCCAGCCCCAAGTCACCAATCGCCTGATCCACGAAACCAGCCCGTACCTCCGGCAGCACGCCCACAATCCGGTGGACTGGCACGCGTGGGGCGAGGAGGCGCTGCGCAAGGCCAGGGAGCTGGATCGGCCGATCTTCCTCAGCATCGGCTACTCCGCGTGTCACTGGTGCCACGTGATGGAGCACGAGAGCTTCGAGGACCCCGAGGTCGGCAAGATCCTCAACGAGCATTTCATCAGCATCAAGGTGGACCGCGAGGAACGGCCCGATCTCGATCAGATCTACATGACCGCCGTGCAAATCCTGACGCAGCGCGGCGGCTGGCCGATGTCGATGTTCCTGACGCCCGACCTGAAGCCCTTCTACGGCGGCACCTACTTTCCGCCGGCCGATCGCCACGGTCTGCCGTCGTTCCAGCGCTTGCTGCTGCACCTCGCCAGGGCATGGAAGGAGCAGCGGGCGGTGATCGACGAGCAGTCGGGGCACTTGACCGAGCACCTGCAGGCGGCGCTGCACCTCGAGCCGGGGCAGCAAAGCCTCGGCGACCATCTGTTGAAGCAGGCCGGCCAGCAGCTCGCGCGGCGCTTCGATCCGACCTACGGCGGCTTCGGCCAGGCCCCGAAGTTCCCGCACCCGATGGAAATCCGTCTGCTCTTGCGGCTGTGGCAGCGCTTCGGCGACGACAACTGCCTCGACATGGCCAGGAAGACCCTCGATCACATGGCCCGTGGCGGCATGTACGATCAACTCGGCGGCGGCTTCCACCGCTACAGCACCGACGACCGCTGGCTGGTCCCGCACTTCGAGAAGATGCTCTACGACAACGCCCTGCTCACCAGCGCCTACGTCGAGGCGTTCCAGGCAACGCGCGAGCCGTTCTATCAGCAGGTAGTCGCCGAAACGCTGGGCTACGTGCTGCGGGAGATGACCAGCCCGGCCGGGCCGTTCTACAGCACCCAGGACGCCGACAGCGAAGGCGTCGAAGGCAAGTTCTTCGTATGGTCGCCGGCGGAAGTGGCCGCGATTCTTGGCATGGACGAGGCGCGGCTGTTCGCGGCGGTCTACGACGTCACCGAGGAAGGCAACTGGGAAGAGCACAACATCCTGCATCGCCGCCACGGCGACGAGCAGGACGCCAAGCTTCTGGGCATGCCGGTGGACGAACTGCGGCGGCGCTTGCAAACGTCCAAGGACAAGCTGCTGGCGGCGCGGAACCGGCGCGTGCGGCCGGGGCGCGACGAGAAGATCCTGACCGCGTGGAATGGGCTGATGATCGGCGCGTTCGCCCAGGCCGGCCAGGTCTTCGAGGAGCCGAATTACATCCAGGCCGCCGAGCGCGCCGCCGACTGGATCCTGAAGAACATGCGCACCGCGGACGGCCGATTGCTGCGCACGGCCTTTGCCGATTCGGCGCCGAAGCTGAACGGCTATCTCGAAGATTACACGTACCTGATGGACGCGCTGGTGACGCTCTACGAGACGACCTTCGAGCCGCGCTGGCTGACCGAAGCGGTGGAGCTGGCCCGCGTCCTCATGGATCAGTTCTGGGACGAGGCCGAGGGCGGCTTCTTCTACACGGGCAAGGACCACGAACAGCTCATTGCTCGCACCAAGGACCCGCACGACCAGGCGACGCCGTCGGGCAATTCGATGGCCGCGACGGCGCTGTTGCGGCTGGCGAAGCTGACCGGCCGGGCCGACTTTTTCGACAAGGCGGAGCGGACGCTGACGTTGTTCGGCAACCTGCTGCACACGGCGCCGATGGCGGCCGGACAGATGCTGTTGGCCCTCGATTTCCAGCTTGGTCCAGTGCGCGAGTATGCGGTGGTCGGCGATGCCGTGGTGGGCAACGGGGGCAACGTCGAAACCCGGCAAGTGCTGCGTCTGATCCGCCAGCGCTTCGAGCCGCGGAAGGTCGTGTGCGGCAAACGGGGAACGACGCTGGCCGAGGACGTGGAAGCGCTCGTGCCGCTGTTGGCCAACCGCGCCGCCCAGGGGATCGTGACCACGTACATTTGCGAGAATCAGGTGTGCCTCGCGCCGGTGGTGGGGGCACGGGCGTTGGAGCAGGCGCTCGAGACGCGGTGAAAGAGCATACGGTCAACGACGACTGGTGCTTGTGAGCGAGACCGCTATTCCCCCGCCAACCGGTAGCCGACTCCCGGCTCGGTCAGCAGGTACCGCGGCTCCGCCGGGTCGGCCTCCAGCTTCCGCCGCAGGCTGGCCATGAACACCCGGACGTAGTGCGTCTCGTGCAGGTGATGCGGTCCCCACACTTCCTTCAACAGGAAACGATGCGTGAGCACCTTGCCGGCGTGCTGCACGAGGATGCCGAGCAACTTGTATTCGAGCGGCGTCAGGTGGATCTCGTGATTCCCTACGAAGACTCGTCGCGCCGCCAGATCGACCTTCAGAGCGCCGACCGTGAACGCGGACGATCCGGGTTCGCCGGCGGGGTGCGCGGCATGCCGCAAGGCGACGCGCATGCGGGCGAGCAGCTCCCCGGTGCTGAAGGGCTTGGTCAGATAGTCGTCGGCGCCGTGGTCGAGCGCCATGATCTTCTGCTTCTCCTGGTCCCGCGCCGACAGGATGATGATCGGCCCGCGGTACCATTCCCGCAGGCGCTGGAGGAAATCCTGGCCGTCCATGTCCGGCAAGCCGAGATCGAGAATCACCAGGTCGGGCGGCTGCTGGGCGGCGGCCCGCAACCCCTGCGCGCCGGATTCCGCCTCGACCAGCCGGTAGTTCTGATCCACGAACGAGGCGCGCAAGAACCGGCGGATCGGCGCTTCATCCTCGACCAGAAGGACCAACGGAGCAGTCATGATCGGACACTCGTTTCGGTCAACGCCTCATCGAGTTTGACATGCGGCGGCGCTTCGCGGCACGGCAAGGTGAGGATGAACTCCGCGCCGCCTTCGGGGCGGTTGCGGGCCTCGATCTTGCCGCCGTGTGCGTCGAGGATGCTCCGGCAGATGCTGAGCCCCAGGCCGATGCCGCGGCGCTGGTCGGGCGCGAGCTCCGGCGCGCCGCGCACGAATTTCTCGAAGGCGCGTTGCTCCAGGCCCCTGGGCAGGCCGGGACCGTTGTCGGCGCAGCGAATCACCACGGCATCGGGTCGTTTTTCGGCGGCGATCTCGATCCGACTCCCCGGGGGCGTGTAGCGGGCGGCGTTCTCGAGCAGGTTGACGAAGACTTGCTCCAGCAGCACGCCGTCCACCGAGATCAGCGGAAAACTGTGTGGAATCGAGACCTGGACGTCGTGCCGCGCCAGCTCCTGCCGCAGGCGGGCGCGGACCGAACCGACGATTTCTTCCAGCACGTGCCACTGCTTGTTCAGGACCACGCCCCCCGCCTGCAGCCGCGTCATGTCCAGCAAGTTCTCCACGAGCCGCGTCAGGCGATGGGATTCATCGACAATCGATTGGAGCAACTGCTGCTGGGCGTCGTGGGGAAGCGCATTGGCCAGCAGCGCCGAGCTGGCCCCGGCGATGGCGGCCAGCGGCGTCCGCAGATCGTGCGACACCGAGCTGAGGAGCGAGCTGCGCAACTGCTCCGTTTCGGCCTGCAGGCGCGCTTCGTGGGCTTCGAGCACCGACTGGTCGCGCTCCAGCGACAGCGCGATCAGGCTGGCGCAGGTTTCGAGCAAGCGCCGTTGTTCCGGGTCCTGCAGGCGCTCGGCGTCGCGGGGCCGCACGCCGACGGCGCCGACGGTCCGCTGCGAACCGACCAGCGGGGCGAACAGGGCCGTGGCGTTGGGAAGCGTATCGGTGCCGGCGCCGGCAACCTGGTCGTGATCGGCGACCCACTGCGCGACGATGGCATTGACCTCATGGCGGGCGACGGGCGCATCCTGGCCGTAGCGCAGGCTCAGAGCGCCGGTGGCGGAATCGCGCACGAAGATGATGACCTCGGCGTCGAACATCTCGCCGAGCTGCTAAGACGGTCAGTGCAGCACGTAGTTGAGTCTTCATATATGCCTGCCTTCGTTTAGCCCCGGTTCGCAGAACCGGGGCGGACGTCAACCTTTCAATGGATCATCCCAACTCGCGGGATCTTGCCCGGCCCGGTTCTTCGAACCGGGGCTAAACATCACAGTCCTAGCGTGCCAAGGATCACGTCGATCACCTTGATGCCGATGAACGGCACGATCAGGCCTCCCAGGCCGTAGATCAGCAGGTTGTCGCGCAGCAGGCGGGCGGCGCCCACCGCGCGGTACTTCACGCCGCGCAGGGCCAGCGGGATCAGGACGATGATGATCAAGGCGTTGAAGATCACCGCCGACAGGATCGCCGTGCCGCGGCTCAGGCCCATGATGTTGAGCGCGTCGAGCTGCGGGTACGTGCTGTAGAAGGCCGCCGGGATGATGGCGAAATACTTGGCCACGTCGTTGGCGATGCTGAACGTGGTCAGCGAGCCGCGCGTGATCAGCAGCTGCTTGCCGATCTCGACGACCTCGATCAGCTTGGTCGGATTGGAATCGAGATCGACCATGTTGCCGGCTTCCTTGGCGGCCTGGGTGCCGGAGTTCATGGCCACGGCGACGTCGGCCTGGGCCAGGGCGGGCGCGTCGTTGGTGCCGTCGCCGGTCATGGCGACGAGGCGGCCGCCGGCCTGATAGTCGCGGATCATGCGCAGCTTGGCCTCGGGCGTTGCCTGGGCGAGGAAGTCGTCCACGCCGGCCTCGGCCGCAATGGCCGCGGCCGTCAGCGGGTTGTCGCCCGTGATCATCACGGTCTTGATGCCCATGCGGCGCAGCTCGGACAAGCGCTCCTTGATGCCGCCCTTGACGATGTCCTTGAGATGGATCACCCCCAGCGCCCGCGATCCTTCGGCAACGACCAGGGGCGTCCCGCCCAGCCTGGCGATTTTCTCGACGTTCTGCCGAACCTCGGGCGGGATGGCGCCGCCTTTGTCGCGGACGAACGTCTCGATCGCCTCCGCCGCGCCCTTGCGGATCTCGCGCATCCCCCCGTCCCCCCCTTGCGAAGGGGGGGCCAAGGGGGGTAGGCTCACGCCGCTGATTCGCGTGTGGGCCGAGAAGGGGATGAAGCGTGCGTGCAGCTCCTGCACGTTCCGCGCGCGCAAGCCGTACTTCTCCTTTGCAAGAACGACAACGCTGCGCCCCTCCGGGGTCTCGTCCGCGAGCGAGGCGAGCTGGGCGGCGTCGGCTAAGGATGCGATCGGCACACTCGGGGCGGGGATCAGCTCGACTGCCTGGCGATTGCCGAGCGTGATAGTGCCGGTCTTGTCCAGGAGCAAGACGTCGACGTCGCCGGCCGCCTCGACAGCGCGGCCCGACATGGCGATGACATTCGCCTGGATCATGCGGTCCATGCCCGCGATGCCGATCGCCGACAGCAGGCCGCCGATGGTCGTCGGAATCAGGCACACGAGCAAGGCGACCAGCACCGTCATGGTGATCGGTGTGCCGCCGGCTTCCTTGACGCTGTACAGCGAATAGGGGAGCAGCGTCACGCACACGATGAGGAACACAATCGTCATCGCCGCCAGCAGGATGTCCAGGGCGATCTCGTTGGGCGTCTTCTGCCGCTTGGCGCCTTCGACCAGGCCGATCATGCGATCGAGGAAGGTCTCGCCGGGGTTGGCGGTGACGCGGACGACGAGCCAGTCGGACAGGACGCGGGTGCCGCCGGTGACGCTGCTGCGGTCGCCGCCCGACTCGCGGATGACCGGGGCGCTTTCGCCGGTGATGGCGCTTTCATTCACCGAGGCGACGCCTTCGATGACCTCGCCGTCGGCCGGGATCATGTCGCCGGCCTCGACAAGGACAACATCGTCCTTGCGCAGCGTCGTCGCGGAGACGGTCGTGATGCTGGATTTCAGATTGCTGATTGCAGATCGCAGATTGCGCCAGCCCTGGCGCGTGTCGTTGACCATCACGCCGAACGTGTAGCACAGCGCCGCCGGGATCAGCAGGATCGCGAGCAGCTCGAAGAAGTTGGACAGGGGCGTGGCGTTCTCGTACGGATGCGCCCCATTGACGTTGAAGAATCCGCCGCCGTTGGTGCCGAGTTGCTTGATCGCGACCTGCGACGCCGCCGGACCCATCGGCAGGACTTGCTCGGCTACGGGTTTCTTGTCCGCGTCCACCGCCGGCTGAAGAAGCTCGACCGTCTCGTAGGCGCGGAAGTTTTGAATCACGCCCTGCGACACCAGGATCAACGCCAGAACCGCCGACAGCGGCAGGAGGATGTACAGCGTGGTGCGCGTCAGATCGACCCAGAAGTTGCCGATCGTTTGCACGGTTCGCCCGGCGATCCCGCGGATCAAGGCCGCCAGCACCGCCATGCCGGTCGCCGCGGACAGGAATTCTGCACGGTCAGGCCGAGCATCTGCGCGAGATAACTCATCGTCGTCTCGCCGCCGTAGCCCTGCCAGTTGGTGTTGCTGGCGAAGCTGACGGCCGTGTTGAACGCCGAGTCCGGCGTGTTGGCCGGAAAGCCCTGCGGGTTGAGCGGCAGCCAGTGCTGCAAGCGCAAGAGCGCGTACAGGAAGATCAGGCCGATGCCGTTGACAACGAGCACGGCGACGGCGTAGCTTTTCCACGACATCTCGCGCCCCGGATCGACGCCGCCGAGCCGGTAGATCAGCTTCTCCAGCCAGCCCAGGCCGCGATCCAGGCCGCACGGCTCGCCCTGGTAGACCCGGGCCATGTACCAGCCCAGCGGCTTGACCAGGGCCAGGAGCACCGCGAGATAGATCCCGACTTGGATCCACGCATTGAGGTCATGCGAACCACTCCGCGGTTGTCGAGGATCTGGTATTCCGGGCCGGAGTCCCAGACGTTGCGGTATTCCTCGGTGGCGCGGTAGATGACGCCGCTGTTGCCGCCCTTGGTCATCTTCCATTGCAGGTGTAGCTCGAAGTCGTCGAACTGATCGACGGTGATGATGTCGCCGCGGGAGTCGCCTTTTCGTGGACGCGACAGCAGCGACCCGTCTTCCACCCGCCAACTGGCGGGCATCGTCTTGGACTTGAAGCCGCGCCAGCCCGCCGTCGTGCGGCCGTCGAACAGCAATCGCCAGCCGGTGTTTTTGTCCTGGTCGCTCAGCGTGTTCGGTTCTTGGCCGCACGCCACGTCGGGCCGAGCCAACGTGATCAACGTCAACAGGCCGACGAGAATCTTCAGGTTCATGGTGTTCAGTCCTTCGCTGCCATCAGCCACTCGGACAGCGTGCCGACATTCCGGCTGAAGACGTCGCTGGAGATGAATCGAAAGCCGCGCTCGAACCTCGGTTGGCCGACGAGCGGTTCGCCGCCGTACGCGCTGATCCACCGGCCTTCCGCGTCCAGTTCTTGCACGATCTTGCGAACCTCGGCGGCCGTGGGCGTACCGCGGGAACGAGTCGCCAGGCCCTTGGTTTTGTCGCTCTGGGCGTTGTCCAGCTTCTGTGCAATCTCCCGGAAGCGAGCGGGCTGTTGCCACCCATAGTGGCTCGGGGCGGCAGCGTCATCGTATGTCAACTGATAGCGAGCATCCATGTAGAGCGGCTTGTTAGTCTTCAATTCGTAGTAGCGGGCCACCTTGCCGTTGGGCAACAGCGACTTCTGGAAATACGCCAGGGCCGGCGGGATCGGTTCGAGATACTTCTTGTTGCCCGTGTGCTGGGCGATCGCGATCAACGTTTCCATTGCGTCCTGCGATTCCCAGCCGGTGATTGCCGGCGGCTCGAACTTGCGCGCCCAGATCGGGACCATGTCGAAGTTGTACTGCTGGCACCAGCCCGGCTGCGGGGCCGGCATCTGGGCCAGGATCAGGAAATCGCCGAGCTTGGCGAGCGCGGCCTGGTACTTGTCGTCCTTGTATATCTTGTGAGCCGCCATGAGCGTCGCGGCCACGGTACCCGCGAGGTTGTCGTTGAGCGTGTAATAGTCCCAGTAGTTCCTGACCTTTCCCTCCGTCTTCCAGTCGTAATCCGGAAACTTCGCGCGAAGGATCGGCTTGGCGTCCACCGGGCGCGTCCACACCTGGGGGAACGCGCCATTGGGAAACTGGGCCTGGAGCAGCGACTTGAGTCCATAGACAGCGGCCTCGTGGATGGCGGCGTGCTTGAAGTCCAGGGCCTGGTCCGCGAGCATCAGCATCTCGAGCGCGGCCTGGGACTGGCCGTCGTCGAGCGACGATGCATTCCAGCTCCCGCCCTTGCCGTTGCGGTACTTGCCCAGGCGCTTGGCCGGGCCGAAATGGATCGTCTGCGTCCAGCCGCCCGACTGCAACTGGCCGTACACCAACGCCTCCGCCGCTTCACGAGCGGCGTCGAGATGGTTCCTGGCGCCGGTCGCCGCGTAGGCCTTGAGATACGCCATCCCGACCGTCGGCGTTCCCGGAGGCTGCACGAAGATGGTGTCCGGCGTGGCCCGTCCTTCGCCCCAGCGGTCCTGGAGATCGACGCTGTAGTAGTAGACGTAGCCGCCGTGGCTGGCGACCCTGGTGCGGTAGAACGAGACTGCCTTGTCGATTGCCTGAGTCGCTTCCTGACGGAGTCTCGCATCCACGGGCTGCGCGTGAAGCGGCCCGGACGCGGACAGGGTGAACAGACCGATCCATAGTTTGGTTCGCCAGTTCATCGGCTCCTCCTGGTCGGGCGGCTGTGGATCATTGTTGTCGTATCATAATGCTCTTCGTCCGACCCGATGGCACGCCGACGGATTGCTTCTTGACGCGACCGCCGGCATCGATCACATTGTGTTGCAACGTGCGTGAATCTCGCTCCACCAACCCGACGCGTAAGCGAGGGCACGGCAGAATCCCTTGCTTCGCGTCGGGTTAGTGCGGCAGAATCGCAAACGGTCATTTAGCAGGAGCACCCATGCCGCGCCTCCACATTCTGCTTGCGTGCATCGCCGTCATCGGAACCACCGCCGACGCCACGGCCCAGGCCCCGGCACGTGCGGCCGCGAAACCCAACATCGTTATCTTCCTGCTCGACGATCTCGGCTACACCGACGTCGGCCTCAACGGCGGCGACATCAAGACGCCCAGCATCGACAAGCTGGCGGCGCGCGGGGTCAAGCTGGGCAGCTTCTACGTGCAGCCGGTCTGCTCGCCGACGCGAGCGGCCCTGCTCACCGGCCGCTATCCCATGCGGCACGGCTTGCAGGTCGGAGTGGTGCGGCCGTGGGCCCAGTACGGTTTGCCGCTGGAGGAACGCACGCTCGCCCAGGCGCTCAAGTCCGTGGGCTATGTCACCGCGCTCATCGGCAAGTGGCACCTCGGCCATTTCCAGCGCGCCTACCTGCCGACCGCGCGCGGCTTCGATCACCAGTACGGTCACTACAACGGCGCCCTCGATTACTTCACCCACATCCGCGACGGCGGCTTCGACTGGCATCGCAACGACAAGGTGTGCCGGGACGAGGGCTACACCACCAAGCTGCTGGGCGACGAGGCGGTTGGCCTGATCGGCAAGCACGACGCCAAGCAGCCGCTATTTCTGTACATGGCCTTCAACGCGCCGCACACGCCGTTGCAGGCGTTGCCGGAGCACCTGAAGCATTACGAGCACGTCAAGGACAAGACGCGGCGCACCTATTCGGCGATGGTCCACGCCGTGGACGATCAGATCGGCCGGATCGTCACGGAGCTGGAACAGCGCGGCCTGATCGAGAACACGATCATCATCTTTTCCAGCGACAACGGCGGTCCCATTCAACTTGGGGCGACGAACGGCAGGCTGCGGGCCGGCAAGGGCAGCCTCTACGAAGGCGGGGTGCGCGCGGCGGCGTTTGTCGCCTGGCCGGGCATGCTGAAGGCCGGCGTCACCAATGAACCGTTGCACGTGGTCGATTGGTATCCGACCCTGTTGAAGCTGGCGGGCGCCTCGCTCGACCAGAAGCTGCCGCTCGACGGCAAGGACATCTGGCCGGTGCTGGCCGACGGCAAATCGTCGCCCCACGAGGACATCCTCTTCAACGTCACGCCTGGACGCGGGGCCTTGCGGATGGGCAACTGGAAGCTGGTGCTGGGCGGCAGCCTGCAGGACAATGAGGGATCGCCGCCGAAGAAAGCCAAGAAGGCAGCGAAGAAGAAAGCCAAGAACGCCGACGCGATCGAGCTGTTCAACCTTGCGGATGATCCTTCGGAGAAGACCAACCTGGCCGCGCAGCACCCCGAGCGCGTCCGCGAGCTGCGTGCCCGCCTGGAAGCGTACGCGCGGGAGGCTGTGCCGCCCAGGGCGGCGCCGAAAGCCGCGGGGTTCCGGTCGCCGAAGATCTGGGGAGAAACGGACTAGGCCGAAACATCGAGTTGCATCGAGACAACCTGCAATTCCCAACGCCTAACCTCGTCGCGGAATCTCCGAGACCAGCCGTAACACGGCCGTCAGGTCCTCGACCTGGAAGAAGGGCACCAGATCGACCACCAGCTTGTACCAGCCGGGCTTGCCGGCCACGGGTTGGATCTGGACCCGTGCGTCGGAGAGGGGGCGCTCGGCCGAGCCCGCGACCGCGTCGGGGTGCTCGCAGTACGACTGGATCCAATCGTGCAGCCAGCGCTGGCACTCCGCGGCGTTCATGCTCGAACCGATCTTGTCGCGGGCCATGATCCTGAGGTAGTGCATGAATCGTGACGCACACAGGAGGTAATTCAACTTCGCGGACAACTCGGCGGCGGTCGTGGCGTCTGGATCGTGGTATTTCTGCGGCTTGTGGCACGATGCCGCGCCCATGAAAACGGCGCCGTCTTGGGGCTTGAAGTGCACGAGCGGCAGGAAGCCGAGCTGGGCAATCCCGTCGCCCCGGTCCGGGTCAATCGCGATTTCCGCTGGGCAATTCAAGGCGACGCCGCCGTCGGTCGTGGGAAAGTTGTGCAGCGGCAGCCCTTCAACCTTGCCGCCCGCCTCGACGCCGCGGGTGCGGGCCATCCAGCCCCATTGGGCCACCGCGTCGGTGACGCGCGCGGCATACGCCCAGGCCGAGCTCATCCACGCATACTTCTCGGTGTACTTGCCGTCGACGTTCTGCTCGAAGTTGAAGTCGCTGACGCGCTTGAAATTGGCGCCGTACGGCAACCGCGCCAGCACCCGCGGCAGAGTGAGGGCGGCAAAGCGGGAATCCTCCGACTGGCGGAACGACTTCCACGCGGCGTACTCCACGCGGTCGAAAGTCTTCGACAACTCGCCCGGCTTGGGCAGCTCTCCAAACCGGTCGATGCCGAACATCTTCGGGCTGGCGGCGGCGACGAACGGGGCGTACGCGGCGGCGCCGATTTGCGAGATCATCTTGAGCAGGTTGACGTCCTCCAGCGACTGGCTGAACTCGTAGTCCCCCACCACCAACCCATACGGTTCGCCGCCCAGCCAGCCATAGACCTCGTCGTGGATCTTCTTGAACAGGATGGTCTGATCGAACTTGACGGCTCGCTCCAGGTCGTGGACCAGCTCCTTCTTGGTCACATTCAGGACGCGGATCTTCAAGGTCTCACCCGTTGCGGTCCGCGAAACCAAATAGTGCAGGCCGCGCCAGGTGCCTTCCAGCTTCTGGAAGTCCGGGTGGTGCATCACCTCGTTGAGCTGGGCCGAAAGAGACCGGTCGATGTCGCTGATCCAGCTCTTGATGCCGCGTTCGGCATCGTCCTGGGCCGCCTGGTCCGGCTTGACCGCCTGGTCCAGCAGACGCCGGATATGCGACTTGGTGCGCTCAGCTTCGGCCTCGTCCTGGGGCCCGGTTTCCTTGATGAGCTGATCGAGCCGGTCGAGCAGGCGCGCTGCTGCTTGCTCCGTGGTGATCGGATCGTCAGCCTGCTGGGCTGTTGGGGCGCCTCCGCTTGGGGTTCCACTCGGCTGAGGTTGCGAACCGGATGTGGTTTCCGGGGCTCGTTGCCCCGCCAGCGCTTGCTCGGTGCTGGCCAGGATGTCCGACAGCAGTGGTCCGGCGAGCGGATTCTTTTCCATGCGGCTCAGGAACCGGCCCAGCTCGCGGCGCATTTCCAGGAGGCCCTTGAGCGGAGCGATCTGCTCGGCCACGCGGGCCGGCTCGAAATCGTCCATGTGCCTGAAGCTCAGTTCCACGGCCAGGCTGGTGTTGGGGTCGGTGAGCATGTTGGGGACACGCACAACCAGCCGGGTCCCGGCCCGGTCCATGACCTCGTTGAAGTTGCCGTGGTCGATGAGGACCGGCTTGCGCTCCTTGAGCGGCGGCAGTGGTTGCCTGGGATGGCCGGACAAATCGGCCAGCACGCCGACGACAAAGGGCAGTTCTTTTCTTTGGAGCACACCATCGACCATGATGTCGAGGGTGATTCGCACGCGCGGTTGATCGCCGACCTGTGCCGGCTTGTGACTCGGTGCTTCGCTGTTGGACGTCATGGTGGCCTCGCGATCTTGTGTCAGGTTCGATGCAGCGGTGATTCGTGCGGCGATTCGGCGCCGTCGGCACACACGGCAGGCATGCTGCCGAGCTTAAACCGGCAGTAACCTCTTACCTGGCCGGTGCGCGCACCTTGACGTTGCGAAACGCCACCGGCCCATGGTCGGCCTGGATCATCAGCGGCCCTTCCGCGAGCTCCGGGCCCTTCCAGCGATCGCCGGTCGGCGTCAGCAGCTCCTGGTTCTCGTGGATCACCTGACCGTTGAGCAGCACCTTGGTCAACTTGGCATTCGCGATCTTCTTGCCTTTGCCGTCGAAACGCGGCGCCAGAAAAACGGCGTGCAAGCTCTGCCATTCGCCCGGCGCTTTGCACGCGTTCAACCTGGGCGCGATGCCCTTGTCGATGTGGTGGTAACGCGGCTTGGCTTCGGCCCGCGGATAGATGCCGCCGCAGTCCTCGCCGCCCGCTTCCTTCTTGCCGGCGCTGTCGGAAATCTGAATCTCGTAATGCCCGTGGAATTTAATGCCGGAGTTGGAGCCCTTCGACATCATGAACTCAAGCGAGATTTCCAGGTCGCCGTACTTCTGCTTCGTGTAGAGATTGTTGGTGCGGCCCTTGGGGCCGTTGTACCACGCACCGGCGCCGTCCTTGGCGAACAGCTTGCGCGGGTTCGCGGCGTCGAGCGTGACGTCGCCGGCGGATCGCCAGCCGCCGTGCGGCGTCTTGAACGCGGCCAGGTCCTTCGACATGAGCGGCAGCCACGACGGCTCGCCGGCGCGCGCGACGGAAGGCGCGACAACCACGCACCCCAGTAGAAGCAGCATTCGCATGGCAGTGATTTCCTCGTTGACTCCGGCCGCTCACGCTCCCCGCTCGTTTTTTCCCAGGACGATCTCGATTCCCTGCGGCCATTGTTCCTGTGGCGCGAAGCCGAACAAGCGATTCGCGGGCTCCAGATCGTACCGCAACCAGTGTACCGGCTTGCTGGTCGCGTAGACCACTTGAAAACCGATCGGCCCTGGGGCCAGGGCGGCGCACGCGAAGAACCGGCCCGCGTCGTTTGGGCTCAAGTAGACGTCCTGGGCCCAGTCGGTGACGCGGATCTCTTCCACTTGCTCCGGAGTGCGCGGGCACCAGCCGAGCCGGACGGCGATCACCTCCATGCCGAACTTCTCGTGAAACGCCCGGCCGGCGCCTTCGAGGAACATCTTGGCGGCGGCATACCAGTAGCGCGGCGTCGGCGCGGCATCGACTCCCAGCGGCGTGCGCGTGCGCATCCGATCGTACCACACGACCTGGCCGCTGCTGGCCAGGATCATGCGCTTCACGGCCGCGGCATGGGCGGCTTCGAGCACGTGGTGTACGCCGATGATGTTGTTGGGCACGATGTGCGTGAGGAAATCGTTATCGTCGGGCGTGGCGGCGAGATGGATCAGCGTGTGGACGCCGTGCATCGCCCTGGCGACGGCGGCCGGGTCGGTCAGCGTGCCGATGACCAGGTCCGGCAGATTGGGAGTCGCGACCAGATCGAACCCGCGAACGCACCGGCCGCGCCCCTGCAGTTCGCGCACAACTGCCTGGCCGATGCGGCCGCTGGAACCGGTGACCAGGATCAGTTCGTTGGCCATATCGCTCATCCAGCACTCATTTAGCCGGTGTGCAAGCTCGCCGGCTAAATAATCTCGGATTGGATCGTTTGCATCGGGTAGGACAACGGCGTACCCTTGAGGCAACATTACGAGGTTGCGCCATGACCGTCCCTTCCTGCTGCCGATTCCATCCGATCTCGTTCCTGCTCGGCGCCGCGGTTGCGCTAGCCGTTGTCGCGATCTTCCGCGGCGACAACTCGTCCGCCAGCGCGCAGAAATCGGACCAGAAGGACGTCGATTCGAACCCCGTCAAGCTCGGCCCCAACGCCGCCATCGGCAAACGGCTGCTCCCCGATGACAATCCCTGGAACCAGGACGTCTCGAAGGAACCGGTCGATCCGAACTCCGCCAACCTCGTCGCCAGCATCGGCCTCGACCGGCCGCTGCATCCGGACTTCGGCACCGTCTGGCAGGGCGCGCCCAACGGCATTCCCTACGTGGTGGTTTCCGGATCGCAGCCCAGGGTTCCGGTCGAGTTCAAGTATGCCGATGAAAGCGACCCCGGCCCGTATCCGGTGCCGCCGGACGCGCCGATCGAGGGCGGGCCGAAATCCACCGGCGACCGCCACATCCTGATGCTCGACCGCGACAACTGGAAGCTGTACGAGCTGTTCGCGGCGTATCCCAAGGAGGGCGGCTGGAAGGCGGGCTCCGGCGCGATCTTCGATTTGACATCGAACACGTTACGGCCGGCGGGATGGACCTCCGCCGATGCTGCGGGGTTGCCGGTTCTTCCGGGGTTGGTGCGTTACGACGAGGCGGTCGAGAAGAAATCGATCGACCACGCGTTGCGGTTCACGGTGGCGAAGTCGCGACGCGGCTACGTCGCGCCTGCGACTCACTTCGCCAGCCCGCACAAGGATCCGAACCTGCCGCCGATGGGGATGCGCGTCCGTCTCAAGGCGGACTACGACACGTCGAAGTTTCCGCCGGAATGCCAGGCGATCCTGCGGGCGCTGCAAAGGTACGGCATGTTCGTCGCCGACAACGGCGGCAACTGGTTCCTGTCCGGCGCGCCCGATCCGCGCTGGAACGTTGAGAATCTGCGGGCGCTGAAGAAAGTAAGGGGGCGTGATTTCGAGGTGGTGAAGATGGGGACGGTTGTGACAGAATGAATCGTGCGGCGTGCCGTTTCGCGCGCGCTGGATCGATCGAGCGCGAAACGGCAAGCCGCAGTTCACTTCTTCGGCCGAAACGCCTTCACGATATTCTCGTTCGTCGTCAAGTACGGCCCGTCGATCAGATCGATGCAATACGGGATCGCGGGGAACACCGCCAGCAGGCAATCGCGGATGGCGCTCGGCTTGCCCGGCAGGTTGACGATCAGCGAGTTGCCGCGGATGCCGGCGATCTGGCGCGACAGGATCGCCGTCGGCACCACCTTGAGCGACACGGCCCGCATCAGTTCGCCGAAACCGTCGAGAATCTTGTCGCAGACCGCCTCGGTGGCCTCCGGAGTGACGTCGCGCTTGGCGGGGCCGGTGCCGCCGGTGGTGACCACCAGGCAGCATTTTTCCTGATCGCACAGCTCCGTCAGGTTGGCTTCGATCACCGGCTGCACGTCCGGAATCAGCCGCGGCACCGCCTCCCAGGGACACGACAGAATCTCCTGCAAGCAATCGCGGATCGCCGGCCCGCCGAGGTCTTCGTAGATGCCCTGGCTGGCACGATCCGAAACCGTGAGAATGCCGATGCGGATCTTGTCATTAGTCATTGGTCATTCGTCATTCGTCAGTAGTCATCGGTGAACTTCGGACATAGTTCATTCTACGAACGCGGCAAAGCACCAAGGACTGATAACCAATGACCGCTTCCATACGCACTACCTGGACGTTTCATTCCGCCGGCTCCATCATCTTCGGTCGAGACGCGATCAATCAGCTCGGCGAGATCGCGACGCGTCTCGGCGCCAAGCGGGCGCTGGTCGTCACCGATCCAATCCTGCAGAAAGCGGGGACGCTGGAACGCGTGCTCGATCCGCTGCGCCGCGGCAATCTTGTCGTCGAAGCGTTCACCGGCGGCGAGCCGGAGCCGTCGATGCGGGCGGCCGAGGCGTGTCTCGCGCAGGCCAAATCGTTTCGCCCGGATGTGCTCGTCGGACTGGGCGGCGGCAGCAACATGGACCTGGCCAAGCTGAGCGCGACGTTGTTGACTCATTCGGGCACGCCGCGCACGTTTGTCGGCGACGACAAGATTCCCGGCCCGATCATGCCGCTCATCTGCGTGCCTACCACCGCCGGCACCGGCTCGGAAGTGTCCGCCGCCGCCGTCGTCACCGACACCGAGAACAAGATCAAAGTCGGCATCCTCAGCAATTACCTGCGGCCGCGCGTCGCCCTGGTCGATCCGATGTTGACGGTGTCGTGCCCGCCGAAGGTGACCGCAGACAGCGGCATCGACGCGCTCACCCACGCCATCGAGGCGTACACGGCCGTCGATAACGCGACGTTTCCGCTGCCGCCGGGGGAACGCACGGTCTATCAGGGCCGGCATCCGTTCGGCGACATGACCGCGGAGAAGGCGATCACGCTCATCGGCCAGTACCTGCGTCGTGCCGTGGCTGACGGCAACGACTTCGAAGCGCGCGAAGGCATGGCCCTGGCCGCGCTCCTGGCGGGCCTGGCGTTTTCCAACGTCGGCGTCGCCGTGGTGCACGCCCTGGAGTATCCCGTCGGCGGCGCGGTCCACTGCTCGCACGGCGCCGGCAACGGACTGCTCTTGCCGTATGTGATGCGTTTCAATCTACCGGCGCGGGTGAAGGAATTCGCCGCCATCGCGCGGCTGCTCGGCGCGAATGTCCAGGGCCTGACCGACCAGGAATCCGCCGACAAGGCCGTTGACGCCGTCGAGCGCCTGCGCAACGACATCGGCATTCCGCGGCGGCTGCGCGACATCGGCGTCCAGGAAGAGCAACTGCGGCCGTTCGCCGAGAAAGCGATCGGCATCCAGCGGATCTTGCGCGTCAATCCGCGACCGGTGACGGTGGACGATCTGCACGGCATCTTGCGGAACGCCTATTGAGCGTTGTCGCCTTTCGCTCCGCGAACGAGCGCCCTTTCGCGGAGCGAAAGGCGACAATACTTTTGGGTTCCATTCGCCAGACCCTTCCGGTTATGATAGCGCTCGCGGACCCGTCTTCACGAGAACGACTATGTCGCCCCAGCAACGTCTCGACGAGCTGCTGCGGGAATGGAGCGAACGCCGCCACAGGGGCGAGAGCGCCTCGCCCGAGGAGCTCTGTCGGGACTGCCCGGAGCTGCTGGATGCGTTGCGCGCCCGCATCGCCGTCGCTGAGGACAGGCTGCGCGGCGCGGCGCCGACGGCCGGCTATTCGGACCCGTCCATGACCTCGGCGCCGCCGACCAGCTCGCTGGATCCGGGCAGCGAGCTCGGCGGCGGATCGTTCCCGCGCTGGCCGGCGGTTCGGGTCCCCGGCTTTGAGATCCTCGGTGAGCTGGGCCGCGGCGGCATGGGGGTGGTCTACAAGGCACGGCAGCTGGCCCTCAAGCGGGTGGTGGCGCTCAAGATGATCCTAGGGGGCGCGCACGCCGGCGAAGCCCACATGGCGCGGTTTCAGCGCGAGGCCGAGGCGGTCGCGCAACTGCGGCACGAAAACATCGTGCAGCTTTACGAGATCGGCGCCCACGAGGGCTGCCCGTATTTCGCCCTGGAGTACGTCGAGGGCGGTACGCTGCACGCGCTGGCCGTGGAACATCCGCTGGCCCCGCGCCGCGCCGCCGGGCTCGTCGAACAAATCGCGCGGGGCATTCATGAAGCGCATGCGCTCGGCATCGTCCATCGCGACCTGAAGCCGGCCAACGTGCTCTTGACGAAGGACGGCGTCCCCAAGATCTCCGACTTCGGCCTGGCCAAGCAAATCCAAGACGACAACCTGCAAACCAAGACCGGCGCGATCGTCGGCACCCCGTCGTACATGGCGCCCGAGCAAGCGGAAGGCAGGGTCAAGGAGCTGGGGCCTCTCGTGGACGTGTACGCCTTGGGCGCGACCCTGTACGATCTGCTGACCGGGCGGCCGCCGTTCAACGGCGCCAGCATGATGGACACGTTGACGCAGGTGCGGACGGAGGAGCCGGTGGCGCCGACCCGGCTGCAGCCGGCCCTGCCGCGCGATCTGGAAACGATCTGCCTGAAATGCCTGGCGAAGGAGCCGCGCAAGCGCTACAGCTCGGCCGCGGCGCTGGCGGACGACCTGCACCGCTTCCTGGAAGGCCGGCCGATCACGGCGCGGCCGGTCGGACCGGTCGAGCGGACCTGGCGCTGGTGCCGGCGGAACAAGATTGCCGCCACCCTGATCGTGTCGCTCACCCTGGGCGTGTGCGCCACGATCGGGCTGACGATGTGGGCGCTGGGCGAGCGCGACCGGGCCGACCACCAGGCCAGGAAAGCGAGCGAATCGGCCATCGAGCAAGCCGCCCAGCGCCGCCGCGCCGAGCAGGAGCTGTATCATTCGCTGCTGGCGCGGGTTCGCGAGCGGACCGTGACAGCGCAGCCAGGTTGGACCTGGCAATCGCTTGCCGACCTCGACAAGGCGTTCGCCCTCAAGGACGTCGAGGCCGACCTTGTCGAGGCGCGCAGCTTGATGGCGGAGTGCCTGGGCCGCTTCGATCTGCGGGAAGCCGGCGTCCTCGCCGACAAGCTGGATCCGATGGGCCTGGCCTTCAACCGCGACGGCCAGCTTTTGGCCATCGGCGAGAAGCGCAACGCGGTCCACTGTTCGATCCAGGTGTGGCACATGCCCACGGGCGCCCAGAAGGCGCTCTACGTCTTGCCGACGGTCGGCGCCAGCTTCCTGACCGCGCTGGAGGGGAAGGTGGGAAGTCACGAAGGTTTTACCTCGGCCGCCTTCAGCCCCGATGGGCGCTGGCTGGTGGCGGGCACGCGGCACGGGCGTCTGTGCCGCTGGGACACCGCCGATCCGAAGCCGGAAGCGATTGTCTGGAAGGCCCACGCCGCCTCAGTCCATGCGCTCGCGTTTTCCCCCGATGGCAGGCAGCTCATCTCCGGGTCTTCCGACAAGACCATGCGCTGGTTGCCGCACGACCAATGGCAAGGCAAGCCGCTGGACGTCAACGCGAAGACCTCCCACGCGGCGTTTTCACCTGACGGAGCGTTTCTGGCGGTGGCCGGCGGCGACGTGCGGCTGTTTCACGGGCCGTCCTTCGATCTGTGGCCAGCGGATGCCAGCGAACTCTCCAGCGAGAATCTCGCCTTCAGCCCCGACGGCCGGACGCTGGCGCTGCAGGTTCGCGGCGACGTGGCGCTCTTGGACGTGGAGCGCGGCCGAGTGTTCCAGATGTTGCGCGCCCCCGAGGCGGACGTCGAGGTGGCCGCCCGCGGCGTCGGCCTGAGTTTCAGCGCCGACGGCGCCGTCCTGGCCGACGCCGTTGACAACGGCCGCGTCAGGCTTTGGGACGTCGCCGCCGGCAAGATCGTGACGACGCTGGTCATCCCCGATCGCGAGCGTCCCGTCCCGTTGTTCAGCCCGGACGGCAAATTCCTGGTCGTTGGCGGCAACCGGCGCACGTTCCTGTACGAGCTGCGGCCGCCGGAGATTCAGACGACCATGGCCCAGCATCCGCACGCGTTGCGGCACATCGCCTTCGCGCCGGACGGCCAAACGCTCTTGTGCGAGGGCGAGCGCAAGGTCCAGGGACAGGTCGTGGACGGCCAGGTGACGCAGTGGGAGGTGGGTACAGGAGTGCGCCGGGACGCCGTGAGCAGCATCGCCTTCCCCGGCGATCGCGGCCAATTCAGACCGGCCCCCAGCGGCCTCGCGGTCCACCCCAAGGGCGCTTTCGCCGCGACGGCCTCGTCGTTGTTCGGCGGGTTCCTGTGGCCGCTGGAGCGCCCTGGCGCCTTCGGCCCGGTCGCTCAAGCGCCCGATCGCTCGAAAGTGATCGAATTCCAGGAAGATGCTTTCCAATTCGTGCCGGACGCCGGCATCGACATCCGCGCCGATCCCCGCGCCTCGAACGGCCGGGCGGCTCGCATTGCCGCCGGGACGAAGCAACGACTGCGTGTCCGCGTCACGGCCGCCGAGGCGAAGACGCACAAGGTCAACGGCTGGGCAATCTTCGCGGTGTGCCGGATCGAAGGGCGGCGGCGTCCGGGCATGGGCATCCAGGGAGCGACCTTGGCGCCCGGCCATGAATGGAAACGGTCGTGGGACGTGTGCCGCTTTCCCCAGGACGGCTATCACGTGGTGTTGCTCGAATACCGCGACCGCGGCGAGGAAACCAAGTTCGACTGGACCGAGGATGCGATCGGGCTGGACTGCCCGGCCGGCGAACCGACCGCCCTCTGGGTGGACCGGATCTTCCGGGTTCCCTTCAAGACTTCGAGGTTCGACGTGTCGCGTCAAGGCCCGTTCGCGTTCGCCCCCGACGGCAAGCTGTGGGGTGTGGCCAACGAGAACTACGTCGTATCGTGGCACGTGCCACAGCTCCGCGTCGATCAGCAATGGAGCAACCTCATCGGCGCCACCTTGCTCGGCTCGCAACGGCTGCAGGCGCTGGCCGCCGGCGTCACATGGGTGCTGGCCGGCGCGGATGACGGCTACGTGTTCTTCCTGTCGGCAACCACGGCGAAGTGGGACGGCCAAGGCTGGCTGAGCACCGAAGGCGGCGTCAGATCCGTGGCCTTGGACCCAGCCGAAGCCGTCGCCGCGGTCGGCACGCAAGAAGGCCGGCTGGCTCTGATCCGTGTTCCAACCGGCACGGTGCTGGCCGATCTGCCGGGGCACTCGCGAAGCGTCGAGTCGGTGGTGTTCAGCCAGGACGGCAACTGGCTCATTTCCGGCTCGCTGGATCAGGACGTGCGTTGGTGGCGGCGCGGCGCCGGTGGAGACTTCGAACACATGATGTCGTTGAAGGCGCCGCCCGGCCGGCTCGCGGAGGTCCGCCTGAGTCGCGACGGCGCCAATCTGGCGATCCTCAACGGCTCGGACCGCGGCGTTCGCGTGTGGCGCCTGGATCGTCTCAAGGACCGTCTCAGGGCGGCAGGCATCGGCTGGGAGTGACGGAAGAACCCGGCGACAGGGCATCGTCAGTCGCCCGCCGTCCAGGGCGGCCGCTCTTTGGCGAAGAACGCACGCAGTCCCTGCCGGCATTCTTCCGACAGCCGCGGCGCCCCGCTTTCGTGGGCCGCCTGTTCGACCGACAGGGCTTGATGGGAGAAGTCGCGCAGCAGCTTCTTGGTTTGCGTGATCGCGTTCGGACCGCCCTCCGCCACCGCGCTGGCCCAGGCTTGCGCCTGCTCGCGCAGCTTTTCGGAAGGGACAATCGCGTTGATGAAGCCAACCCGCAGGGCCTCGGCCGCGTCGATCAATTCGCCGGTCAACAGCAGGTACCGGGCCATGCGTTCGCCGACGTGGCGCATCAGGTGCGGCATGACCATGGCCGCGACCAGGCCGCGACGGACTTCGGGATAGCCGAACCTGGCGTCGGGCGCCGCCGCCGCCAGATCGCACACCGACACCAGGCCCGCGCCGCCCGCGACCGCGGCGCCTTGCACCACGGCGATCGTCGGCTTGGGGAACGCGTAGATCTGGTCGTACAGCCTGGCGAGCAAGAGAGCGTTTTCCCAGACGGCGCCCAGCGGCTCGCCGCTTCGCTCGGCCGCGTCGAGGGCTTCTTCAAGCTCGGCGAGGTCCATGCCGGCGCAGAAGACCGGGCCGGCGGCGGCGAGAATTGCGCAACGGGCCTGCGCATCATCCGCCGCCCTGGCAAAGGCATCGGCGAGTGCCGCGATCAACGCCCGGCTGAGGGCGTTGCGCTTGTCGGCGCGGTTGAGCGTGATGACCGCGGCGGGCGATTCGATGGCGTACGTGACGAGGGACACGGGAGTTGCTCAGTCGGAGTGGGTGGGCGAGACGCTGGCGCCGGCCGGCTTTTTCTTCGGCTCGAATTCGACCATGACTGCGTCGATTTCCGCTTGCGAATAGTTGGCCAGAGTAATCGGCAGTCCGGCGCGGTCGGGATAGTGCCGGTTGAATGCTTCGGTGACGGCGCACCATTCTTCGCCGCCTTCCAGCCGTATGAAGACTTCGTTCTCGCCCAAGACAATCGTGTTGTTGTCGTTCATGTCAGCCTCTCCTCATATCCAGGAAGTGTCTCGTCAATGGTTGACGATCGAAGGACAAAGTGAACACATAGCGCCCTGGAGCGGGCAGTTTGAGGTCCCTTATCGGAAACTCCAGCATGTACGTGCGGCCCGGGACCGCGAACGAGCACCACTTGCCATACCAAGCGTTCCAGTGACATTCGCCTTACCGCGACATCGAATCGTATTGTGTCACACATCAGCAAACCCATCACCTCCGGCAGCTTCACCATAACGCTACTCTCTCTCGGAAGATACTTCAGTCGATTACAACATCTGTTCTAAGGATTTCAGAACGGGCGGCGGGACAAGAGGCATTTGCAGCAACGCCGACGCCAGCGTCTTCCCTTGCGTATCGATCCGCAGCGACTGGCTGGCGCCGCCGGCGAGCACGTCGAACAGCATGAAGTTGAGGCCCAGAACATTCGCCGCTTCAAAGCGAACCACCCGCGACGGCTTCATCGTCGCGAAGTACTCCGCGACCACGTCGGCCGTCAGGTATTCCTTGAGCCAAGCGTAGCCGGCCGGCGTGTAGGCCAGGACACCGATGTTGGCGTGGTTGCCCTTGTCGCCGCTGCGGGCGTGGGCGATGTCCGACAACCGCGTCACCTCGTTCATGCCAGCACCTCCACGCTTGGGGTCACGACGCGCTTGTCCACGAGCGCCGGCCAGTACGCGAACACCTCGCGCACCGGCGGCCGGCCGGTCGTGTAGCCGGTCACGCCCGGCGGTCCCGACGTCACCAACGGCGCCAACTCCTTGGTGAAGCGCTCGACGACCGCGCGCCGCCCATCCTGCACGCTGACGCGCAGCACGACCTCAACCGGCTCGGGCGCGTCCTTGAGCACGCCCGGCACGCACGCCCCGGTCCCGAGGACTTCGATGTGATGCCGCTCCGGCACGATGCCGATCCGGCGCAGCCGTTCGATCAGCATTGCGCCGCTGGCCTGCGCCTTGGCGACCGCTTTCGGCCCGAGGATCACCAGCGTGCCGCTCGCCTGGAAACCGTCGCGATAGGCGATCGACGCCTTGAACGTGCCGGTCGCCGGTTGGCCGCGTGCCGGGCTTACCTGGACACGGTCCGGCCCGGCGTGGTGCAACTGGACGCTCGTGAAATCGGCAACCACGTCCGGCGTCAGGTACGCGGCCGGGTCGCCGACTTCGTACAGAAGCTGCTCGGACACCGTTTCGAGATTCACGGCGCCGCCGCTCCCTTCGGGCTTGCTGATGGTGAAGCCGCCGTCGTCGCTCATATCAACAAACGGATAGCCGACGTTGGCGAGGTCCTTCGCGTCTTGCCAGTGGCACCACAAGCCGCCGGTCACCTGGGCGCCGCACTCGATGAGATGGCCGGCGACGGTCGCGCCCGCGAGCCGATGCCAGTCGTCCCAGCGCCAGTTGAATGCGTGGGCCGTGGGGGCGACGGTGAGCGACGCATCCGCGACGCGGCCGGTGACGACGATGTCGGCCCCTTGTCGCAGCGCTTCCACGATCGGCGCCGCGCCGAGATAGGCGTTGGCGCTCACGACACGCTCGCGCACGGTTGTGAGCGGCGCCGTCGTGTCGAGATTGGTGAACGCGTGGCCGGACGCCAGCAGCTCGTCAAGCCGCGGCAGCAAATCGTCGCCGCTGACGATGCCGATTCGCTTGTAGCCAAGCCGGGCGCCCTGAAGGATAGCGCGGGCCTTCCGGGCGCACGAATGCGGGTTCATGCCGCCGGCGTTGGTGATGATCTTGAGGCGCGGCTGCTCCTTCAGGATCGGCGTCAGCCGCTCGAGCACGTCGAGAAAATCCGCCGCGAAGCCGGCGTCGGGATCGCGCTCTTTCTGCAGCGCCAGGATCGACATCGTCAATTCGGCGAGATACTCCAGCGTCAGCACATCGAGCCGGCCGGCGCGCGCCAGCAGGATCGGGGCGTCGAGATTGTCGCCCCAGAACCCGCAGCCGTTGCCGATGCGAATTGGTTTCATGCGAGGGTTCATTTAGCCGGCGAGCTTGCTCGCCGTGGACAGTATCAGTTCCTCATCGGCGGGTCCCAGACCCCGGCGAGCAAGCTCGCCGGCTAAATGATCAGCAACTGGCCCGCCGCTCAGTGCGCTTCCATCTGCGCCAGCGCCAGCGCATACCGGCAGCTCTCCAGGAACTGCTCGATGTCCACGTATTCGTCCACGGTGTGCGGGTTGTTCTGGCCGGGACCGAATGTGATGGTCGGCACGCCGTGGCGCACCAGCCAGTTGGCGTCGAGGCCGCCGTTGGTGACGCGCAGGGTCGGCTCCCAGCCGGCCGCCCGAGCCGCTTCCTGGGCCGTGCGGACCACCGGACTGCTGTCCTTCAAGCGAAACGGATGGTAGTCGCGCCGCGCCTGGAAATGGACCTTCGCCCCGCGGCTTTCGTTGTCGACGACCTTCTTGCCGGCCCGGCAAAACGCGTCCTCATACGCCCTGGTGATCGCGCGGACGAAGCGGGCGTCGTGGCTGCGCGATTCGCCCTGCAGCGACACGTAATCGGTCACCACGTTGGTCGCCTGTCCGGCGCACGAGCCGTTCTTGCCGCCGAACGGGCCGACGTTGGAAGTCCCTTCGAGGCCCTTCTTTTTCACTTTGCCGAACCAGCCACGGCGTTGCACGTCGGCCAGCGCCAGCGCGGCGACCATGGTCGCCGACACGCCGCGCTCCGGGTGGACGCCGGCATGGGCGGCCTTGCCGAAGATCTCCACGCTCCAGCGCTCGGCCCCGACCGCGCCCAGGGTGACGTCGCGCGGCGACCGGCCGTCGACGTTGAAGCCCATCACAGGTTCGTGCAGGTCGGCGAACTTGACGTAGCGCGCGCCCCACAATCCGCTTTCCTCGCGCACGGTGAACAGCAACGTCAGGGGCGGGTGCGGCAGTTTCTTGTCGAGCAGCGTCGCCACGAGCGTCACGAGACAGGCGCAGCCGGCGCGGTTGTCGCCGCCGAGGGCGGTGTCGCCGGCGGAAACGATCCGCGTGCCCTTCTTCACCGGCTTGGCGCCGGCGCACAAGGGCACGGTGTCGAGGTGCGTCATGAACAAGTGCCGCGGACCGGGCAGGGTTCCCGGCAGATCGACGATCAGGTTGCCGGTCTGCGTCGGCAACGGGATGCGCTCGTTGGCGTCGTCGAAGCGGATGCGGCCGCGCGGCACGCCGGCGTCGCGCAGCGCCTGGACCACCACCTTGCCGATGGCGGCTTCCTGGCCGGTGACGCCGTCGATGGAGAGGAAATGCATGAGTCGGGCGAGGGCCTGGTCTCTGTGAAAATCGAGCTGCATTTGCCGTATTCCCTTTCGACGCAGACAACACGGTCAAGCGGGCCGCTTGCCCTACGTCAACGCGGGCCAGCGGCGCGCACCGCATCCGGGGCGGCGCCGAAGTGTTTCTGGAAGTTGTCGCGAAACAGCTTCGCCAATCGTTGGGCCTGGCGGTCGTAGTCTTCCGCAGCGGGCCAGGTGCGGCGCGGCTGGAACACGTCGTCCGGCACGCCCGGACAATGCGTCGGCACGTGCAGGCCGAACATCGGGTCGGCGGCATACTCGGCTCTGTCGAGCTCACCCGCCAGCGCGGCATGAACCAGCCGCCTGGTGACGGCGATCGGGAAGCGCTTGCCCCGGCCGTACGCGCCGCCGGTCCAGCCGGTGTTGACGAGCCACACCTGGGCCCCTGATTTCTCCAGCCGCTCGCGCAACAATTCCGCGTAGCGCATCGGCGGCAACGTCAGGAACGGGGCGCTGAAGCAAGCGCTGAAGGTGGCCGACGGCTCCTTGATCCCCGCCTCGGTGCCGCCGATCTTCGCGGTGTAGCCCGACAGAAAATGATACATCGCCTGCTCGCGGGTCAAGCGGCTCACCGGCGGCAGCACGCCGTAGGCGTCGCACGTCAGGAAGAACACGTGCCGCGGCGGCGGACCTTGCCCGGTCGGCTCGGCGCCGGGGATGTGCTCGAGCGGATAGGCGGCGCGGGTGTTTTCCGTGATCGTCGTGTCGTCGAAGTTCGGCCGCCGGGTCGCGGGATCGACGATGACGTTTTCCAGGATGCTGCCGAAACCGAGGGCGTGATAGATCTGCGGCTCGCTGGCCTCCGACAGGCGGATGCACTTCGCGTAGCAGCCTCCTTCGAAGTTGAAGATGCCGTGCTCGGACCAGCCATGCTCGTCGTCGCCGATCAGCTGGCGCATGGGATCGGCGGACAGGGTCGTCTTGCCGGTGCCGGACAGGCCGAACAAGAGAGCGGTGTCGCCGTCCGGGCCGAGGGTGGCGGAGCAGTGCATCGGGAAGACGCCGCGCTCCGGCAGCCAGTAGTTGAGGTAGGAGAAGACCGATTTCTTGATCTCGCCGGCGTAGTGCGTGCCGCTGATGACAATCTGGCCGCGTTCGACGCCGAGGATGATCGCGGCGCCGGAGCGAGTGCCGTCGCGCGCCGGGTCAAGTTGCAGGTCGGGGGCGTGCAGGATCGTGACCGCCGGCTGAAACCCAGCGCGCTCGGCCGCGGTGGGCCGGCGCAGGATGATATGGGCGAACAGGGCGTGCCAGGCGTTCTCGGTGACGACGCGGACCGGCAGCCGGTGGCGTGGATCGGCGCAGGCCCAGCCTTCGAACACGAACAGTTGCCGCGCCGCCAGATGCTGGGCGACGCGCTCGTTGATCTGCGCGAATACGGCGGGCGTTAGCCGCTGGTTGACGTCGCCCCACCACACCCGATCCTGCGCAGCGGAGTCGGCGACGACGTACTTGTCGCGGGCGGCGCGGCCGGTGTGCGGCTCGGTGGATGTTCGCAACGCGCCGCGGTCGGTCAGCGTGGCTTCGCTGCGCTCCAGGGCCATCTCGACGAGCCGCGCCGGCGGCAGATTGACATGCGCCGCGCCGAGGTCCGGTAAACCCAAGGTATGCATATCGGCCATGATCATCCTTGCTCGAATGGCGATCCCTTCGCGGATTGTAACACATGTGGCCCCATGGCGAGAAGGCGATGTGACCAGCATGTATAATGCACTGCACCATGACGTGGACGCAGACCGAATTCCTGCTCAAGGGCATCTACCTGGGACTGCTGCTGACGATCGCGCTGCGCGGACCGACCTGGCACGAGCTGGCCCTGGTCGGCGCCTGCACGCTCGGCGGCCTGGTCGTGTGCCTGGCGGTGGCGGCGTATCACAAGATCCGCGAAGGCTACCGCATCGGCGGCCGGCTTCCCGCCTTCGTGCTATTCTTGTTGCTCGAGAATCCCGGCTCGGTCTACATGGGCATCATCTTCGGCTTGCTCCTCGGCTCGCGAGTCGGATTCTATGGCCGCGAAAGCGAGGAGGAAAACTGGTGGCTGCTGGCGCCGGTCGCCGGCGGGGCGGTGCTCGGCATCGTCTTCTATGTGATGCGCCACGTCCGCGACCGGCAGCTTCGCAATTACCTCGGCCTCGGTCTGGCGGCGGTGCTCATCGGCGGCGGCTTCGCGGCGTTGCGCTTCGCCAATCTGTTCCCGGATCAATTCATGCTCGGCGTGCTCTTGCTCGCCGGCTTGCCTGGGTTCTACCTGCTAACGCTTTCCAGCATGGTCGAGGAATCGGAGGTCGAAGTCGCGGCCATGTGCGGCGCGCTGGGCGTCGGCCTGTGGATCATGATGGAGCGCTACGCCCCCAACATCAGCCTGGTCGCCTTGGTGGTGCCGCTCGCGGTCTACTATGTCTACACCCGCAACGTGCTGCCGGGCCTGCGCGTCTTCAAGCACACGCTCCGCGGCCTCAGCTACAGTCAGATCGGTCAGTACCGGCAGGCGCTGGCGTCGCTGAACCGGGCGCTGCAGCTCAATCCGAGCTATCCGCTGGCGCGCGGCCAGCTCTGGGAGCTGCACCGCAAGCTCGACGTCGAACTGCTCCGCAAAGAGCCGGAGATCCTGCAAGTCATCGACTATCGCCTGTGCCTGGAGCGCGTCGCCGAGCTGCTGCTGGGCGACAAGCCGCAGCCGGCGCAGCTCGCCGAGGCGTTGCGGCTCCTGGAATTGACGTCCGGCCAGCGGCCTGACCTGGAGACGTGCTGCCAGTACTGGCGGGCGGTGGCCTACACCCATCAGAAACAATTCGAGCTGGCGGCGTCGAACCTCGAAGGCCTGCTGCAAACGCCGGACAACAAGTCGCGGCGCACGGTGGACTTCGCGGGCTGGCAGCTGGCGTTGTTCCTCCACCCGGAGCTGAAGCGGCGCGTGGGCCAACCGCTGCTCGCTCACCCGGACCGCAAGCTCGACGCCATCGCCGCCGCCGAACGCCAGCTCGCCCAGCAGGCCGATCACGCCGGCGCCTGGGAACTGAAGCGACTGCTCTACAGCGAATGGACCGAAGCGGAGTACCAAGCGGCGGTGCCGGCCGGCAAGCCGGCGCCGGACTTCGATTACGGCTACACCCAGCAGCTCGGGCTGGCGCTGATCGACGATCCGCAGCGCTGGCAGCGCGGCTGTGAGTATCTGCGCATCGCCGCTCGGGGACTGCCCGCGCAGGCGCCGGCCATCTTCATCCAGATCGCCAGGACGCACGAGAAGCACGGCGATGCGTCCGGGCTGTGGGACAACTATCGCAAGGCGATGCTCATCGGCCGGGCCATCGGCATCAGCAACCTGGCCGAGGCGGATCGCAAGCAGCTTGCGGCGGTGGTGAAGTCGCTCGGCGAACGGGCCATGAAGGCCGACGATGTGGACGCCGCCCTCGAAGCGTACAAGTTCTACACGCAGTTCGATCAGGGCCAGCTCGAAACGTACCGCACGCTGGCGGAGCTGTTCGAGCGCAAGAAGGACGTGTGGCTGGCCCTCAACTGCACCGAGCACGCGCTGACGTATAACGCGGCCGACGCCGATCTGCTGGCCCGCAAGGATCGTTATTACTACTCGTTGACGCCGGAGGAAGTGAAGCCGAAGCTCGACGACGCGAAGTGGTTCGACGTGGACTACTGTCAGCAGAAGGCGCGGCAGACGCTCGACGCCTACAAGGGCGACCTCGACTTGCTGGACTGGGCGACGCACCTGGCGGCGCTGGCGCGGGTGGCCAAGCCGGACGCGCTGTCGCCGCGATTGCTGCTGGCGCGGGCCCAGCGCCTCCGCGGCGAAGTGGCCGCGGCGATCGCGCTGCTCGAAGAGATCAGGCAGAACCGGCCGACCAAGTTCCGCAGCGAGGAGGAAGAAGACGCCTGGTTCGTCGCCCATCGGTTGCTGGGCGACATGTACCTGGACAGCAAGGCCGATCAGGCGGTGCAGTGCTTCCAGGAGTTCAAGAAAAGCCCGCGCAGCGGGGCCGACACCGCGTTCAAGCTCGGCCAGGCGTACGAGAACCTCGGCGACCTGCGCCGGGCCGCGTTGTACTATGATGAAGTGACGACGTTCACGGAACATCCGCTGTACTACGAGGCCCGCGCCGGGCTGGAGCGGGTGAAGCGTGGCGGCGCGGCGTGATGTGAGTTATTGTGGGACGATTTCCGTACCTGTCCGGTGCGGACAGGAGCGGAGTCCTGTCCTACGTTCGTGCCATTGCGGAGGGATTTGTCATGCGACATGCCGTCATTATCGAAGCGGTGCGGACGCCGATCGCCCGGGCCCATCCGGAGAAAGGCAACTATCGCGACATTCGCGCCGACGATCTGTCGGCGGACATCATGAAGGCGCTACTGGAGCGCGCGAAGTTCCCGGCCGGCGAGGTCGAGGACATCCACTGGGGCTGCGTCAAGCAAGAAGGCGAACAGGGCTACGACGTCGCCCGCATGGCCGCCCTCATCGCCGGGTTCCCCATCGAGGTGGGCGGCGCCACGGTCAATCGCAACTGCGGCTCGAGCTTGCAGGCGATCAACCAGGCGGCCCAGAGCATCGCCGCCGAGTGCGAGGACGTGCAGATCGCCGGCGGCGTCGAGCACATGCATCACTTTCCCTTCGACACCAGCTATCAGCCGAGCCCGCGCTACGCCTATCGCCACAGCCCGGCGACGTTGCACATGGGCCTGACCGCGGAAAATCTGGCGATCCGCCACAAGATCGGACGCAAGCAGCAGGATGAGTTCGCCCTGCGGAGCCATCGCCTGGCGGCCGAGGCGACCGACACCGGCATGTTTGCCGACGAGGTCATTCCCACCTGGGGCCGCGACGAGGACGGCCGCAAGATCCTGGTCACGCAAGATCAGTGCATTCGCCGCGAGACGAGTCTGGAGTCGCTGGCGGCGCTCAAGCCGGCGTTCATGCCCGAGGGCGGCACCGTGACGGCGGGCAATTCCAGCCCGCTCAACGTCGGCGCGGCGGCGACGCTGGTCATGTCCGAGGAACGCGCCAAGGAACTGGGGTTGAAGCCGAAGGTCAAGATCCGGGCGATGGCGGTGGCCGGAGTCGATCCGTCGGTGATGGGGATCGGCCCCGTGCCGGCGACGCACAAGGCCCTGGAACGCGCCGGCCTGAAGCTCGAGGACATGGGCCTCATCGAAATCAACGAGGCCTTCGCGGCCCAGACCCTGGCGGTGATCAAGCTGATGGGCGCCAACCCGGAGAAGGTGAACGTCCGCGGCGGCGCCATCGCCATCGGCCACCCGCTCGGCGCCAGCGGCGCCCGCATCGCGACGACGTTGATCCACGCCATGCTCGATCGCAAAGTGCAATTCGGCCTGGCGACCATGTGCATCGGCGCAGGGCAAGGCATCGCCACAATCTTCGAGGCGCTTTGATGTGGTTATTTGGTGGTGCGCTTCGCGGCGAGTCGTTCGACGAAAGCCCGATGTTCTTTGGTTTGGATCCCATCCTGCAAGACGGCTAGCGCCTTCTGCATGTCGCCCTCAAACAGTGCGGCGCCGTCCAGCCACAACCCAGGGAAAACCCGCGATCGCCAAATCCCGTCGTCATCAGCCGCGAGGATGTGGAAGCGGCCGTTGTCGAGGACATGCCAGCGGATTTCCTGTTCTCGGCGAAGCACAGCGAGGTATTCGGCCACGCCCGCGGCCTCATAGAGGTCGAATTTCTGGTTCAGATCATACGAGACACTTGAAACGCAGATTTCCACCATCAACTCGGGCGCCCCGTGCAAGTATTTGCCTTCGAGCCAGGACTTGCCGCCGCATTCGGTGAGTATGCGCAGGTGCCGATCGGGCTGGGGCGCATCGTCCAGCAGGCACGTCGTTTCGTTGCTGCTGCTCCCGGTGCCCGGCGTTTGCACGCGGTAGTTGACGAGCCAACCGCCAACGTCATCTTCCAAGGGGCCGTGGTCATGCGAAACAGGCGATGGCATGTAGACGATCCCCCCGATAAGTTCCGCCCTCTTGATCTCCGGGTGCATTTCCCAGCGGCGCAAGAATTCCTCGCGTGTCAACTTGTCGCCGTTTCCAAGGGGCGCTGGCTCTCGTTCAGGGAGTTCCAGAATGGCCATGGGTTTTCTCCGCCCGGCGATTTCGTGTCGTCGACTCATCTTACCGCATGGTCACGAAAGCACGCAAGGCATCGGTGGATTGGCCGGCGCGAACGCCAAGCGGCAAGCCGCCGTTCACACCTTTCGATGTTGGGTCGTCGCCTCCTGCGTGCCGTCGGGCAGCGCGACCAATTCGTAATCGCCGAACAGGTTCGGCGCTTCCTTCTGCATGATCTTCAGCACCTGGACGGCGAGCTTGCGGATTTCGGTTTCGGCGTGGCGGTTGCCGCGCAGCTCGATGAAGTGACGCAGGGCGCGGGCGTTGGCGGTCACGAAAATCTTCGTCTCCGTGGCGTTGGGGAGCACGCTGCGGGCCGCCTGGCGGGCCAGCTTGCGGCGCAGCGTCTTGTCCGGCTCGTCCTGGAACGCGTCGAGCAGCTTCTCGGTGAGCTTCATGTACACCTGGTGCGTGATCCCGATCGCTTCGAGCCAGAGCTGGTGCAGCTCCGGGTTGCGGGCAATGCAATCGGGCTCGACGTATTCGGCGACCGATTCATCCACATAGCGCTGCGACAGTTGCGAATAGCCGAAGCCGGCGCGGTGGCGGATCAACTCGTGCGTCAGCGACCGGCTCACGCCCGCGAAGATGAAGTTCCACACGGCATGTTCCAGCACCGAGCCGTGGCCGACTTCAAGGATGTGGTTGAGATACGCCTGGTTGCCGCCGGGCCGGGGTTTGGCGAACGACATGTAACAGACGCGGCCCGCGACCTCGGCCAGGTATTCGCCGGCGACCTCGGTGTCGGACTGCCAGGCGACGCCGTGATCGGCCAGGAAGCGATCCAGCTCGGCGTCGCTCGTGGTCTGCACGCCGACAAGGTACACGGTGGGGTCGGTGATGACGCGGATCGGAGTCGTCTCGGCGGCGGTGGTGGTCACGCGACAATCCTTGGCGGGGCGAATGGTTTGGATTATTATAAGAGGCTGTCCGAAAAGGCGCCTGGACCCCTGATTTTGCGTCGCAAGTCCGTATTCCAATGTCGCGGCGGCAAGGGTCCAGACACTTTCTCGGTCAGCTGAAAGGCTGTTTCCGAAGTCGCAAGACTTCGGGAGTATTGCCCATGAAGAAGCTGGCGCTGCCCACGACCGATCACATCCCCATGCCATACGACGGTCCGTCGCGCGCCGACGTGCTGGCCCTGCGAACCCAGTACTTGACGCCGGGCCTCATCACCTACTATCGCGACCCGCTGCTGATCGTCGAAGGCCGCATGCAATACTTGTGGGACGAGACCGGCAAGCAGTATCTCGACGCGTTTGCCGGCATCGTGACCGTTTCCGTCGGGCATTGCCATCCGGACATCGTCGCCAGGGTGCGCGATCAGATCGGACGGCTGCAGCACACGACCACCATCTACCTGCACCCGGCCATCGGCGAGCTGGGCCGGCGCCTCGCCGAGCACATGCCGCCGGGCAGCGGCCTGTCGGTCAGCTACTTCACGAACTCGGGGAGCGAGGCGAACGAGATCGCCGTGCTGTCCGCGCGCGAGTTCACCGGCAACACCGACGTGATCAGCCTGCGCGGCGGCTACCACGGCGGCACGCAAGGCGCCATGGCGCTGACGGCGCACGGCACGTGGAAGTTCAAGTCGAGCCCATCCGCGAACGTCAAGAACGCCACGCCCGGTTACTGCTATCGCTGCCCCTACGGGCTGGAATACCCGAGCTGCGAACTGAAATGCGCCCGCGACGTCGAACCGCTCATTCGTTTTGAAACGTCCGGCGACCTGGCGTGTTTCATCGGCGAACCGATCCAGGGCGTCGGCGGCGTGGTGACGCCGCCGCCGGAATACCTTCAGGTTGTCTACGACATCGTCCGGCGGCACGGCGGCCTGTGCATCGCCGACGAGGTGCAAACCGGCTTCGGCCGCACCGGCGCGAAGTTCTGGGGCTTCGAAAACTGGAACGTGACGCCCGACCTGGTGACCATGGCCAAGGGGATCGGCAACGGCGCGCCGCTCGGGGCGTGCGTCACTCGGCCCGAGATCGCCAAGGTCATGGCGCGGCGGATCCATTTCAACACGTTCGGCGGCAATCCGGTCAGTGTCACCCAGGGGTTGGCGACACTGGACATCATCGATCGCGATCGACTGCAAGACAATGCCCGCGACGTTGGCGCGCATCTGAAGAACCGGCTGCTTGAACTGCAAGAGCGGCAACCCCTGATCGGCGAGGTTCGCGGACTGGGCCTGATGCTCGGCGTGGAGCTGGTGAAGGATCGCCGGACCAAAGAACCGGCCGCCGCCGAAACCGCCGAGGTCATGGAGCTGGCGAAGGAGCGCGGCCTCTTGATCGGCAAGGGCGGTCTCGACGGCAACATCCTGCGCATCAAGCCGCCCCTGTGCATCACGAAGGCCGATGCGGACTTTCTGGTCGATTGTCTCGACGACGTGCTGTCGACAGTCTCGGGCGATGGCGCGTTCGTTTCCAGATGAGAGTCCACGAGTTACCAGCGTTTTTGCATCTCCCGCGCGGCGTTGTAGCCGCACGTCCCCATGACGCCGCCGCCCGGATGCGCCGCCGAGCCGCACAGGTACAGGTTCTTGATCGGCGTGCGGTAGTTGGACCAGCCGACCACCGGGCGCGACACAAACAACTGGTTGAGCGTCATCGAGCCCTGGAAGATGTTGCCGCCGGTGAGGTTGAAGGTCCGCTCCAGGTCGAGCGGCGTCAGGATTTGCCGGGCGATCACCGACTTCTTGAAGTTCGGGGCGTACTCGTTGAGGATGTCGAAGCAGCGGTCGGCGAACTGCTCCTTGAGGTCGTCGGGGTTGCCGTTCTTCGTTCGGTACGGGAAGTACTGGATGAACATCGACATGAGATGCTTGCCCGGCGGCGCCACCGTCGGATCGACCGACGTCGGCAGCGTGCATTCGAGGATCGGGTTCGCGGAGGGCCGACCGTACTTGGCGTCGTCGAAGGCCCGTTCGATGTAGTCCTGGTCCGGGCAGATGTGCATGGTGCCATGATGCTGCGGGCCGGGCTGGTCGCCGGGGCAGGCCGCGAAGTTCGGCACTTCCGAAAGGGCCACGTTGATCTTGATGGAAGCGCTCGAGTAATCGATGCGCCGCACCGCCTCCGCGAAATCAGGCGGCAGGAGCTTCGGATCGAGCAGCTTTTCAAACGTCAGGTGGGGATCGAGGTTGCTGGCCACCTTCGGCGCGTGGAACTCCTCGCCGCTCGTCAGGGCCACGCCGGAGACGGCGCCGTTCCTCGTGAGGATCCTGGCGACCTCGGCCTCGCAGCGGATGTCGACGCCGAGGTCCTTGGCCGCCCGGGCCAGCGCTTGCGTGAGTCCGCCCATGCCGCCGCGGACGTAGGCCCACACGCCGCGCTTGCCGTTGGTTTCCCCCATCACGTGATGAAACAAGACATACGCGGTGCCGGGCATCGACGGCGACGCGAAGGCGCCGATGATCGCGTCGGTCGCCAGCGTGGCCTTGAGTTCTTCCGACTCGAACCAGCGGTCGAGGATCGGCCGGGCGGCGCCGGTGAGCACTTCCATCGCCTCGGCCAGGTGCGGGCCCATCTTCTGGAACTTCCGGCCAAGCTGGGCCAGCGTCCACAAGCCGCCCAGGCCGGGATTCAGCACGTTGGGGGGCGTGATCAACAGCGTCGGCTCGACCACGTCGGCGACGCGCTCCAGCATCTTTTCGTACCTGGGATAGTTCTCGGCGTCCTTGGCGCTGAACTTGGCGATCTCCCGCAGGTTCATGGCCGCGTCCGGACCCATCATCAGGTAGCGGCCATCCAGAAACGGCGTGAACGACGACGGATTGCGCTCGACCAGCTCGAAGCCGTATTGCTTCAGACGCAGGTCGCGGATGATTTCGGGCCGGAACAGGCTGTTGACGTAGGCGGCGGTGGAGACTTTGAAGCCGGGGAACGTTTCCTCGGTGACGCAGGCGCCGCCGACCAGATAGCGGCGTTCGAGGACCAGCACCTTCCACTTGGCCCTGGCCAGGTAGCACGCCGTCACCAGGCCGTTGTGGCCGCCGCCGATGATGATTGCGTCGTAGGTTCCTGCCATGATCGATCCGTCATCGAGAAGAACAATCACGAAAGCACGAAAGCACGAGAGTACGAAATCACGGAACCGGCCAACGGAACCACTGTTTCGCGCTTTCGAACTTTCGTGTTTTCGTGATGGTCTTGGTGTTGAATCATCTTAGGATTTGGGCACGTCCTTGGCGAAGACACGGCCGAGGTCGACTTGCTCGAAACCGAGGGGGCTGAGGAAGTTGATCGCCGATTTGTTGGCTTCGTCGATTTGCACTTCGACCGTTTGAAAGTACTGCTCTTGCAACTGCTTCAAGATCGCGGACAGCAGGTACTTGCCCAGGCCGAGGCGGCGCTCGGGCGGATCGACTTCGAAATCGATGACGCCGACCGCGGGCCAGCCCCAGCGGGCGCTGAAGCCCTCCATTTCCCAGGCGAGGGCGCGGGCCTTGACGGCGCCCGCGCGGTCGGTGAGCACGAATTCGAGCGGCTCGACCACGCCGACCGTGCATTCCTGCCACCAGTCCTTGAGGCGGCGCGGCGAGCGCATGGCGATCTGATACTGGTTGCGCAGCGCTCCGAAGCGCGGGTCGGAAACCCGGAGCGGCACGTCGAGCTGCCGTTGCAGGATCAGCACCGTCTGCTGCGTGCGATAGCCGTGCTTGACAAAGAACGCCTCGGCCTCGGGGTTGCTTTGCAGGAAGCCTGGACAATTGGCGCCGCCGTAGACGCCAAAGTAGAACGGGTTGGAGCGGTCGTAGCCGCCGGCGAGGAAGATCTCCGCGCCGCGCTCGAGCAGGTGCTGTTCGGTCCGCCGCAGCAATTCCCGGCCGATGCCGCGGCCGCGGTGCGACGGCAAGATCCCCAGCATGCAGATCACGCCTTGCTTGGGGCCCTGGCCTGGATCGACGACCGCCGAGTGCACGAAGCCGACGCAGCGGCCCGCGTCCTCGGCGAGGATCAGGCCGGCGGGGTCGAAGTACAGCTTGGCCAGGACGAAGCGTTCCAGGGGAGTGCTGTTCCGCAGGTGTACCGCCCCACGCCCCGGAAAGGCTTGATTCCAAACCTCGACCAGTCGCGGCGGGTCAGTGTTGCGAAAGCTGCGAAGATGAGCCACGGCGAGCGATTCTCCCGGGAACAGCTTGCCTGCATTATAGAATGGCCGCGCGACCGGCCCAGCCCAGCCGCGCTGAATTTGCGGCGGCGGCACGAAGGCGACGAACGGCGCCGGCATGTCGCGCGTGGCCGGCCTCCGAATCGGTCTTCCACATTTCTTGCCCATTTCTCACAATAAGCGCATGTTGCTCTTGAGCTGTTCGCAACTGCGCCGCGCCTTCGACGCCGACCCGCTGTTCGAAGACCTCGGCTTTGAGCTGTACTCCGGCCAGCGCGTCGGTCTCGTGGGGCCCAACGGCGTCGGCAAGACCACGCTGTTGCGCATCCTCGCCGGGCTCGATCGCCCCGACACCGGCGACGTCCGCCTGCACGCCGGCGCTCGCGTCGCCCTGCTCCGCCAGCAGCCCGATTTCGCCCCCGGCCGGTCGCTGTTCGACGAGGCCAAGAGCGCGCTCGATGAGCTGGTGGCGGCCCACGACGATATGGTCCGCACCGCCGAGGCCTTGGCCCAGGCGACTGCCGAGAGCGACAAGAAAGCCCTGGCCGAACGTTATGACCGCCTCAACGAATTGCTGCGCTGGCACGACGCCTACAACGTCGATCATCGCGTCGAGAAGGTGCTCGACGGCCTGGGCTTCCACGCCGGCGACTACCCGCGGCCGGTGGCCACGTTCAGCGGCGGCCAGCAGAATCGCCTGATGCTGGCGAAGCTGCTGCTGTCGGCCCCCGACGTGATGCTGCTCGACGAGCCGAGCAACCACCTCGACATCGCCGCCACGCGCTGGCTCGAGGATTACCTGGTCGACCAGCACGAGGCGATGCTGATCGTCAGCCACGACCGGTATTTCCTCAACAAGGTGGTCACGAAGATCTTCGAGATGCACCAGAAGAACATCGAAGCCTACACCGGCAACTACCAGGCCTACTGGCGGCTGCGGCACGAGCGCTACGAGCAGCGGCTCAAGACCTGGCAGGCGCAGCGGGAGTACATCGAGAAGCAGGAGGAGTACATTCGCCGCGTCCACTACGGGCAGCTTCACAAGCAGGCGCAGTCACGGCAGAAGGCCCTCGACCGGCTCGACCGCGTCGAGCGGCCGAACTTGATCGAGGCGCCGCACATGCACTTCGGCCAGGTGCGGCGCTGTGGCGACGTGGTGCTGCGCGTGACCAACCTGGCGAAGGCGTACGATCGGCCGCTGTTTCGCGATTTGACCTTCGATCTCAAGCGCGGCCAGCGGCTCGGCATCCTCGGCCCCAACGGCAGCGGCAAGACCACGTTGCTCAGGATCCTGCTGGGTGAAGACAAGCCCGACAGCGGCACGGTGGAGCGCGGCCACCTGGTCGAGTTCGGCTACTACGACCAGCAATTGCAGTCGCTGCCGGGGGACAAGACCGTGATGCGGGCCATCTGGCCGGAGGAAGACGCCGACGCCACCGAGCAGGCGGTGCGCAATCTGCTGGGCCGCTTCGGCATCGTGGGCGACCTGGTGTTCCAGCAGGTGGACAAGCTGTCGGGCGGCGAGCGCAGCCGGGCGGCGCTGGCGCGGATCGTGGCCCAGGGCGTCAACGCGCTGGTGCTCGACGAGCCGACCAACCATCTCGACCTGTGGGCGTGCGACGCGCTGGAGCAGGCGCTGCTCGATTTCGAAGGCTCGCTGATCGTGGTCAGCCACGACCGCTTCTTCTTGAATCGCGTCGTCGATCTCTTGATCGTCCTCGACGGCAACGGCGGCGCCCAGGTGATCCACGGCAACTACGACACCTATGAACGGCTGTGCGAAGGCCGAGCGCGTGAAGGACGCGGGGACGCGGGGCCAGCGCCGGCGCCGCCGGCGCCCGACAGGCCGGGCGACGCCTTGGCGGCGAGCGGGCGGGCGCCGAAGCGCAAGCGGCGCTTTCCGTATCGCAAGGTGGAAGAGCTGGAGGCGGACATCGCCGTGGCCGAAACGGACTTACGTCAGCTCGAGCAACGCTTGGCATCGCCGGAGCTGTATCGCGAGGGAGACCGTGTGAAGGAGACGATGCAAAGCTTCGAAGACGTCAAGGCTCGGCTGCAGCGACTGTACGAGCACTGGGAAGAGGCCGTGGAATTGAATTGATGCCTGCAGCTGGTGTTCGGCAGCGGTATTCCATGCGTGAAAATCAAGGTCTTGCGGCCTTTTCGGCGGGGAAGGGCGTGTCGCAGGTCAAATTGGGAAAAGGTTTTCGGTTTGCTTGACAAGCCGCGGGAACTTTACTACCAATTCACTACCTTTGCCATACGTTGACCCTAAGTTAGCCCGGCGTTGGCACTTGCCACGCGGAACCGCGGCCATAAGGCAGCCATGAGGCAGTATCACCCATCACCCCTGCGTGAGGATTGACGAATGTTGGCCGGCAAGTTGTTGGACAGAGTGCGTGCGGCCGCGGACGTGGAGCATCCGTGGCTCGACACCATCGGTTTGCCCTTCGCGGACCAGCTGGACATGGCCCGCAAGGGCAAGGACTCGGCCAAGGAAGAGGATGCTGGCGACGAGGAGGCGGACGACGACGAGGAAGAGAACGGCGCGGACGAGGACTTCGAAGACGACGACCTCGAGGGCGAAGATCTCGATGACGACGATCTGGATGACGACGACCTGGACGACGAAGATTTCGATGACGAGGATTTCGATGATGAAGACTTCGACGACGAAGACTTCGATGATGAAGACTTCGATGACGAAGACTTCGACGAGGATGAGGATGACGACGACGACGATGATGAAGACGACGACGAGCAAGGCGATGAGCCGTAACCGTACACTTCTTACCGCCTCGAGCGCCGAGCTATAATATCAAGGTTGGTCCGCGCGCGGAATGATCTGACTTTCGACCTGGTGGTGTTCGGGAACCGGGGCATGCCGTTACGAAGACTCGCCGGCTGGTTGCGACCCAGAAAAGGCAACGGCCCCGGCAAGCTCGCCGGCTGGGTGGGGCGGCAATGGGCGCATGTCGCCTACGCGCGGCACGTCGAACCAACCTGGCTCGAGCTGAATGCCCATCCGATTCCGGTTCGCGATCTCCCCGAGGCCTTCGACGGCTTGAAAATCGTGCAGATGTCCGATTTTCACGGCGGCCACCAGGTCAGTTCCGCCTTTCTCGACGAGGCCGTCGCGCTGGCCCAGGCCCAGCTGGGCGATCTGGTCGTTCTCACCGGCGACTTCATCCACAAGGGTTTCCAGCACGTCGACGGCGTCGCGCGCATCCTCGGCCAGCTCCGGGCGCCACTGGGGGTCTTTGCCGTGCTCGGCAATCACGATTTCTCGGTGCGCAACTCCCTGGGCATCCGCCGCCACAAGCACCTGCACCGCTTCGTCGCCGACGCGCTGACCGCGCAGGGCATCCGCGTGCTGCAGAACGAGACCCAGCCGCTGTTGCGCGGCGAGCAGGTGCTGTATCTGACCGGCGTCGACGACTTGTGGAGCCGGGCCTGCAATCTCGACCAGGCCTTCACCGGCTTGCGGCCGCACGTGCCGCGCGTGGTGCTGGCGCACAACCCGTGGACCATCGAGCTGGCCCAGAACCACCGCTGCGATTTGATGCTCAGCGGACACACCCACGGCGGCCAGGTGAAGCTGCCGGTGCTGGGACGCGTGACCTTGGGACCGAAAGGCCGCCGCTTCGCCGCGGGCCTGTACCGCGTCCGCGATAGTTGGCTGTACGTGAACAAGGGCGTCGGCTTCGGCTTCCGCATGCGCTACGGCGTTCGTCCCGAGGTCGCGGTGCTGACGTTGCAGCGCGTCGAATAACTTTTTGGTCACCCCATTGCGTCGGCTATCCCCTTCCGCTATAGTGCAGACGACGTACACCGATGTGACCTCCACGTGACGCAGGGGGTAGTCAGCCATGCTCAGCTCAGGGAAGCCCTCGGGTGAGTCCAAGTCCGTGTCCAAAACCGGCGCGCTCGTCAAGGCGCCGGATCAATCGCAGCTAGACTTCGAGATCGATTTCTTCGCCGGCGTGCTCGACCGCTATCCCGACTATGTCGATGTGCTGCGCGCGCAAGGCAACAACCTGACGCTCAAGGGCCGGTATGCCGAAGGCATGCACATCGACAAGCGGCTCGTCCAGCTCCGGCCGAGCGATCCGCTCGTGCATTACAACCTGGCTTGCAGCTTCGCGCTCTTGAAGCGGACCGACCTCGCCCTCAAGACGCTTCGCCGCGCCATCGAGCTGGGGTACCGCGATTTCCGCTACATGCGCGAGGACCGCGACCTGGACGCTATCCGCCGCGATCCCCGGTTCCGTCAATTGCTGCGCGAGTACGAGAAACTCGGATAAGCGGCGGTCCGAAAAGGGGTCAGACCCCTTTTCGGCGCCTCCAAGTGCCGAATATGGCGGCAACTCCACAAGGCTCGGGCGCCCTGTTCGCCGATCCGTCGAGCGATCAGGCGCGCGACTTCTTCCGCACCAAGCCGCGGGCCATGACCGACAAGGTCGTGCCCGTCGCCGAGGCGGTCGCCCGGCTGGTCAACGACGGCGACTACCTCGCCATTGGCGGTTTCGGCTGCGATCGCATCCCCACCGCGGTGTGCCACGAGGTCGTCCGCCAGAGGAAACAAGACCTCCGTTTCGCCGGCTACACCGCCACCCACACGTTTCAGATTCTCGCGGCCGGCAATCGCACCGGCCGCGGCCAGACCCTCGCCAAGGTGGACATCGCCTACGTCGTCGGCCTGGAGGCGCGCGGGCTGTCGCCGCACGGCCGGCGCGTGCTGGAAAGCGGCGACGTCGAATGCACCGAATGGTCCAACTACACGCTGGCCCTGCGGTTCAAGGCCGCGGCCATGGGGTTGCCGTTCCTGCCGTGCCGGTCGCTGGCGGGCAGCGACACCTTTCGCCGCAGCGCCGCCAAGATGATGGTCTGCCCCTTTACCGGCGAAGCGCTGACGGCGGTGCCGGCCCTTTATCCCGACGCAGCCGCCATTCACGTTCACGAAGCCGACCGCTTCGGCAACTGCCGGATTCGCGGCACGAGCGTCGCGGACCTGGACCTGGCCCGGGCCGCGAAACGCTTGATCGTCACTTGCGAGCGGTTGATTTCCAACGACGTCATTCGCCAGGACCCGACCCTGACGGCGATTCCCTTCTACTGCGTCGATGCCGTTTGCGAGGTCCCCTACGGCAGCTATCCCGGCAACATGCCGTATGAGTATTTCTCGGACGAAGAGCACATCAAGCTCTGGCTGGAGGTGGAGAAGGACCTGGAGCGCTATCAGAACTTCCTGGAGAGCTTCGTGTTCGGCGTCCGCGATTTCCACGAGTATCTCGAACGCTGCGGCGGCCTGCGGCGGCTGCAGGAATTGCGGCGGCAGGAGTTGCTCTTGAACCCGCTCCCCTAGACATTGCCATACCTGCAACAACACGTATCACGCATCAAGGGCATTCGTCATGCAAAAGAAGCTCACCATCAAGCTTCAGCTCGGGTTGGTCTGATTGACCAGGGTTGCGGCTCCCGCGCCGCAACGGAGTTTCCACATGTCACCAGTGTCGCGGTCCACGATCTTGCTTGCCCTCGATAGCGTCGGCATCGATCCGTTGGGGCACGACCGTCCTGAATCGGTCTACGCTGAGAGTCGATTCTTGTTCCCGCGCGGCAAGCAAGGCGACGTAGTCCCAATCAACGATGCCCCAATTCCCGGAGCGCTGGTCGCGACCGACGTCATCGGCAACGACCCGCGGGGCGCCATCGAGTGCGCGCTCACCTACACGTCGATCTTCTCCGGCCAGAGCGCCGTGGATCGGCACGGCTTGATGCGCGGCCTGGGATTGAAGGAAGGCCTGTTCAAGCAACTGATCGCGGACGCCAATTTGTTCCGGCAGTTCGACCACCCTTGCCTGCTCAACGCGATCTTTCCGGCGCACTTGTCCTTCTTCGGCAGCTCGCACGTGGAAGACTTGCTGCCGCGCGTGGACCGGCAGGCCGTCGAGACTGGGCTGCGCTATCGTGGGCGAGCGGTGCAATTCAAAGGGACGGACAAGAACGGCTTCGCCGAGCTGTTCACGCTGGCGGAGATCAATCAGAACATCTTCGTGCACGCGGCCCGGGAGGCCGGCGTGCGGCTGAACACCTGGCAGGATGTTCGCGACGGTCGTGCCTTGACGAGCACGATGACGCACGAGCTGGAAGCCGAGTTCCATGTTGAGTTTTTCGACGAGGAGCCGTTGCCGGTCCACACGCCGGGCGCCGCCGCGAGGATTCTCACGGCCCAGGCCCAGCGGCACGACTTCACGTTCTACAAGTATCAGATTCCCGATCTGGTAAGCCACACGGGAAACCTGGAACTCGCGCGGCGAGTGTTCTCGATCATCGAGGACTTCGTTGAAGCGGTGCTCCAGGGAACAGACCCGGACACGATCGTGATCGTCACCAGCGATCACGGGCACCTGGAACAGCTGGCCACGTCGCACGCCCATCCCAAGACCCGCGTGCCCACGTGGTGCTTCGGCCCCGATGCCGCGCATAACGCCGCGCGGCTGCGGCGGCCGGAGGATCTATTTCATGTGCTCGTGGAGTTCGCGCCGAGGTTGAGCGTGGCTTGATGGAGATGGGCGTGACCTACAACTCCATGGAACTGATGATCTGCTGCGCCGCCCGCTGCCTGGAAGACGGCAAGACGGTCGCGGTCGGCACCGGCATCCCGTGCGCGGCCGCGATGCTGGCCCAGCGGACGGCGGCCCCGAACCTGGTGATCTGCTTCGAAGCCGGCGGCGTGGCGCCGCAGCTGCCGACCATGCCGATCAGCGTCGGCGACTCGCGCACCTTCTGGCGCGGCGTCATGGCCACCAGCATGGCCGACGTCATGGAAACCTGCCAGCGCGGCCTGATGGACTACACGTTTCTCGGCGGCGCCCAGATCGATCCGTACGGCAACCTCAACTCGACCTTGATCGGCGGCGACTACGCCCGGCCCAGGACGCGTTTGCCCGGCAGCGGGGGCGCCAACGATCTGGCGTCGTTCTGCTGGCGGATCCTGGTCGTCACCAAACACGACCGCCGCCGGTTCGTGGAGAAGCTCGACTTCCTCACGACGCCCGGTTATCTGACCGGCGCCGGCGCTCGCGAGGCCGCCGGCCTGGCGCCCGGCACGGGCCCGTACCGCGTCATCACCGATCTGGCGATCCTGGGTTATCACGAAGAGAGCAAACGCATGGAGGTGGTCAGCCTGCATCCCGGGGTGACGCTCGATCAGGTGCGCGCCAACACCGGCTTCGAGCTGGGGGCCGCGACGAATCTGCTGCCGACGTCGCCGCCGACCGAGCTGGAATTGCGAATCGTGCGTGAGGAAGTCGATCCGTTTCGCTACATCATCGGCCGCGGTTGAACCCCACGTCGGGCTGACGCCGCGCCGCTCGCCAAGGCGCCGCGTTCACTTCTTGTGCTTCTGGATCTTCTTTTCGACGAGCGCCTTGCGTTCGGCTTCGCGACGTCCTTCGCCGACGACCTCCAGGCCCTTTCGCCAGGCCTTGATCGCGTGGTCGGGCTGGTCCAGGGCGATGTAGACGTCGCCCAGGTGGTCGTAGATTTCGATGTGCTGGCTGTTCTCGTCCTCGATGGCCTTCAGCAAGACGTCCTTGGCCTCCTTGTACTGCTTCTTCTTGAAGAGCACCCAGGCCAGGCTGTCGAGGTAGGCGCCGTTGTCGCGGTCCAGCTCCGGCGGCAGGCCGGCGGCTTTGCGGCGCTTCTCGTCCAGCACCAGCGCCTTGCGGATCAACTTCTCCGCTTCGTCCAGGTTCATGTCGTTGTCGGCCCAGATGTAGCCAAGATCGTTGTTGAGTCCCGGGCTGTCCGGATTGCGCTTCAACAGCTCCTGCAAGATGCCGGTGGCCTTGTCGATCTTCTTCATGTCCACGTAGAGGTTGCTGAGCGTCATCTGGTAGCGCTCGAGATAGCGCTCGCGCTCGTCCGGATCGAGGTCCTTGTCCTTGGCGATCCCGGCGATGACTTCTTCGTACACCTTGGCGGCTTCGTCTTCCTGGCCCGCCTCGCGCAGCACCCAGCCCCTGAGCTGCCGCTCCATCCAGTGGTCCTGGGCCTTGATCAGGCTGTCCACCAGCTTGAGGGCCTGCTTGTAATCGCCCGACTTGGCGACCGCCTGGATGAGGATGCGGTGCACGCCGGGACGCAACCGGCCGGCCGTGTCGAAGCGGTCGAACTCCTCGAAGATGATCTCGCCGAAGCGGTTCTTGAAGGGCACCAGCACGATGCGCTCCTTGCCGTCGTCGGTCTTGAGCTCGAGCAGCTCCCGGCACAGGCGGGCGCTCTGGTCGTATTGCTTGCTGTCGAAGTAGATGTCGATCAGGGGCCCGTAGGCTTGCAGGAGCTTGTTGGCGCTTTGCAGCTTGACGGCCTGATCGATGCAGACGCGGAAGAACGCTTCGGAGGATTTCAGGTCCTTGAGGTCGGCGGCGGCCAGAGCCAGGACCATGGCGCCGTTGAACGACAGTTTGCCGGATTCCTTGGCCAGCGGCAAGGCGGCCGCCAGGAGCTTCTTGGTGCGGGCGGCGTCGGCCTGCATTTCCTTGAGGGCGCCGGTCATCGGCCCGCTGCCGGTCAAGCGGTTCAGCTTCTGGATGTCCGCGGCCGGGGTCTCGCCGCCGCGACCGACCACGACGCCCGCCAGAAAGAATGTCCCCGCGACGCTGAACATCACGGTCGAAAAACGGCGCACCATAAAGGCCCCCGTGAAAAGCTCCCACCCGTAACGACGAAACTACCTTGGCGAACCTAACCAAGGTTATCGTAACCAAAACAACGGGAGCAAGCTACACGAGGTTGACGAAAGGCCCCGGTTTCTCGCAAGAAGCCGGGGCCCCTGGGAAGCGCTAGTCGGCGGACGCGCTATTCGATCAGCGTCACCTGCTGGCCGTCCTGCATGATCTCGGTGAACGCCTGGCGGATGCGTTCGATGCGCTCCGTGTTGGTGCCGTAGATGCGGCGTGAATCCGGGAACGAGCTGGAATTGGTGTCTGTCGCGGTTTTGCCGTGAAAGGCGACCGTCTGCAGAAACGTGAGCGCGTTGGTCTGGGTCGCGCTGGAGTTGCCCGGATCGAACAGCGAGCCATAACCGAGCACGTGGACAAAGGCCGGCTTGCGCTTGGTGGAAAAGCCGGGCGGACTGTCGCTTTCCAGCGTGCAAATCTGCTTGACGACATCATAGACCTCGGTCTCGGTGAAGGAGCCGCCGGCCGGCCATTCGACGTTGGTCCCGTCCTTGTAGTTCGCGGGGTTCTTCATGCGAACCTTGTAGTAAGAGTCCTTGCCGCTGCCGCCAAGTTGGGCAAACGCCCGGGTGTTGGGGGCGCCGTCGGTCTCGAAGATGACGACGCGCTGCGCGCCTCGGCGGCCCAGGCCGCCGGCGTTGCCGCGATACTGCGGCTGCGGCAGGCTGTAGAAGCGCAGATTGGCCGTGCTGGAGCTGAGGAGGTTGTAGGCGATCATGAAGCCCATTCCCGGGGCGGTGCCGCCCTTGGCCCTGGGGACGCGATCGAAATCGTCGTCGTAGACGCCGATCTCCGTGGCGGTGCCGGTCACGGTGGTGGGCGGGAACCACAGCGATTCGCGCAGCTGCTGATAATTGCGGCCCAGCGGCACGATCGCCTGATTGTGCTGGCCTTGGCCGTTGGCCGACGTCGCCGGGTTGCTGAAGAAGCTCATGCCGATGAAATCGTTGGGATGGTTCTTTTCGATGTCGCTGATCGCGGTGTTGATGCCGATCTTGCACGCCCAGCATTGCGCTTCATGGACGTTGCCCGGCCACCAGAACCGCTGCGTGTTGTAGTTCCCCAGGTAATCGACGAAGGTCATCGGCCCGAACCACAACTGATGCCGCGGCCGGTGCGGGTTGTCGTCATAGTCGAACGACTTGGGCAGCGTGGCATAGACCTTGATGGTGTCGTTGTCGGCCAGCGGGGCCGTCAAGCCGGCGTCCAGGGTAATGCTCGTGGTCCCCACCACCGCGGTGAGCTTGTAGAGCCCGGCGTGGCTGCCGAAGCGAACGTACTGGTTCACGCCGGGCGTGGAGGCCAGGTTCTTCACGGCGATGACGGTGGTGCCCGCCGCGAAGGCGCCGGCCACGTTCCCGTTCTGGACGGGGTTGATGTGAGGCTTCTGCTTGATCTGGACGGTGCCCCATTGGTAGTAGTCGCCGTTGCCGATCAGCGCCGACAGCGGCACGTTGGAGATCGAATTGCCGTCGGGATTGGTGTTCTGGCGCGAATAGGCGCCGGCGCCGGTGCCTTGCAAGCCGAGGACGAAGTCGATGTAGTCCTTCCAGAAGCGCTCGTTGTGGTTGGCCAGAGGATAGGTGGTCCACCAGCGCTTGTTGAGGCCGGTGTCGGCGGTGGGATCGGGGATGTCGTCGTAGTAGCGGATGCGGCCGGCCCGCAGCACGGTGGGGAACGGCTTGGGCGACTGATTGCGCAGCCAGTGCAGGATGGCCGCGTAGTTGATGCGATACGTGTACGTCACCGACGCGCCGTTCTCGGTAACCGTGATCCCCGTCGTGGGGTGCCGCAGGATGGTGTTGGAGGGAGCAAAGTTGCTGTTGGTGGCGGGAATGCCGGCGGCATCAAAAAGGATGTTGGTGTGGTCCAGCCAGCCGAGGGCGCCGGTGGAAGCATTGACCTTGAAGAAGAACCGTTGCCGCCAGTCCTTGGCGCCGTTGTCGGCGTGGTTGGCCGCCAGCGCGGGATCCTTGACCGAGCCGCGCGGGTCGGGCGGCCAGATGAAGAACGTCTTGCCCCAGTAGCCGGGGCCTTCGGTATAGCCCTTGAAATCGGCGACGTAGGCTTGATAGCCGCTGCGCTCGAACTCCAGATCCTTGCCGGTAACGCCGTTGAAAATCTCATTCGCGGTCGTGGCGTAGGGATTGCCCGCGGAGTTGTTGCTGGTCCGCAAGTAGTCGTCACCGCCCGGCGTCACGTCCTGGCTGTCCGGCGCGCGCGTGAAGGCGACGGTGCCGGGGCTCGGGGACACGCCGGCCGCGTTCTGGTGGAAGTCGCCGATCACCGGCGGGCCCGAATTGGTGTTGACGGAGATGTTGGACGGGTCCACCAGCTCGGCGCCGGTGGACATGGCGACGTTGCCGTACAAGGCGGCGGCCGTGGTGTCGGCGTAGTGTCCAAACCTCGGAAACACCGTCTCGGGATTCATCGACACCACCCGCGGCCGGCCCGAGGACGACGGCTGGGCCGTGCCGCCGTTCGTCGCTGGAATGCCGGGCAAGCTCTGGAAGCGCATCGACCCCGACAGGTCCATGACGATGATGACGTCGCGCGGCCGATGAACCGCCGTGGCGTCCGCGGCCGTGTTGTACTTCGTCAAGCCCAAAACCCGGCCAAAGAAAAAGTTGGCGTCCGGCTGCGCGACCGTGACACGGACGGCGCTGTAGGGCTCAATGGTGTCCTTGCGCGGGATTTCAATCCTGAACCCCTCCTCGCTCGGATTCGCGTCGTCGTAGCGGTAGGCGTAGGTGCCGATTTCCAGGGTCACCTGCTCGCGCTTAAACGTATAGGAGTTGACCGGCACGATCTTGTCCCACTTGCCCTGATTGACGAACTCGCTCAAGATGCGATTGAAGGAGGCTGTTTTCATGACGCTGCCGGGCACCGCGGCAAAGTTGTAGTTGGTCGTCGAATCGCCGTTGAGAGTCCGGGCCCCGGACATGGCCGCGGCGTCGGCGGCATTCTGGCACTGGCTGCGCACCGTGGCGATCATGCCGATGTCGATCGCCAACGCCAAGAGCGCCGTCAAGCCGACGATGCAAAACGCCACCAACGGCAACATGGCGCCTCGACGACGCGGTTGCGAACGGCACAGTTTCATGGCTAGTTCTCCTGACAATGAATGACGCCTGCTCCTTCGTTCGCCGCCCAGCCTGTTCACCGCCAGCGGGCTCACTCCAAGGGTGGCTTGTAATCGACCACGATGGGAATATCGCGCATCGAAAACCACTCGGCGGCACCGGTCAGCGTCGTCAAACTGGTGATCTGGTCCAGGGCCGCCCAGCGCACGCTGTTGAAGGGGATCGATACCGTGATGCGAAACTGATCGAGTTGATTGGCCACTTCCGGCGACCGCGAGCTATCGGTGATGTTGGTGAGCGTGACGTGTTCCGGCGCCGCGGCCTTGATGCCGTTGTGGTGCAAGTAACGCACCACCACGTCCTTCACGTCGCTGACCGTTTTGACCCCGGTGGCCGCTTGCCGGCCGCCTTCGCGGGCGGCATTGGTCAACAGTTGCTGCACCTCGACCATGCGACCCACTTCCCAGGCGCCGACCAGCAGGATCAGCAAGACGGGCGCCAGGACGCCCAGCTCCACGGCGGCGACTCCAGAACGGGCGGATCGACGATTCAGACGCATGGGAGGACTCCCTTGGACGGGGACAAAGGACGGATGATGAGGGATCAGGCCAAGCGGCTACGGGAAATGACGGGGGGCGGCCCAGCCGATTGACAATCAACTGTAGGTCGAAATCCGGCAGTGTCAAATCGGCTATCGGAGTCTAGAACGCGAACCACGAATGTCAAATCGCCCGGGCGGGTTTGGCCCCGAGGGGGCTTGGGACCGACCTGCCCTTGACCCGCTGCGCGGCTTGCCGGTAAGCTGGGCCGCTCTGGTGCGTAGGCCCCTTACGGATGGCCTCTAAACGACTGCGGCGCACCGTCTTCATGGACGAGGATGAGCGACCATGCTCCGAGCCGCCCTGGTTGGTTATGGGCCGCGCGGACGCGAGCACGCGCGCGTGCTGCGCCAGCTCGCCGGCGCTTCGCAGAACGACGTTTGGCGGACCGACGTTTCGCAGGCCGGCGTCTCCCTGGCCGGCGTCTGCGACGCCGATCCAGCCGTGCTGGCGCCGGCGATCCGAGCGCTGGGCGTCCCCGGCTACGCCACCGCGGCCGAGCTTCTCGAACGCACAACTCCCCACCTGGTCGTCGTCGCCACCCCGCCGGTGAACCGGCTCCCCCTCGTGCAAGAGATCGCGGCGTTCCCGGGCGTCCGGGCCATCGTCGTTGAGAAACCGCTGGCGCTGACCCTCGCGGATGCGCGGGCCATGGTGGACGCGTGTACCCGCCGCGGCGTTCTGTGCGTGGTCTGCCATCAACTGCGGCACGCGCCGGAATTCGTCGCCCTCAAGCGCGCCATCGATGCGGGCGAGATCGGCGGCCTCGAATTCCTGCGCGGCGTTTGCTACGGCAACCTTCTGAATCAAGGCGTCCACCTCATTGACCTGATGCACTGGCTGACCGGCGGCCGCGTGCAATGGGCCGCCTCCCAGCACGCCAGCGATCCGGAAACGCTCGCCCGGCACAATCAGGGCGGCCAGGAAGTCTGGCGGGACCGGGCTCATCCCGCCCCCATGTGGATGACACATCACCTGGCCTTCGAGGGCGGCATCCGCGCGTCCCTGGAAACGGGCCTGCTCTACCAGCGCTCGCGAACCTTCCACGACGACTGGCTCCAAAAACGCGTCACCGCCGTCGGCAGCCTGGGCATGGCGGAAAGCCAGGCGGCCAGCCACTGCCGCATCCTTACCGCCGGCCAGGCGTGGCGCCGCAAGACCTTCAGCCTCGACGATTACCACGGCGCTACCCGCGCGTTCTACGAAGAACTCCTGGCGGCCCTGGCCGGCAATGGCACGCATCGCAACGACGCCGCCGACAGCCTGCCCGCGCTGGAAGCGACGCTCGCCTGCCTGGAGAGCGCCCAGCGCGGCGACCTCTGCTCTCTGCCGATCGAGCCGAATGAGGCGTTCACCGTCCACCGGCGCGTGCTCCGTGAAACGCCCAGCGCGGCGCCGGTCTTTTCCATCGTCATTCCGCTCCCCGATCATCGCGGCCTGGCCCTCGATTGCGTCGCCTCGTGGACACAGGGCCAAACCTATCCGCGCGATCGCTTCGAATTGATCCTGCTGACCAACAGCCGCGAACCCGATCTGGATGACAGACTCCGGACGATCCTGGGACCGCTGGACCATCTGCTGGTCCGGGATACGGATGACGAGACTCTTCTCTACGACATCGGGGCACGGCAGGCGCGCGGCCGCTGGATCCTGTTCTCCGAGCCGCACTGCATCGCCGAGCCGCAATGTCTTGCCGAATTGGCGGAGTACCTGGAAGCGCACGCGGTGGACGGCGCCTGTTTGCGCAGCACCGGGATCACGCCGAACTGGGCGGCGCTGTTGGAAGAACGGCAGTACGAACAAGGCTTCGCGGACTTCGGCCGGGCCGGCGACTGGCGCAAGGTGATCCTGCGCGGCGTGGCGATCGCGCGCGACGCCTACCTGGCCAGCGGCGGCTTTGAGTACGCGTTTGGCCGCTTCGCCGAGTGGGCCCTGGCCGCCCGCTTGCACGCGCAAGGCCGGCGTCTGGGTTACGCCGCGGGCGCCTCCGTCCAGCACCTGTACACGACCGACTTTGGTCAGCTCATGCCGCACGTCGTGAGTTTCTCGGCCGGTGAAATTCTTTATCGAGATCAGCAGCCGGCCGAGTATTGCGACCGCTACTTTGGCTTGCCGCTGGAATGGCTGGAGCGCAACCGCGGCAAGCGCGACGCGGCCCGCGCCCTGGCTGGCGCCCTGGGCCGGCGGCTGTGGCGCTGGGGCGAATGGGGCAGCAAGGGCCGTTGGCTGACCCGGTGGCTCGGTCAGCGGCTGACGGCGTGGACTGGCTGGGGCCTGCGCCGCGCCGCCGCCCAGCTCGCGATGCGCTGGGCGATGCTGCTCTGCTGGCTGCAGCGCACCGACGCCAGCTACTGGCACATGTATCAAACGATGATGCGCGTCGGCCGCTTGCAAGGACTGGCGCAGCGCCCGGAATCGACTTCCCCCGCCATCGAAGCCCAGGGCGTCTTCGACATCACGCAATTGCCGGAAGAAGCCCTGGTCGGCTTCCACGCCCTGGAAACCTGGAATGGCCAGGCGTTTCGCTGGACCGGTCCCGTTGCCGCGTTGGCCGTCATCCTCCCGGCAGGATCGTATGAATTGGTCCTGGAAACGCGCGGCCTCGCCACGGACTGGCACTGGTGGTCGCTGGAAGCGACCCTGGACGGCCACGCGCTTCCGTGCGAAGCCGACGGCGGCCGCGAACGCATGCGCTGCCGCTTCCAGATCGACGCCGCACAGGCCCAGCGCCAGGCCTGGCTGGCGTTCACCTGTCAACCCATCCGGCCGTGGACGCAGGGCCAACCGGACGCGCGCGAGCTGGGCATGCCGCTCTTCGCTGTGCGCGTCGAGCCGCAAACGCCGCCGGTGCGCGTGCTGGCCACGCGGGTGCCGGCCGCGGTTCACACCCAGAAACACCATTCTGCCCAAGTCTTCACGGACGGATGAAAGGACGCACATGGATCTCACGGGCAAGAGCATCTTGATCACCGGCAGCGGCGGCTTCCTGGGGCAGCACGTCGTGGCCCGCTTCCGCAAGGAGGGCTGCCAGCAACTCCACCTGCCGCGCCGCGCCCAGTACGACCTGACCGCGCCGGGCCACGTCGAGCGGCTGCTGGCCGACACGCGGCCGAACGTGATCGTGCACCTGGCCGCCCAGGTCGGGGGCATCGGCGCCAACCGCAAGTATCCGGGGACGTTTCTTTACAACAACCTCGTCATGGGGACGCACCTCATCGAGGCGGCCCGCCGGGCCGGCGTCGACAAGTTCGTGATGATCGGCACCATCTGCTCGTATCCCAAGCACACGCCGGTGCCGTTCCGCGAGGATGACCTGTGGAACGGCTATCCGGAGGAGACCAACGCCCCCTACGGCCTGGCCAAGAAGCTGTTGATGGTGCAACTGCAAGCCTACCGGCAGGAATTCGGTTTTCGCGGGAACAACGTGCTCGTCGTCAACCTGTACGGGCCCGGCGACAACTTCGACCTGGAATCGTCCCACGTCATCCCGGCCCTCATCCGCAAATGCCTGGAGGCGAAGGAACGCGGCGACAAGGTGATGACCGTGTGGGGCACCGGCAAACCGACCCGCGAGTTTCTGTACGTTGAAGACGCCGCCCGAGCCATCTGGCTGGCGACCCAAAAGCTGGACACGCCGGACCCCGTGAACATCGGCGCCGGCTCGGAGATCGCGATCGGCGACCTGATTCGCCTCATCGCCGAACGAACCGGGTTTGACGGCGCGATCCGCTTCGATGCCCGGCAGCCGGACGGCCAGCCGCGCCGCTGCCTGGACATCAGCCGCGCCCGGCAGTTGTTGAGCTTCGAACCGCAAGTGTCGTTGCCCGACGGGCTGGACCGGACGATTGCCTGGTACAAGTCGCAGAAGAAAGCCTCGCCGCTTGCGGCTTAGCGCTCGACGACAGCGGCGGCCGCGGCCGAACGCTAAGCCGCAAGCGGCAATGAGTTACGTCAGGGAATCGCGCCTGGCCGCATTTTTTCGCGCATCCCGCGCAAGTTGCAGCTCTTGCCGCGTCCTTCGGGTGGAACAGCGAGTGGCAAGTCGCCCACGCCGGCTTTTGCTCGAAGCGGCCCTAACACCAATCGGTGTCGTTGGCCCTGCCTCGGACTAACTCCGCACCGAGTGCGAGCCGGCGTTTGACCTAGGCACCAACTCTTCCCCAATAAGAAGGCGCTCGGGGGCGGTCCCCGAGCGTTCTTCTTTTTTTGCGCGCATCGTTGTCGGGGTCGCGTCCGACGACGGATCACGGGTGCGCTAAACGCAAGCACACGCCACGTTGAATCATTGACCAACTAGAAAATCCCCGCGCCGAATTCGCGGTTCTCGTCCTGGGCCGTGACGCGTTCCTGGCCCGGCGTCGCGTGGGCGCCGCGCGGCGCGTGGTGCGGGCCGTGGGCGCGCATCGCGTCGTGCCGCGGCGCGTCGTGCTGGACGCGAGCGGCGTGCATCTCATGCACGATCTGGCTGTAGCTGTCGTAGTCGTCGCCGTCGTAATCGTCGTAGCGGCACACGTAGCCCGGCTGCTTGGCCCGCAGCTTTTCTTCCTGGTACGCCTTCAGCACCGCGCCCTGGATCACCTCGCGGCAGCCGCAGTTGATCGGATGGGCGATGTCGGCGTGCAGCTTGGCCCGGCCGTCGGCGCCGCGGATCGCCCGGTCCTCGTCGAGCCGGGTGCCGCACTGGTTGCAAAAACGGGCCCGCAGATGGTTCTTCGAGTGGCAGTGCGGGCAGCGATCGGTCAGCTTGCGGCTCGGCATCGCCACAAACGAGCCTTTCGTCCCTTCGATGATCTTCAGGTCGCGGATGACGAACATGTCGTCAAACGTGACCGAGCAGAATGCCTGCAGCCGTTCGTTGTTGTCTTCCATGAGCTTGATGCGCACTTCGGTGATGACCACGGGGGGTTCTCCTTAGGGTGTCCTACCACCTTCCCAAGACTTCTGCAGTCTTCGAGACTTCGGAAGTCTGTCCCGGGAAGTTTACGGCGGCAGCTGCGCCGAGCAGCTCCGCACCACGTGTACTGCAAAGTCGCCGCACGCGCTCTTCCGCAGTTCCTTGGCGATCCGTGACGCCTCCACGCGGTCCCGGCACACGGCGTACACCGTGCTGCCGCTGCCGCTCATCAATGTCCCGGCCGGTCGCAACGCCTCCACCCGTTCCACAAACTCCGCGAGCCGCGGGGCGATCGTCATGGCCGCCGGCTGCAGGCGATTGTGCAGCTGACGGCCGATCGCCTCCACATCGCCGATCGCCGCCGCAGCCAGCATCGCCTGGCCGTCGAGCGGTTCTTCGGGAGCCTGCACCCACCCATACACGGCCGCGGTGGGGCAGCCGAAGCTCGGACAGACCAGCACCAGGTCGAGCGCCCGCGGGAACGCCACGGGCGTCACGATCTCGCCGCGGCCGGTGCACCACGCCGCGGGGAGGTGAAAGAAGAACGGCACGTCGCTGCCCAGCTCGGCGCCGAGCTTCTCCAGGTCGCTATTCGCCAGCTCCAGCTGCCAGAGCCGGTTGAGCCCCAGCAACGTGGCCGCCGCATCGCTCGATCCGCCCGCCAGTCCGGCCGCCATGGGGATCCGTTTGATCAACCGCAGGCGGCAACCGCGCGGGCAGCCGGTTCGCTCCTGGAGCAAACGGGCGGCCCGCACGACGAGGTTGTCGGGGCCGGTGGACAGGTCGGAACGGTTGCAGTGGAGCTGGATGGCGCCGCTGTGGTCCTCCCTGATGCCAAGCGTGTCAAATCGGCGGATCGCCAGCAGGAGAGTGGCGATTGCGTGATAACCGTCGGGTCGTTTGCCGAGGACTTCGAGGAAGAGGTTCACTTTGGCTGGCGCCCAAACCACCACCTCGTGTCGCTGTTCAAGAAGCCGCATGGGGGTCAGGCGGAGAGGAGAGAACCCGTCCCTGGGAGCCGACAATCATACCCGAGACACTCCTTGTTCTGCGGGTTGGAGAACGGCACGAGAGCCGTCCTGGACCCTTGGTGCGTTCGCGAAGAACTCGTTGCGAAGAAGTGTAATCAATATAAAGTGGACAAGTCAAGTGGGTTATTGATTCGTGAAGAGTCTTTGTCTCACGTCATTATCATTTGTACATCGGCGGTTTGAATCTTCGTTTTCCGCTCGCCATCGTCGCCGCTGGGTCTTTATAATGCAAGTGGTTTGTCCCGCCGCCGGAATCCGATGACCACCCCCTTTGCGCTTCGGCCGTGACCGGGTTCAGACTTCCGAAGTCTTTGAGAATTCGGAAGACCGACCTGTCCAGCCGCGGCATCGTCAGGAGCAGTTCATGAACGGTTCGCGTTGCTGTTGCATCTTGTGTGCGCTGGTCGGCCTGGCGCTGGTATGGCTGTTGATGTTCGCCGCCCCCGCGGTGGTTCGAGCGCAGCCGCCCAAGGGTCCGGTCAGCTTCATCAAGGACGTGGCACCGATCCTGTCGGAGAACTGCTTCGCCTGCCACGACGCCAAGCGGAAGAAGGGCAAGCTCGAGATGACCAGCTATGAGACCCTGCGCAAGGGCGGCACCAAGGACGACCCGATCATGCCGGGCAAGGCGCGGGAAAGCATCCTGATGGACATGCTGACCGCGACCGGCCCCGCGCAGATGCCCCCCAAGGACGTGGGCGATCCGCTCCCCAAGGAACAGATCGCGATCATCGCCCGGTGGATCGACGAGGGCGCCAAGCTCGACGCCGGCATCGATCCCAAGTCCGACCTCCGGCACGAGCTCCGCATCCGCTTCCAGCCGCCGCCGTTGCTGGCCGCGTACAAATATCCGGTGAACGTCAACGCCCTGGTCTTCACGCCGGACAAGAAGAAGCTGGTGGTCGGCGGTTACCATGAGTTGACGGTGTGGGACGCCGCCGCCGGCAAACTGGAGAAACGCATCGCCACGCGGGCCGAACGCGCCTACGGCCTGATTTTCCTTCCCGATGGCAAGCTGGCCGTCGCCGGCGGCCGGCCCGGCCAGGAGGGCGACGTCCGCATCTACAACATCAACGCCGGTAAGCCGACGATGCTCGGCGGCGTCCCGACGATCGACGGCGTCAACGACAAGACCGTGTTCCTGCGCGAGCTGGTGCAGACCGACGACGCCATGCTCGCGATCGCCCTGAGCCCCGACGGCAAGAAGCTGGCCAGCGCCGGCACCGACCGCCTGCTCCGCGTCTGGGACCTGCCGAGCGGCAAGCTCGAGCACACGATCGAGAACCATGCCGACTGGGTCTTCGGGCTGGCGTTCGCCCCGGACGGCAAGCACCTGGCCACGGCCAGCCGCGACAAGACAGCCAAGGTCTGGGATCTGTCCGCCAAGGAATCGATGCTGACCTTCCCGGACCATCAGAACTCGGTGTACGCCGTCGCGATCACCGCCGACGGCAAGTTCGGCGTCTCGTGCGGCGAGGACACCCAGGTCCGCCAGTGGCAGGCGACCGATGACAAGAAGCAGATCGGCAAGCAGATCAAGGTCATGGGGAGCCACGGCAAGCCGGTGTTCCGCATGGTCCAGCACCACGATCCGAAGAGCCCGATCGTGGCCACCTGCGGCGCCGACGGCACGGTGAAGCTGTGGAACCCGGTGGCCGGGACGGCGCTCAAGACCTTGACGGGGCACTCGGACTGGGTATACGCGGTGACCATCAGCCCGGACGGCCAGCTGGTCGCGGGGGGCGCCTGGAACGGCGAGGTGCGCGTGTGGCGAGTCGCCGACGGCAAGGAAGCGACCGCGTTCAACGCCTCGCCGGGCTACGTCGCGCCGGCCGCCAAGGCGGCGGCGAAGAAGTGAAATGCCGCGAGCCGACAAGATCTCTCGAGTCCGTTCTGAGGTGAGGACGCAATGAACCAGACACAGGCGCCGCCCTTGATCGAGGTTGCTCTGCCATTGCCGGCTCTCTCTAAGGGCGAACATGTGCTCAACGTTCATCGTTGTCTCCTCGACGGCCCCCAATTGGCGCTGGAGATCGGTTGAGCGATTGGCTGGGCAGCCGCACCGGGCGGCTGCCATAATGACAGTCTCGATGGACTTCTCCCACGGCCGGTCACCCCAAACAACAGGGACACTTGACTCGGACGTGAATCACAAGCGACAGTGGCTCAATGACATGTGACGAGGGAGTCAAGTGCCCCTCGCGAGGCCTTTCAGGGACACTGACCCTAAAAGAGCCCTTGTTGCAACGCCATCGCTGTGTTAGACCTGCCCGCGATGCGCGTCCTCATCAATCAACACGTCGCCTTCGGCGCCCGCACCGGCATCGGGCACTACACGCGGGAGCTGCTGCGTGCGCTGGGACGCTTGGCCGCCCATGAGCAAATCGACGTGTTCCCGGTCGGGCTGCTCGGCCGGGCCAGCCGCATGGCGGCGACCGTGAGCCGGCCGCGCGGCGGGCTGTCGTTGACGGCCGGGCGGCCCGGGCTGCTGCGGCGTTGCCAGCAGCAGGTGCTGGCCGCGGCGCGGCCGGTGGAACGCATGGTGCTCGGCGGGCTGTTTCGCTGGACGTGCCGGCCGGACCGCTACGACGTGTACCATGAGCCCAATTTCAATTGTTACCCCACCGACGTGGCGACGGTGGCCACGCTGCACGACCTGTCGGTGATCTTGCACCCGGAGTGGCACCCGGCGCATCGGGCGGCGGTGTTTCACCGGCACTTCGCGGCCACGGTGCGGCAAGCCCGGCATTTCTTCGCGATCTCGGAAGCGGCGCGGCAAGAGATCATCCGGGTCGTGGGCATCGCGCCCGACAGCATCACCTGCACCTACATGGGCGTGCGCGCCGGACTGGAGCCGTTGCCCGAACGCGACGTGGTCCCGGCCCTGGCGCGTCTGGGATTGCCGCCGCGCTACCTGCTGCACGTCGGCACGATCGAGCCGCGCAAGAACATCCTGCGGCTCATGCGGGCGTACTGTTCGTTGCCGGCGGCCTATCGCGAGGCCTGGCCGCTGGTGCTGGTCGGCGGCTGGGGCTGGAACACGGACGAAGTGGCGGAATACTATCACCGCGAGGCCCGGCATCGCGGCGTACGGCACTACGGGTACCTGGCCGAGGAACACCTGCCGGCCGTGTACAACGGGGCCCGGGCCCTGGTGTTTCCGTCGTTGTATGAGGGTTTCGGCTTGCCGCCGGTGGAGATGCTGGCCTGCGGCGGCGCGGTGATCGCTTCGACCGCGGCGGCAGTGGCCGAGACCGTCGGCACGCAAGCCCATCTCGTCGACCCGGAGGACGAGGACGGCTGGCGGACGGCCATCGGTAGGATCTTGGTCGATGACGATTGGCGCGACATGCTGCGGTTCGGCGCGACGGAAGCGGCGCGGCAGTTCACGTGGGAACAGTGCGCTCAGAAGACGCTGCAGGTCTATCGGCAAGTCGCGGCGGCAAGGGCGCGGAAGCAGGCGGCGTAGAGCGGCCCGTTGTAAACTGCCGACACATCATGCGGCCTTGGCTCGATGCGACGCGCCGCCACGGAGTCTGCGATACACGTCCAACGTTTCCCGCGCTGCTCGACCCCAGGTGAACAGTCCGGCACGCTCGACGGCGCCATGCCGCAGTTCGCGATGCCAATCGTCGTCGGTGACGACGCGCAGGATGGCGTCGCGCAGGCCGTCGACGTCTTCGGGCTCTACGTAATGGGCGCAGCCGCCGGCCACTTCGCGCAGGGCGTCGGCGGTCGAGGCGATCACGGCGCCGCCGCACGCCAGCATCTCCGCGACCGGCAATCCGAAGCCCTCGTACAGCGACGGGTACACCAGGGCGCGCGCGCCGTTGTAGAGCACGACCAGGTCGTCGTCGCGGACGTAGCCGAGGTGGCGCACGCCGCCCTGCCGAGCTTGCCGATCATAGTAATCCGCGATCGGCCCGGCATTCCAACCCCACGGGCCGGCAAGGAGCAGGGGCCATCGGTCGCGAACCGGACCGGGCAGGCCGCAGTAAGCCTGCAGCAGCCGCAACACGTTCTTGCGCGGCTCGACGGTTCCCACGAACAGCAGATACTGATACGGCAGTTGCAGTTGTCGCAGCCGGCGGGCCACCGTCGCGGCCGGCAAGGGCCGGCATTCCGGGCGACAGCCGTTGTGGACGCGGGTGACCCGCTCCGGAGCGACGCCGAGGACGCGAATGACTTGCTGCCGCGTGAAATCCGACACCGCCAGGAAATGCCGGCACTGGGCCAGGGCGCGCTGGAAGTTCTCCTGATACCAGTCATTGCGCTCGGCGGGATGCCACTCCGGGTGCAACAGGACCGAAAGATCATGCAGCGTGGACAGGGTCAAGAGGTCGGACGGCTCCGGGATGAAGTTCGGCTCGTGGTACAGGTCGTAGCCGCTGCCGAAGAAGGTGGCTTCGCGGTGGCGTTCGAGCAGGCCGCGTCCCCAGCGGCGCAGCCGGGCCAGCGGCATGCGCGGGGACGGGACGGGGCTGCCGGCACTGTCCTGCCGGAGGTCGTGCCGCCGAACGTCGATCATCTGCTTGTGCGGCGGCCGAAAGCGCTCCCAGGCCCGGCGCGCCATCCAGATCCAGGGATTCGGGTAGCAGTCGATGCGCACCTCCCCGGCGTGGCGGCGCAGGCCGCGATAGAGCTGCGTCGCATAGTGTCCAACGCCGGTCTTGGCTTCCCAGGCGGACGTGCGATTATAGATCACGCGCATGGACAACGACCTCCATCCGGCCGCTTACGCGGCACGGCTCGCCGACGCGGCGCGGCTCGCCAACGCGGCGCCGCTCGTCAAGTGCCGGTACACGGCCAACGTCTCCGCGGCGGCACGATCCCACGAGAAGCTTCGAGCCCGCTCGACCGCGCCGTGCCGCAGCGCCTGCCGCCACTCGTCATCGTGGATGACCCGCGCCAGGGCCGCACGCCAGCCGTCGACGTCGTCCGCCTCCACGTAGTGGGCTCGGTCGCCGGCCACTTCGCGCAGGGCGTCGGCGGTCGAAGCGACCACGGCGCCGCCGCAGGCCAGCATTTCCGCCACCGGCAGGCCGAACCCTTCATAGTGCGACGGGTACACCAGGGCGCGGGCGCCGTTGTACAGGGCCGGCAAATCGCCAACGCGGACGTAGCCCAGATGGCGGACGCCGCGACTCCGCGCCTGGTCATGAAAGTAGTCGGCGACCGCCGCCGCATTCCAGCCCCAGGCGCCGGCCAGGAGCAGCGGACATTGCTCGCGCAGCGGGGCGGGCAGGCCGCAGTAGGCCTTCATCAGCGTCAAGACGTTCTTGCGAGGCTCGATCGTGCCCACGCACAGCAAGTATCCGGAGGCCAGATCCAGCCGGCGCAAGCGCCGTGCCACGATCGCCGCCGGCAGCGACCGGCACTCGGCGCGGATGCCGTTGTGGACGCAAGTGATTCGTTCTGGCGCCACCCCCAGCACGCGGATGACCTCGCGGCGCGTGAACCCGGACACCGCCAGGAAGTGCGTGCTCTGGGCCAGCGTCCGCGGCAGCTCGCGCTCGAACCACGCCACCCGCTCGGGCGGATGCCACTCGGGATGCGCCAGCGCCGACAGATCATGCCAGGTGGTCAAGGTCGGCAAATCCGACGGGCGGGGAATGAAGTTCGGCTCATGGTAGAGGTGGTGCGGCCGGCCGAAGAACGCCGACCGGGCGTGCCGGTCCAGGGCCGCCCGACCCCAGGCGGCGATGCCGCGCGCCACGCGTTTCGTCAACGGGGCGGACGCCGCGGCGGACTTGGGCCCCGCATTGCCCTCCCGGCCGAGGCTTGTGAAGAGACGGGCGCCGATCGTGCTCAGCCAGCGGATGCCGCCGCTGGGATACACATCAATCCGCAGGTCGGCGCCGGTCTGTCGCTGGCCGGCAAGTCGGCGCAGGGCCCGGAGCAACTCGGCGGTGTGGTGTCCCACGCCGGTGCGAACGCCCATGGCCGACAGGCAATTGAAGAGGACGCGCATCATAGTTCTGGCCGACAAAGTAGGTCCCGCTTGCCGAGCGGGACCTGGACAGACGCCAGCCGCATGGCAGGCTCGATGACGAAGGAAGTTCCGCGCGGCCAAGGTCCCGCCCGGCAGGCGGGACCTGCAAACCCGACCGCGACCGACAACGGGAAGTCACGCCGCGTCCCGCGTCGCCGCCGCGAACACCGCCGGTTGACGGACGGAAGACTGATCGACAAGCCGCCGGTAGACATCCAGCGTCTGGGCGGCGTTGCGCTCCCACGTGAAGGCACAAGCGTGGTCCTCCGCGCCGGCGCGAAGCCGTTGCCGCCACTCGGGGTCGGTGGCGGCCTGCAACATCGCGTCGCGCCAGCCGTCTTGATCCTCGGGATCGACCAGATGGGCGCAGTCGCCGACCGCCTCGCGCACGGCCGCGGCGGTGGAGGCAATGACCGCCCCGCCGCACGCCATCATTTCCAGCGGCGGCAGGCCCAGGCCCTCGTAGAAGGAAGGAAAGCAGAGGGCCAGGGCGCCGTTGTAGGCCACGGGCAGGTGACGCTCGGCGAGGTAGCCCAGGTGAATCACGCCGCGCTGCCGGGCCTCGCGGTGGAAGTAGTCCGCGCTCGACGCCGCGTTCCAGCCCCAGCAGCCGATCAGGACCAGCGGACAACGCTGCCGCACGGCCGCCGGCAACGAGCAATACGCTTGCATGAGCCGCAGCACGTTCTTGCGCGGCTCGATGGTGCCGACGTGCAGGAGATAGCGCTCGGGAAGGCCGAGCCGGCGCCGGATCGCGTCCACGATGGCGGCGGGCAACGGCGTGAAGGCCTCGCGCACGCCGTAGTGAATGCTCGTGACCATGGCCGGCGCGATGCCGAGCAGGTCAATAACCTCCTGCCGCACCGCTTCGGAGCCGGTGATGAAATGTTGCGACTGGGCCAGCGACTCGCGAAAGCGCGTATCGTACCAGCGGACCCGCTCGGCCGGATGCCATTCCGGATGCAACAGCGCCGACAGGTCGTGGAGCGTGGTTACCGTGGCCAGGTTCGACGCCAGCGGGATGCAGTTGGGCTCATGATAGAGGTCATAGCTCTGCGAATGGAAGAACGCCCGGCTATGCCGCTGGTGCAGCGCACGGCCCCAGCTTCGGACGTGGCCCAGGATCCGCTGCGGCAAAGACGGCGCCGCCGCGCCAACCTCGCTCCCCGTCGCACTACCCGCCGCGTTGCCGGCCGCTTGCCGGCCGCGGCGCAGGTCCGGGAAGCACTGCGCCCAGAGGTTCCGCGCCCACCACAGTCCGGAACGCGGATAGCCGTCGATGTGGATGGCGTCCGGCAGATCGCCGGCCAGCGCGCACAGGCCGCGGAACAGCTCGGCCGTGTAGTGGCCGACGCCGGTTCGAACGCCCAGGGCCGCGGATCGATTGAAGACGACACGCATGGTTAGCCTCGTCCTTGGGCTCAAGCGGCGCTGGTCCGTGCCGACCACCAGTCCGCGTCGCCGTAGAAATGCTCGGCCAGCGCGCGCGTGCCGGCGCGAACCCGGGCGATCTCGTCGGCCGTCAAGCGCGCCTGCCAGTTCCAGATGTTCGCGGCGCTGTTGCGTTGGAGCTGGTGGACCTGGCCATCGGCCTCGCACGGGTTGTCGGCGCCGGAATGCCGCTCGATCGCCTGCACGACGTCGTCGGTGAAGTCGAGCCCCAGCCACTCGAACAGCCTGGCGAATTCCCGGAGCGGATGCCGCGACACGTCTTCATGCCGGCAAAACAGCCACTCCGGATGCCGTTCCTGGAAGTCGCGAATCACGTGATGCAACGCGTTCCAGCCGACAATGGCGTGATCGATGATGTCATCGGGCCGCGCCGCGATCCGCTCGAGATCGCCGGCCAACGGCCTCAACCAATCGCTCATCACCGCCGGCTGCCGGAGCAGGTCGGCGGCCGGCGTCAACCAGCCAAGGCGCTTGACGCTGCTCGTGAACGCGGCCGGATGTCGAATCAACACGATGGGCTGCGCCTGATACTGCTCGGCCAGCCATTCGGCAGACAGGAGCGCGATCGGGTCCTTGACGAGCGGCCGGGCGCCCTGGGCGCGGCGCCGCGCATACAAGACGTGGCGGTGAAGGCGGCCCAGCAAGCTCGCGGGATGCTCGGTGCGGCGATCCCACCACGGAAACGACAGCTCGCAATAGGGCCGCAGGTAAGCGCGAAAGGCCGCCGCCGTCTCGGGCGTGACGCGGTGCCACCATTGCCGCACCGGTACATCGCGGCGCTCGGGGTTGAACGGCTCCGAAAAGTACACGATGCCCGGAGCGCACGCGATCATGCTCCCGACCCAGGTGGTGCCGGAGCGATGCGAGCCGGTGACCAGGATCGGCCGCGCTGCGCGCACCATGCATCGGGCCTCGACGGAATGACGAAGTCTTTGTCCGCGGCGCTGTCCGCGCCGCGGCCTGCCTTATAGTCCATGGGTCGTCGTGGGGTCAAGGTCCAACGCCTCCCAGCCTACCTTGATTTGCTCGTCCTTTCCGGGTAAAGGCACGGTGCGGCGCATGCGTTCCGCAGCCGTCCGGCTGGAAGGTCGAAACAAATGTTCACAACCAACGTGAGCGGTATGTGGAAGGATGTGTGCCAACGCCTGCGCTGGCGCACGGCGTCCGCCCGTGTCTTGCCCGATTTCGTCATCCTGGGCGGCATGAAGTGCGGGACCACGACGCTCTACGAAACCCTCGTCCAGCATCCGCGGATTGTCCGCGCCCAGCACAAAGAAACCCACTATTTCGACCAGAATTGCGTCCATGGCCTGTGGTGCTATCGCGCAGTCTTTCCGCTGGCGCCCTACATGCTCGCCCAGAAGCTGATCCGCGGCGGGCCGGTGCTCACCGGCGAAGCCACGCCGTACTATCTTTTTCATCCGCACGTGCCCGGACGGCTCCACGCCGTGCTGCCGCACGCCAAGCTCATCGTCCTGCTGCGCGATCCGGTGGAGCGAGCCTATTCGCACTACCGCCACAATCTGGTTCGCCAGCTGGAGCCGCTCTCGTTTGAACAAGCGCTGGCTGCCGAGGACGAACGCTTGCGCGCCGACCGGCAGCGCATTGAACGCAACGAGCCCCTGAGCCGGAATCATCGGAATTTCTCCTATGTGGCCCGCGGCATCTACGCGGATCAGCTCGCCGCCTATTTCGACCTATTCCCGCGAAGCCAGGCGCTGGTCCTCAAGTCGGAAGACTACTTCGCCAACCCGGCCCAGGTCCTGCCGCGGTTGCTGGAGTTCCTCGGCCTGGGGCACGACCTGCCGGCAACCATGACGATGCCCGACTCGGCCCGACCGCGACCGGCGCCGATGCCGGCGGCCGCGCGGCTGCGTGATTTCTTCGCACCCCACAACGAGCGATTGTCCAAGTGCCTGGGTGTGGATTTCGGGTGGGACCGGCACAAGGCGTGCGCGTGACGCGCCGAGGCGCGCCGTTTGACCCGCTGGAGGAGCTTCAAATGCACGAAACGGCGGAAGCCGCGACACCTGTCACCGAGCACACAAGGAAAGAACCGAGTCCATCCATGAACATGACCGCGAACCGCCAGAACCACGTTCACGATGAGCCCGCCGCGCTGCGCGCGGAGGTGCGGCGTTATGCCGAGCAGATCGCCGACCTGACCCGGCAATTGCACGAGGCGCGCACGGAAATCAGCACGATCCGTCATGGCCTCTGGGAGCTGCGGTCCATGACGTTCCGCTATCGCTGGCGGAAGTTCACGTCGCACCGGTTGACGGCACTGCCGCACTACCCGCCGCGCCCGATCAACATCCCCAAGCATTACACGCGCCTGCCCAACCTGGCCCAGCCGCCGGCCATCGCCATGGTCACGCCCTCCTTCCAGCAGGGCCATTTCCTGGAACGCACGTTGAAGAGCGTCCTTGACCAGGAATACCCGCGCCTGGAATACGCCGTCCAGGACGGCGGCTCCCAGGATGACACGGCCGGCGTGCTCGGCCGCTACCAGCATCAGCTTCGCCACTGGGCGTCGCATCCGGATCGCGGCCAGGCCCATGCCATCAACCTCGGCTTCCAGCACGTCCAGGGCGAGATCATGGCCTACCTCAATTCCGACGACTTGCTCTTGCCCGGCGCGCTGCATTACGTGGCCGACTACTTCCAGCGGCGCCCGAACGTGGACGTCATCTACGGCCATCGCGTCATGATCGACGAGCACGACGCCGAGGTGGGCCGCTGGATCCTGCCGCGGCACGACAACGCCATCCTGGGCTGGGTCGATTTCGTGCCGCAGGAGACCTTGTTCTGGCGGCGGCGCATCTGGGACAAGGTCGGCGGCGCCATGGACGAGAGCTTCCAGTTCGCGCTCGATTGGGACCTGCTGCTCCGCTTCCGCGACGCCGGCGCCAAGATCGTCCGCGTGCCGCGGTTCTTGGGCGCCTTCCGCCTGCACGGCGCCCAGAAAACCTCGACCCAGATCGCCACCCGCGGCGAGGAAGAGATTCAAAAGCTCCGTGAGCGCTGCTTCGGCCGGCCCGTGTTCCGCAGCGAAGTCGGCCCGGCGATCCAATCGTACATCCGCAGACATGTCCTCTACCGTCACCTCTACCGCTTCGGGCTGCTGCGGTACTAAAGAAAGCACCATCACGAAACTCGAGAGGACGAAAACACGAAAGCAGAATGGCCTGTTCGTGTTTTCGTCCTTTCGTGTTTTCGTGATTGATTCCTAGAATGACCCTTTCCGTGCTTTCGTACGGGGCTCGCGCCATGCCGTTTGACAAGGTCGATACGCAAGTCGATTTTCCCGCCCTGGAACGGATCATCCTCGCTTTCTGGGACCGCACGCAGGCGTTTGACAGGCTGCGCGACATCAATCGCGGCAAACCGGCATGGTCGTTCCTCGACGGGCCGATCACCGCCAACAACCCGATGGGCGTCCACCACGCCTGGGGCCGCACCTACAAGGATGTCTATCAGCGCTACTTCGCCATGACCCGGCACGAACAGCGCTGTCAGAACGGCTTCGATTGCCAGGGGTTGTGGGTCGAGGTGGAGGTCGAGAAAGAGTTGAACCTGAAATCGAAGCGCGACATCGAAGAGCTGGTGCCGGGCGACCGGTTCGCGTCGATCGACAGGTTCGTGAACCTGTGCAAGGAGCGCGTCAACAGGTTCGCCCGCCGCCAGACCGAGCAATCGATCCGCCTGGGCTACTGGATGGACTGGGACCGCACCGATGAGGATTGGGCCAGGCCGCCGGACGAGCGCAAGTCGTACTTCACGATGTCGGAGGAGAACAACTACACGATCTGGAGCTTCCTCAAGAAGTGCTTCAACCGCGGCCTGGTGTATCGCGGCTATGACGCCATGCCCTGGTGCGCCCGCTGCGGCGTGGGCCTGTCGCAGATGGAGATGCACGAGGGCTACCAGTTGGTGGCGCATCGCTCCGTGTTTGTGAAGTTCCCGCTTCGTTCCGCCGCTTGCGGCTTAGCGTCGGAGACTGGCGCCGCGAGCGCTAAGCCGCAAGCGGCGGAGAATCTGCTGATCTGGACCACCACTCCCTGGACCCTCACCAGCAACATCGCCGCCGCGGTGAATCCGAACCTGACCTACCTCAAGGTGAAGCACAAGGACGAGATCTATTACCTGGCCAAGGGCGCCTTCACCACGCAGCGGCTGGAAGAGCAATTCAAACGCAAGGAATGGATCGACGGCGTGCCGAAGCTCAAGACGATCGAGCAGATCTTCAAGGAGAAAGGCGGCTACGAGATCGTCGGTGAAGTCCCGGGGTCCGCCCTGGTCGGCCTGACCTACGATGGACCGTTCGACGAGTTTGCGGCCCAGCAGCATCCCGCCGGCTATCCCGCGGAGATCGCCGACGTGGTCCTCAAGCAGAAATGGGGGCCAAGCAAGTCTGGCAGCGAAATCCATTGCGTCGTCGCCTGGGATGCCGTCGGCGAAGTCGAAGGCTCCGGCATCGTGCACATCGCCCCCGGTTGCGGCAAGGAAGACTTCCTGCTCGGCAAGGAACAGGGCCTCGTCCCCATCGCGCCGCTCGACGACTTCGGCGTCTTCCTTCCCGGCTTCGGCGAGCTGACCGGCAAGTCGGCCCTCGACAGCGCCACCACCGACTGGATCATCAGCAACCTCCAGCACAAAGGCCGGTTGCTCGCCGTCGAAAAGTATCCGCACAGCTACCCGCACTGCTGGCGCTGCAAGACCGAGCTGCTCTTCCGGCTGGTCGATGAGTGGTACATCGACATGAAGTGGCGCGACGAGATCATGCGCGTCACCGAGCAGGTCACGTTCCTCCCCGAATCGATCAACGGCAAGGCCCGCGAGCTGGACTGGCTCAAGAACATGGGCGACTGGATGATCTCGAAGAAACGCTTCTGGGGCCTCGCCTTGCCGATCTGGGTCGATGAAGCGACCGGCGACTTCGAGGTGATCGGTTCGCGCGCCGAGCTGAAGGCACGCGCGGTCGAAGGCTGGGACAGGTTCGAGGGCCACAGTCCGCATCGGCCGTGGATCGATCTGATCAAGATCCGCAATCCGAAGACCGGCAACCTGATGACCCGCATCCCCGACGTCGGCAATCCCTGGCTCGACGCCGGCATCGTGCCGTATTCGACGATGAAGTACAACACGGACCGCCGGTCCTGGGAGCAATGGTTTCCCGCCGACTTCATCACCGAGAGCTTCCCCGGTCAGTTCCGCAACTGGTTCTACGCCATCCTGGCCATGAGCACGATGATGGAGGGCAAGGCGCCGATGAAGGTCCTGCTCGGCCACGGCATGGTGCGTGACCAAACGGGGGACGAGATGCACAAGTCGAAGGGCAACGCGATTCCCTTCGACGGCGCCGTCGACGGCGGTTACCGCCTCTTCCACGAGCGCGATCCAAAGATGAAGCTGGAAGCCCAGGCGCATCGCGATTTGCCGGAGGGCTGGCTCGACGACTCGCTCAAGGAGGAGACGATCATCCTCGAGAATCGCCCGGTTCTCGTGGTGTCGGCCGGCTATCCGCCGATGGGCGCCGACGAGATTCGCTGGCTGTATTGCCGGCACAATCCGGCGCTCAACATCAACTTCGGCCCCGAACCGGCCGAGGAGCTGCGCAGCCGGTTCCTGCTCAAGCTGTGGAATACGTACGCCTTCTTCTGCAACTACGCGCGGCTGGACGGGTTCGATCCCGCCAAGCCGCAAGCGGCGGTCGGGGATCGCCCGGACATCGATCGCTGGATTCTGTCCGATCTGCAGCTCTTGATCCAGACGGCGCACGCGGCGTTTCAACGGTTCGACGTGCAGGCGTTTTGCCTGAAGGCGGAAGAGTTCATCGACGACAAGCTGTCGAACTGGTACGTCCGCCGCAATCGTCGCCGGTTCTGGAAGAGCGAGCAGGGGGCCGACAAGCAGGCGGCGTACGAGACCTTGTACACGGTGCTGGTGACGCTGACGAAGCTGATCGCGCCGGTGACGCCGTTCCTGGCGGAGGCGATGTACCAGAACCTGACCGCGGCGAACGCCAAGCCGCAAGCGGCGGCATCCGTCCACCACTGTGACTACCCGACGGTTGATGAGTCTCTGATCGATGCGGAGCTTTCGCAAGACATGGACGCCTTGCTGCGGTTGGTCTCGCTCGGCTCCGCGGCTCGCAACTCCGTGAAGATCAAGGTCCGCCAACCGCTCGCCGAGATGATCGTCTGGTCCGACGACGAACGGGTCCGGCGCGCTGTCGAACGATTCAACGACCAGCTGTGCGACGAGCTGAACATCAAGAAGGCGACGGCGCAATACGATCCGGAGCAGTGGCCGCCGCTGACCTGGGAGTTGTTGCCGAACATGAAGGCCCTCGGCCCGAAGCTCGGTCCTCGGTTGCAGGAGGTTCAGAAGGCCCTTGCCGAGCTGAATCGCGATCGGGCCAAGTCGGTCCAAGCCGCCGTCAAGCTCAAGACCGGCGCGGCGTTCGAGCTGGATTGCCCGGGCGGCGCCGTCCTCCTGGAACCGGGCGACATCGTGCTGAAGGAACGCGCTCCCGAGGGATGGGCCGGCGTCAGCGATCGCGACGTCCAGGTCCTGGTCGATACGCGGATCACGCCAGCGCTCAAGCATGAGGGCATGGCCCGGGAGGTAATTCGTCATGTGCAGAATTGCCGCAAAGAGGCCAAGCTGCAGATGGAAGACCGCATCGTGGTCTATCTGCACACCGACGACGCGGAACTTGCCCAAGCAATCGCCCTGCACCGCGATTCCATCGGCAGCGAAACACTGGCGGCCCAATGGTCCGGTGCGCCGCTCAGCGACGGCGCTTATCGGGCACAGGTGAAGGTGGACGGCAAGGCGCTGACGATTGAGTTGCGGAAGGTGTGATTCGGTGCGTGGTTGCGAGCTTGATTCTGGCTGGATACCATTAAAGACAACAGCGCGAAGGACTCGAACATGCCGCTTCACGATTGGACCGATCGAGCCGGTTGGGACGGCGTCCACCACCTGTGGATTGGGGACTTGCTTGATTGGATTCAGCCGCGCTTGCCCGAGGGCTATCGAGCGTACATCGGTACAGCGCCGACGCTGGCAGTAGGTGCTCCAACAGAGCGCCCCGACGTTGGCGTTCGGCTTTGGCCCCAAGATGCGCCAGGTTCAGCGCCCCCCAACGGCGCCGACCAGTCCGGGGAACCGATGGACGAGCCCGACGAAGAGATCGCCGTCGCCGTTGCCGCGCTTGATGTGACCACTGCTCTTTTCGTCGAGTCGAAGGGAAATCTGGTGGCGGCCATCGAGTTGATCTTGCCAAGAAACAAAGACCGATATGCGGCGCAGACATCCTATCTCAGTCGTTACCTTGGTTATCTGTTCCAGGGAGTCCATCTGCTGCTCATCGACGTACATCGCCGCCCCCTCAACTTCTCATTTGCCGACCGCATCAACCAGGAATTGGGACTCGAACGACCAAGTTGCCCGGCGCCTTTCGCCGTTTCGTATCGCGTTGGTGAGCCGGCCGCAAGCGGTGGCCGGCTATTGGCCTTCTGGCGTCGACCCCTTGTTGTCAATCACGCGCTGCCGCAGTTGCCGCTTGCACTGAGCGTGCACGCCTCCGTGACCGTTGATTTGGAGTCTACGTATCAGCGCGCGGCCAAGCGCGCCTATCTGGCGTGAGCCGCCGTGCATCCATCAAGTCCGTTCCCATCGACAACCCTCGCCCGCCCTGCTAGCCTATCCGCCTATGACCGCTCCCCAACCGGCGCCAGACGGCGCCGCCGCCCACGGCCGCCTCTGCATCATCCTGGCCGCGCTCCTCTGGAGCACCAGCGGCGCCTTCACCAAAGTCCTCACGCAGCCCACCATCATCGGCGCCTATCCGCCGCCCGTCGATTCCCTGGAGTGGGACGGCAAGCAGTATCCCATCCAGCTCGCCGCCTATCGGGCCTTGTTCGCCGGCCTGGTCCTGGCGGCCACCGTCCGGCCGCGGGACATCGCCTTTCGGCCGCTGATGATCGGCATGGCCGTGTGCTTTGCCCTCATGAACATCACGTTCATCTCGGCGCAGGCCTTGGGCACGGCGGCCAACGCCATCCTGCTGCAATACTCGGCGCCGTTGTGGATGTACCTGGCCGCGGTGTTCTGGCTTGGTGAGCGGGCCGACCGCAAGAGCACCGTCACGCTGGTGCTGGGCTTGCTGGGCATCGCCGTCATCATCGTCGGCGGCTGGGAGGAAGACGAGCTCTTGATCATCGGCATCGGCCTGGCGAGCGGGTTGACCTATGCCGGCGTGCTGATCTGCTTGCGAATCCTGCGGTCCATGTCGGCGGGCTGGCTGACGGCGTGGAACCATCTGCTGGGCGGGCTGGCGCTGGCGCCCTTGCTCGTGACGCTGCGGCCGCCGACGCCGTGGCAATTCGTCATCCTGTTCTTGTTCGGGGCGGTGCAGATGGGCCTGGCATATTGGCTGGTGACGCGCGGCCTGCAAACCGTCAGCCCGCAGGAGGCCGGGGCGTTGACGCTGCTGGAGCCGTTGCTCAATCCCGTGTGGGCGTACCTGGTGGCGGGCGAGGCGCCGCATGCGTGGACGCTGGTCGGCGGCGCGATCATCCTGGGTGCATTAGCGTGGCGGTATTGGCCAGGCGCCTGGTCGCCGGCCCGTTCCGGCGGGTGAGTCACTCACCGAAGAACGGAAACAGCCGCCGCGTCTCCTTCGCATTGGGTTGCGAACCGTACTCCGTCAATTCGAACGCCTCGGCGTGCTGCACCTTGCTGCCGCGCTCTTGGCCGTACAGCTCGATCAAGCGTTGGCGGTACTTCTGCGCGGTTCCCAGCGACCGGCCGGCGAACGCTTGCCGCACCTGCCGCAATCTTGCTTCGCGGCCGGCGGCGTCCTTGGGCAGCAGCTTCGCCGAGCCGTTGGCGCCTCCTTCCACGAACTGCGATTCCAGCGTGTCCAGCGCGTCCAGCTTCTTCTCGATCACGTCGTCGATGTCCACGACCACGTCGGCCTTGAACGGATTGGGCCGCTCGAACCGGTCCGAATAGTAGAAGAACGCCGGATTCTTTTGCAGGTACGGCACATCCGGGCAGAAGAACGGCACCGTGACCATGTAGGCCGCGTCCTGCACGAGGATGCCGGTGTAACGATGGTCCGGATGGTAATCGTTGGGCCGATGGGCGAGCACGATATCGGCGTGCCATTGCCGGATGAGCCGGGTGATGGTGCGGCGATGCTCGAGAGTCGGCTCCAGCTCGCCGTCGTGGATGTCGAGCACCTGCGTGTGGATGCCGAGGATGCGGGCGGCCTGCTCCACTTCCGCCTTGCGCCGCAGCGCCAGCGGACCGCCGGCCATGCGCCAGTGGCCGATGTCGCCGTTGGTGACGGAGACGAACTTGACGTGATGGCCCTGGGCCGCCCACTTGGCCGCGACGCCGCCGGCCTTGAGCTCGCAATCGTCAGGGTGGGCGCCGAAGGCGATGATGCGGAGTTTGCCGTCGCGCGGCGGGATGGCGGACGCCGGCGCGTCCTTGGTCTGCGCGGCGGCGACATTGCCGGACGATGGACTGCTCCGGGCCAGCCAGCCGCCCGCGAAGCCAGCCGCCAGGATCAATGCACTCCCCACGAGAAGGGCCAGACGCGACATGGTGTGTCTCCGTTGAGTTGCGCGAACCGCGTGATAGCGAGTCACGCAAGGTCCTTGAGTGCTTGCACGTGGATGGCATGGGTTGCATGCAACGCCGTCAACAAATCATCAACGGAGTCGGGCGGCATGCTTTCGCCGATCCCTCGCCACGCGTGAAGGATCGCAACCATCACGGCGAAAGCATGTTGTCCCCGGCGCAACCCGCATGCTGTCGCGGTGTTGGTCCAGAGCGTCCTCGTCAAGCGAGGGAGCCGCGAAAGCATGCCACCCAAGCCGGGTGGGTAGGGTGGAGTCTTCGGAACCATCCGGCTCAACTACGAAGTCATTTCTTCTTGAATTTCGCCAGCGCCAGCGCCGCGGCCTTGCGGACGTTGACGTCCGTGTCGCGAACGGCGGTGCGGAGCGCGTCCACGACCGCGGCGTCGCCCGGCTGCACCGATTGCAGCACCTCCGCCGCCAAGAGACGCACCTTCGGGTCCTTTTCCTGCAGGCTTTCGATCACGATCGACACGACGCTCGGATCGTTCGGCTCGACACTGCCGACCAGGCGCGCGGAGTAGAGGCGCACCGTCGGATCCCGGTCGCGCATCCCCTGGCTGATCGCTGGGAGCGTTTCCTTGGTCACCGCGCCGGCCTTGCTCAGGCTTTCCAGGATCACCATGCGCGGCTGGTTGCCCTGCTTCATCAGCTCCAGGAGCGCGGTCGCGATGTCGGGATGGCGCACGCCGATCTGGCCGAGCGCTTGCACGGCGTGCAGAGTCACCGGGCCGGGCTCCTTCTTCTTGAGCAAGTCAACCAGGTATGGCACCCCCTCCTTGGCCCCGGCGCCGATGTTGCCCAGCGCGACCACGATGTGGACCTTCGGCGCCCGGCCCTCGTTGGCCAGCTCGACCAGAATCGGCACCGCTTCGGCAGCGCTCGGCCCTTGGACGCCGAGCGCGTCGATGAAGGCCGTCTGGTTCTGCGGCATCTGTTCCTTGCGCAAGGCGGCCAGGAGCGGCGCCGCGGCGCCTTTTACCGGGCCGCGCATGCCGGCGAGGGCCCGTGCGGCGGCGACCGAGATTTTCGCATCTCCCTTGGCCAGCGTCTTGACGACCGCCGGTCCCGCCTCCGGGCCGATCTTGCCCAGCGCGAACGCCGCCTGCGCTCGCAACGACGGCTCTTCGTCGTTGAGCGCCCGCACCAGTTCAGCGACGGCGTCCTTGGCCGCCGGCCCGATCAAGGCCAGGGCATAGGCGGCCTGGCCGCGCGTCTTGGATTCGCCGTCCTTCAAGACGCTGACGAGCGCCGGGACGGCCTTGGCGCCTTGCTTCGCCAGCTGGATGCCGGCCTGACCGTCGCCGTTGCGAAGCCGCTCGGCCAGCACCTTACTGTCCTGCGCGGCGATCGTGTGCCAACCTGTCAGGAGAATCAGGGCGCTGAGTGCATGTTTCATGGATGCATCCTTCATGGGCAAACTTCCGAAGTCTTGGCTAGAAATCTGCGTTGAGTGGTTGCCCGTCGGCCGGGTCGGTGACGAGGTACCACGTATGCGGCTGGAGGCCGGCGGCGACCGCGCGAACGCTGCCGTCGCCCAGGCCGGCCAACATCACCTGGCTCGTCGATTGCGGCACCGTCGGGTCGCAGCTTTCTTGCGGGGGATTTACCTGGAACTTGGCCACGGTGTAATGGGCGAACATCGGCGTCCAGGTGTAGATGGTGGGATAGGCCCACGCGTTGGGCGTGCCGTTGCAGACCTGATAGCGCGTCGCAAAGATGAGGACGTTCGAGGTGCCGTCGGGAAACGACGCGGGAATGCTGGCGCCGCCGTCCTTGAACACCATCCAGTTGCTCGCGTAGCTCGTGGTGGCGAGCATGTTCTGGAACCGATGGCCGGGGGCGGATTGATCCAGCGGATCGACGTAGTACGGAATCACCGTTGTCGCGACGCTCCACGATTGCCCGTTGGCCTGGCGATACACGTTGTCCTGCTCCATGTACGGCAGGATGTGGAAGAACACCGATCCTTCCTGGTTGTTGACCTTGCCCGCGGTGGGCGGCAAGCGGCGGTTGACATCGTTGTAGTTGTGGATGGAGAGGCCGAGCATCTTCAGGTGATTCGTCGACTGCGTTCGCGACGCCGCCTGACGCACCTTCGCGACCGCGGGCAGCAGGAGCGCCCCGAGAAATAGCAGCAGGCCGAGCAAGACCAGCAGTTGGATGGCGGTGAGTCCGTGGCGGAGACGACATAGTCTCGATGTCATGGCGGCCTCCTGTTCGTGCGGCTGGATTGCGGGTTGTGGCCGGGGCTGACGGCACACAAGCCCCGGAAAAGCTTCCCAGTCTGCGGCGCTGCTCCGGGGCTTGTGTGCCGTCAGCCCCGGCCACGAGGCAAATCAGAAATCGTTGTCCAGCGGATTGCCGTCGGCCGGGTCGCACAGGTGGTGCCAGGTGCGCGGGCTGACGCCGCTGTCGGCCATGCGGACGCTGCCGTCGCACAGGCCGATCATGATCTGGGCGCCGGCGAGGGACTGCGGGACGGTCGGATCGCAGTCCTGTTGCTTGGGTTGGACCTGAAACTTGGCGGTGGTGTAGTGGGCGAAGATCGGCGCCCACCGGTACAGGAACGGGTAGCCCCAACCGGTCGGCTCGCCGTTGCACATCTGGTAGCGCGTCGTGAACAACAGCGTGTTGGACGTGCCGTCGGTGGTGTCTTGAATGCGTTTGTCGCCGGTGCGCAGCACGAGCCAGTTGCCCGGGTAGTTGGTGGTCGCCAGCCAACCCTGAAAGACGTGATCCGGCGCGCCGGAAGTGTCCGCCGGATCGAGGAAGAGCGGAATGACCGTGCCGTAGACCCGATTCTTCCAGGGCGCCCCTTGCGCTTGCCGGAACAGGTTGTCCTGCTCCAGGTACGGCAGCAAGTGGAAGTGGGCCGGCCCTTCACCGACGTTCGACCTGCCCACGGCGGGCGGCCAGGCGTTGTGCGTATCGTGGAAGTTGTGCGTCGCCAGGGCCAGCTGCCGCAGATTGTTCTGCGACTGCGCACGGGTGGCGGCTCTGCGGACTTGCGCGACCGCCGGCAACCAGATCGCCGCCAGCACGAGCAGCCCGCCGATGACGATCAACAATTCGATGAACGTGACGCCGCGGCGTCGCTGCGACCGGGATGGACGCATGGGAATGATCCTTCCTGCGAAATGAGCGCGAGCCGCCGAAGAACTCGGCGCTATCATCATCCGGGGTCAAAGGGGCGGAGTCAACAAAAAAGAAACGCGGAACTTTCTTGACCGCGGCCGGCGTCTCAATTACCATACTCCCTAGCCCTCGCGCCTGCCGCTGACGCGAAGGGCTACCCCCGCCAGCGGACCAATTTATCCGATTCGTGTTTATCCGTGCTGAAGGACGTTCCCCGAATCGTGACTGCCCACTGCCGGGCTGAGCCTGGCGGCTCGTTGAGGAGTTGTTGCATGCGAGGCAGGACTCTGTCCCGTTCCGCGCTCGGCGCGGCCGCTGTGTGTTTGTGGTTGGCGGGCGCCGCCCAGGCCCAGGTCGTCAACGGCAACCAATGGCCCGTGCCGCGCCTGACCGCGCTCACGCCGGCCGGCGGCAAAGCGGGAACGGCGTTTGAAGTGGGCTTCGCGGGCAGCGACGTCGAAGAGCCGCAAAGCCTGGCGTTCAGCCATCCCGGCATCAAGGGCGTCGCCATCGTGCCGCCGCTGCCGAAGCCGGACCCGAAAGCCAAGCCCGATCCCAAGAAGCCCGCCCCCAAGGCGCCGCCGATCACCAAGTTCGCCGTCACCATCGACAAGGCCGTGCCGCCCGGCTTCTACGACGTTCGCCTGGTCAACGCCAAAGGCATCAGCAACCCGCGCATCTTCGTCGTCGGCGAGCTGAACGAAGTCGCCGAGAAGGAGCCCAACAACGACGTCGATCAAGCCCAGAAAGTGGACCTCGGCACCACGATCACCGGGAACACCGGCGGCGGCACGGACGTCGATTACACCGTCTTCGCCGGCAAAAAGGGGCAGCGGATCCTGATCACGTGCCTGGCCAACAGCATCGACAGCCGGCTCGAACCTGAGATGAAGCTGCTCGACACTGCCGGCAAACAGCTGGCATATGGTCGCGCGCAGCCGGATCAGGACGGCGTGCTTGATGCGATTCTCCCGGCCGACGGCGACTACATCCTGAGGCTCAACCACTTCACGTACATCCAACCTTTCCCGGCCGGCGAGTACTTCTACCGGCTCAACATTTCGACGGGTCCGCGCCTCGAGGCGGTGTTCCCGCCGATGATCGAGCCGGGCAAGGCCGCCCAGGTCACGCTTCTTGGCCGCAACCTTCCCGGCGGACAGATTGACCCCGCCGCAGTGCTCAACGGCTCGCCCATGGAGAAGCTCACGGTCTCGATCACCGCGCCGGCCGATCCGCTGGCGCAAGTTCGGCTGAGCTACACCGGCAACGTGCCGCCGGCGACGGCGTTGCTGGACGGTTTCGAATATCGCCTGCCGACCCCGCAAGGCCTCTCGAACCCGATGTTGCTCACGTACGCCAAGGCGCCGGTGGTGCTGGAGAACGACAGGAACGACACGTTCGAAACGGCGCAGGACGTGCCGCTGCCGTGCGAGATCGCCGGCCGGATCGACAAGCGCGGCGACCGCGACTGGTACGCCTTCACCGCGAAGAAGGGGGTTTCGTTCATCATCGAGACCATCAGCCATCGCCTCGGTGCGCCGACGGACATGTTCGTGAGCGTCCGCAACGCCAAGAAGGCCGAGATGGCGCCGCTCGACGACAACCCCGAGACGCTGAGCACGAAGGAGTTCTTCACGCAAAGCCGCGATCCCGCCCCCTACAAGTTCACGGCGCCGGAGGACGGCAAATACTACCTGTTCGTCGGCAACCATCTGGGGGACGCCGACCCGACGCACGTGTATCGCATCCGCATCTCGCCCGAAAAGCCGGACTTTCGCCTCGTGGTCATGCCGGCCGAAGACTTTCGGCCGGATTCCTTGGTGGTGGGGCTGGGGGGGCTCCACCACCTTCAAGTATTCGCGCAGCGCCTGGAAGGCTTCCGAGGCGAGATCACCCTGACCGCGGAAGGTCTGCCGACGGGCGTCACCTGCACGCCGCAGGTGCTGGCGCCGAACATGAAATCAACGAACCTGGTGCTCCAGGTCGCCGACGCCGCCCCCGCCAACTTCACCGGCGAGATCAAGGTGACCGGCACGGCGGTCATCAACGGCCAAAAGGTGGTCCGCGAGGCCCGGCCGGCGACGATCACCTGGCCCGTGCAGAACCAGCAGAACATCCCGACGGTCACGCGGCTCGACCGGGCCCTGGTGATGGCCATCCGCGGCAAGGCGCCGGCCCGCTTCAACGCCACGCCGGAAAAGGCGGTCGTGTCGCTGGGCGACAAGATCAAGATCAATGCCAAGCTGACGCGGATTCAGCCCGAGTTCAAGGGGAACTTCCAGTTCGCCCCGGTTCCCAACGACTTCCCGCCCGGCATCACGTTCCCCGCGATCAACATGCCGCCCGGCAAGGACGATCAAGTGGTCGAGCTGACGGTCGCGCCCAACACCGCGCCGGCGACGTACAACCTGGTCTTCCGCGGCTTCGCGCCGATCTCGCCCGATCCGAAGGGCAAGCCGGTGAACACGATCCTGCCGTCGAACCCGATCACGCTCACGGTGCTGCCGAAACAGGTCGCCACGCTCTCGGTGGACAACGCCAACCCGCAACTGAAGCTCGGCGGCGAAGTGGTGGTGCTCGTGAGAGTTGCCCGGCAATTCGACTACGCCGACGCGTTCAAGGTGAGCCTGCTGCCGGACAACGCCAACGGCGTGACCGCGGCGGGCGCCGTCATCGCCGCCGGGCAAAACGACGTGAAGCTGGCGCTCAAAGTCCCCGCCAACGCGGCCGGCGGTCCGCGCCAAAACCTGACCATCCGCGCAATTGCCGTTGTCAACGGCAACGTGATGCTCAATCATGACGTGAAGATCAACGTGAACGTGGTGAAGTGACTGGCGAGCGTCGCGGCGTGAGCCCGACGTGTCCGGCGGCGTGCAGTGTCTGGCGGTATTCCGCCGGACACGTCACGCTTACGCGGCGACGCTCGCCAATTCAACGAATGAGGGTTGTTCCCATGCGTGCATTGTTGCTGATCGGCGTCGCGGCCATCATTCCTTCGTCCGCCCTCGCGCAGGCCAAGAAAGAGATCAAGCCGATCCCGATCGCCGAGATCAAGCGCACCGATCCGGTCATCTACGAGAAGGAGATCGAGCCGATCTTCTACAAGAAGTGCATCACCTGCCATTCCGGCAACGTGAAGGAAGGCCGGTTCGACATCAGCACGTATGAGGGCGTCATCAAGGGCGGCCGCCGCGGCACCGCGGTCGTTCCCGGCAAGTCGATGGCGAGCAACTTGATCAAGCTCGGCACCAAGAGCGAAAAGCCCTTCATGCCGCCGCGCGGCGAGGAGCCGCTGTCGTCGCAAGAGCTGGGCCTGATCAAGCTGTGGATCGACCAGGGCGCCAAGGCGCCGACCACCAGCGGGCCGCGCAAGACCGTAGTCGTGGTCGGCGTGCCGCCGGCGAATGTGTCGCCGGTGCGGGCCGTCGCCGTCAGCCCCGACAAGACCTCCGTGGCCGCCGGCCGCGGCAACCAGATCCACCTGTACGACGCCGGCTCGGGCACGCACATCCGCGCGCTCTTCGATCCGGGCCTGAAGACGCCCGACGGCAAGGACGTGAAGGCCGCTCACCTGTCGATCGTGGAATCGATGGCCTGGTCGCCCGACGGCAAGTATCTCGTCAGCGGCAGCTTCCAGCAGATCAGCATCTGGGACCCGCACACCGGCATGCTGCGCCACAAGATCGGCGGTTTCGCCCACGCTGTCGTCGCCATGACGTTCTCGCTCGACGGCAAGTTCCTCGGCCTCGCCGGCGGCGAACCGACGGTCGAGGGCGAGATCAAGATCCTCGACGTGCCGAGCTGGAAGCAGGTCGCCGAGGTCAAGAACGGCCATTCGGACACGGTCTACGGCATCTGCTTCAAGCCGGACAACAAGATGATCGCCACGGCCTCGGCCGACAAGTTCGTCAAGGTGTGGGAGATCCCGTCGGGCAAGTTCGTGAAGAGCTTCGAGGGCCACACACACCACGTGCTCGACGTGGGCTGGGCGGCGGACGGCAAGCTGCTGGCCTCGGCCGGCGGCGACAACACCGTCAAGGTCTGGGACTACGACAAGGGCGAGCAAGCCCGCACCATCAATGCCCACTCGAAGCAAGTGACGCGGCTCATGTTCATCGGCAAGAAGACCGAGTTTTTGACCTGCGGCGGCGACAGCCAGGTGAAGGCCTACAACGCCACCAACGGCGGCAACGTCCGCAACTTCGCCGGGGCCAATGATTTCGTCTACGCCATCGGCACGAGCCCGGACGGCGCGGTCGTCGCCGCGGGCGGCCAGGAGGGCGTCGTCCGCGTCTACAACGGCGCCAACGGCAGCCTGCTGAAATCGCTGTTGCCGCCGGATGCGCAGCCGAAGCAGCCGGAGAAGAAGACGGAGAAGAAATGATCCAACCCAAGCCGCGGGATGAGCGCAGCGATTCCCGCGGGTCGAACCCGCGATGACTGCCATTCCACAAGCCCGCCGATCTCCGGCGGGCTGTTGTGTTGATGCGGCGCGTTAGAATGACTCAACGAGGCCCGCCGTTACAAAGGTTGTGACCATGGCACACGTTTACACGTCATCAAAGAAAGCGGCAGCCCGGCGCAGCCGCCGCGCCGATAACGGCAACGAATTGACCTGGGAGATTGCCCGGTTCTTTCCGGCCCAGGGACAATGGACCGAGGACGAATACTTGTCGCTGGAGGACCATTACGGCGCCCACATCCGCGTGGAGCTTTCCGAGGGTCGCTTGGAGGTCTTGCCCATGCCGACTGAACCACACCAGCTCATCCTCGCGTTCCTGTGGAAGTATCTGGAACGTTTTGTGGAACTCCACGCGCCGGGCGTCGTTTTGTTTTCCGGAACTCGAGTGAGGCTGCGGTTGCGAACCGAGGTGAAGTTCCGCGAGCCGGACGTGGTCTACATGAGCGCGAAACACGCGTCGCGGCGGCACAAGGAGTTCTGGGACGGCGCCGACCTGGTGATGGAAGTGGTCTCGGGCGACGCCAAGGATCGCATCCGGGACTGGAAGACGAAGCCCGTGGAGTACGCCGCCGCCGGCATCCCCGAGTACTGGATCGTCGATCCGGAGAAGAAAGTCATCCGCGTGCTCACCCTGAAGGGCAGATCGTACCGGCGGCACGGCGACTTCAAACCTGGCAGCCGGGCAACGAGCGTGCTGCTGCCGGGGTTTGCTGTGGCGGTCGATGAAGTGCTCGCAGCGGGCTCGGCTTAAGTATTGCGCATTTCCAGGCCGCGCGCGGACCGTCATAATGCAGAGCGTTCTTGGCGCAGAGTGGAGGCCCGAAATGTCCACCGTAAGCTTGGAAGAAGCCCAGGCCAGTTTGCCCAAATTGATCGAGGAGCTGGCCGCGGAGGGTCCGATAGTCATCACCCGCGACCAACTGCCGGTCGCCCAACTCGCGTCCCTGGCAGGTGCCGCCGGGCGGCCGGTGCCGGGGCGATGTCGCCGAATGCTGACCATCGTCACCGAGGATGACGAGCATCTCGCGGACTTTCGCGATCAGCACGTCGATCACCGGCAATCATCTCACGCTTGATCCATATCCCGTCACCCGATTGTGGTGATCCAGCGTGACGCAATGGGTTCTTTTGTTCTTGGTGGACCAGCGCCCGCCCCGTACAGTGTTGTTCATGCCGTCCCGATTCCGTGCTCGCGAGGAAATTGCACCCATGGCGCGTCCCCTGTCGATCTTGGCTCTTGTCCTGGGCATCACCCAGATCCTGACCGCGGGGGAGGCGGCGCCCAAGCCTCTGGTCCGCGGGCTGAAGAATCTCAGCGCCATCGCGGTCGGCTCGGATGGCCGAATCTATGCGGCTGTCCGCGGCGGCAACGGCGCGGCCAAAGCAGGCGGCGAGATCGTGGTCGTGAAACAGGGCAAGGCGATCCCGTTTGCCAAGGGACTCGACGAGCCCAGCGCGATCGCTTCCTACCAGAAATGGTTGTTCGTCGCGGATCGCGATCGGATCCGGAAGTTCGATCTGACCGGCAAGTCCGAAGTGTTTGTCGCTCCCAACGCCTTCCCATTTGCCATGAGTTCGGTGGGCAGCATGACGGCCGATCCGGAGAGCGGCACGCTCTACGCGGTCGGGGCCGGCAAGAATCCTGTTCGAATCGCGGTTTTCCGCATCACTCCCAAGGGTAAGGTCGACGTCATCGTTGACTCCAAGAGCTGGTTTGCCCTCGGCTTGCCCTGCGGGCTGGCGATGGACGGCGCGTCGCATTTGCTTGTCACCGATCCTTCGCTCGATGGTTTTCAGGTGAGCCGCGTCACGATCGCCAATGGCGCCCACGAAGCCGTCACCCATCGCGCCGGCGGCCTGATCAACGCAAGTGGGCTCGCCTGGGACATGCATGGTCGCCTGTTTGCCGCCGGCGCCGGCAAAATCTGGGCTGCCGCACGTCCCGGATCGCCGCTGGTCATGCTTGAGGCGTCGTTCGGCATGCCGATGGCCATCTGCCTCGATCCCATGCGCCGGTCGTTGCTGGTTGCCGACGCCACTGCGGGCGCCATCCACGTCGTCCCCGCCGCCGTCCCCGGCCAACCCGTCGATGAAACCCCGCTGCCGCTCGAAACCGCCGTCGCCTTTCCCAACCTCAAGTGGACCGGCTGGCAAGGTGAAACCGACGCGGGCAAGATCGTGCCGCTCCGGCCCATCGTTCTGACCCATGCCGGCGACGGTTCGAACCGCGTCTTTGTCGCCACGCAGCACGGCGTCATCCACGTCTTTCCGAACGATCAGAAGGCGAAGGCCACCAAGGTCTTCCTCGACATCGAAAGCCAGGTGCGCTACGATGACAAGCAAAACGAAGAAGGCCTCCTCGGCCTGGCGTTTCATCCCGAATACAAGAAGACCGGCGAATTCTTCGTCTTCTACACGCCCAAGAACCAGAAGCTGGTCAACGTGGTGTCGCGCTTCCGGGTCAGCAAGGACGACCCGAACAAGGCCGATCCCGCGTCGGAAGAGATCATCTTCAGCGTCAAGCGCCCCTTCTGGAACCACGACGGCGGAACCATATGTTTTGGCCCCGACGGCTGCCTGTACATCGCGCTCGGCGACGGCGGCGCCGCCAACGATCCGCACGACAACGGCCAGAACTTGAAAACGCACCTGGGCGACATCCTCCGCATCGACGTCAACAAGAAGGACCCCGGCAAGAAGTACGCGATCCCGCCCGACAACCCGCTCGCCGGCAACGAAAACGCCCTCCCCGAAATCTGGGCCTACGGCCTGCGCAACGTCTGGCGGATGGCGTTCGACAAGAAGACCGGCAAGCTCTGGGCCGGCGACGTCGGCCAGAACCTGTACGAGGAGATCAACATCATCGAGAAAGGCGGCAACTACGGCTGGCGACGCCGCGAAGGCCTGCACCCGTTCGGCGCCGACGGCAAGGGCCACGGCCCCGCGTACATCGACCCGATCTGGGAATATCACCACGACATCGGCAAGTCGATCACCGGCGGCCACGTCTACCGCGGCAAGGCGCTGCCGGAGCTGGAAGGCCATTACGTGTACGGCGACTACGTCAGCAGCAAGATCTGGGCCCTCCGGTACGACGAAACCGCGAAACGCGTGGTCGCCAACCGGCCGATCCGCGACCGGGGCATGCCGATCCTGTCGTTCGGCGAAGACGAACAGGGCGACGTGTATCTGTTGACGTACTCCGCGGCGGGACGTGGAATTTATCAGTTCGTGCGGACGAAGAAGTGAAGTCGAGCCCCGGTTTGAAGAACCGGGGCGCGACCTCATCGATTCAGAAAATCCGATCGCCGCGCAGCAGCCGGATCAGCACGACGATGAGGATCGCCACCAGCAGCAGGTGAATCAGGCTGCCGACCGCGGCCGCAAAGGGGGGCACCAGCATCCCCAGGAGCCAGACGATCACCAGGATCAGGATGATGGTTTCGAGCGAGTAGCGCCGCATGGGATCACCTCAAGAGTCGGGGATTCATTCCCATTGCGTGTGAAACGTTCCCGGCTCGTCGATGCGTTCGTAGGTGTGAGCGCCGAAGAAATCGCGCATCGCCTGGATCAGGTTGGTCGGCAGGCGGGCGCTGCGGTAGGCGTCGAGGTAGGCCAGGGCGCTCAGGAAGCACGCGGCCGGGATGCCCAAGTCAATCGCGAGCCGCAGGGCGGCCCGCAGGTCCTCGTCGCGTTTCATCAATTGCTGGGCGAGCTTCGGGTCCTGCAACAGGTTCGGCAGTTGCGGCTGGGCGTTGTAGGCGGCGCGGAAATCTTCCAGAAGGGCCGCGCGAATGATGCAGCCGCCGCGCCAGATGCGGGCCACCGTGGCCAGCTCCAGGTTGTAGCCGTGGACCTCCGACGCCTTGCGCAACAGCGCAAAGCCCTGGGCGTACGTGGCCACGATCGCGGCATGGCAGGCGTTTTCGAGCTGGGCCAGCGCCGCCGCCCGGTCGCCGGCAAAAGCCTTGTCCGGCCGGTTCAGCAGGCGGCTGGCGGCGGTCCGCTCCCGATCATACGCCGACAGGTCGCGCAGCGCCACGGCAGCGTCGATTGTCAAGAGCGGCACTTGCAAGTCCATCGCCTCCTGCGACGTCCATTTGCCGGTCCCCTTCTGCCGGGCCACGTCGAGGATCTCATCCACCAGGTGGTTGCCGGTTTTCGGATCGAGCTTGTTCAGAATCTTGGCGGTGATTTCGACCAGGAACGATTGCAACGGCCCCTGACTCCAGGCGCCGAACACCTCCGCCATCTGTGTATTCGAGAAGCCCAGGCCGCGGTGCATCAGGTCGTACGCCTCGGCCAGGAGCTGCATGACGCCGTATTCGATGCCGTTGTGAACCATCTTGACGTAGTGCCCGGCGGCGCCAGGACCGAGCCAGGCGACACACGGCTGGCCGTCGACCTTGGCGGCGACCGCTTCGAGCATCGGCCGGACGCGTTCGAAGGCCTCGCGCGGGCCGCCGGGCATCATGCTCGGTCCGCGGCGGGCGCCGGACTCGCCGCCGGACACGCCCAGGCCGAAGAAGTGCAGCTTCCTGGCGGCCAGCTCCTTGGCGCGGCGCTCGGTGTCCTTGAAGTGTGAATTGCCGGCATCGATGACCAGGTCGCCCGCCGCCAGGTGTGGCGACAGTTGGCCAGTGACCGCGTCCACGGCCTTGCCGGCGGGAACGAGCAGGATGATGGCGCGGGGCAAGCGCAGGCTGTCGATGAACGTGCGGGCCTCGCCGGTGGCGATCACCCGGCTGCCTCCCTCGGCCGACAGCGCCGTGACCTTGGCCGGATCGGTGTCCAGGCCGGCGACGCGGAAGCCATGGTCCGCGAAGTTGAGCAACAGATTGCGGCCCATGACGCCCAGGCCGACCATGCCGAGATCGCAGGAGGGGTTCATGAAGATGGTATAGGAACTGGTGCAATCGGAGGCTGTCCGAATGCAGCGGCGGTGCGCGACCACCTGGAATCTTCACGTGCCAGCCCAAAGCCTAGCCGCGCACCGCGCCGCCGTTGACGCGAATGATCTGTCCGGTGACGTACGACGAGGCCGGCGCCGCCAGCCAGCGCGCGGCGGCGGCGACATCCTGCGGCGTCCCCCAGCGTTCGAGCGGCGTCTCCCGACGGACGCGCTCGTGCCATCTTGTCGACGCCCTTTCGCCCCATGCGGTCTTGATCCAGCCGGGCGCCAGGCAGTTGACGCGAACTTCGGGCGCCAGGGTCAGAGCCAGGCTGCGCGTGAAGCCCATCACCGCGCCCTTGGCGGCCGCGAACAGTTGGCCGCTGTCGCCCTCCATCCCGGTCTCGGCCTGGTCCCAGCCCATCGTGATGATCGCTCCCGTGCCGCGGTCGTGCATGCGTTGGCCCAGGTCGCGGCACATCGTCACGGTCGCGGCGACATCGACCGACCACAATTCGGCCAGCTTGCGGGCGAACGGCCAGCGGCCGGCGTCGCCGGTCAAGGTGTCGGCGCCGGCATTGGCGATGAAGATATCCAGTCCGTTCCAGGCGCGCCACGCCTGGGCCGCGATGTCCAGGCACACGCTTTCGTCGCGCAAGTCCCCCAAGATCGCCTCGGAGCGGCCGCCATGTGATCGGCACATGGCCGTTACTTCGTCGGCTCGGCTCGGCAACCGACGGCCGTGCACGAGCACATCGGCGCCCGCCGTGGCCAGCTCGAGCGCGATCGCCCGGCCGATGCCGCTCGTGGAACCGGTCACCAGGGCACGCAGGCCGGCGAGCTCGCGGCCGGGCACCGGCTGCCTTCGCAGGCGCTGACGCAGGTCGGCCAGCAGCTCGGCCATGGTGCGCTGGAAAACGGGGTGCACCACATCGGCGGCGATCTCGGCGAGCGACTCCAGCACGAACAGGCGATCTTGCAAGCGCGGGTGGGGCGCCAGCAGCGGCGCGTCCCGTTCGGCAATGACCCGGTCGCCGACCAGCAGCAGGTCGAGGTCCATGGTCCGCGGCCCGTGCTTGACGGCGCGGACCCGGCCAAGGCGCTGCTCCGTTTCCATCAAGAGCGCCAGCAGGGCCAGCGGTTCGAGAGACGTGGCAGCCGAAGCGGCGGCATTGAGGTACTTCCCCTGCCCGGGCGGTCCGCCCACGGGATCGGTTTCGCGATAGCTGGAGACCTTGTGGATGGTGAGGCCGGCGTCGCGCAGCAGTTGCAGCGCCCGGTCGAGATGCGCCCGGCGATCACCCATGTTGCTGCCGAGGGCCAGGTGTACTGTCGTCGGCATGACCGTCTCTTTGGCCGCTTGCGCTCGACTCGCCGCTTGCAGCTTGGCGTTTCGCGTTGACAATTCCAATGCGTTGACGGTTGAGGGCGAACGCTAAGCCGCAAGCGGCGATAATACCCTACTTCCCCGCGATCCGAATCGCGTCCTTCATCTCGCGGACGGCCCGTTCGAGGCCGACGAGCACGGCGCGGGCGACGATGCTGAAGCCGATGTTCAGCTCCTCCACGCCCGGCAGCCGGGCCACGTCGGCGACGTTGCCGTAGTCGAGGCCGTGCCCCATGTGGACGTGCAGGCCGTGCTGGCGGGCGAAGTCGGCCGATTCCCGCAAGAGCTGCAGCTGGGCGGCGCGGTCGGACCGCGTTGTCGCCTCGGCATAGCGGGCGGTCTGGATTTCGACCGCGTGCGCGCCCAGCAGCTTGGCCATCTCGATCTGGCGCTGATCGGGATCGACGAACAAGGAGACTTCGACGCCGGCCTTGCGCAAGTGATCCATCGCCTGGGCGACCGCTTGCTGGTTGGCGACCACGTCGAGGCCGCCCTCCGTGGTCAGCTCTTGCCGGCGCTCGGGGACCAGCGTGGCCTCGTCCGGCTTCACCTCGCAGGCAATCGCGACGATATCCCCGGCCACCGACATCTCGAGGTTGAGCCGGCCGGCAACCGTCTGCCGCAGCAAGCGCACGTCGCGGTCCTGGATGTGGCGGCGATCCTCGCGGAGGTGGACCGTGATGCCGTCGGCGCCTCCCAAGAGCGCCAGCGTCGCGGCGGCCACCGGGTCCGGGTCGTGCGCACGCCGCGCCTGCCGCACGGTGGCGACGTGATCGATGTTGACGCCCAGGCGAATCATGGCCGCTCCAATGTCTACTGCAGTTTCTCCTGGTAGCGCCGCGTTTCGCGGTTCAATGCCTTGAACAGAGCGAACGCCAGCGCCAGGTTCACGAGGTTGACGCACACCTCGCGGGTCACGTTGAACCAGATGGGCGGGAACCAGAAGAACAACAGCGGCACCCACCAGTGCGCCAGCACGATGGCCGGGAACAAGATCAGCGCGATGATGCGCGTGGTCCAGGCCATGTGGTAGCGGTGGTCGAAGATCATGCGCACCAGCAGCTTGGCTTCGCGGAACATCTCGATCAGGAGCCACGACGACCAGGCGCCGCCCCAGCGGGTCCGCGGTGCGGCCGCGTCTGCCCGCGCTGCGTCGGCCCGCGCTGCGTCGGCCCGCGGTTTGGATTCGACGGCGGATTTCGCCGACTGCGGGGGCAGGCGCTCGGCAAGCCGCGCCCAGATGCGCTCTTCCATCACCGCGACGTCGAGGGCCGCAACGTCGGCTGCGGACTCTGATCCGGTGCGCTCTGGTGCGCGATCGGGCCGGGAGGCGTCCCGGCCGGCCGCGACCTTGACTTGCGGCAAGCGCTCGACGACGCGGGCCGCGACGCGCTCTTCCAGCGCCTGGGTATCCTCCAGCCGGACGACGGCGCTCTCCAGCGATTGGACCCTTCCCTCGAGATCGCGCAGCGCGCCCGCGGCGACGGCATCGGTGGAGCCGGCGCCGGTGGGGACGGCGTCGGCGGGGACGGAAGCGCCGGAGGGGGCGCCCAGCGGGCCATGGTTTGCGGCAAGCGCGTCCATGACTTCATTCTATCTCGTCCTTGGCCGGCCTTGCGAAGGGCCGGCGCAAAAACAAACCGCGAGTCCCAGGCACGGGCTCGCGGTCAGCGGGTGTCAGCAGCGGAAGGCTTCACGGCTTCCGAAATCCTACTTGACCATTTCCTTGAGCGCTTTCAGACACAGGGCTTTGACGACGGTCCGCTTCGGCTTGGCCGCGATCATGATCGTCTCGCCGGTGGCCGGGTTGCGGCCGGGGCGGGCCTTGGTGGCGGGCTTTTCGACGCGCTTGACCTTGAGCAGGCCGGGCAGCGTCACGACGCCAGGGCCTTTCTTGCCGACCTGCTCGTGGATGAAGGTCGTCAGGGCATCGAAGACGCCGCTGATGTCCTTCTTGGACAAGCCGGTCTTTTCAGACAGGTCCTGAAACATGGAACTCTTGGTCGCCGACTTCGCCTTGCTCATGATGGTCCCTCACTTCAACCTGGGATGGTCCGGACTCCAAATGTCCTTCTCAGTCAAGCAAACTAGGTCCCGCCCCGGCGAATGTCAACGATATTTCCTTGAAAAACGCGGGTTTCCGGCCGTTTTCGGCAAAAAAAGCCCGAAAAAACCAGGATCCCGCCGCCGCGCCCCGGAAAACCACGAAAATCTCGGACAAAACCGCCGCGCCGTCGGCCATTGCAGCTGGCGTTTCATATTGCAAAGAGTCAGTAGTCAGTAGCCCGTAGTCAGTAGCAAGATCCAACGAAAAATGGTCGCCCTGACTCCTGAACCCTGACCCCTGACCTGACATGAAAGCCATCCTCTTCGAGCGCTTCGGCGATCCGGCCGAGGTGCTGACATTGACGGACATCCCGCTGCCGCAGCCTGGGCCGGGACAGGTCCGCATCCGCATGATCGCGGCGCCGATCAATCCGTCCGACCTGCTGGTGGTGCGCGGCCAGTACGGCCGGCTGCCGGCGTTGCCCGCCACGCCCGGTTTTGAAGGGGTCGGCGTGATCGACGCGGTCGGGTCCGGACTGCTGGCCAAGCTGCGCGGGTTGCGGCCCGGGCGGCGCGTCGCCGTGCTGCACGGCGCCGGCGGGACCTGGCAGGAGCACGTGGTGATTTCGGCGCGGCAAGCCGTTCCGGTCAACCAGGATGTGCCCGACGAGCAGGCGGCCTCGTTTTTCGTCAATCCCGCGACGGCGCTGGCGATGACCACACGGGTCTTGAAGGTCCCCGCCGGCGCCTGGCTGCTGCAAACGGCGGCCGGCAGCGCCCTCGGAAAGATGATCGTCAAGCTCGGCCGGCACACCGGTTTTCGGACGATCAACGTGGTCCGCCGGCCCGATCAGGCCGCGGAATTGGCCCAGCTCGGCGCCGACGAGGTCATCTGCACCGCGACTCAGTCGATCGAAGAGCGCGTCAGCAAGATCACGGCCGGCACCGGCGTCCGCTACGCCCTGGACGCCGTGGGCGGCAGCATGGGGCTGGGGGCGGTGCGGGCGCTGGGGCACGGGGGGCGGTTGCTGGTCTACGGCACGTTGTCGGGCGAGCCGATTCCGCTCGACCCGCGGCAGCTGATGGTCGGCCAGAAACGCATCGAAGGATTCTGGCTGTCGGAGTGGGTCAAGCAGCAAGGGGTGTTGACGATGCTGAAGCTGTTTCGCGCGATCAACCGGCTGCTGAGCGCCGGGGTGCTGACAGCGCCGGTGCAGGCGGGTTTTCCGCTGGCCCAGATCCATGAGGCGGTGCGAGCGGTTGAGACGCCGGGGAGGCAGGGGAAGATGCTGGTGCGGCTGAAACCGTGAGGGCGGCCACGTTCATTGTTTTCTAACTTTTCTTTCATTTTCTCCTTGACAGTTCCCTTCATCGATGGGTTAATGTGAGCACCCCTGTCCTACAAGGTCTCTCTTCTACCACCCCCTGCGGGACATCGGGAACGCTGCCTTTTGAAGTGGTTGGTCATCGCCACGTTTTTCTTCGAAAGGACGGTGCTCCATGCTGTCGATGCGAAAGGGGTTTCGGGGCTTCACGCTCATCGAATTGCTGGTGGTCATCGCCATCATTGCCATCTTGATTGCCCTGCTGGTGCCGGCCGTGCAGAAAGTCCGCGAGGCCGCGGCACG